>CAWJCA010000024.1:0-31610 GCA_963841165.1 uncultured Gammaproteobacteria bacterium | reverse complement strand
AGGCAAAGGCGGCTGAAAACTGGGAGCGCTATGTCAGGGCGGCGGCCGAAACCGAGAATGTCCGCAAACGAGCCGCACGGGACGTAGAAAATGCCCACAAGTTCGCGCTCGAACGTTTCGGCAAGGAACTGCTTGCTGTCAAAGACGGCCTCGAGATGGCGCTGGCGGCGTCAGAGAACGCAAGTGTGGAGAGCCTGCTCGAGGGTAGTGAAGCGACCCTGAAGCTGCTGGGCAGCACCATGGAGCGCTTTGGAATCGAGCAGGTTGATCCCGAGGGCGAGCCTTTTGATCCTGAGTGGCACGAAGCGATCAGCGTGCAGCCGTCGGATGCTGTGGAGCCCGGTACGGTGCTGACTGTCGTCCAGAAGGGATATTCCCTCAACGGGCGCCTGCTGCGACCCGCCATGGTCATCGTCGCTGCAGAGTAGGCGGCTGTGGGCAAAAAAGTGGGCAGAAACGCTTGAATCATGGGCTCATGGCCCCACCTAAGATCCAGTTTAGGCATTTCCTATCGAATTTGGAGCACTAGAAAATGGGTAAAGTGATTGGTATCGACCTGGGTACCACTAATTCCTGCGTCGCAGTGATGGAGGGTGGTACACCCAAGGTCATCGAAAACAGCGAAGGTGATCGCACGACACCGTCGATCGTCGCATTCACGAAGGACGACCAGGTGCTGGTCGGGCAGTCCGCCAAACGGCAGGCCGTGACGAATCCTGAAAACACGCTATTTGCGATCAAGCGCCTGATCGGGCGCCGTTTTGAAGACGATGTCGTGCAGCGCGATATCAAGATGGTGCCATACACCATCGTCAAGGCGGATAACGGTGATGCCTGGGTCGAGGCGGGTGGCAACAAGATGGCACCGCCCGAGATCTCTGCACGCGTCTTGATGAAAATGAAGAAGACCGCCGAGGACTACCTCGGAAACGTTGGACGCGGCTGAGGCAAAGGCGGCTGAAAACTGGGAGCGCTATGTCAGGGCGGCGGCCGAAACCGAGAATGTCCGCAAACGAGCTTCACGGGACGTAGAAAATGCCCACAAGTTCGCACTCGAACGCTTCGGCAAGGAATTGCTTGCTGTCAAAGACGGCCTCGAGATGGCGCTGGCGGCGTCAGAGAACGCGAGTGTGGAGAGCCTGCTCGAGGGCAGCGAAGCGACCTTGAAACTGCTGGGGAGCACGATGGAGCGCTTTGGAATCGAGCAGCTCGATCCCGAGGGCGAACCTTTCGATCCTGAGTGGCACGAAGCGATCAGCGTGCAGCCGTCGGAAACTGTGGAGCCGGGTACGGTACTGACTGTCGTACAGAAGGGATATTCCCTGAACGGGCGCCTGCTGCGGCCCGCCATGGTCATCGTCGCTGCCGACTAGGCTGTTGTTGGCAAAAAAGTGGGCAGAAACGCTTGAATCATGGGCTCACGGCCCCACCTAAGAGCCAGTTTAGGCATTTCCTATCGAATTTGGAGTACTAGAAAATGGGCAAAGTGATTGGTATCGACCTGGGTACCACCAATTCCTGCGTAGCAGTCATGGAGGGTGGTACACCGAAGGTCATCGAAAACAGCGAAGGTGATCGCACGACACCGTCGATCGTCGCATTCACGAAGGACGACCAGGTGCTGGTCGGGCAGTCCGCCAAAAGGCAGGCTGTGACGAATCCTGAGAACACTCTATTTGCGATCAAGCGATTGATCGGGCGGCGTTTTGAAGACGACGTCGTGCAGCGCGATATCGAAATGGTGCCGTACACGATCGTCAAGGCGGACAATGGCGACGCCTGGGTTGAGGCGGGCGGCAACAAGATGGCGCCGCCGGAGATCTCGGCGCGCGTTTTGATGAAAATGAAGAAGACCGCCGAGGACTACCTCGGTGAAACTGTGACCGAGGCGGTTGTCACGGTACCGGCCTATTTCAACGATTCACAGCGCCAGGCAACCAAGGATGCTGGCAAGATCGCCGGTCTGGAAGTCAAGCGCATTATCAATGAGCCGACGGCTGCGGCCCTCGCCTATGGCATGGACAAGAAGCGCGGCGACAAGAAGATCGCTGTGTTCGATCTTGGTGGCGGCACCTTCGACGTATCGATCATCGAGATTGCGGAAGTCGATGGAGAGCACCAGTTCGAAGTACTCGCCACTAATGGCGATACGTTCCTCGGCGGAGAGGACTTCGACATGCGCGTCATCGAGTACCTGACACACGAGTTCCAGCGCGAGAGCGGCGTGGACATCAGCGGCGATGCGCGTGCCATGCAGCGCCTGAAGGAAGCGGCCGAGAAGGCCAAAATCGAACTCAGTACGCAGCAGCAGACCGAAGTTAACCTGCCTTATGTCACGGCAGATGCCAGTGGTCCCAAGCACCTTAGTATCAAGCTGACCCGCGCCAAACTGGAGTCGTTGGTTGAGAAACTGATCGAACGGACTATCGGTCCTTGCAAGGTTGCGTTGAAGGACGCCGGACTGAAAGTGAATGAGGTAGACGATGTCATCCTCGTGGGCGGCCAGACTCGCATGCCCAAGGTTCAGGAGGAAGTGCAGAGTTTCTTCGGCAAAGAGCCGCGTCGCGACGTGAATCCCGACGAAGCGGTTGCGCTCGGTGCGGCGATCCAGGGCGGTGTGCTGGCAGGCGACGTCAAGGACGTTCTACTGCTCGACGTCACGCCGTTGTCGCTCGGCATTGAGACGCTGGGTGGTGTCATGACCAAAGCTGATCGACAAGAACACGACCATTCCAGCTAACGCGGAGCAGGTTTTCTCTACCGCCGATGACAATCAGACGGCGGTGACGATTCACGTTCTGCAGGGCGAACGTGAGCGCGCCCTGGACAACAAGTCACTCGGTCGTTTTGACCTGGCCGATATCCCGCTGGCGCCACGTGGCTTGCCGCAGATCGAGGTGAAGTTTGACATCGATGCAAACGGCATCCTGAACGTGTCTGCCAAAGACAAGGCGACCGGCAAGAGCCAGAATATTGTTATCAAGGCGTCCAGCGGTCTGTCGGATGACGAGATCGACAAGATGGTTTCCGATGCCGAGAGTCATGCTGAAGAGGATCGCAAGTTCCGCGAGCTCGTCGACACGCGCAACCAGGCAGATGGACTGATCCATGCTTCAGAGAAGACCCTCAGTGAACTCGGTGAGAAGGCTAGCGCCGAGGAACGGGCGGCAGTCGAGAACGCGGTGTCCGATCTCAAGAGCGCGCTCGAAAGCGACGACAAAGACGTCATTGAGAAAAAGATGGCGGCTTTGGGCGAGGCGTCCGGCGGGCTGGCTCAGAAGCTCTATGCGGAGCAGGCGGCCGATGATGCCGGTGGCGACGGGTCTGCGTCGGCAGCCGATGACGATGTTGTCGATGCGGAATTCGAGGAAGTCGACAAGGACGAAGCGTCGAAATCTTAGTAAGCTGACGCAAGCAGGAAAATGTCCGGGCGCCCCACGGGGCGCCCGAACTATAGGGAATCATGGCGAAACGCGACTACTACGAAATTTTGGGGGTCTCGAAATCAGCATCGGCTGATGAGATCAAGAAGGCCTATCGTCGCCTTGCCATGAAACATCATCCAGACCGCAACACGGATGGTGATGGCTCCGATGAGCAATTCAAGGAAGCCAAGGAAGCTTACGAAGTCCTGAAAGACGCCGACAAACGTTCGGCCTATGACCGGTTCGGTCATGAAGGAGTGCGCGGCGGTCCCGGTGGAGCAGGCGGATTCGGTGCCGAGGGATTCAGCGACATCTTTGGCGATGTTTTCGGCGACATTTTCGGCGGCGGTGGCGGCCGCCGCGGCGGCGGTCCACAGGTTTTTCGCGGTGCGGACCTTGGCTACGAGCTGAGGCTCGATCTCGAGAAGGCTGTCGCGGGTGATAACGTCAAGATCGATGTGCCGACCCAGGTTGCTTGCGAGACCTGCAGCGGCAGCGGCGCCAAGAAGGGCAGCGATCCGATCCAGTGTACGACCTGCGGTGGTGTTGGCCAGGTTCGCATGCAGCAGGGGTTCTTCTCGATTCAGCAGACTTGTCCCGCCTGTAAGGGCGCAGGCACGACAATCGAGGATCCCTGCAATGATTGCCACGGGCGCGGGCGCACCCGGAAAACGCGGACCCTCGCGGTCAAGGTGCCGCCCGGTGTGGACGACGGCGATCGCATCCGGCTCTCGGGTGAGGGCGAGGCAGGTCGCAATGGCGGACCCGCGGGCGATCTGTACGTCGAAATCCGCGTCAATCCTCACAAGATCTTCGACCGCGAGGGCTCGAATCTGTCGTGCGAGGTGCCGGTCAGTATCGCCACCGCAACGCTGGGTGGTGAGGTCGAACTGCCGACACTAGATGGCAACGTCGCACTGAAGGTCCCGGCCGGCACACAATCCGGCAAGGTTTTTCGACTTCGTGGCAAAGGGGTGAGAACCGTTCGAGACGCGCGTAACGGCGACCTGTTTGCCCAGGTTGCTGTGGAGACGCCCGTGCACCTGACGGCCGAGCAGAAGGAGTTGCTGGAGAAATTCGACGCCTCGCTGCAATCTGGCGGTGAAAAACACAGTCCACGTGCCGGGGGCTGGCTCGACTCGGTGAAGCGCTTCTTCGAGCGCATCAGCTAAAGGCAGAAACCAATCAGCGCATTAAAAATAGGTATTGCCGGTGCTGGCCGCATGGGTCAGGCCATAGCCGCGAGTATCGAGCAGCAGGCGGACCTGGAGTTGGCGGGCATCTGGACACGTGGCGGAAACCTCGACGACGTCGTTGCTGCGGCCGATGTCGTCATCGATTTCAGTTTGCCCGAGGGAACTGTCGCAGTTCTTGCTGCAGTCGTTCGTCACAAGAAACCACTGGTCTGCGGTGTCAGCGGCCTGGACGACGCCCAGATGGAGTTGCTGGATCAGGCCTCGGCGCAAATCCCGGTCGTCTACGACCGCAACATGAGCCTCGGTATAGCCGTCCTTGAGCATTCCGTCCGGGAAGCTGCTGCGTCGCTGGGGCTGGATTTTGAAATCGAAATATCCGAGACCCATCACATTCACAAGAAAGATGCCCCGTCGGGTACGGCGCTCAAGCTGGGCGAGGCCGTTGCTGCGGCCCGCGGGGAGGACGGAACGGGAACAGTTCGTTTCGAGGTCGAACGTCGCGGCGAGGTTCCTGGCGATCACGAAGTGGTCATGCGCTCCCCGACCGAGCGCCTGACGTTTGCTCACAGTGTTACGACCCGGCAGGTGTTTGCGGATGGAGCGCTCAGGGCCGCGCGTTGGGCAATCGGACGAGCGGCGGGCCGTTACGGCATGCGTGACGTCTTGTTCGGTAATTGACCAACGTCGTCAATTAGGTTCAAAAAAAGGCCCGCTGACTCTGGCGCGAGCAGTTCGCCTTCAGTAAACTACGCCGGATCGCTGGGCGGTCAGCGAAGTCGCAAGCGGGAGGCCACGTCCTTCCGCTTTTGTGCATCTGAAACAGACGCATGTCGTAGCGACCCGTAGGGAAGATGCGGCAGACACGCTGATCCACGTGTGATCTGGTTTTCGTTTTTCTATTGAGGGTCACGCTTGAGCACGCCTGCGATACTCGCACTTCAGGATGGCACCGTTTTTCACGGTACCTCGATCGGCGCCGATGGGCAGACCATCGGTGAAGTTGTATTCAATACAGCGATGACCGGATACCAGGAGATTCTTACGGATCCGTCCTATTGCCGACAGATTGTCACGCTGACGTACTCCTCATATCGGTAACACCGGCACGAACAGCGACGACATGGAGTCGTCGAAGATTCACGCGTCGGGGCTGATTATTCGCGACGGCACGATGGTCACGAGCAGCTGGCGTTCGGAGCGCACTTTCAGTGATTTCCTCAGGCAGGCCGGCGCTGTCGCGATTGCCGACATCGATACACGCAGACTCACTCGCATCATCCGTGAGAAAGGCGCGCAGTCGGGCTGCATCATGACGGGCCAGCAGACCCCGGAAAAGGCCATCAAACACGCGCAAAAATTTCCTGGCATTGCCGGGATGGATCTCGCGAAATTTGTCACCACGGAGCGTTCGTACCAGTGGTGCTATGGAACTACCTTCGGCCGCAAGCCGCGCATCATGACCCGTCGGGTCGCCCCATATCATGTCGTTGCCTACGATTTCGGCGTCAAACGCAATATTCTCCGACTGCTGTCCGATCTCGACTGCCGCATGACGGTTGTCCCGGCGACCACGTCGGCCGAGGAGGCCATGGCGCTGTCTCCGGACGGCATCTTCCTGTCCAACGGTCCGGGAGATCCTGAGCCCTGCGACTATGCCATTGCTGCTATCAAGTCGTTTCTGGACAAAGGGCTTCCCGTATTCGGCATTTGCCTGGGCCACCAGCTGTTGGCGCTGGCCGCCGGGGCCAGGACCGAGAAGATGAAGTTCGGCCACCACGGCGCCAATCACCCGGTGCAGGAACTGTCGAGTGGCAAGGTCATGATTACCAGTCAGAATCACGGTTTTGCCGTTGACGAATCGTCATTGCCCGACAACGTCGAGGCGACCCACCGCTCGCTATTCGATGGCACGCTGCAGGGTATTGCTCTCAAGGACAAGCCTGCCTTCAGTTTCCAGGGGCATCCCGAAGCCAGCCCGGGTCCGCACGATCTGGTGCCGTTATTCGAGCGTTTCATGGTGCTTATGGATGCGCAGAAACGTAGCGGCTTGAAAGCGATTCTATCAACGTGAAAATATTAAGAAAAACAAATAATTATTACATAAACCTAATCTACTTTATTACTATCAGTTCAGATCCATGCCATGCCCAAACGCACTGACATAGAGAGCATCATGATCATCGGTGCCGGACCGATCGTCATCGGCCAGGCCTGTGAATTCGACTACTCCGGCACCCAGGCCTGCAAGGCTCTGCGGGAAGAGGGTTTCCGCGTCATTCTCGTGAATTCGAATCCGGCGACGATCATGACCGATCCGGATATGGCGGACGCCGTTTACATCGAGCCCGTGCACTGGACGGCTGTCGAGCGCATTATCGCCAAGGAACGGCCGGATGCGTTGCTACCGACAATGGGTGGCCAGACGGCGCTCAACTGCGCTCTGGACCTCGTCCGGGAGGGCGTTCTCGAGAAGTACAACGTGGAGATGATCGCTGCCTCGCGTGAGGCGATCGACATGGCCGAGGATCGCGACCTGTTTCGCAAGGCCATGGCCGAAATTGGCCTGGAGTCGCCCAAAGCCGAGATCGCGCATTCGCTCGAGGAGGCGCTCGAGAAACAGCCGACTGTGGGTTTTCCGACCATCATCCGGCCGTCGTTCACTATGGGCGGCAGCGGCGGCGGAATCGCTTATAACCGCGAAGAGTTCGAGCGCATTGTCACGCACGGGCTCGAGATGTCGCCGACAACCGAGGTATTGCTCGAAGAGTCCGTTATCGGCTGGAAAGAGTTCGAGATGGAAGTTGTTCGCGATCGTAACGACAACTGCATCATCGTCTGCTCGATAGAGAATCTCGACCCGATGGGTGTGCACACCGGCGATTCGATTACGGTCGCGCCGGCGCAGACTCTGACCGACAAGGAGTACCAACGGCTGCGCGACGCGTCCATCGATGTGTTACGCAAGATCGGCGTGGATACGGGCGGTTCGAACGTGCAGTTCGCTGTTTGTCCGGACACGGGGCGTGTCCTGATTATCGAAATGAACCCGAGGGTCTCGCGGTCGTCGGCGCTGGCGTCAAAAGCGACGGGTTTCCCGATTGCCAAGATTGCGGCCAAGCTGGCCATTGGCTACACGCTTGACGAACTCAAGAATGAAATCACGGGCGGTACGACGCCGGCCTCGTTTGAGCCAGCAATCGACTACGTCGTAACAAAAATTCCGCGGTTTACGTTCGAGAAGTTCCCGGGCGCCAATGACCGTCTGACGACGCAGATGAAATCGGTCGGCGAAGTCATGGCCATCGGCCGTAATTTCCAGGAATCCCTGCAGAAAGCGCTGCGTGGACTCGAAACCGGAACAACCGGGCTGAACGAGATCTGTGGCCCCATAGCGAACGATGTCGAACGGGACAGGCTGCGCCAGGAGCTGCGCATGCCGGGGCCGGATCGCCTGCTCTATGTTGGCGATGCGCTGCGACACGGCTACTCCCACCAGGATGTGGCCGAGGTGACCGGTATCGACCCCTGGTTCGTCGTGCAAATTGCTGACCTCGTCAATACCGAGGTCGAAATTCGCGAAGCCGGTTTGCCGGGTCTCGACAAGAAAAAGATGCGTGCCATCAAGCGCAAGGGTTTTTCTGATGCGCGTATCGCTGAATTGCTGGGCGTCGCAGAGACCGAAGTTCGCGAGCGACGGCTGGACCTGGAAATTCGACCGGTTTACAAACGTGTCGATACCTGTGCTGCGGAGTTCGCCACGACCACGGCCTACCTGTATTCCACCTACGAGGAGGAGTGCGAGGCCGAGCCAACCGAGCGACCCAAGATCATGATTCTCGGCGGCGGGCCCAATCGAATCGGGCAGGGTATCGAGTTCGACTATTGCTGCGTGCACGCGGCACTCGCACTCAAGGAAATCGGCTACGAAACGATCATGGTCAACTGCAATCCGGAAACCGTATCGACGGATTACGACACCTCTGATCGCCTGTATTTCGAGTCACTGACGTTCGAGGACGTCATGGAGATTATCGATAAGGAAAAACCCAAAGGCGTGATCGTGCAATACGGCGGCCAGACGCCGCTAAAGCTGGCGCGCGCGCTTGAAGCGGCGGGCGCGCCTATCATCGGTACATCACCGGATTCGATCGACCTCGCCGAAGATCGGGAGCGTTTTCAGAAACTCGTCGACGGCCTGGAGCTCAGGCAGCCACCCAATTGCACGGCGCGCAGCAAGGAAGAAGCCCTGTCAATGGGTTCCGAGGTCGGCTACCCGCTGATTGTGCGACCGTCTTATGTGCTCGGCGGTCGTGCCATGGAGATTGTGCACAATGACGAAGATCTCGCGGTCTACATGGACGCCGCGATCAATGTGTCCAACGACAGCCCCGTACTTCTCGACCGGTTCCTGGACCTGGCAACGGAAGTCGATGTCGATTGCATCAGTGACGGCGAACGAGTCCTGATCGGCGGCATCATGGAACACATTGAGCAGGCCGGAGTGCACTCGGGTGACTCGGGTTGCTCGCTGCCCCCGTTCAGCCTGTCACCGGAAGTCCAGAAGGAACTGGAGGAGCAGGTTGTCAAGCTCGCGAAAGGTCTCAAGGTGCTGGGCTTGATGAACACGCAGTTTGCCATTCAGGGCGATGCGGTTTACCTGCTCGAAGTCAATCCGCGTGCATCGCGAACGGCGCCTTTCGTGTCCAAAGCCACCGGCGTGCCGCTCGCCAAGATTGCCGCCAAGGTAATGGTCGGCGAGTCGCTGGCGAAACAGGGTTTTGTGGATCAGCGACACCCCGAGTATTTCTCGGTCAAGGAATCGGTATTTCCGTTCATCAAGTTCCAGGGCAGTGATCCCATTCTGGGTCCGGAAATGAAATCGACCGGCGAAGTCATGGGCATCGGACGAAGTTTTGGTGAGGCATATGCAAAGGCGCAGCTGGCATCCGGCGTCATTCTGCCGCGACAGGGTGCCGCACTGTTGAGTGTGCGCGAGCGCGACAAGGACGGCGCCGTCGAGCTTGGCAAGATATTGACGAGCATGGGATTCGACATCGTCGCCACACACGGCACCGCCAAGTGCCTGGCAAGCGCTGGTGTATCATGTCGCCGTGCGAACAAGGTTCGTGAAGGGCGCCCACATATCGTGGACATGATAAAGAACGGTGAAATCGATTTGATAGTGAACACCACGGAAGGCAAGCAGGCAATCAACGAGTCGGTGTCCATTCGCGCCGAAGCAGTGCGCAAAGGTGTGACTTATTACACGACCCTGGGGGCCGCTATCGCGACGTGCCGGGCGATCGAGCATCTCGACGACGGCGACGTTAACCGCTTACAGGATTTGCATGACGAGGTGCTGGCATGAGTAAAGTACCCATGACCGTACGCGGCCACGAGCTGTTGCTGGAAGAAGTCAAAAGACTCAAGAGCGTTGATCGTCCCGAGGTCATCAAGGCGATCGCGGAGGCGCGTGCGCATGGCGATCTGAAGGAAAACGCCGAGTATCATGCAGCGAAAGACCAGCAAGGTTTCATCGAAGCTCGCATCAAGGAAATTGAAGGCAAGCTTTCGCATGTGCAGGTGATCGACGTTACTGCTATCGACGCGCGCGGCAAGATCGTATTTGGGTCGACGGTCGTGCTTATCGACGAGGAAACGGGCACGGAGATTACGTACAGAATTGTCGGCGATGACGAAGCCGACATAAAGAACGGCTTGATTTCATATACGTCACCGATCGCTCGTGCGCTGATCAGCAAAAACGAGGGCGACGTCATTGAATTTCAGGCGCCGGACGGTGAGAAGTCTTTCGAAGTGATCGAGGTCCGCTACGAATAAGCGGCTATCGACGATCTATTTTGACGGCAGGCGGATTCGCTTATCAGCTTTCTTTTTCAGGTTTGGCCGATACAACAGTGCGACATTGCCGATACGCTGGATCAGAATGGCTGAACTACGCGAACACAGTTCCTTGATGATTTCATCACGCGCCTCGCGATCACCAACGCGCACGCGCACCTTGATCAGCTCATGGTGGTCCAGCGTTGACTCGTATTCGGCGAGCAGTGACTCACTAAGGCCGGAGTCGCCGACCATAATCAAGGGCTTTAGCGCATGGCCGCGGCCGCGCAGAAACTTTTTGTTCGATTCGCTCAGGTTCATGGGCGCGAAGTGTAGCAGCGCGGCGATGACGATTCCCATATCGTTTGGCGGTGCACGATGAGTAAACCGCGGCGCTCTGGCGGCAGCTGGCGTGATCGCCAGGAACGCGACCCCTACGTGCAGCAGGCACGCCGAGAGGGTTGGCGCTCGCGCGCCGTGTTCAAGCTGGAGCAGATCGACCAGAAGGAGCGTTTGCTGCGGCCAGACATGGTCTGTGTGGATTTAGGTTCAGCGCCCGGCGGCTGGAGCCAGTACGTCAGCAAAAGACTCAAAGGCCGCGCGCGCATAGTCGCAGTCGATCTCTTGCCGATGGATCCTTTGCCGGCGGTCGAGTTCATCCAGGGTGACTTTGAGGATGACGCGATTTTCAGGCA
Source organism: uncultured Gammaproteobacteria bacterium (assembly GCA_963841165.1). GTDB lineage: Bacteria > Pseudomonadota > Gammaproteobacteria > Steroidobacterales > Woeseiaceae > UBA1847. Next base: position 20,450 of record CAWJCA010000024.1, on the reverse strand, counting down.
GCTTGTGGAAGCGACGGGCGAAGCGGGTGCCGACCTTGTAATGAGCGACATGGCCCCCAATATCAGCGGTTCAAAGGCGGTCGATCAGCCACGCTCAATGTCCCTGGCGGAGCTCGCCCTGGACATGGCTCGTCGGGTCCTGAAACCCAAAGGCAGCTTCATCTGCAAGGTTTTTCAGGGTGAAGGGTTCGATGAATTTGTCGTTGATGCACGGCGCTCCTTCAAGCGTGTCAGGGTCATGAAGCCCAAGGCATCAAGGGCCGGCAGCCGTGAGGTCTACTTGGTAGCGAGGAACTACCGATTGTAGTAGTGTCAAATAACCATAGCCTGCCAGGATTACCTCGGTCTTGGCGCTCCTTCTGTACGGAACCCGAATGTGAATGATCTAACGAAAAACATATTGGTCTTTATTGTCATCATCGTCGTTTTGCTGTCGGTGGTGCAGGGCCTGTCCGGCGTCAGTGGCGGGCAGCCCCAGAAGAAAGACTATTCGGAATTCCTGACACAGGTACGGTCGGGGCAAGTCGCGATTGCCGTTATTGACGAAGACCAGATTCGCTTCGGCAAGACCGAGCCGCTGCAGTTTTATACGGTCAGCCCGGAAACGGATAACAATACTTTGATCGGCCTGCTCGACAAGAATGGCGTGCAGTTCACGGGTGCCGACAAGAAACAACAGAGCCTTATCGGCCAGCTGCTGATCAGTTCCTTCCCGATCCTGCTGCTGATTGGTGTCTGGATCTACTTCATGCGCCAGATGCAGGGTGGCGGTGGTGGTCGCGGCGCCATGTCGTTCGGCAAGAGCAAGGCGCGTCTGCTCGGCGAAGACCAGGTTGGCATCACGTTTGCCGACGTCGCTGGTATTGACGAAGCCAAAGCAGAAGTCGCCGAGATCGTCGAATTCCTCAAAGACCCGAGCAAGTTCCAGCGACTGGGGGGCAAGATTCCGAAAGGCGTGTTGATGGTGGGTCCGCCCGGCACCGGTAAAACGCTGCTGGCGAAAGCGATCGCTGGCGAAGCAAAAGTGCCGTTCTTCACAATATCGGGCTCTGATTTTGTGGAGATGTTTGTCGGCGTGGGCGCCTCACGTGTCCGCGACATGTTCGACCAGGCGAAGAAGCAGGCGCCTTGCATCATCTTTATCGACGAGCTCGATGCCGTGGGCCGTCATCGTGGTGCCGGACTGGGTGGCGGCCACGACGAACGCGAGCAGACGCTGAACCAGATGCTCGTGGAAATGGATGGATTCGAAGGCACCGAGGGTGTCATCGTCATTGCTGCAACAAACCGGCCTGACGTTCTTGATCCGGCGCTGTTGCGTCCGGGTCGTTTTGATCGCCAGGTCGTCGTGCCGTTACCGGATGTTCGCGGCCGTGAGCTCATCCTCAAAGTACATATGCGCAAAGTGCCGCTGAGTGACGATGTGCGTCCCGGCATAATCGCACGTGGAACGCCTGGCTTCTCGGGCGCTGACCTTGCCAACCTCGTTAACGAGGCAGCGCTGTTTGCCGCGCGTTCGAATAAGCGCGTTGTGAGCATGGATGAATTTGAGAAGGCCAAAGACAAAATCATGATGGGTGCCGAACGTCGTTCGATGGTCATGAGTGAGAAAGAGAAACTCAACACCGCCTATCATGAAGCCGGCCACGCGATTATCGGTTACCTCGTGCCGGAACATGACCCTGTCTACAAAGTGACCATTATTCCGCGTGGCAGGGCGCTTGGCGTAACGATGTATCTGCCCGAAGAAGATCGCTACAGCATGTCGCGACAGCGACTTGAGAGCAGTATCTCCAGTCTCTTTGGCGGGCGTATCGCGGAGGAGATGGTCAACGGCGCCAACGGTGTAACGACCGGCGCGTCTAACGATATCGAGCGCGCCACAGAAATCGCCCGCAATATGGTGACCAAGTGGGGGCTATCGGATCGCCTTGGCCCGCTCACCTATAGCGAAGACGACGGCGAGGTATTCCTTGGCCGCTCGGTGACTCAGCACAAGCAGGTATCCGACGATACGGCGCATGCGATTGATGAAGAGGTCAGACGCATCATCGACAGCAACTACGAGCGTGCGAGGAACCTGCTCGATGAGAATATCGACAAACTGCATGCGATGGCGAAGGCACTCGTCAAGTACGAGACGATCGGCGATACGCAGATCAAGGACATCATGGAAGGCCGCGAGCCACAGCCGCCTGAAGACTGGGACGATACGATAGAGCCAACGGGCCCTGATGACGGCTCGACAACTGCCGAATCGGATTCCACCGGGGCAATCGGTGGCCCGGCGAGCGAACACTAGCGCTTCGCCCGGATTTCGTGCGAGCGCTGGCCGGCCCTTGTCAGGCGTTTACGATACGAAGATCTTGCGCCTGGGTTCTCTGAACATCCGCGCTCCGGCAGTGATGGGCATACTCAACGTCACGCCGGATTCGTTCTCCGATGGCGGTCGATTCGATAATCCTCACATCGCCTTGCGGCAGGCGGCCATGATGGCGGACGCTGGTGCCGACATTATCGATATTGGTGGCGAATCAACGCGCCCGGGCTCGAAGAACGTCAGCGAGCAGGAAGAACTTGATCGCGTGGTACCAATTATTGAGTCGGTCAGGGCCCTGACCGAAGTACCGATTTCAGTGGATACCAGCAAGCCCCGGGTCATGCGCGCGGCGGTCGCAGCCGGTGCGTCGATGATCAACGACGTGTACGCATTGCAGGCCGACGGCGCGCTTGCGGCCGCTGTTGAACTCAAGGTACCCGTGTGCCTGATGCACATGCGGGGTGAGCCGAGAACTATGCAGGACAACCCGCAGTACGACGATGTGGTGGCTGAAGTTGCGTCGTTTCTTGAATCCCGCATTGAGGCATGCGTTGCCGCAGGGCTCAGCGAGGATCTTATCGTCGTTGATCCGGGTTTTGGCTTTGGCAAGACTCACGACCACAATGTCGAGTTGCTCGCAAATCTGCGACAATTGCGGGTACGCGACCGGCCGGTACTCGTCGGAGTGTCCAGAAAGTCGACATTAGGCGAGCTGACCGAGCGGACGATCAACGAGCGCATGCCGGCCAGTGTCGCGGCCGCCGTTGTCGCGGTAATGCAGGGCGCAGACATAATCCGGGCACACGATGTTCCGGAGACCGTCGACGCACTTAAGGTCGTGCAAGCAGTCATGAAAATGGGCAGGAAGCTATGAGCAAGAAATACTTTGGCACCGACGGCGTTCGAGGCACGGTCGGCAGTGATCCAATGACTGCCGATTTCGCAATGCGCCTTGCCAGCGCCGCCGCTCAGGTTCTTGTGCCAACCGGCGGCACCGTCGTCATCGGCAAGGACACACGCCTGTCGGGCTACATGTTCGAATCGGCACTTGAGGCGGGATTCGTGGCGGCAGGCGCCGACGTGCTGTTGCTCGGACCGTTGCCAACTCCGGGGATCGCCCGCCTGACCCAGGAATTCCATGCCGATCTCGGCGTTGTCATCAGCGCCTCGCACAATCCCTACTTTGATAACGGCATCAAGTTTTTCGATCGCTCCGGTTCGAAACTGACCGACGCGATTGAACACAAGATAGAAGAGCACTTGAAAAACCGCGCGATCACGCTGGAGTCCCAGGCGCTCGGTAAAGCCAAACGCATCGACACGGCGCGGGTTCGCTACCAGGAATTCTGCATGGCCAGCATGCCCGAGGGAATGAACCTCGAAGGCCTCAAGGTCGTTTTCGATGGCGCGAATGGGGCCGGTTACAAGGTTGGGCCACGGGCGCTGGCGGCCCTCGGGGCCGAGGTGATCCCCATCGGTTGCTCGCCGAACGGCAAGAACATCAATGATGGCTGCGGGTCCATGGAGCCGGGCTTGCTGCAGCTGACCGTGCCTGCGGTGCGGGCCAATGTCGGTGTTGCCCTGGACGGTGACGGCGATCGGCTGGTCATGGTCGATGAAAACGGCAACCTGGTCGATGGTGACCAGTTGCTCTACGTGCTCGCGACCGCTCGTCACAAGAAAGGCGAGCTGCAGGGCCCGGTCGTTGGCACGGTGATGAGCAATCTCGGGCTCGAACACGCGTTCAAGGCGCTGGCGATCGAGTTCCGTCGAGCCAGCGTTGGTGACCGTTACGTACTCGAGGCTCTCAGAGACAGTGGCGGCATCTTGGGCGGCGAGACGTCGGGCCACATGCTGGTGCTGGACAAGACAACAACTGGAGACGGTCTGATCTGCGCTCTGCAGATTCTCGCCATAATGCAAGACAGCGGCAAACCCCTGTCCGAACTCGTGGCCGGCATGCCCAAGTACCCGCAGACCATGGTCAACGTGCGCACCGACCGGCGCATGGACCCGGGAGAGTCGGCCGAAATTCAGGATGCGATCGCCGCCGCAGAGGGTGAATTGGCTGATAAAGGGCGAGTTGTGCTGCGCGCCTCGGGCACGGAGTCGGTGATTCGAGTCATGGTAGAGGGCGAAGACGGAGAGCAGGTCTTGTCCCTCGCCAACCGCCTGGCCTCGGTTGTCGCGGCAGCCGCGACCTGATCGAGGCGTTTTGTGCGTTGATTTGCCGGTACAGCCCCGGTATCCTTGCGCGCCTTTTAAGCCCTTGGAAACAAACGAATGCGTGAAATCCTGGTTGCCGGAAACTGGAAAATGAATGGCAGCACTGCGGCCAACGAAGCCTTGCTTGCAGGCATCGTCGCCGGTGTGCCCGGTGGCAGCGGATTCAGTCTCCTGGTCTGCCCGCCGTACCCCTATATTGCCGCTGTCGCGTCACAGGTAGCGGGATCGGCGGTCAAAGTGGGCGCGCAGAATGTCTCGGAGCATGACTCGGGCGCATACACGGGCGAAGTTGCGCCGGGTATGCTGGCCGATATCGGCTGTGAGTATGTCATTGTCGGCCACTCGGAGCGGCGCGCCCTTTACGGCGAGTCGAGCTTCCAGGTAGCCGCGAAATTTCAGGCTGCTCAGGCCGCAGGAATAGTTCCCATCCTGTGCGTCGGGGAGACGCTCGAAGAGCGTGAGGCCGGTTCGACGGAGAGCGTTATCGACTATCAGCTGGGCGCTGTGCTCGACGCGGCAGGCATCGGCGCATTTGCCAATGCAGTCGTCGCCTACGAGCCGGTCTGGGCTATCGGCACGGGCAAGACAGCGACACCCGAGCAGGCGCAGGACGTCCACAAGCACATCAGGGCGCAGCTTCGTGCTAAGGATGCAGGAATCGCGGACGGGATTCGCATATTGTACGGTGGCAGCATGAAAGGCGAAAACGCGGCGGGCCTGTTGGCCATGCCGGATATCGACGGTGGCCTTATCGGCGGCGCGTCATTGAAAGCGAAGGATTTCCTGGCGATTGCCGAAGCGGCAGCGCAGAGTTAACAGAATTGTTGAGGACCTGATGGACACTATACAAAAAGCGGTTCTGATCGCGCATACGCTGATCGCGCTTCTGATCATTGTGCTCGTGCTGTTGCAGCGCGGTAAAGGCGCAGATGCGGGCGCGGCATTCGGTGCCGGTGCCTCTGGCACGGTATTCGGAGCGCGCGGTTCGAGCAGCTTCTTTTCTCGTGCAACAGCGGTTTGCGCTACCTTGTTTTTCGTTAGCAGCCTTACGCTCGCCTACCTGAGCAGTCAGGGCTCTGCTGAACCCGCGAGCCTTCTCGAAGACGCGCCAATTGTCGAGGTTGAGCCAGAAACTGTGCCCGGACTCAGCGATGAGTTGCCGGTCTCGGATCTGCCTTCGCTGGAACCGACGGAAGATCCACTTGATTTGCCCCTGCTTGAGGAAGAACCTAAAGCTCCGAATCAGGACTAAAATAGTTAACAGGCTCTGGTGGTGGAATTGGTAGACACGCTGTCTTGAGGGGGCAGTGGCGCGAGCCGTGCGAGTTCGAGTCTCGCCCAGAGCACCAAATCGAAACCGGCCTGCTGCTGTTTAGGCAACAGCAGGCCGGTTTTCTTGTATTAGCCAGTGATCGAGCCGGCCTGGAAAACGTAACAATGCCAATATGGGCTGTATTCCGGGCTTGTGAGACTGATACAATTGCGCGCTGGTCGAAGAGCGATATGAGCCGCCGGACAAGCAGGCAATAATGCTACAAGAATACCTTCCTATCCTGATCTTCCTTGGCATCTCCACGGGAATTGGCGTGTTGTTGCTGGTTCTTGGTTTTCTGATCGGTCAGGGGCAAAAAGACGAAGAGAAACTCTCGCCGTACGAGTGCGGCTTCGAGGCGTTCGACGATTCGCACATGAAATTTGACGTTCGTTATTATCTTGTGGCGATTCTCTTTATTATTTTCGACCTCGAGATTGCTTTCCTGTTTCCGTGGGCTGTTTCTCTCGACGCGGTCGGCAAGTTCGGCCTGCTTTCGATGGCCTTGTTCCTGGCCATTCTCGTCGTCGGTTTCATTTACGAATGGAAGAAAGGGGCGCTCGAGTGGGACTAGCAGACACAGCCACGGCGACTCAAAGCACTCAGGATGCCGAGGCGGCCGGCGGCAGCCTGCAGGAAAAGGGCTTTGTCGTGACCAGCGTCGACGCCGTCATGAACTGGGCGCGAACCGGTTCGCTTTGGCCTATGACCTTCGGCCTGGCCTGTTGCGCTGTCGAGATGATGCAGGCAGGCGCCGCGCGCTACGATCTCGATCGATTTGGCATCATTTTTCGACCCAGTCCGCGTCAGTCGGACTGCATGATTGTTGCGGGCACATTGACCAACAAGATGGCGCCCCCCTTGAGAAAAGTCTACGACCAGATGCCGGAACCGCGCTGGGTGGTGTCGATGGGGTCGTGTGCGAATGGTGGAGGGTACTACCACTATTCGTATTCCGTCGTCAGGGGTTGCGATCGCATCGTACCGGTTGACGTTTATGTGCCTGGTTGTCCACCGACGGCCGAGGCCCTGATTTACGGCCTGATCCAGTTGCAGAACAAGATTCGCCGCACGAGCACCATAGCCCGGTAGGTTGCGGACAATAATGGCAATAGGATGATTGAGCGTTACGAAACATTGGCGAGTAAAATCGACGCGCGCTTTGCTGAGCAGATGCGTCGCGTGCCATCAATCTGTGGTGAACTGACCTACGAACTCGACAAGGACAACCTTATCGAGATCGCGACGGCGCTCCGGAACGAAGCGGATTTTGGCTTTGAAATGCTCGTGGATGTCTGCGGCGTCGACTACCTCGATTACGGCAGCGACGAGTGGAAGACCAACGACGCAACGGACTCCGGTTTCAGTCGCGGCGTCGAGCGCGAAGCCGTCGTTCTTGACGAGGCGGATGAATTCGATCCTCGGCGCTTTGCGGTTGTCTACCACCTGCTGTCGTTGCATCACAACTTTCGACTGCGCCTGCGCGTATTCACGGGTACCAACAATCCGCCCGTAATAAAGTCGGTGGTCGATATCTGGAACGGTGCCAACTGGTTCGAGCGTGAAGTATTCGACCTGTTCGGTGTGCTTTTCGAGGGCCACCCCGACCTGCGTCGCATTCTGACCGACTATGGATTTATTGGGCACCCGTTCCGCAAGGACTTTCCGCTTATCGGCAATGTTGAAGTAAGCTACGATGCTGCCGAAGGCCGCGTTGTGTACAAGCCGGTCAGCATCGAACCGCGTACGCTCGTGCCGCGCGTTATTCGCGATGACAATCGCTATTCAGCCGATCTCAAGGATGCGAAAGATGGCTGAGATCCAGAGTTACACGATGAACTTCGGGCCGCAGCATCCGGCCGCGCACGGCGTTTTGAGACTCGTGCTCGAAATCGAGGGCGAAGTCATACAAAAGGCCGATCCACATATCGGGCTGTTGCATCGCGCTACCGAGAAGCTCGCGGAAAGCAAACCGTACAATCAAAGCATCGGCTACATGGATCGCCTCGATTACGTCTCCATGATGTGTAACGAGCATGCGTATGTCATGGCCATTGAAAAGCTGCTTGGCGTGCAGGTGCCGGAACGCGCGCAGTACATTCGTGTCATGTTCGACGAGATCACGCGCATCCTGAATCACCTCATGTGGCTCGGCGCACATGGTCTCGATATCGGTGCGATGACCATGTTCCTGTACTGCTTCCGTGAGCGAGAAGACCTCATGGATTGCTACGAAGCGGTTTCAGGTACGCGCATGCACGCCACTTACTATCGGCCTGGTGGCGTGTATCGTGACCTGCCGGAGGCGATGCCGAAATACCAGGAATCGAAGTTTCGCAGCCAGAAAGAACTCGATCGGATGAACGCGAACCGCGAAGGTTCGATGCTCGATTTCATCGAATCATTCACGGATCGTTTCCCGGCTTGTGTTGATGAATACGAAACGCTGCTGACCGACAATCGAATCTGGAAGCAACGCACCGTAAATATTGCTGTCGTGACTCCGGAACGTGCGATCCAGCTTGGTTTTTCCGGACCGATGTTGCGCGGCTCGGGTGTTGAGTGGGACCTGCGCAAGAAACAACCCTATGAGGTCTACGACAAACTCGATTTTGATATTCCAGTCGGTGTCAACGGTGACTGCTACGATCGTTACCTCGTTCGCGTCGAGGAGATGCGTCAATCCAATCGCATTGTTCGCCAGTGCGTGGAGTGGTTGCGCAATAACCCCGGGCCCGTGATTGCGGACGATCACAAGATTACGCCGCCGACGCGTGTTGAGATGAAAGACGACATGGAGTCGCTCATACATCACTTCAAGTTGTTCACGGAAGGCTACTGCATACCGGAAGGTGAAGCGTACGCGGCCATTGAGCATCCGAAAGGCGAGTTCGGTATCTACCTGATTTCCGACGGCGCCAACAAGCCGTATCGAGTAAAAATTCGGGCCGCGGGTTTTGCGCACCTGTCGGCCATGTCAGAAATGGTGGAAGGTCACATGCTAGCGGATGTTGTTGCCGTCATTGGCACGCAGGACATCGTCTTCGGGGAAGTAGACCGATGAGCTATGTTCTGACAGATCACGTCAAAGATGAAATCGAGCACTGGAAAGCGCGTTTTCCGGAAGGCAGGCAGCGCTCGGCGGTCATCAGCGCATTGCATGCCGTGCAACATGAAAATCATGGCTATCTTACAGCCGAGCAGATGAACGCTGTCGCCGAGTATCTCGATCTGCCAACGATTCAGGTTTATGAAGTTGCGACCTTCTACTCCATGTTTCAGACAAAGAAAGTCGGGCGTAACGAAGTAGCGATTTGCACTAATGTCTCCTGCATGCTGCGAGGCGCAGATGACATTGTGGATCACGTAGAGCAGAAGCTCGGCGCCCGGCTCGGTGAGAGCACCGAGGATGGGCGCGTCTTTCTCAAGAAAGAGGAAGAGTGCATTGCCGCGTGTTGCGGAGCGCCGGCGATGATGGTCAATCACAAGTATCACGAGAACCTGACCAAAGAGCAGGTTGACGAGATCCTGGACGGGCTGGACTAATGGCCTACGAACAGAATCTCGTTTGCTTCAACACGTTCGGTTCCGAGGAGTCGTGGACACTTGCGACCTATGAGAAGCACGGTGGTTACGAGGCATGGCGCAAAGTGCTTGCCGGTGATCTCAAGCCCGAGCAAATCATCGATGAGGTCAAGGCATCCGGCCTGCGCGGTCGCGGTGGCGCCGGTTTCCCGACGGGCCTGAAGTGGAGCTTCATGCCGCGCGACGCCAAGGTGCAGAAGTACCTCGTGTGCAATTCGGACGAAAGTGAGCCGGGCACCTGCCATGATCGCGAGGTCTTGCGATACAACCCGCATGCGCTGGTCGAAGGCATGGCGATTGCGGCCTACGCCATGGGAGCAACGGTCGCATATAACTACATTCGTGGTGAGTTCCTGGATGAGCCCGTGCCGCGTTTCGAAGCGGCCGTAAAAGAGGCCTACGACGCCGGGCTGCTGGGTCGCGATATCCAGGGTTCCGGAATCGACTTCGACCTCCATACGTTTGTCGGCGCCGGTGCGTATATCTGCGGCGAGGAAACAGCGCTGCTGGAATCGCTGGAAGGCAAGCAGGGCCGCCCACGTTTCAAACCGCCGTTTCCGGCGGGATTCGGTCTGTATGGCAAGCCGACCACGATCAACAACACACAGAGCCTGGCCAGTGTTCCCGCCATCATTCGCAACGGCGCCGCCTGGTTTGCGGGCCTCGGCCCCGAGGGATCCGGCGGTACGGCGCTGTTCTCAGTGTCCGGCCATGTCGAGAAGCCGGGCAACTACGAGCTGCCCATGGGGATCCCGTTCAAAGATCTTTTGAACGACATCTGTGGTGGCGTGCTGGGCGGGCGCAAACTCAAAGCCGTGATTCCCGGCGGTTCCTCCTGCAAGGTCCTGCCGGCTGAGATCATCATGGACTGCACGATGGACTACAACTCGCTGCAGCAGGCCGGGTCGTCTTTCGGTACCGGTGCCGTCATGGTGATGGACGAGACGACTTGCATGGTCAAAGTGCTGCGGCGTATCTCGCGCTTCTACATGGCCGAGTCCTGCGGACAGTGCACGCCGTGCCGCGAGGGTACGGGCTGGCTGTATCGCATGCTGAGCCGCATCATCGAAGGCAAAGGCGAAGAAGCGGATCTGCAAAAACTCGTTGACGTCGCGAACAAAATCGAAGGACATACGATTTGTGCGCTTGGCGATGCAGCGGCATGGCCGGTGCAAAGTTTCCTGAAGCACTTTCATCACGAATTCGAATACATGGTTCGCCACAACGGGCGGAGTATCGTTGACAACGAAACCGAGGTTGCCGCGTAAGCACCATGAGCGACGATATTGTAAACATCGAAGTTAACGGCAAGCCCGTCGAGGCGCGCAAGGGCCAGATGATAATCGAGGTGACGGACGCACTGGGAGCGTATGTCCCGCGTTTTTGTTACCACGAGAAGTTGAGCATCGCGGCGAACTGCCGCATGTGCCTTATTGAAGTTGAGAAAGCGCCGAAGCCGATACCAGCATGCGCTACGCCGGTCGGCGAGGGCATGAAGATCTTCACGAAGTCGCCGAAAGCCATCGCCGCGCAAAAGGCGACGATGGAATTCCTGCTGATCAATCATCCGCTGGATTGCCCCATTTGTGACCAGGGTGGCGAGTGCGAGTTGCAGGATCTCGCGATCGGCTACGGTCGCGATGTTTCTCGTTACAACGATCAAAAACGCGTTGTCAAAGACAAGGATATCGGCCCGCTGGTGTCAACAGACATGACGCGTTGCATTCATTGCACGCGCTGCGTGCGCTTCGGCGAAGAAATCACGGGCAAGCCGCAGCTCGGCACGACCGGTCGCGGCGAGACGATGGAAATCAGCACCTACGTCGAGCAAAGTGTCGATCACGAATTGTCGGCCAACATTATCGATCTCTGCCCGGTTGGCGCCTTGAATAACAAACCGTACCGCTACAGTGCGCGTGCCTGGGAAATGGTGCAGAGGCCGACCGTATCTCCGCATGACTGCGTTGGCTCCAACCTGTATATGCATGTGCTGCGCGGCACCGTGAAACGCGTGGTACCGCGCGTCAACGAGGCCATAAATGAGACCTGGCTTGCGGATCGTGACCGGTTTAGCTACGAAGCGATTTACAGCGACGACCGACTCACGCGACCGCGCATCAAAGAGCATGGAGAGTGGCGTGATCTTTCCTGGGAGGACGCGCTGGCGGCAGCAGCTGATGTCCTGAGGAATGCGGATGCTGAAAAGGTGGGACTGATTTCAACGCCTGCAATTACGGTCGAGGAAGCCCACCTGTTGTCACAGATTGCCGATCATCTCGGCACGGCGAACATTGACCACAGGGTATCGCGCCGGGATGTGTCGGATCAGGACGACGACCCGATTTATCCATCGCTGGGCTGCCGTATCGCCGACATCGAGACACAGGACGCGATCCTTGTCGCGGGTTCGAACGTGCGTGCGGAAGCACCGATTATTGCGCATCGACTGCGCAAGGCCGCGCTCGCGGGTGCCAAGGTCAGCTTCGCGAACAGCGCGGAATACGAATATCATTTTAACGTCGCCAATTACGTGTCCGGCGCGGGGCTCGTCGAGTTGCTGGCAGGCATTGCGGTCGCAGCCGCCGGTCGCAAGCCGCTGCCAGACCTGGTGAGCGCCATCTGTGATGGCGTCAAGGCAAGCGCGGGGCAGAAGAGCATCGCGGCTTCCCTCAAGAAAGCCGACAGTGCGCTGGTACTGCTCGGCAACATTGCCGGACGTCATGCGTCATATACGGCCGTGCGCGCGCTCGCCTCGTGCATTGCTGATCTCACCGGCGCCACGTTTGGCGGCTTGTCCGAAGGCCCGAATTCGGCCGGCGCTCATCTCGCCGGCGTGTTGCCGAACCGGACGCAGGGCGGTGAAAACCGCGAATCGCAGGGATTGGACGTTGCGTCGATGTTGTCCGACACGATGGATGCGGTCGTACTGGTCAATGTGGAGCCCGATGCCGACATTCATGCGACCGTGGACGCCGTCAAAAAGTTATCGAGACAGAAATTCGTGGTGGCCCTGACGCCATTCGTTTCCGAGGGCCTGCTCGAGTGTGCCGATCTGCTGTTGCCGACAGGTACCTTCGCCGAGACGTCCGGCACCTACGTCAATATCGACGGCACCTGGCAGAGTTTCTCCGGCGTTGCCACACCCGTGGGCGAGGCTCGCCCCACGTGGAAAGTACTGCGGGTCATCGGCAACCTCATTGAGGCACCCGGCTTCGATTACGTCACGAGCGAAGACGTGCGCGAGGAATTTGTGGACCAGCTCGGCGAAGTCTCGACCAGCAACGCTTACGAAGGCACCGGCGAGATCGCCAAACCGAACGGTGAAGATGCACTGGCGGACGAGATCGATGTGCCGCTGTACTCGGTCGATGGCCTCGTGCGCAGGGCAACGGCGCTGCAGCTGACAGATGAGGCGCGACGTGCGGCCGCCGAGGGCGACGCGCAATGATCGAATTCTTCATGGAAACCTGGAATTCACTGCCGCCATTGGTGCAGTACCTGACGGTTACGACCTGGAAAATCCTGATCGTGACGATCGGCGTGATTCTCATCGTCGCATTTTCGACTTATTTCGAGCGCAAAGTAATCGGCAGCATGCAAGCGCGGATCGGCCCGAATCGCGTAGGCCCAATGGGGCTTCTGCAACCGTTTGCCGACGTCATCAAGCTCCTCATCAAAGAGGTCATTGTCCCGTCGCAGTCGAGCAAGTTTCTGTTTGTCATAGCGCCGCTGTTGTCCCTGACGCCGGCTCTCGCAACCTGGGCTGTTATTCCGCTCAATGACTGGTACGTCATTGCCGACATCAATGCGGGACTGTTGTATGTGCTTGCCCTGACATCGGTCGGTGTCTACGGCGTTATTCTTGCCGGCTGGGCCACGAATTCGAAATACGCGTTGTTGGGTGCCATGCGGTCGGCCGCGCAAATCGTGGCGTATGAAATCGCAATGGGTTTCGCACTGGTCGGCGTCCTCATGGCGGCTGGCAGCCTTAACCTCGGCGACATCGTCGAAGCACAGGCGGGCGGAGTCAGTCACTGGTTCCTGCTGCCCCTGCTGCCGCTGTTCGTCGTTTACTGGGTATCGGGGGTCGCCGAGACCAATCGCGCACCGTTTGACGTGGCTGAGGGCGAATCGGAAATCGTGGCCGGGTTTCACGTCGAGTATTCGGGCGTCGCTTTCGCGGTGTTCTTCCTCGCCGAATACGCCAACATGGTGCTCATCTCGACACTGACGGCAATATTTTTCCTCGGTGGCTGGGCGTCGCCATTCGAAGGCTGGACTTTCCTGAATGATATTTCCTGGCTGGCATGGTTGCCGGCGGGTGGACTGCACTGGCTGTTCCTGAAGATGTGTTTCTTCATGTACACGTTCTTCTGGCTGCGGGCCACGTTCCCGCGGTATCGCTATGACCAGATCATGCGACTCGGCTGGAAGGTATTTATTCCCGTGACGATAGTCTGGATTGCGGTGGAAGGGGTGATGGCCTGGTTTCAGATTGGTCCCTGGGCCGGTTTGAGCGGATAGGGCGGACGAAACCATGAATCGAGCAATCAGTTACATCAAGACATTCGCGCTCTGGGAGTTGCTGCTGGGCCTGTCGGTCACGTTACGGAATTTCTTCAGGAAAAGCGTCACGCTTGAATATCCCGAAGAAAAGACGCCGCAATCGCACCGTTTTCGCGGACTACACGCGTTGCGACGCTACCCGAACGGTGAAGAGCGCTGCATCGCCTGCAAACTTTGCGAGGCCGTGTGCCCGGCGTTGGCTATAACGATCGAATCGGATGTCGGCGACGATGGCACGCGTCGTACGACCCGTTACGACATCGATCTTTTCAAATGTATTTACTGCGGCTTCTGCGAAGAGGCCTGTCCGGTCGATGCAATCGTAGAGACGCGTATTCATGAATATCACATGGAAACGCCGGGCGAAAACATCATGACCAAAGACAAGCTGCTCGCAGTCGGTGACAAATTTGACGCCATGATTTCGGCCGACAAAGCAGCAGACGCAAAGTACCGGTAAGGCACGCGATGTTATTTCAATCCATATTATTCTATGTTTTTGCGGCGATAATGTTCGGCGCCGCGCTGGGTGTTGTGTTTTCGCGCAACCCGGTGCATGCGGTCATGTTTCTCGTTCTTACGTTCTTTAATGCTGCGGTGCTCTGGCTCATGGCCGAAGCGGAGTTCCTCGCGATCGTGCTGGTGCTCGTCTATGTCGGCGCCGTTATGGTGTTGTTCCTGTTCGTTGTGATGATGCTCGACGTCGATGTTGAAGCGGCCAAACGCGGTGTCACTCGGTTCGCGCCGCTCGGAATCGGAATCGCGTTGCTCATGGTGGTCGAACTCATACAGGTCATCTGGTTGCGCAGCCAGATCAGTCAAACGCCGTCAGGATTTGTCGCGACGCCGGAGGGCTACAGCAATACCAAGGCTCTGGGTTCGGTGCTTTATACCGAACACGTGTATGCCTTCGAAATCGCAGCGGTCATCTTGCTGCTTGCGATTGTTGCTGCAATCACACTGACGATGCGCCGGCGGCCGGGCCTCAAAGTCCAGGATATTTCGGCGCAGGTCGCGGTGCGTGCCAAGGATCGTGTCCGCATAGTCAAAATGGACGCGGAGAAGAAGTCGTGATCGGCCTGCAGCACTACCTGGTTGTGTCGGCGATGCTGTTCGTTCTGAGCCTCGCCGGCATCGTTGTGAATCGCCGCAACCTTATCCTGCTGCTGATGTGCATCGAGCTCATGTTGCTCGCCGTGAATTTCAATTTCATCGCGTTTTCACGTTACCTGGGCGATGAAACGGGCCAGGTATTTGTGTTCTTCATCCTCACAGTCGCTGCCGCAGAAGCCGCAATCGGTCTGGCGATTCTTGTTGTTCTGTTCCGCAATCGGCGATCCATCGCCGTGCAGGAACTCAATACATTGAAAGGCTGACATGTACGACTATTACCTGGTAATCGTGCTGGCCCCGCTTGCGGCGGCGATCATCGCCGGCCTCGCTGGCAAGAAGATCGGCCGTGCCGGAGCGCACTGGGTCACGATCATCGGTGTCGGTGCCTCATGCCTGCTGTCGATGCTGGTTTTGTACAACATGTTCTGGGGTGGCGCGCAGACGGAAAATATCAGCGTGTATACCTGGGCCGTTACCGATGGATTGCGCATGGAAGTCGGTTTTCTCGTCGACCGGCTGACGGCGCTGATGATGTGCGTCGTTACTTTCGTATCGCTGATGGTGCACATATACACGATCGGTTACATGCATGACGATCCAGGCTACCAGCGATTCTTCAGCTACATCTCCTTATTCACGTTCTCGATGCTGATGCTCGTAATGTCGAACAACTTCCTGCAGCTGTTCTTCGGCTGGGAGGCGGTTGGCCTTGTGTCGTACTTGCTGATCGGATTCTGGTTCAAACGAGAATCGGCGATTTTTGCGAATCTCAAAGCATTCCTGGTCAATCGCGTTGGCGACTTCGGCTTTATCCTCGGCATATCGGGCGTCGTGATGTTCACGGGCTCACTGGACTACGCCACGGTGTTTGCCGGGGCAGACGGCATCGCTGCGCAGAACATCGAGGTCATTTCCGGTACGTCCTGGAACGCGATGACGCTGGTCTGCATCCTGTTGTTCATCGGCGCCATGGGTAAATCCGCACAGGCACCGCTGCATGTCTGGCTACCCGATTCGATGGAAGGCCCGACGCCGATCTCTGCTCTTATCCACGCGGCGACGATGGTCACGGCAGGCATCTTCATGGTTGCGCGTATGTCGCCGCTTTTCGAGCTTTCGACGACGGCGCTCGCTGTCGTCATCGTGATTGGCGCGATCACCGCGTTTTTCATGGGGCTGCTCGGAATCGTGCAGAACGACATAAAACGAGTGATTGCGTACTCGACGCTTTCCCAACTGGGATATATGACTGTCGCACTGGGTGCGTCGGCCTACAGCGCGGCTATTTTCCACCTCATGACGCATGCGTTTTTCAAGGCGTTGCTCTTCCTTGCCGCGGGCTCGGTCATTATCGCGATGCATCATGAGCAGGACATCCGCAAGATGGGCGGTGTCCGAAAGTACATGCCGATTACTTACTGGACGGCACTGGTTGGTTCTTTGGCGCTCATAGGGTTCCCGGGCAGCAGTGGATTCTTCTCCAAGGATCTCTTGATCGAAGCGGTCAAGGAATCTCACTGGCAAGGGCAGGGCGCGGTTTACTGGATCGCTTACCTTAGCGTTCTACTCGGTGTTTTCGTGACGGCACTCTATTCCTTCCGCATGTTCTTCCTGGTTTTTCACGGTGAGGAACGCATGGACGCCGAGACCAGGTCGCACCTGCATGAAACGCCGGCTGTGGTCACGGTGCCGTTGATACTGCTGGCTATTCCGTCGGCCGTGATCGGCTGGTTTACGGCCGGCCCCGTGCTGTTCGGCAACTACTTCGGCGATAGCATACTAAGTCGATTCGGCGCACGACGTGCTGGCGCACATGGGCGAGACCCTCTGGCACGGCAGCCTTGGCCTCGTTACGCACGCCGTGTTGACGCCTGTATTCTGGCTGGCCGCAGCCGGTGCTTTCACGGCATGGTTCC
The DNA here is from genome assembly GCA_963841165.1 of uncultured Gammaproteobacteria bacterium. GTDB lineage: Bacteria > Pseudomonadota > Gammaproteobacteria > Steroidobacterales > Woeseiaceae > UBA1847. The sequence continues at coordinate 3,412 of CAWJCA010000024.1, read as the reverse complement.
TGTACCTCAAACGTCCGGACATCCCGGAGACGATCAAGGACAGGTTATCGGGTCTCTATAACCTGCTGGATCGCAAGTACTACTTCGATGACTTGTACATCAAGGGTTTCGCGGCCGGTGGACGGTCCATTGGACAGTTCCTGTGGCAAAAGGGCGATCAACTGGTCATTGACGGGATGATGGTCAACGGCACGGCGAGGAGCATAGGTCGCCTGGCCGGTGTGATGCGCCACATACAGACTGGTTATCTTTACACCTATGCCTTTGCAATGATTATCGGCCTGACGACACTGCTCGGCTGGCTCATCTGGCTGAGGTAAGAACCGGTGCTCACGACATACCTTCTGAGTGTTCTTGTGTGGCTGCCGATCGGCGGCGGCGTCGCGCTGCTCGTAATCGGTGACAGCGGTGATGCACGTTCGTCCCAGGCGGGTCTCATGCGTATCGCCGCGCTCGTTTTTTCGGTTCTGACTTTTTTGCTGAGCGTCGTTCTTTATGCCGCTTTCGACAATGCGGCAACCGGCATGCAGTTCGTCGAAAGGGTTTTGTGGGTTGAATCATTAAACGTCTTCTACTACCTGGGCGTTGACGGTCTGTCGGCGCCCCTGATCTTGCTAACTACGTTTATCACGCCGCTGGTTGTTATCGCGGGCTGGGATTCGATCAAGACGCGTCCTGCACAGTACTTTGCGGCATTCCTGATCCTGGAAGGCCTGATGATCGGCGTCTTCTCTGCGCTTGACGGGCTGCTGTTCTACGTGTTCTGGGAGGCCATGCTGATTCCGATGTTCCTGATCATCGGCATCTGGGGCGGCGAGCGGCGGGTTTATGCGACGCTGAAGTTCTTCCTCTACACGTTCCTTGGCTCGGTACTGATGCTGGTAGCGTTCATCTACCTGTATCTGCAAACCGGCAGCTTCGACCTGTTCGGCTTCATGAATGTACCCCTGAGTCTGCCGGTCCAGCAGGTAATCTTCATTGCTTTCCTGTTGGCGTTCGCGGTCAAGGTGCCGATGTGGCCGGTGCACACATGGTTGCCGGACGCGCACGTCGAGGCCCCGACTGGTGGCTCCGTGATCCTGGCGGCCATCATGCTGAAGATGGGTGGCTATGGTTTCGTGCGCTTGTCGCTCCCTATCGTTCCTGATGGCAGCGCCTATTTTTCCGGAATGATGATCGCGCTGTCGTTGATCGCCGTGGTCTACATCGGCTTTGTCGCGCTGATGCAAAAAGACATGAAGAAGCTGATTGCCTATTCATCGATTGCGCACATGGGTTTTGTCACGCTCGGCATGTTCCTGTTTTGGCATATCGCGGCGGAGACAGGCGCGGGTCTCGGCATGACCGGTGCGATGGTGCAGATGATTTCGCACGGGCTGATCTCGGGCGCGATGTTCCTCTGCGTCGGCGTCCTGTATGACCGCGTTCACAGCCGTCAGATCGCCGACTACGGTGGTGTCGCAAACACGATGCCGGTATTCGCGGCCTTCATGGTGCTGTTTTCAATGGCGAACGCCGGTCTGCCCGGTACCTCGGGTTTTGTCGGTGAGTTCATGGTGATCATCGCGAGCTTCAAAGCCAACTTCTGGTTCGCATTCCTGGCGGCAAGCACCCTGGTCCTGGGTGCGGCTTACACCCTCTGGATGGTGAAAAGGGTGATCTATGGTGAAGTGGCCAATGACAACGTGGCGAAGTTGCAGGATCTGAACGCGAGAGAATTCATTGTGCTGGCCGTGCTCGCAATCAGCGTATTGCTGGTAGGTTTGTGGCCGGCACCGCTGGTCGACATGATGAACACGTCGGTCGAATTACTGATTGAACAAGTCGCGCAGCCGAAGCTCTGACAGGTCTATTTATGAACTATATGGATTTAATTTCAGCCGCTCCGGAGATGACACTGCTAGTGCTGATCTGCGCGGTGCTCGTTGCGGATCTGTTCGTCGACAATGAGCATCGCGTCTATACCTTCTGGCTGAGCATTTTCGCGCTCATAATTACCGCTGGCGTCATCTACGCGACCGTGCCGGATGGCCGCATCGTGTTGTTCTATGGCAGCTACGTCAGCGATCCGCTGTCACAAATACTGAAACTGTCCATTGTGTTGTTCGTCGGGGTGTCGTTCTTCTATGCGCGCGATTATTTGCGTGCCAATGACCTGCACAAAGGCGAGTTTTACTTGCTCGGGTTGTTCGGATTGCTCGGCATGATGATCATGACGTCGGCGAACAGTTTGCTGACGATGTATCTGGGTCTCGAGACGCTCGCGCTTTCCCTGTATGCCTTGGTCGCCATTGACCGAAACAACGTTACGGCCGCCGAGTCCGCCATGAAGTACTTTGTGCTGGGTGCAATTGCCTCCGGCTGTCTGCTATACGGTATCTCCTGGGTCTATGGGATTACGGGCTCATTGCAGTTTCACGAAATCGCGGCGGCTATTTCGGCGGACCCATCGCTGAATAATCTGCCGCTCTGGTTTGGTTTAACGTTCCTGATTGTCGGAATCGCGTTCAAGTTTGGTGCCGTGCCATTTCACATGTGGTTGCCTGACGTTTACCAGGGAGCTCGTACGCCGGTGACCTTGTATCTCGCATCCGCCCCGAAACTCGCGGCCTTGGCACTGACATTACGCATTCTAGTCGATGGTCTGGGCGGCTTACATGAGACCTGGTCTTCCATGATCATGGTGGTTGCTGTTCTGTCGCTTCTAGTGGGTAACCTGGTTGCGATCGTTCAGACAAATATCAAACGACTGCTCGGCTACTCTACGATCGGTCATGTCGGCTTTATTCTGCTGGGCGTGTTTTGCGGTACCGGGGATGGCTATGCCTCCGCGCTGTTTTATACGCTGACCTACGTGGTTGCCGCCGCCGGCGCTTTCGGTGTGATTATCGTTATGAGCCGCCGAGGGTATGAGGCGGACAATCTGGTCGATTTCAAAGGGCTCAATGCGCGCAGCCCGTGGGTCGCCCTTATGATGATGTTCCTGATGTTCAGCATGGCCGGCGTGCCGCCGTTTGTCGGCTTCTTCGGCAAGCTGAATGTCATTAGCGCGGTTTTGGCGTCAGGCTATCCGGGACTGGCGGTGCTGATGGTGCTGGCCTCGGTGGTCGGCGCCTTCTACTACCTTAAGGTCGTCTGGTACATGTATTTCGAGCCGGCAGAGGACCAGTCGGTGCTGCAGGCAAGCACAGATACACGTTTTGTGCTGAGCCTGAATTCCCTCGCGGTCCTGGCGCTTGGCATCGTTCCGGGCTGGCTGATGGCGCTGTGTATCGAGATACTCGGATAGGGTTGTAAACCTTAGGGCTTGTGCGTAGTATCCCGTTCCTGCCGATGCGGGGTGGAGCAGTCTGGCAGCTCGTCGGGCTCATAACCCGAAGGTCGCAGGTTCAAATCCTGCCCCCGCTACCAA
>CAWJCA010000023.1:0-82533 GCA_963841165.1 uncultured Gammaproteobacteria bacterium | reverse complement strand
ATCACCGCGCGCACCGTCGTTCGGAACAGGCACTTGCGGTAGCGGATTGTCGGTTATCGATTCAGTCATAGCGGTCATTGTCATACAGGTTTCCTCACAGCTCAAACGCTGCGCCTACCATTTGCGCTCCATGCGTTTTCTCATTATTACGGCAGCAAGGTTCATCAGCAGAAGAAAACCCAGCAAAACGATGATTGCAGCCGATGTGCGCTCAGCGAAGGCGCGTTCCGGGCTATCCGCCCACAGATAAATTTGCACGGGCAACGCTGTAGCGGGATCCGTGAAGCTGCCGGGCACGTCAACAATGAACGCAACCATGCCGATCATGAGAAGTGGCGCCGATTCGCCGAGCGCGCGGCTCATGCCGATAATCGCGCCGGTCAGCATGCCGGGCATTGCCAGCGGCAATACATGATGAAAAACGACCTGCATTTTGGACGCGCCGAGGCCCAACGCCGCCTCACGAATCGATGGCGGCACGGCCTGGATCGCCGCCCTGGATGCAATGATGATGACAGGAAGCGTCAAGAGCGTTAGCACGAGTCCACCGACGAGTGGCGCCGAGCGCGGCAATGCCATCCAGTTGATGAATACGGCGAGTCCGAGCAATCCAAATACGATCGATGGGACGGCAGCGAGATTGTTGATATTGACTTCAATCAGGTCTGACAAGCGACTTCGGGGTGCGAACTCCTCGAGGTAAATAGCAGCGGCTACACCTATCGGGAACGACAGCGTGATCGTGACGAGAAGCATGTAGAAGGAGCCAGCGATCGCGCCTCTGATACCCGCCAGTTCGGGCTCGCGAGAGTCACCGTTCGTGAACAGTGCGACGTTGAATCGGGATTCCACCCGCCCGCGTTCTTGCAGCAAGGTTACCCATGCAATCTGTTTGTCGGACAATGTGCGTAACGCCTCGTCAATGTTGGCATCAATATTTCCCTTCATCAGCATATCGACGTCGGACGACGCCGGCACCCAGAGTGTCTGGGTCGTGCCTATGAGTTCAGGTTGCTGTGTTACAAGATCCCGCAACTGGTAAGCCGCACCTACACTTACAAGACGGTAAAGCTGACGCCGATCACCGCGGCTGGCAACATCGGGAAACTGCTCGCGCAGTGCGTCGCGAACAAGTCCGTCGAAGTCCGCGTACTCGAGGTCAAGCTCTCCGCCCGGCGCAATAACGTCCGTCTCGAGCATGACGTCGAGCTGCACGAACGTCTGGCTGAATGCGGTTGATCCTTTGACGATCAACGTTGCGAAAAAGACCGCAAGAAACATAACGCCCACAGCGGTCGCAAGCATGCCAATAACCCGGAACAGGTATTCTTTGCGATGACGGCGTGCCAGGCCGGCTTCGACCTTTTCGCGAGTTGTTAGCTTAATCGTCAAGCCATATCACCTAGTCGTATTGTTCGCGGTATTTGCGCACAACGGTCAGGCCCACCACATTGAGGCACAGGGTTACGACAAATAGCATCAGCCCGAGCGCAAACGCAGCAAGCGTCTTGGCGCTATCGAATTCCTGATCACCGACCAGCAGCGTCACGATCTGAACGGTTACGGTCGTCACGGCCTCAAGCGGATTGGCCGTCAGGTTCGCTGACAGACCTGCCGCCATTACGACAATCATCGTCTCGCCGATCGCCCGCGAAACGGCCAGCAGAATGCCGCCAACGATGCCGGGCAATGCGGACGGCAAAATTACTTTGATCATGGTCTCGGAGCGCGTTGATCCCAACCCGAGTGCGCCGTCACGCATCGAAGTGGGCACGGCATTGATCGCATCGTCCGAGAGCGAGGACACCAGGGGAATGATCATAATGCCCATCACGAGGCCAGCGGCCAGCGCACTTTCTGACGCCACCTCCAGGCCAAAGGACTCCCCCGTACGTCGAATCCAGGGCGCAACCGTGAGCGCCGCAAAAAAGCCGTAAACGACAGTCGGAATACCGGCGAGAACTTCAAGCAGCGGTTTGGCGATCCCGCGAACTCGCGTGCTTGAGTACTCGGCGAGATAAATTGCTGTCATCAAGCCAACCGGTACGGCGACGAACATTGCGATGCCCGTGATGAGCAGCGTGCCCGTAAACAAGGGAATGGCACCAAAGCTCCCCGATGACCCTACCTGATCGGCCCGGATTGCTGTCTGCGGGCTCCAGTTCAATCCAAAAAGGAATTCCGTGATTGGCACTTTCTGGAAGAACCTGACCGCCTCGAAGAGAACCGACAACACGATCCCAATGGTTGTGAAAATTGCAATGCTCGAGGCGGCAATCAAAAACCAGCGCACGACGCTTTCGACGCGATTGCGCGCGCGCAGATCCGGCTGAATACGGCGCCATGCTATGGCCCCGCCGAGACCTGCAATTGCAATGGCAAGAACGGCGAGCAACTTTCGGCTCTTGTCAACGTAGTCATTAAATGATGCCGCGGCCTGCTGAAGCACAGAATCGACATCCACACTCACTACATCTCCTGCGGCGAGGTTCTGGATGTTGTTGACCAACAGATTCAGCTCACCGGCCGACAGCAACCGGTAAGACTCCGGCAAGCCATCGACAACCATCGCAGTGACCAATCGAGGCTCGATTATGAGCCAGATCAGCAACATCAACAGAGCGGGAAGTGCGCACCAAATTGCAACGTAGTAGCCGTAGTAGCCTGGTAGCGAATGCAGTGCCGTGCCGTGCCCGGGCCCGCCCACTGTCGCCAGCGAGCGCCGGCGCCCAAGATAGAACGCGGCGACCGACATGAAAACGAGCAGCAGAATTAAGGTTGTGCTTTGCATTTTGACGAATTCTTGTTGCGCACAATTGTGAACGAGCGGCGGCGATTCACAGGGGACCGCCGCACGCGTCGAGATTTCAAGTCAGCCTACTCGCTTGCCACCGACAGGGGCGTCAAATCGCGCACAGTGGCAGCGACTTCACTTCGCTCCTCGTCCGGCATCGGAATCAGACCGCGATCCGAAAGATAGCCCTCTTCGCCCCAGGCCCGTTCGCTCGTGAATTCGCGAAGGTACCCGCGAAGACCTGGAATGACATCAACGTGGGCTTTTTTCGCATAAAAGTACAATGGGCGAGACACGGGGTAGTCGCCGTCGGCGATTGCGTCAAATGTCGGCGTTACGCCGTCGACCTTGGCCCCTTTGACTTTTTCCATGTTTTGGTCGAGGAAGCTGAAACCGAAGATGCCGAACGCATTCGGATTGGCTTCCAGTTTCTGCACGATCAGATTGTCATTCTCGCCGGCCTCAACAAATGCGCCGTCCTCGCGAATCGTATGACAAATCGCCTTGTAGCGATTCTTGTCTGAGCTCTTGAGCGCCTTGATCCATGGCACGGACTTACAACCACCCTCCATTGCCAGCTCTACAAATGCGTCGCGCGTGCCGGACGTCGGCGGTGGTCCCAAGACCTCGATATTGCTCGCTGGCAGTGCCGGGTTGACATCAGCCCAGGTCTTGTATGGGTTCTCGACCAACTCACCTTCGACATTCCCCGGTACTTCCTTCGCCAGGGCCATGAAGATGTCGGCCCGACTGAGATCGACGGCCTGACCGACCACCGCGTTTGCAATGACAATACCGTCATATCCGATTTTCACTTCGACGATATCCGTGACGCCGTTCTTGGCACAGTTATCGACTTCCGATGCTTTGATCGCTCGAGACGAGTTCGCTACGTCAGGATGGTCGACTCCGACGCCTGCGCAGAATAATTTCAGGCCGCCGCCAGATCCAGTCGACTCCACCTTCGGCGTCTTGAACTCACTACCGCGACCGAAACGTTCGGCAACAACTGTAGCAAACGGATAGACTGTCGATGATCCGACGATATAGACGTAGTCCCGGCCTGATTGGGCCAGCGCTCCTGCGGAGATTGTCAGTCCGAAGACGGCGACAAAGGAAAGAGTCAAAGTATTGCGATGCATGCACACGAAGGGGGTTCTCCAGTTGATTTATATTCGTGCGCAAAGCTTAGCGATGAATTGTTACCGATTTGTTGCAAATCCCGGGCTATTGCCTGCCGAATATTGCGCACCCTTTTGAACAATTTTATGTTATTTTTCTGAGACTTAGAATATTTCTAACAAGTGATGACTGACCTGTCCTCCGAGCCCGTAATCGACCTCTTGTGCGACCTGATCCGGCGCCCATCCGTCACGCCTGATGATGCCGGCTGTCAGCTGGTGCTGGCCGAGCGTCTGACCCGACTCGGATTCGATTGCGAAACGCTGCAATTCAACGATGTCACAAACCTGTGGGCACGGCGCGGTTCGACCGCGCCGGTGCTGTGTTTTGCCGGCCACACCGACGTCGTACCTCCCGGTGACGAAGACGCGTGGAGCAGCGGTCCATTCGAGCCGACCTTTATTGGCGATCTCATCTATGGCCGCGGATCGGCCGACATGAAGAGCGGCCTCGCCGCCATGATAGTAGCGCTCGAGGATTTCCTGGCCGCACACCCGGACCATGACGGAAGCATCGCGCTGTTGATAACCAGTGATGAAGAAGGACGCGCACGCGATGGCACGCTCAAAGTCATGGAAGCGTTGCGACAACGTGACGAACACATCGACTGGTGTGTTCTTGGCGAACCGTCTAGCGAAAAAGACCTTGGCGACATAGTGCGAATCGGACGACGCGGCTCGTTAAGCGGCATGCTGACCGTCCGTGGCGTGCAAGGTCACGTCGCCTACCCGCAGCTGTCCGATAACCCGATTCGCCGCTTTGCCCCGGTCCTGGCCGAACTGCACCAGATCGAATGGGACAACGGCAATGACTATTTTCCGGCGACCAGTTTCCAGGTTGTCGACGTCCGAGCAGGCATTGGGGCGCCGAATGTTACGCCCGGCGAACTATCCGCCCGCTTCAACTTCCGTTACTCGACTGAATGGACACATGAGTCGCTGCAGGAGAAAGTCGAAAGTGTCTTTGCGGCGCACGACATCGACTATGAACTGAACTGGCACCTATCAGGCGAACCCTTCCTCACCGAGCCGGGCAAGCTCATCGATGCGGTCTCTGCAGCGGTGGCCGAAGAAACCGGCAAAGCACCGCAGCTATCCACGGGCGGCGGAACGTCGGACGGCCGATTCATTTCACCGGCCGGAGCCGATGTCGTCGAACTCGGACCCGTTAATGCGTCGATTCACAAAATCGATGAACACGTGAAAGCCGGGGACGTCGTTACGCTGACGCGGATGTACAAGCGCATCATGGAGTTGATGCTGCTCTAACGGCCGTCTACCACCCACCACCCTCCTCCCACCATCGACCTCTCACCATTCTGACCGCGGCGTCGAGCGCCGGGATGTCTTCGCTTGCTCGCGCTTACGCGATGTCGCTTCGCAAGACATCCCCACGCTCCCGCCGCTGATCAAGCGTGCTGCGTGGGGCAAGTGGACGAGATGTTTGTTGGCGAGACATCAAGCGAGCGCAGCGAGACAGTCCGCCAACAAAGCATGTCGGCTGCTTGCCTCAGGTACGCCCTCGATCGACGCCGCCAAAGCAACGCGGATCCGTTGGTGGTGGGTGGTGGATCAGGCTTTTCGGAGGTTGTTCCAGATGCCGGCAACGCCGAGCCCACCGAGCCCGATGATCACCCACGTCGGCATCGACAAGCCGAATAAGCGCCACAGGACTTCGGCACATTCGCCTGAGCCTTTGAAAATTAAACCGAGCGCGTCGAAAAGCGCAAAGTTCTCCATGATGTATTCAAAGCCGGGACCGCATGACGGCACCTGGTCGGCGGGCAGGCTCTGGAGATAAACATGCCAACCGGCAACGCCGACTCCGAAGCCAGCCGTCAGGAATACCAAAAATGCGTAGATGCGAGCACCGACCAGGCCCGGCTTGTGCAGCGCCGCGACCAGGAAAACCAAACCCAGCGAAATGGTCGCGATGCGTTGAAAAACGCACAGCGGGCAAGGCTCGAGCATCAATCCATACTGGGCGTAGAGCGCAAAGCCCATCATGCCGGCACAGGCAAGAAAACCGACCAGGTTAAGCAGTCGCTTGTTCGGCAATGTCATCTGTTGTCAGTCGGTCCCGATGTCAGAGGCGTCGGATTTCAAAGTATGGCGCACATCCCTTCCCTGCGCCATATAGATGACATATTCGCAGATATTTTTCGCGTGATCGCCTATGCGCTCTAATGATCGAGCCGCCCACGTCACATTCATGACGCGCTTGATCGAGCGCGGATCCTCCATCATGAAGGTAATGCACTGACGGGTGATCGCCTCGTACTCTTCGTCGACAAGCTCATCTTCTTTCACGGTCTCCAGCGCTTCCACCACATCGAGCCGCGCAAATGCATTCATGGCATCACGCACCATGTGCAAGACATGGTTGCCCAGCGTCTTGAGTTCCCGATAGGAATCGGATGGCCTGTCCATAGCCGCCAGCTTGGACGCCAGGAAACCGATTTTCTCAGCTTCATCGCCGATGCGTTCCAGGTCGGTGATGGTCTTGATAATTGCAACAATCAATCGCAAGTCACCGGCTGCGGGCGCACGAGTCGCGAGAATCCGGCCGCACTCTTCGTCGATACCGACCTCGAGATTATTGACCTTGTAGTCATCTCTTGCGACTTGCAGCCCGAGCTCGCTATCGCCACTGACGATAGCCGCGATGGCCTGCGACAGCTGCGATTCCACCAATCCGCCCATCGCCAGGACGCTATTGCGAAGATCTTCTATATCTTTGTTGTAGCGGCGTGAAATGTGGTCGTTCAATTCAGAAGCTTCCATGGCCCATCCGATTGCCGTCAATCGAACTTGAATTCTACGTCAAGCTGCAGCCGGTTGTAATCATGTTCGATGCCCTGAAATCGATCGACATTATTAAGGAACAATGTGCCGCCCAGGAAGATCTTCTTGGAAACCGCGTACTTGGCTTTCAGCATATGGCCGTCGGAATCGGTGCCACCGCCGCCGAAGTCGGAGTCACCGTAGGTGCCAATAACGGAATCGGCCTCAATGTCCATGTACGTCCAGCTGAACTCCATCTCGCCGTCTTTCTTGGCGGAACCAAGCTTTGCGCCAACCGCGAATCCGGTGTCTTCCGTGGGCGCTTCGCTGTTCTGCGTCGCGTGGGCGTAAACTTTGAGTGGCCAGTCGCCGACCTTGGTGCTGAGCTCCGCGAACAGCTCCGTGTTCTTGTAGTCGTAGATGTAGTCACCGTTGAGATCGACCGAGTTGCCGTTCGCACTGCCGTCGTAGAACGGTTCGTTGCCAATAGTATCCGTGTAAGCAAAATAGCCAACGCCCGCCGTAAGGCTTGCACCGTCACCCAATGGAAACTTCATTCCGGCCTGCACGACGTACAGGAGCGAGTCGTCGCTGCTGCTGCGTTCCTCGGCCGAGAAACCACCGGCGGTGCCGAAGAAGTTGCCGGATGTGTACTTCACGGCGAAACCTTCGGGGTTCAGGTCACCATCCCAGATCAGCGGAACGCCACCGGCTTTGTACAGTGGGTTCTTCATCTTGCCGCCATAGAAATTCAGATTGTCATTGATCTTCCAGTCCACGTAAGCGAGATCGACGCCGATATCCTTGGTCGAAAATCCATCGTCAAACGACTGGTTGGTCGATACCGGGCTGTCGCCGCCAGTTGCAAGCTGGAAGACGAACTTGACGTCGTCGCTCACTTTCGCTGATAAACCAAAGCGCGTACGGAAACGCATGCGAGCGCGATCCTCTTCGCCATCTTCGTCGATGCGTTCATGGCGGAGGCGAACGTCGCCCTTGAATTTGATGCGGTCAACCCAGCTTTCGTCCTGCGCGTTTGCAGGGGCTGCCGTGAGCAGAAGGGCGACAGTTGCCGAGGTCAATACAGACAAAGATTTCATTTTTTTCCCTTTTTGGACGCCACGAGGCGACCGCCATATTTCCGACACATGATGAAGAAGTCAGCGGCACATTAGCGACGCTTGATGTCGATCATGTGACAGAAATATTGCAGTTTTATGACAGTGGAATTGCCGGTGTCACGACGACCCGCTCGGGAGGGAAATGGCAGCGGAATTCGCTGCCAACACCGGCTTCGCTCGTCACGATCAATTCCGCGTCGTGGCGTGCCAGCACGTGCTTGACAATTGCGAGGCCAAGCCCGATGCCACCATCCTCGCGACTGCGTCCTCGATCAACGCGAAAGAAACGCTCAGTCAGGCGCGGGATGTACTCAGGATCGATACCTTCGCCAGTATCCGAGACGATAAGGTCAGCACCGTCTTCTCCGCTGCGCCAGGTCATCGTGATCTCGCCATCGGACGGCGTATGACGAATCGCGTTAGACAACAGGTTGACTATCACAGTCTCGATTTCGGCAATATTCCCGCGCAGGTGGGCCGCGGATTCCGCGTTGATTGTCATGCCTGCGGCGTTGGCATGACCCTCCAGCGCCTCTCGCGACGTCTCGAGAAGGGCCAGCACGTCGAACGGCTCGTCGGACTGCAGAGGTCCCGCACTCTCGAGCCGCGACAATTCAAGCATCTCGCCCAAAATCTGCCGCATGCGAGCTGCCTGGCCCCGCATTTGCACGACCGGCTTCTGCCAGGTCTCAGGAATGTCGCCATCATCTGCAATTGCATCGAGGTAACCGCTGATTACGGTCAGCGGCGAGCGCAATTCATGCGAGGCGTTTGCGACAAAATCGCGACGCATTTTCGCAAGGCGCATGCGCTCGGTAACGTCCCGCAGCAAGAGAAGCTTCTGATCCGCCCCGTACGGCACGACGCGGCAATTCAGCCAGTCGCCGTCCCTGACCGGTGACATCATCTCAATTGTTGACGTGTAGTCATTCGAATGCAGCAGTTTCGCCAGCGCAGGATCGCGCAGGATATTATCGATGCGCTGACCGCGGTCCTTCTTGCGCTTGATACCCGCCAAGCTCTTTCGCGGCTCGATTACAGACGACGATTTCGTTGCTTGCATCGAGTATCACCGCGCCGTCCGGCATTGCGTTCGTCGATTTTCGGATTTCACGCAGCAAGGTTCGGTAATTTTGCTTGCGGCGCACGGCCCGTTCGTGCTCGAAGCGAAAACGCGAGAAGATCTGCTCCCAGATGCCTTCGCCCTGGCGGAAGTCATCAAAATTGCCGGTTCGAAGCGCGCGCTCGAAACTCAATAACTGCCGAACCTGCCAGATCAATGCGAGCAGCGCAGCCGCCAGCAAGCCCCAGTCCGCGTGACCGTAAATCCAGCCAATTCCCGCCCCGGCCCCGAGCAGTAGTACCAATCCGATCAGGAACTTTCGTGAAGCAACGGACACCGGCTAAATACTCGAGTTTTCGCGCGTTGAGAATCGATAGCCTGCACCCCGCACTGTCTGGATGTAGTCATCGGCACTTCCTGGTGTCAGCGCCTTGCGCAGACGTCGCACATGCACATCCACAGTACGTTCTTCTACATAGACATTGGCACCCCAGACACGGTCGAGGAGTTGCGCCCGGCTATAAACGCGGTCCGGATGCGTCATCAGGAACTGCAGCAAACGAAACTCGGTGGGTCCGAGCTTGATTTCGTTGCCCGAGGCAAGGGCGCGATGTCCAGCCATGTCCAGTTCGAGCACACCGGCATTGACGGCCTCGTCGCCCGAGTTGCCGCTCCTGCGCAATACGGCCTGAATGCGTGCGAGCAGTTCACGGGGGGAAAATGGCTTGGTGATGTAGTCATCAGCACCACCGTCCAGTCCCGAAATCTTGTCGCGCTCTTCGGCACGCGCCGTCAACATGATAATTGCGAGATCCTCGTAGTCCTTGTCGCGCTTCAGCATCCGGGTCAGTTCCAGGCCGCTGATATCCGGCAACATCCAGTCGATCAGGGCGAGATCCGGCCGTTCGTCCGCCAGCAATTGTCGCGCAACACTACAGTCGGCCGCTTCCAGCGTCTCGTAGCCGGCCCGCGACAGATGAAATGCAATCATCTCTCGAATCGCTTGTTCGTCTTCGACAATGAGTATCTTGTGTGCGGCCATGCTGGTCTATGGACAGCCTCTCGGGGACAGGTTCCTGATGCAACCGACGCATTTCAACAGCAGTATATTACAGGACTGTTACGGCCTGGCTGACGAAGGTTTCTCGGCCACTTTGTGACGCAAATAGGCCGGGATGATGTCCTGCGGATCGACGCTCTCACCATTTTGCAGCGCGAGCGCTCCCAGCGGCAAAAGGTATCGCGCGCGTGGGTGCAGAATCTCCGAGCGTGACTCGAACAATGCCTCGTTCATGGCGGTCAGCTGCGGATAACGCTGCCAGCCAAAGCCCGCCGCAATCCGACCTTGGGCATCGGCAGCGTCCAGTTCGTCAATCGGCACCTGGCCGTGCAGACGCTCTGGAAAAATCGGGTCCGGGCAATTCGCATCGCCCCGATAGTATGCACCGAGGTAGACCTCGTTCATGTGTGCGTCCTGGGCGACGATGACGGCATTCGCATCGGTCTCGGCAAAAACCTGGGCCGCCACGGCGGCGAGAGACGAAACGGGCACAATTTTCAAGCCGGCGCCGTGCGCCAATCCCTGTGCGACAGACGCGGCAATGCGCATGCCGATAAAAGAACCCGGTCCGTTGCCGAGTACGATCGCGTCGAGGTCGCCCAATTCTGCGCGCCCCTCCTGCAACACGCTTCGTATCATCGGCGTCAATATTCGCGTGTGCTCGCGCGGCTCTTCTTCGTGCCGTTCGAATACGCTGGAACCGAGATGCAGAGCAACGCTACACGCTACCGACGAGGTATCGATCGCCAGCAGTTTCATGCCACGGCACCTTTACGCTGGTGTGCCGCCAGAAAACTCGATACTTCATTGAGCGCGGACGTCGAGGACATGGGTTCGAGACACTGCAGGAACATCTTGCCGTAGCGCTTGGTTGAAACTCGCGGATCGCACAAGACGATAACGCCGAAGTCCTGCTCGTCACGCAGCAGGCGACCGGCTCCCTGCTTAAGCGACAGTGCCGCGAGCGGCAGCTGGTGGTCCATGAAGCCGTTGCCGCCCTCGCGACGAATGAATTCGAGCCTTGCCATCATCAACGGATCAGCGGGTGATGCGAACGGCAGTTTGTCGATCGCGACAACGCTCAGCGCCTGGCCCCGGACATCGACGCCTTCCCAGAAACTGCCGGTGCCCAGCAAAACGGCGTCACCGTGCTTGCGGAATCGTCGCAGCAAATCGTCACGCGGCGCATCGCCCTGCGCCAGTAGATGCCGCCCACCCAGGCTCGACTTATGGCTTTTGAACCATTTTTTCGCGTTGTTCAATGCGCGGTGGCTCGTAAACAGGCAAAACATGCCTCCCGTCGTCAAGTCGAGTAATGGCGTAACCGCCTCGAGCATCGCGTCTGTATGGCCTGGATCCGACGGCTGCGGCATGTCCGGCGGCAAATAGACGAGGCCATTTTGCTGCAGGCTGTAGGGACTCGGAAACGTCAGGCCTGTGACGCCGGCCAGTCCCATGCGCGATCCAAAGTGCGAAAAGTCCTCGCCCACGGCGAGCGTGGCCGAGGTAAATATCCAGGCCTGAAAACCGTTGTCGATGATCCCGTTGAGTTTCGTCGAGACATCGAGCGGAGTCAGGTTCAATCGCAAGCTGCGCGGGTTGATCTCGAGCCAGCGCAAGCCGTCCCACGCGTCGTCGCTCGATAGAACGGCAAGCCGTTCGGCGATGCCGGCAAGCTGCTCATGAATCTTCTCGAGATCGACCGTCGTGCCGCCGAGCTCCACGACCGCAACCTGCACGTCGTGAATAGCATGGGCCAGGTTGTCGAGCGGCTCCCTGATTTCCGCCATCACCTCGCTCAGCTCGTGCCGCCCTTCTTTCCGTGGTGCCGATGCACGCAGGTCTCGCACCGCCGTCTGCAGCTTGTCGATACGGCGATTCAGATCGGGCTGTGACAACGGCAACGTTGCGGCGCGCGCCTCGTCGACCAGTCTCTCGAGTTCTCGGCTGCCGAGCGAAACACCGAAGAATTGCACGGCCAGGTCCGGCATCTGGTGTGCTTCGTCGATGATGATGGCCTCGGCGCCCGGCAGAAACTCGACAAAGCCTTCCTCTTTCATCGCGAGATCAGCAAGAAGCAGGTGATGGTTGACCACCACCAGGTCGGCCTCTTGTGCAGCTCGCCGCGCTTTGACGACATGGCACTTCGAGTATTCGGGACACTTCTGGCCAAGACAGTTCTCTGCTGTCGACGTCACCAGCGGCCAGACCGGAGAATTCTCGGCAACTTCAATGAGCTCTGCGCGATCCCCGCTGTCGGTGCGGTAACGCCATTCGCGAACCTGGTTCACGTCATCAGCCAGCGCGGTGGCGGCTTCGGTCACCTGATCGAGACGATGCAGACACAGGTAGTTCGCGCGGCCTTTGAGCAGTGCCGTCGTGACGGGCCGGCCGACGGCTTTGCTGATCAATGGCAGGTCGCGGTGATACAGCTGATCCTGCAGCGCTTTTGTGCCCGTGCTGATGATGGTTTTGCGGCCGCTCAGGAGCGCCGGAAGAAGGTACGCAAAGGTCTTGCCCGTGCCAGTGCCCGCTTCGACGACGAGTTTGTCCGAATTCGCGATGGCTTCGGCCACAGCTTCGGCCATCCACGCCTGGCCGGCGCGCGGCTGGAAACCGGGCAACAGTTCTTTCAGCGGGCTTTTTTCGCCAAAGAATTCAGTCAGATTCGTCACGGCCAGAAGATTACACGGTTATCCCCGCGCTGGCCTTACCAATAACTGGGGACATTCTTAATTTAACGTACTAATACGTTAAATTAAGAATGTCCCCGTTTTGGTCGTCCCTTTTCTCGGAGACTGCTGTGCAAACCCAATTGCTCGGCTGTGGATCGAACCCAGGTGTCGGAACCAAATGGGGTGCTTTTGAGTGTGCACTGCCGCAAAGCTTCCGTTTCTGACTGGGAACGCGGCTGATCGACAACCTCCAGCCAGTTTCGCGGTCTTGGGATCGGCCACTCACTCCGCAATGCAGCAACAGTGGCGGCCTGATCCCGGCTCAAGCTCGACCACGCCCAATCGGCGGCACTTTGCACGAGATTGGCCCTTAGCGGATTTCTTTCGACGTATCGAATAACTGTCAGAAGGTGCCGGTCCTGCTGGATGGGAAAGGCTTTGAACCGCCCTTGCCAGATTCTCCCCGAAGTGCCCTTAATTCGATGGTGCCTCTTCGCGTGCGAAGTCAACAGCCAGTGCATCCACCGACTAATATCACCATCGCTAAGGGACCAGAGTACCAGGTGAAAATGATTCGGCATCAAGCAATACGCGAGTATGCGCATGGGTATGCGTTCCGACGCAAGTGTCATGAGCGTCAGGAATGCCGTGTAGTCACGCGGTTCGTGATAGACAGTGGCTCGCCCGTTGCCACGATTGATTACGTGATAACAGAGTCCACCGACCATTGCTCGGGCTGTTCGTGGCATCAACTGATACTGGGCAAAAACCGATGCGAGCCGCGACCCGTGAAATCGCCCGGTTTGGGGACATTCTCAATTTAATGCGTTAATACACTAAATTGAGAATGTCCCCAATTGGTTATTCGTCCAGGCCGAGGCGCTCATGCATGATGGGGCTCGTCGTCGTGTACTGCACGTGCACTTTCTTGCCGGGTTCAATGCGCTGCTTGATCGCAAATGCGGCCAGCGCCGCTTCGTGAAAACCACACAAAATCAGTTTCTTCTTGCCAGGGTAGTAATTAATGTCACCAACCGCGTAAATTCCTGGCTCGTTTGTTTCGAACGTTTCCGTACTGACGTTGATCGTCTTGCGGTTCATATCGAGGCCCCATTCGGCAATCGGCCCGAGCTTCGGCGCCAGGCCAAAAAAGACCAGGACGTGGTCGGCAGGAATCTCCGTCGACTCCCCTTCTTTGTTCTTAATCCTGACCGCCTTGAGTTCGCCGTCGTTACCGATGAATTCCTCAACCTTCGAATTCTCGTAGACATCGATCTCGCCTTTTTCCGCCAACGCACGCATCTTGTTTACTGACGCATCGACAGCACGGTACTCATCGCGGCGATGCACCAGCGTTATGTGTTTGGCTTTGCCGTGAAGCTCAAGCACCCAGTCCAGCGCCGAGTCGCCGCCACCGAATATCACGAGCTTCTTGTCCGCAAAAATCGCAGGGTTCTTGACGTGATAGTGCAACGACGTTCCGTCATAGTTCTCGATGCCTGTCGCTCTCATGGGCCGGGGCTGGAACGATCCGACGCCACCGGCGATTACCACGGCCTTGGCGTGAAACTGCTTGCCCGCGCTGGTACCGACAACAAAGCTGCCGTCGTCCTGCCGTTCGACAGTGGTGACCTCTTCCCCCAGGTGCATGCCGCAGTCGAACGGTTCGATTTGCTTGAGGAGCGCCTGTGTCAGCTCCTCACCTGTGCAAATCGGGATCGCGGGGATGTCGTAGATCGGTTTGTCGGGATACAGCTCCGTGCACTGACCGCCGGGCTGGCGAATCGAGTCGACAACCTCCGCTTTTATGCCTAGAAGACCCAATTCAAAGACCTGGAACAAGCCGCAGGGACCTGCTCCGACAATGACGACGTCAGTATTTATCATAGTAAAATGGAGATCGGTGTCGAAAAAAGTTTCTTATTGTAACCACGTAGGCCGCATGAAACAGAAGTATCCGCCGGGGATCCCAGTTACCGAAAACCTCGGTTCGACCCCATTAACGCACCACTGCTAACGAATGTCGTCCGGATACAGGGTCGCCCCGGCACGCCCGCTCTGCTTCTTGTGGTACAAGGCCTGATCGGCCTGGTCGATGATCTGCTTGGCCGTCATCGGCTTGCCGGCAGCAGAGACTGCCATGCCAATGCTAAGTGTCACAGACACGCTGCCCTGCCGGGTTCGCAGGCGCGTTTTCTCCATATTGGCACTGATACGTTCGGCAACCGACCTGCAAAGATCGGGCGCTGCATCACGCAATATCAAGAGGAATTCATCGCCGCCGTACCGCGACACTATATCGTCGGGACGTACTGACGCAACAATGCCGGCAGCAATTTTTCTCAGTGCCTGATCACCAACCGGATGTCCGTACTTATCGTTTATTTCCTTGAAAAGGTCGATGTCAATCATGCAAACCGCAATTCGTTCGCCGCTGGTTACGGATTCCTCGAGCAAAGAGTCGAGCAGCTCTACGCCGCCTCTGCGATTCCAGACCCGGGTCAGCGTATCGAGGAGCGCCTGGCGTCGGGCAGAACCCAGTTTGCGTACCAGCTGGCTCTGCGCATCCCATAGGTCCGTGGTCAGCAACTCACGTTCGGCAAGGTGTCCGAGGTCTGACAGAGTTTCGAAGAGCGACTCGTCGGCCGCCTTGGGCTGTGTATCGAAAGCACAAAAAGTGCCTATGACTTTGCGGGTTGCGTCGCGTATCGGGTAACCCGCATAGAAACGAAACTTGGGGCCGCCGGTCACCAGGGGCGATTTTGCGAATCGCGTATCCGTCAGCGTATCCAGCACAATAAGCGGTTCTCCGCTGTCGATCATCGACTGCTCGAGACTGTCTTTGAGCGAGCAGCTCGCTGACGCGCCAACCCACAATAGATTTAAACCACAGCTTATCGTCCGCAATCAGCGTGACGCCGGCCGCCCTGACACCCATGGCTCGTTTTCCGAGGCGGCTGATACGCTCGAATCGTTCCTCGAGCGGCGTATAAAACCCATCGAACTTGTGCAGCCCGGCGATCTGCATCGTGGCCTTGCTGGCGAGCGACTCGCTTAACGAGGTTGGATCGTCGTGTGCCGCCATACTGTCGTTCCCGATGCGTTTTCCAAGGCCAATGCTGTTTCGCAGCGAAAGTATAGTCAGCGTTTGCCCACTAATTCATGTGTGCAAGTCGTCTTTTCTCGCTCTCCCCCGAAGATGGTTCGATCCGCACATATAAGGAGTTCCGATGGCCCGTCCTGTCCAGTCGGCCCAATGTGCGGGTCTTGAGCGCTTGTTGCCATCCGAAACGCGCTGCCCAAGCGCCAGAGCCCAGCAACGATGGGGCTAAACCCCGAAATGTGACTCCCCTCACGGCTTCCGGGCATGAGTCTCCATAATATTGCCGCATTCTGTTAAATAACTCACAGGGCCCGAAGCATGTGGCAGGGGTTTAAAAAAGTCGTTGCGAGCGGCGGCCATTGCGGGCTGTCGATCGACGACGCGCGTGTCGCGCTTGCTCACGTACAGCGCCAGGCGGACGGGGCATTGCGACTCGCCACCGCAGCGGTCGACAGGCGCGCGAACGACGACAACTGGCCGCATCGACTGGAGCAGCAAGCCAATGGAATCCGGCTCGGGCGCACACAGCTCACATCAGTGCTGCCGAACGGCAGTTATCAGCTTGGTCCTGGTCAAGGTTCCCGACGTGCCGGCCAACGAGGTCAAGTCGGCCATTCGCTGGCAAATAAAGGACCTTCTCGATTTTCCGGTCGACGAAGCCGTCGTTGAATTGTTCGAAATGCCGGAACTGTCGACGAATAAAGATAAATCCATGGTCTATGCCGTGGCCACGCGGCGAAGCAGCGTTCAGGAACATATCGAGTTGCTCCATGACGCGGGATTGTCGCTCGATGTCATCGACATACCGGAACTGTGTACACGCAACATTGCGACACTGCTGCCGCAGGATGCAGACGGTGTCGCCTTTCTACATTTTGCGCGAAAATCACGGAACCCTCACCGTCACGCGACAGGGCGTGCTGTACCTGATCCGGCAAATCGAAAAAGGCCTTGCAGGGATGGATGCGGTTGCGGGAGACGATTTCGCACGAACGGAGCTGGTTTCCAAGATCGTGCTGGAAACGCAAAGATCGCTGGACTACTACGAAAGTCATTTCGACTACCGCCCTGTAACAGAACTTGTACTGGCTCCCGGCTCGAACATCGGTGGTTTGGCGGATTCCTTGCACGAGGAACTCGGCTTGACGATTAGCAGCCTCGATCTGAATGGAATGTTCGAAACCAAAACGACGATGTCGACGGCCGAACAGTCGGATTGCCTGCTGGCGATCGGCGCAGCGCTCAGAACTGAGCCGCAGGCGGCATAGGACCGAACACGATGTATCAGCAGATTAACTTCTACCAGGCCGAATTCCGCAGCGAGGAACAGATCTTCTCTGCCATGACGCTGCTCAAGGCCTGCGCCGTTGTCGTATTCGCCATGCTCCTGAGCTACGCGTTCGCCGTGCAGAAAGTGGGCAGCATCGAGAGTGAGTCGCAGATCGTAGCAAGGCAGGAAACCGCCGCCGTCGAACGACTTGTGAAGATCCGGCCGATCATTGCAAACGTTGGTGGCGAGAGGACCTGGTCAGAGCGCCTGGATGATGCGGCGCGCTCACTCGAAGAGAAACAGCTTGTACTCAGCCTGCTGCAGGGATCAACGCTGGGCGACACCAAAGGCTTCTCACGTTACCTGAGGTCGCTGGCCCGGCAGAACATGGACGGCCTGTGGCTGACGCATATCAACCTGTCCGCCCTGGGCGACAGGACCCGACTGGAAGGAAAAGCGCTGCGCGGCGCGCTGGTGCCGGTCTATCTGCAAAATCTCGCCGATGAACCGCCCTTTGCGGAGCAGCGGTTTAACCAGTTTCAGATCAATGGCGCCGAAGAACCCGGCAGCAACATCGTGACCTTCTCGGTTGATAGCGAAGCAGAACTGATCGCCAGCCTGGTCAATTCGCAATGACACTACAATCACAGATGACTACAAAACTGACTTCGCTGCGGGCGAGTGTTGACAAGCTGAGCTTGCGAGAACGTCTGCTCGTGTTTTCAACGGTATTAATGTTGTTCGGTTCGGTGTGGTACCTGGGCTTCATGGAACCGCTGACGCAGCGCGCGGCAAGCAGCCGTACTGAAATCGAGTCGTTGCAGGCACGTATAGAAACTGCCAATCGAAGCCTCGAAGACCAGGTGCTGCAAATCTCGGGCTCCGGCACCGAATACCAGGATCGTTTCACGCGGGTTCAACGTCGCATCGATGCAATAAACGAAAGCCTTGGTGACTACGCCTCCGAACTGATCGACCCGGCGGAAATGGCACGCGTCATGGAAGGTGTACTCAAAGAGCAATCGAAGCTAAGGCTGATCCGCATACGTAACCTCAGCCCCGAGTCGTTGTCGGCGTCGGCCGACTCTCGTACCGCGACGTTCTACAAACATGGTCTCGAGATCGAGTTCGAAGGCAGCTACCAGGCTTGCCTCGACTATTTGCAGGAAATTGAAAACCTGCCGTGGCGTTTCTACTGGCAGGTCCTCGAACTCGAGGTCCTCGAATACCCGCGGAACCGGGTCCGACTCGAAGTCAGCACACTCAGCCTCGACGAGGAGTGGATCGGTGCGTAACTGCTTACTAATGCTCACCGTTACGACCGCACTGCTTCTTGGCTTTGTGACAACAGCCGACGCCGAGCCGGATCGTGACCCAACGCGGCCCTATTCCCCGCAGTCGGTTGCGTCGCCTGGCAGCAGGACCACGGCGTTCAATGTATCGGCCATTTTTGTTTCCAAGACACGCCGCGTTGCCATTTTGAACGGACAACGCGTCACCGAAGGAGACTCGATCAACGGCGCGATCGTGGTCGAGATTAACAAAGATGCTTTACGACTCAATCTGAATGGCAAAGAGCTCACTACCCGGCTCTTGCCGGCCGGATTACGCAAGTAATGAAAATCGGAGCAATAGACCAATGATCAGGAAAATGATTACGGGATTCACGGCAGCAGCATTCCTCGCGGGATGTGCAACGCCCATGCTGCGTGGCGAGGAGACGCAATCCGTCATTGATGACGCTCTGAACGAGGCCAGCCTCCCCTACGAAGCACCGGCCGAAGCCGCAGCAGCAAGTGCACCAGCCGCTGAGCGCGAGTTGCCGAGCCTGTCGGAAAGTGAAGATCGCTTCGACGTGAACACGGATGAGACGCCGGCCAAAGCGTTCTTTATGGCGCTTGTGGAAGGCACCCCGTACAACATGGTTGTGCATCCGGACGTCTCCGGAAACGTTTCTCTGTCAATGAAAAGCGTGACCGTCTCGGAAGTTCTCGATGTCATCAGTGAGATCTACGGCTATGCCTACCGGGAAAACCGCACCGGTTTTGTCGTGCTGCCGGCTACCCTGCAGAGTCGAATTTTTCAGATTGACTACCTCAATCTGCAGCGTTCGGGCATCTCCAGCACGCGCGTCAGTTCCGGGCAGGTCAGCGAATCAAGATCGGATGGAAATCGCAGCGGCTCGATGCAGTCCGGCCAGGACGCTTATTCCTCTGCATTTTCGGATTCATCACAGGGCAACGCTCAGCAACTCAGCGGCTCACGCATCGAGACCAACTACCAGGCCGATTTCTGGGCCGAATTGCGTTCAACGCTGGAAGCCATCATCGGCGACCACGAGGACCAGCCTGTCGTCGTCAATGCACAGACCGGCGTGATCGTAGTCCGCGCCATGCCGCAGCAGCTGCGTGATGTCGAAGACTATCTGAACACGATCCAGGCAATCGCCCAGCGACAGGTGATCATTGAAGCCAAGATCATCGAAGTACAGCTTAGCGACGGCTTCCAGGCCGGCATCAACTGGGTGTCCGTTGCACAGAACAGCAGCGGCGATACCTATACTGTTGGTCAACTGGCGCCTCCTGGCGGATTCCCGGTTAGCCCGGACACGATCGGCGGCGCGCCGGTCACCGTCTCCCCGGGGACAGCGACAACCGGCTTCATAAACTCCACGCTTGGCGGCGCATTCACGATGGCATTCGACATCGGTGACTTCAATTCGTTTATCGAGCTGCTGGAATCACAGGGCGACACGCGTGTCTTGTCCAGCCCGCGAGTTTCAACCCTGAACAATCAGAAAGCCGTAATCAAGGCCGGTACCGACGAGTTTTTCGTCACCGACATTGCCAGCAATACCGTCACGGGTACCTCTTCGGCGACGAGTCGCAACGTTCAGCTCACGCCTTTCTTCTCCGGCATCGCGCTCGACGTAACGCCGCAGATCAGCGCCAGTGGCGAAATCATTCTGCACATCCACCCGACAGTCAGCGAAGTGACGGATCAGCAAAAAGTGGTCACCGTTTCGGGTGAATCCGACACGCTGCCGCTGGCGTTCAGTGAAATTCGCGAGTCCGACAGCATCGTCAAAGCACGCAGCGGCCAGATCATCGTGATCGGTGGACTGATGAGAAATTCGAAGCGATCGGAAGGCTTTGCGACACCGGGGCTCAGCCGGATTCCCGGAATCGGCAAACTGTTCAAGAGCTCTCGCGAAATCGAACAGAAGACAGAGCTGGTTATCCTGCTGAAGCCGATCGTTGTAGACGACGACCGGGTCTGGTCAACGATGGCCAACGAGTCACTGCAACGCATGCGCAGGCAGTAGACGGGACAGCGTATGCTCAAGTCGACATCCAGATTACGCGTAGCAACATCCCGACCGAAGAAGGTTCGTCTTGGAGACCTGCTCGTGGAAGCCGGTGTCATCACTCTTGATCAGCTTGATGAGGCACTCACGCACCAGAAGAAGAGCGGCCAGAGGCTTGGACGGGCACTGACGACAATCGGCGCGATTACCGAGCCGGAAATGAACAAGTTCCTGGCCAAGCAGCTGAAGATTGAATACCTCGATCTCAGCGGCATGGATCTCAAAGAGGACACGGTAAAGCTGCTCGGGGAGGTACACGCACGCCGCTACCGGGCGCTGGTGCTCAAATCCGATAAAGACAGCCTGCTGGTCGGCATGGCCGACCCGACCGACCTGTTCGCTTATGACGAAATAAGCCGACGTTTGAAAAAACCCGTGCGCCTGGCACTGGTTCCGGAATCGCAACTCTTGCGGACGATCGACGTGGTCTACCGGCGCACCGACGAGATCGAAGCGCTGGCCGCCGAAGTAAAACAGGATCTCGGTGAAGGCGAGATCGATATCGAGCACCTGTCGACCGATGACGATGCCGATGACGCGCCGGTCATCAAGCTGCTGCAATCCATGTTCAAGGATG
Organism: uncultured Gammaproteobacteria bacterium; assembly: GCA_963841165.1. GTDB lineage: Bacteria > Pseudomonadota > Gammaproteobacteria > Steroidobacterales > Woeseiaceae > UBA1847. The sequence goes on along the minus strand of CAWJCA010000023.1, from coordinate 61,538 downwards.
CGGTCCAGGTCAAAGCCTCGGATATTCATATCGAACCCGAGGAGTCGCTGCTGCGCATCCGCCAGCGCGTGGACGGCGTGCTCCAGGAACAGGTGATTGATGGTCGCGGAGTTGCAAGCGCCCTGGTCACGCGACTGAAACTGATGAGCGGCCTGGATATTTCGGAGAAACGTCTGCCGCAGGATGGCCGATTCTCGGTGCGCGTTAACACGAAAACTCTCGATGTACGTATCTCGACCCTGCCCGTGCAGCACGGTGAATCGCTGGTGCTGCGCTTGCTCGATCATTCCGCCAACCTGCTGACGTTGTCGAATCTGGGTATGCCAGCGGACATTCAGCGGCGCTTCGCCGCGCTGATCGAAAGGCCTGGCGGCATGGTGCTTGTGACCGGACCGACCGGCAGTGGCAAGACGACGACCTTGTATTCGGCGCTGAACCGCGTCAACCATCCATCGACAAAAATCATTACTGTCGAAGACCCGGTGGAGTATCGCCTTGAGCGCATCAACCAGGTGCAGGTCAACCCGAGAATCGGGCTGGATTTCGCACGGGTCCTGCGGACCGCGTTGCGCCAGGATCCCGACATCATCCTGGTCGGCGAGATGCGCGACAAGGAAACCGTGGATATCGGCCTGCGCGCCGCCATGACCGGACACATGGTCTTCTCGACCCTGCATACCGTGAGCGCCGCCGCGACGATCAGTCGTTTGCAGGACATGGGCGCGCCCGGCTACCTGATGGCAGCTGCCCTGAACGGCGTACTCGCACAACGCCTGGTGCGCCGCGTTTGCACGAGTTGCCAGGAAACGGTCGAACTGACCGCCGGACAGCAGGCGTGGTTGATTGCAGAGATCGGCAAAGAACGCGCCAAAGGGCTGGAATTCGTTCGTGGACGCGGCTGCAACTACTGCTACCTGACAGGCTACAACGGTCGTATCGGTGTCTACGAGCTGCTGGAAATCGACGATAAGCTGACCGATGCAATTCAGCGGGAAGATGCTGCCGCGTTCGATAAAGCGGTTGCGAAGAAGAAAAGCTACGTGCCGCTGACGCACTGTGCGATGGAGTACGCGATCGAGGGCATAACCTCGATCGAGGAAGTCATTCGGGTAACGGGTGGCCTGGACGAAGATGACGAACTCAGTCTGTCCGGACAGCTAGTTGACAATCAGGACGAGTCCCAGGGCAGCGCGCGCCGTGGCTGAGTTCCTTTACAAAGGACGATCGGCGAACGGCGCACTCGTCAATGGAAGTTTACAGGCGGCATCGACCGATGCGGTTGCCACTCGCCTGGTGGGCCTTGGCGTTACCCCGATCGAAATAACCGAGGCGACGGTACACGCCAGCATTACGGTCGAGGACCTGTGGCGGCGCCTCGGTGGCGGCCGCCCGACCACCAAGGACCTGGTCCTGTTCTGCCGTCAGATGCACACGATCACGCGAACCGGGCTACCACTGCTGCGCGGTCTCAGCGGCCTGATGGAAACCACACACAACGAGGTGCTGAAAGCGGCGTTGATCGATGTGATCGCGAGCCTCGAATCTGGCCGTGGCCTCGCAAGATCCCTGAAGCGTCATCCGGACATCTTCTCGCACATGTTCGTGAGCATCATCGAAATCGGCGAAGCCACGGGCACCCTGGATACGGCATTCCTCAGAATGCACGAATACCTGAGCGCCGATCAGGAGATTCGCAACCGCGTGCGATCGGCCGTCCGTTATCCACTGATCGTGATGATCGGCATTGCCGTGGCAATAGCCATCATCACTGTTTTCGTTATTCCGAATTTCGCGCCCATTTTCAGGGCGCTGGGCGACAACATACCGTTGCCAACCCGTATCATAATGGGCGTCTCCGACTTTGCCATCAATCGCTGGCCGATCGTTCTGGTTCTTATTGCCGCTGCCGTCGCATCGTTCATCTTCTACTTAAGAACGGAAGCCGGTCGCTTCAATTGGGACCGGCTCAAGCTGCGTATCCCGGTAACAGGCATCATCGTGCGTAATGCGGCGCTGTCGCGCATCCTGCGCTCGCTGACGATTTCGCTCGAAGCGGGTCTGCCGATGAATGACACGCTGCGCACGGTCGCCCCGGCTATCGGTAATGAATACCTCGGAGAAAAAATGTCGGATCTCGGGACCGGCATCGAGCGCGGCGAGTCGCTGTCGCAGACGGCAAGAGAAAGCGACCTGTTCACGCCGCTGGTATTACAAATGCTCACATTGGGCGAAGAAACAGGTGCGCTGCCGGAACTCATGAACGAGGCCGCCGACCATTACGAACGCGAGGTCGACTATGACCTCGAAAATCTCAGCGCCGCACTTGAACCGATACTCATTGTCGCCGTGGGCGTGATCGTTCTGGTGCTGGCACTCGGCGTCTTCCTGCCGATGTGGGACATGGTCGCCGCAGCGAGGGCATGATGAGCGCTCAGATCCGCAACCGTGGATTCTCCCTACTCGAACTGGTCGTCGTGATCGTGATTATCGGCATCCTCCTGGCCGTCGCGCTCAACCGCTTGTTGCCCTACATCGATGAAGCCGAACGGGTTGGCGTGCTGACACTGGAGAGCCAGATCAAAAGCACGTTGGTCACGAATGCCGCGAAACGCATCGCCGGCGGCAGAGCGGCCAGTATTTCGGAACTCGACGGCAGCAATCCGATGCATCTCATGCTCGAAGCGCCGAAAAACTATGTCGGTGAAAAACGAGAAGATCAGCGCAATGCCGTCCCGCGACGCAACTGGTATTTCGACCTGAAGACGCGACGACTCGTGTATCGGGTTGGGCGTCGTTTTGGCTGGTCCGATGACGACTTTATGGAGGACCCCGAATTCGAGGTTCGCGTTGCTTTTGACGATCGCAACGGCAACAGCCGTTTCGAGCCGGGGACCGACGAGCTGTATGGCATACGTCTGCAGACGGTCGCAGGCGCCGAATGGCTCGCCGGAACCAGGGCCGACAAGGCAATGATTGAGATTTTTCAATCACTTACGGAGACTAGTTTACATAACTGTGAAGAGCATCACAGACCCGCATCTCAGCCTTGCGGAAAATTAGCGCTGAACTATCAATTAACACTGGAGTTTTCAAAATGAACAAGGCATCGAAAGGTTTTACGCTCATCGAGCTGGTGGTCGTAATCACGATACTCGGAATCCTGGCGGCATTCGCCATTCCACGATTCGCGGGCCTGGAAACGAGAGGCGCGCATCGCCACGGTACAAGGTCTGGCCGGCAGTGTTCGCAGTAGCGCAACGCTGGCACACAGCTTGTCCCTGGCCCAGGGCCTGGCCCCTGCAGCTTCGGTCACGATGGAAGGCGCACCGGGACCAATTACCATGGCCAATCGATATCCGGAAGACACGGCCATTGTAGATACGCTCGTGGACACAACTGGCTTTACGTTTGCGGCCGGCGTATTTACCAAGGACGGTGCCACGACGCCGGCCAACTGCAGTGTCACCTATGTGGAGGCCCCGGCAAACGGCGCGCCTGCCATCACGGTTGACGTCAGCGACTGCTGAATGCTCGGCATATTTTGAGACCTCCTGAAAAATGCGCCCCTCACGGGGCGCCTTTTTCTACGGCTCTCACAAGGAAAAAAGGACGACCGACATGAAGACAATCAATCGCAGCCAACAGCGCGGTTTTACGCTGATCGAACTGGTGGTCGTCATCACGATCCTCGGCATCCTGGCGGCATTCGCGATCCCGCGTTTTGCATCCCTCGAGACCGAGGCACGGATCGCCGCGATCCAGGGCCTGGCCGGTAGCGTGCGCAGCTCTGCCGCACTGGCGCACAGCCTGTCGCTGACGCAGAACAACCCGCCTACAGTCACAATGGAAGGTAACGTTGTCAATATGACCAACGGTTACCCGGTTGCTGCCGACATCGACGACACGCTCGCCGATTACACGGGCTACGCATTTGCCGAGGCTGCAGGCACGGGCGCATTCACGCGACCCGGGTCCCCCACTCCGGCGAACTGTAGCGTCGAGTACACCACAGCCCTTGCCGGTAACGCGCCGCTCATCGTGGTAGATGTGTCGGGGTGCTAAGTGTCGTGCAGTTTTCGAACGCACGCTATCGCGGGTTTCACCACCGTTGAACTCGTCCTCGTTATCGTCATCATCGGCATACTGGGTGCGATAGCCGGACCCCGATTCTTTAGTACGTCCAGTTTCGACGAGCGCGCCTATTACGACGAGCTCGCAAGCAGCGTCCGCTATGCACAAAAAGTCGCTGTAGCCAGCGGCTGTCGCGTTCGCGTCAGTCTCACAGCAAGCACGTACGAACTCCGCCAGCAGGCGGCGCTCGGCGGCCACTGCGACGCGGCAGACCTCTCTTTCCCAATCCCCGTGTTGTTGCCGCATGGACAAGCCGTGAGCGGTGTCGCTCCTACCGGAATCACGGCTGCGCCGCCTGTCGTCATCGTCTACGACGGGGTCGGCCGCACCAATCTCGCCAGCAACCAGGTTATTACCGTCGGTTCACGGTCGATGCTCATTGAAGCTGAAAGTGGCCTGGTGGTCACCCCATGAACCTGACAGTACCTCGTCTCTCCAGATTTCGAAACGGGCGCGACGCTCGTGGAACTGCTGCTGTCTATCGTCATTGTCGCCATTGCGGCAAGCGCCGTGCTCGGCGTCTTGTCGATGACGAATGCCAGCAGCGCGGACCCGATGTTACGTCACCAGGCCGCATCGATTGCCGAAGCGTATCTCGAGGAGATTCTGCTCAAATCATTTGATGACCCGGACGGCGTCGACGGCGAAGTTGCGCGCGTCGATTTCGACGACGTTGACGACTACGACGGACTGCTCGATGCCGGCGCTCGCGACCAGTTCGGCAATCCGATCGCGGCGCTAGACGACTATTCGGTGTCCGTCAGCGTCAGCTCCTCGGCCGCGTTGCCCGGCGTACCGGCCGCCGATGTCCTGCGCGTAGACATCAACGTCGCGTGGGAGTCCCGGATCAACTTCATTGTCAGCAGCTACCGTACCCGGCTCTGAGATGCGCAGGCATACCGCAAAAGGCTTTACGCTGATCGAACTCGTCGTCGTCATGGTGCTGAGCATCATCGTCGTGTCATTCATGGCGATGTTCATCGCCGGACCCGTGCGTGCTTATACGGACCAGGCACGCCGTGGCGAACTCGTTGATCTCGCCGAAGGCGCGCTGCGCCGCGTGGCGCGGGACGTGCGCCGGGCATTACCAAACAGTGTGCGTGTCACGACCTCGGGCTCCGTCGTGGCACTCGAGATGCTGAATACCGTTGACGGCGTGCGCTATCGCGAACAACCGCCGCCGAACGATCCCGACAAACAGCTCGATTTCGCGGCCGCGGACAGTGCGTTCAACAGCATTGGCACGTTTACGAGCATCAGCAAACCGTTTTCCTCGACCGGCCACTACCTGTCGGTCTACAACGTCGGTGTCACCGGCGCCGATGCTTATGAGCTGACCAACGTGATCACTCCGCCCGGCACGCAGATCGATATCGACGCCGACGCGACGCCTGGCGAAGACAACGTCACCCTGTCACCGGCGTTTCGTTTCGCCTACGGTTCCCCGGCGCAGCGGATTTTTCTGCTCGACGGCCCGCTCACCTATCTCTGTGATCTGGGCGCCGGCACATTGATGCGATATTCAGGCTACAGCATCGCCGCCCTGCACTCGGATCGTGACAGCGCAGCCGAGCTCACCGCAGCGGGTGCCACTGGCACGCTTGTGTCGGAACAGGTTGCGACCTGCAACATCGCTTATGCGCCCGGAACGTCACAGCGAGCCGGCCTCGTTTCACTGCAGCTCGGGATCAGCGATGTCGGCGAGACAATCTCATTGCTGCACCAGGTCCACGTGAACAACGTGCCATAGCGGGGTCAAGGTGAATCGAATGACATGTCTTGGCAAACAAACGGGTTTCTCTCTCGTTCCGGCGCTGTTTCTGCTGGTCGTCCTCGCTGCACTGGGCGCTGTTGCCGTGCGCCTGAGCGCGGTAGAACATCAGACGGTGGTGCTCGCGCTGCAAAGTTCGCGCGCTTATGCCGCGGCCCAGGCCGGCGTCGAGTGGTCAGCCTACCAGGCGCTCGTCAACGGCAGCTGCGGGAATTCGAGCATCGCGCTGACCGAGGGCGGCCTGTCGGGATTCACGTGTCGACACGAACTGCAGCAGCACGACGCACTCGGAAGGTTCGGCAACGACGAGCGTTTACGTACTGGAGGCGTTCGCCTACAGCGGACTTTATGGCTCGCCCGACTATGTTTCCCGGCGAATTCGGAGCACGGTGACCGATGCGACGTAACAATCTGATATTGCTGCTGGCGATCGCCGCCGGCCTGTCGCTTGCAGCGACGAACGTCTCTGCGACACAGGTCTGTACAACACAGAAAGTTGGCAATGACGAATTTCGCGGTATTTCCGGCACGTCGGACGACAACGTCATCGCGGTCGGCAAGAACGGCACGATTTATCGTTACGACGGCACGAGCTGGTCGTTGATGACCAACGACGTCTATGAGGATCTGAACGATGTCGAAGCGCTCGGCAACACGGCATTTGCCGTCGGCAAGAAGGGCGAGACGCTGCAGCTCGTCGGCGGCAGCTGGATATCACACACGGGATTTACCAAAGAAGACCTGTACGGTGTCTGGGCGGCATCGCCGACAGAAGTGTACGTTGCCGGAAAGAAGGGCACCCTTTTTTCCTACGACGGCACGTCCTGGACCGATCTCAAGGACATTGCAAATACGGACAAAAAGGAGGACCTGACAGACATCTGGGGCTATGCCTACGGCGTCTATGTAATCGACGAAGAAGGAACTCTGTATATCTTTGACCGCACGAGCGGTACCTGGCTGCCTCCGGATACATCGTGCGCGTTTGGTGACAAGTTCGAGGATCTCTGGGGCGACAGCAGGGGCAATGTCTACCTGGCGGCCAAGGAAGATGTGTATCTCTATGACGGTGCGAGTTGTTCCATCGTTGCAACGGCCAGTGAAGACCAGCTGGGCGTATCTGGCTGGACCCAGGACGGCAGCGTGATCACCGTCGGCAAGAAAGGCAGTGTGTTCGAGTTCGATGGCAGTAGCTGGAGCGAAACTGAGGAAGGTAACAAAGAACTTCAGGACGACTGGGTATCCAGGACCGGCAACGCGTATTTCGCCGGCAAGAATAAAGAGCTCACCGTCTGTGACTGCGTCGACTGTCCGCCTCCCAGCGCGCAGCTATTCGTCATCACCCATGACAGCTACGGCATTCACTGCCAGGACGAAGTCCTGCGGGTCGAGGTGTTCGACAACATAAGCGGCACTCCGCGAATTGATTATTTTGCCGAGGTCACGGCTGACACGCAGTCCGGCTTCGGCAGCTGGAGTCGCGTCGCGGGAAGCGGCGCGTTCAACGACGCAACCCTGAATGACGGTCTTGCAACCTACGAGTGGCCGCTCGGCGAATACTCGGCAACGTTTGCGCTGAGTTACCGCGAAGGTCCGGCAGCCATTGACGTGGATTTTTATCAGACCAGCGAGCCGGGCTATCGTGATGACGATTCCGAAGGCACGCTGTTGTTTGCACCGAATGGATTCACCGTGACTGCGGCGCCGCTGACGAATCCGCCGCCGGCCCTGATTACGCCGTTCATGGCTCCGCAGGTCGCGGGCACCGACTTTCCAATTCACATCGCGGCGTTTGGCGAAACGCCCAACGATCCTGTTTGCGGCATCATTGAATCCTACACGGGACTCGAAGGACCTCAAGTTCTGGCTCGACTTCATGAATCCCGTCGGCGGCACCGTAGCCGCCTCGATCGATACAGCGGCCATCCCGGCCGATGAAACTTTCGCGACCAACCAGCCCGTCACGTTCACAGACGGCCAGGCCGTGGTAACGGGCAAGTACAAGGACGTCGGGCGAATCCAGGTAAACGTGATGGACGACAGTCTCGCACACCCGGATCTGCCAAACGGTATTCGCGGTGCGACCGCGGGTTTCGTCGTCAAACCGTATCAATTTTTGCTTTCAAACATTGAAGACGGCTCCGGCAATCCCAACCCCGCCGCGCTCGATGCCAGCGGTGACCGGTTCATTGCCGCCGGGGACCCCTTTGAGGTCACGGTTACAGCCGTAGACGCCGAGGGCGATATCACGCCTAACTTCGGTCGGGAAATAATTCCGGAAACAGTGTTACTCACTCCGAACCTGGTCGACCCGGCGGCCGGCAATAATCCGCCGCTCGGTTTCACGGCGGGCTTTGGGCCGTTTGTTTCGGGCCAGGCGTCCGGCACTGACTTCAGCTGGCCCGAAGTCGGCATCATTTCCCTGACACCGTCAATCGGCGACAACGATTATCTTGGCGCGGGCGATGTTGTGGGCGCTGCGGCGGGAAACGTCGGCCGCTTCACTCCTCACCACTTCGCGACCGCCGTCAATACACCCCTGTTTCAGACGCAGTGCGGCACTGGCGGATTTACCTACATCGGTCAGAGCTTTGGATTCAGCACGGCACCCGTTATTACTTTCACTGCGCTTGCGGCGGGCGGCGGCGTAACCCAAAACTACACGGGTTCCTTTTTCAAGGTCACTAACTCCAGCCTGCAAAATCGCGACTACACAGCGACCAGCGGAAATCTCGATCTCTCGGGCTTACCGGCGACGACCACTGACCCGGTAATTGCCGATACTGCCGGCGGAACCGGCACGCTGTTGTTCAGCTCTGGCACAGGCATCTCGTTCCTGCGGGCCGCCACAGAAGCACCGTTCGATGCCGACATCAGTCTCAGCATTGATGTCATCGACAGTGATGGGGTGACAACACTTGCCACTCCGGTGACGGTGGCCAGCATTCCTTTCGACAATGGGCGCAACATGCGCTTCGGTCGTGTGCGGCTTATCAACAAAGTAAGTTCGGAACTGGTAAACCTGCCTGTTCCAATGCGCGCCGAGTACTTCGTCGATGCCGCAACCGGCTTCGTGGCGAATACAGACGATAATTGCGCCGCCAACGTATCTTTGAGCCTCGGTAATTTTACCGAGAACCTCTTGCCCAGCGAGACCTGTGTGCTCGACACCGGCAGCCCGGGCGCCAGCGGCGCCGGCTGTGCGGCTGCCGGACCAGCCGGACAGCGCTACCGTGAACCGCCGCTCGGCGGCGACTTCAACCTGTTCCTGCTTGCCCCCGGCGCCGGTTATGACGGCAGTGTGGATGTTACGGCCGATGTTCCGTTCTGGCTCGAGTTCGACTGGGACGCAGCGCTGCCGGGTCTGGAGGATCCGACCGGCACCGCTACGTTCGGCATTTATGACGGTGACAACAAGCGGATCTATACACGCGAACTCTACTAGTTTTATGGGATGCACATATTCTGGTCCTGCGTATAATCGGGGATAATAATGCGGCCGACACGACGCCGCACTCACGCATCGAAATTCTCAGGAACATGAAATGACTACGACGCTTCCCGCACTGCAGGATTGGGTTGATTCTGTTGCCAAGCACACGCTACCCGACAACATCTACTGGTGCTCCGGTTCCGACGACGAGTACCAGGAACTCGTTCAGCAGATGCTTGGCGATGGCACATTGACGACGCTCAATGAAAAAACCTATCCGAATTGCTACCTGCATCGCTCGGATCCCGATGACGTTGCGCGCGTCGAGCACCTGACTTTCGTTTGTACCCAAACCGAGGAAGATGCCGGTCAAAACAATAACTGGATGAGCCCGGCCGACGGGCACGCCAAGATGGACGCACTTTTCGATGGCTGCATGCGCGGCCGCACGATGTACGTCATACCGTACTGCATGGGCCCCATCGGCTCACCATACTCGCGCTGCGGCGTCGAGATCACGGACAGTCCTTACGTCGTCATCAACATGAAACTGATGACGAGGATGGGCGACCAGGCGCTGAAACGCATAGAAAAAGAAGGCGACCTTCGTTAGAGGCCTGCACTCGACGGGCGATCTCGATCCGGAGCGTCGCTTCATCATGCACTTCCCGGACGAACTCTCGATAAAGAGCTTCGGCTCCGGCTACGGCGGCAACGCGCTGTTGGGCAAGAAATGTCACGCACTCCGTATCGCCAGTTACCAGGCGCGCCAGGAAGGCTGGCTGGCCGAGCACATGCTTATCGTTGGACTCGAGAGTCCGGAAGGCGCCGTGCACTACATTGCTTGCGCGTTTCCGTCGGCTTGCGGCAAAACCAACCTGGCGATGCTGATTCCGCCGGATGAATTGCACGACTGGAAGGTGTGGACACTGGGCGACGACATTGCATGGCTACACCCGGATGACACGGGCAAACTTCGGGCCATAAACCCCGAGTCGGGCTATTTCGGCGTGGTGCCGGGCACCAACCAGAAAACCAACAAGAACGCTTACGACATGATCATGCATGACGCGATCTTCACCAATGTCGCGACGACAGCAGACAACGAGCCCTGGTGGGAAGGCAAACAAGAGGGGAAACCCGCCAAAGACTGGCAAGGACGTGACTACGACCCCGCAAACAGTAAGGCGGCTCACCCGAATTCGCGCTTTACGGTCGCAGCCACCAACAATCGCAGCTACACGAACCTTGCAGACGCACCGGAAGGTGTTCCGATCTCAGCCATCGTTTTTGGTGGTCGCCGCAAGCACGTCGCGCCACTGGTATTCGAGGCGAAGAGCTGGGAGCACGGCGTACTCGTGGGTGCCGGTACGGCGTCCGAGACGACCGCCGCGATGGTCGGTGAAGTCGGCGTCATTCGGCGCGATCCCATGGCGATGAAGCCATTCTGTGGCTACAACTTCGCCGACTATTGGACGCACTGGCTGTCAATGAGGAGTCGCACGGAGCATTTGCCCAAGATATTCCACGTCAACTGGTTCCGCCAGAACGATGACGGTGAATTCCTGTGGCCGGGTTTCGGCGAGAATCTGCGCGTCCTGCGGTGGATCATCGAACGATGCGAGCATCGGGCGGATGCAAGAGAGACCGCTATCGGCTTCCTGCCACACCCATCCGACCTGGACACGGTGGGTCTGGATATCAGTGCCGAAACCATGCAAACGCTGACCTCGATAGACTCGGCGCAGTGGCGTGACGAGATGATCTCGCTAGGCAAGTACCTGGAAAGCTATGGTGATCGCACGCCGCGCGCATTGCTGAGGCAGCAAGAAATCGTGCTCGAAGCGCTGGGCGAGGAACTCGCGAAAGCGTCTTAGAAAACGACTGGAAATCTAGTCGATCGTCTTGAAGTAGATCGCCAGCTTCGACCCTGGCGGCTCGGCCCTGCCAAGACCAATCGTGCCTTCTTCGCCGAGTTCAGTGGAGTCGCGGCGCACGAACTTCTCGTTCCCCTGGACGTTTTGCAGGAAGGTTCCGTTGGTGCTCTGATCGACCAGCATGAACTTGCCGCGTCGCATCTCGATCTTCGCGTGGATTCTCGATATCAGGTTGCCTTTGACGACCAGGTCATTGTCGTCAGCACGACCCATATTGATCGACTTGCGTTTATCAGACACTTCGACGGTCGTGTCGCGGAAATTCAGCAGTAGCCTGGACGCCTTGCGCGTGTTTTCCCACTCGATCGTCGGCAACATGTTGGTTGCTTCGTCGGGCTGCCAGACGAGTTCGAAGAGCGCAACTTCATCAATTCGGCCACGTACCGTGGCAACGTCAATCTGGCGGGCCTGGTTCCGGAGTTCCGGACTCATTTGCTCCACCGTGAACCCCGATACGACGATCTGCCGAGCTTTCGCCTGCGACGTCATGCGATTGGCCGTGTGCACGGCGGCCCCGAAAATATCGTTCTGCTCCTGGACGACGGGACCGAAATGACAGCCAATTCGAATCGACACAGGAATACCGTTATTTTTCTTCGTTTCAGACGTAATCCGCGATTGCATCATGACAGCCGCGCCCATGGCCTCGTCAACCGTTTCAAAAGTCGACATAACCTCGTCGCCGATCGTCTTGATGACCGTACCGTTAAACTGATACGTCGCGTCTTTCATGACGTCCAGGCACAGCGCAACAGTCTCGCTGGCCTTGGTATCGCCAAACTCCTCGTACAACTGCGTGCTGCCGACAACGTCGGCAAACACGATCGCGACTTCAAGGTCTCTTGCCATAACCCGGTTCACAACTTCCTACGCCAAGCAATTAATAATACTACTATTTTTCAGCAACTATGTATGCTATCCAGGCGAGATCTGCTTCACCTTTTTCGCTGGGAGTGAACTCGCCGTTGCCGTCACCGTCTTCGTCCTCACCCTCCCAATACACCGTCGCTTTCCGGAAACCCGCCTCGAGCAGCAGTTCACGAAGCTCGGGTGCCGACCAGAGTCGCCACTCGTACGTGAATGCTTTCTTGATCTTTGAACCGTCCCTGAATTTGAAGTGGATGTGGCAACGAATGAAGTTCGTGATCGGGTTGAACTTGGCCTGATGCCAGATGTACGTGAAGCCATGCTTCTTGTGCTTGGTCTTCTCCCGTGTCTCTTCCTGTGCCTCGGGGCCGCCAAACAGATCGCAAAAAAAGATGCCGTCGTCCTTGGTCGCATCGTACGCGCGTTTGAAATAGGCGCGTAAGGTTTCGCGCGTGTCGAAAATGAAATAGCTGAAATTGAATGCAACCATGACATCGACTTTGGGTGTCTCGACTGTCATGACGTCAGATTCGATCAAACTGACACGCGCCTGGTCCTCGGTATCCAGCTTACCGACACGATGCTTGCGGCCCCAGTCCAGCACCGACGGATCGATATCGACGCCGATCGCCTGGTACTCCTTGCCCTGCCTCACCCACTGACAGGAAGCGCTGGCCGTGCCGCAAAAGTCTTCACGCAGCAGATACGCCGTCCTTCCGGCGAGCGACTGAAACGTTGTTTGCAGAAACTCGATTTCGTGTTCTACATTTTGCACCGACTGCTCATAAAGCTCGTGGATATCGGCCTGTTGGGCCATCGTCGGGCGGTTCTTGTCTTCGGCGGATATGGCTCTCATTGTAGCTGTCGGTTTCCTTCTGACTGATTGTCTGGATCGGGGCCGAGCATTGTACTTGTCTAGGCGGCGATTGGCATAGCGTTAAGTGCGTTTATGAGCACTTCGACACCCGCATCGGGCCGGTGCGCGTGCTCGCTGATATGACGTCGCCACGCTCGCGCGCCGGGCTGCCCTGCGTACAGACCCAGCATATGACGCGTCACCCGGTGCAGCGATTCGCCGTCGGCCAGCGCCGCTTCTATATACGGCAGCATGGCATGTACGACTTCGCGCCGCTCGGGCAGCGGCCAGTCCGGGTTGAAATGATGCGCGAGTTCGGCCAAAAAATACGGCTGTTGGTATGCCTGGCGGCCAATCATCGCGCCATCGACATGCTGCAGAACGGATTCGACCTGCTGGATATCGGCCAGGCCTCCGTTAATGACGATTTCCAACTGCGGGAATTCACGCTTGAGTCGAAAAACGCGATCGTAGTTCAGCGGCGGGATCATCCGGTTCTCTTTCGGGCTGAGTCCCTCGAGGATCGCGATGCGGGCATGCACAATGAGCTTGCGGCAACCTGCGGCAGCAATAACGTCGACAAAACGCTGCAGGAATTCGTCACTGTCCTGATCGTCGATACCGATGCGGGTTTTCACAGTTACGGGTATCTCAGTCTCGGCTTGCATGGCCTGGTAACAATCAGCCACGGTCTTAGGTCGGGCCATGAGGCAGGCACCGAACTGTCCGCTCTGCACACGGTCACTTGGACAGCCGACATTGATGTTGATCTCGTCGTAGCCAAACTCAGCCGCTTTTCGCGTCGCGCTCGCCATCCACTCGGGGTCACTGCCGCCCAGCTGCAACGCAATGGGATGCTCCTCGTCGTTGTAGCGCAGCAGGCGCTCGGCATCACCGTGATGAACGGCGGCCGCCGTAATCATTTCCGTGTAAAGGAACGCCGACGGGTTCAGGAGGCGCATGAAATACCGGCAATGCCGGTCCGTCCAGTCCATCATTGGCGCAATATTTATTTTGTTTTTCAATATCTTAGAGAGTCTTTATGTGAGGGTTTCTAAGAACCTGCAGCGGCAAAAAACGTCCGTCAGTCGGGTATAGTTGCCCGGATTGTACTATTCGTCGCCCCGGGTAAGGAGCCTATTCAAACATGCCGAAAAAAGCCAAGAGCATCTCACTGGTACTGGGCAGCGGCGGTGCCCGCGGTCACGCACATATCGGTGTTATTCGCGCGATCGAGGAGCGAGGCGTCGAAATCAGGAATATCGCAGGCACGTCGATGGGCGCCGTGATTGGCGGCATTTATGCTGCCGACAAACTCGATACCTACGTGGACTGGGCGAACCGGCTCGGCAAGAACGACGTTTTACGCCTGCTTGATTTCTCGTTTACCTGGACATCGATCTTCAAAGGGGAACGGATCATCGAAGTGCTCCGGGAACTAGTTGGCGACTGCCAGATTGAAGACCTCGACCGTGGTTTTACGGCTGTCGCTACCTCGCTCGACGATCAGCGCGAAGTCTGGCTGACTTCGGGCGCTCTGTTTCGCGCCATCCGCGCATCGACGGCAGTACCCGGCGTATTCGCGCCCGTCGAATTGAATGGCATGATACTGGTCGATGGCGGCCTCGTGAATCCGATTCCAATTGCGCCGACACTGACGGATTCGACCGACATGACGATTGCCGTGAACCTGAGTGGCATGACCGAAAAATACCGGCCGCCTGTTGCCAAAAAGGACAAGGCCGAATCCGCATCGGACAACGGTTACCGAGAAAAAATATCGGAGTTCATCAGCAGCATGATGGAGGACGATGACAGCGGCGAATCCAAGCCGGATGCCGCCGATCTTCTCGTGAAGTCCATCGACGTCATGCAGGGGGCCATCGCGCGTCTCAAACTTGCGGCGTACACGCCGGACAAGGTCATCGACGTACCGCGCGATGCGTGCAGCTTTTTCGAGTTCAATCGTGCGGAGGAAATGGCCGACCTTGGCTACAGGAAAACAACCAAGGCACTCGACGAGCTTGGATTATGAGCCAGTGTCGGAATCAGCTGGCTGCTGTTCTTCGCCAAGAATCAGCGCCGTCACACTCGATCCCGCGGTGACCTTCATGTCCTCGTCTCCCAAAGGAAACCGAACGTGCCCGCCGGGAGTTTTGATAAACAACAAGAGCCGGTCAGGGTATTTGTTGCGGTAGTCTGCGAAACTGAAAGTGTCCGTTATTTCCGTGGTCTTTGTTTGCGCCGGGTCGGGGATCAGCGCCAGCAGGTCCTCCATCGATTTCTGGCCGCCGAACAGCACCCGACCAGCCGCTTCGCCGCTGATTTGATGCTTTTCGTGGCCGGCTTCGGAATCCTGTTTGAACGTATAGACGGACTCCCTGCCGAATTCGTAGCGGTAACTCACACACGCCAGCTCGTTGAGGCCCGGACGATCAGACATCGCGAGAAGCTGGCCGATTCCGGTCAGGTCCAGGTGACGCTCGGCGTACGTTGAGACCGGGCTACCGTAGAACACCGGCAAGCCGGCCATCCTGGCCAGCCGGACGCCATCCCAGTTCATCGAAGCAACTACAACGCGTTGCCCGGCTTCGTGCATTGCCGTTGCATACAGCAGCGCCAGCCTGTTTGAACCGACGATCAGCACGCCTTTCGGATCCGGGCTGGCAACCTTCAGCAAACGCGCAACAGCCGACCCGGAAAGACTCTGAATCACGACAGTACCGACGATAATCGTGAAGACTATGGAGACCAGGTTTTCGGCACCCGGATATCCCATCCGCTCGAGCCGCAACGCGAATAGTGCTGATACGGCCGCCGCGACGATGCCGCGCGGGAATATCCAGCCGAGATAAGCGCGCTCCGGTCCGCTGAGGTCGCTGCCGATCGAGCATACCAGCGCACGAAGCGGACCCGCGAAAAATTGCAACGCCAGCAGGACCGCAATGGCACCGGCGCCAAGACCGACAATATTTTCAAGCTGAACGCGTGCGGCAAGAATGATAAAGAGACCCGCGACGAGTACCAGGGTCAGACTCTCCTTGAAATCCAGAATATCTTCGAGATCGAGGTCTTTCATGTTTGCCTGCCAAACGCCCATTACCGTAACGGCGAGCAGTCCCGACTCGGATTCAACCGCTTCTGCGAGAGTGAAAACCAGGATGACTGTCGCAAGCGCCGCATAGTCGCGCAGGAAATCCGGCAGCCAGTGATTCTTCAGAATCACGCCGAGCGAGTGACCGAAAATAACCCCGAGACCCGCGCCGACTACGACGATGAGGCCCAGCGTATAAAACAGCTGGCCAGTGGTCGCCGCGGTTTGTGTGACCACGATGAAGTTGAATACGAGGACCGCGAGAATTGCACCCACCGGATCGACGAGTATCCCCTCCCAGCGCAGGATATTTGAAAGGGCTTTAGTTGGCCGAACGGTGCGCAGCAGCGGCAGAATCACGGTGGGACCGCTGACGGTGACGATCGCACCGAACAGGGCAGCCAGGTAGATATCCCAACCTAGAAACGCGCGCGCCGTCAGCGTGGCAACGAACCAGGTAATCAGGACGCCAAAAGTCACGAGGTTCCTGACAACCGCGCCATGACCCCGGATCTCGGCGAGTTTCAGCGTCATGCTGCCTTCATAAAGTATGACGGCAACGGCCAGGGAAACGAACGGCTCGAGCAGTTCGCCGAATAATTCATTGGGCCTTAGCCAGCCCAGTACGGGACCGGCTATAATTCCTGTCAGCAACAGGAACAATATGGAAGGCAGCTTCACGCGCCATGCGATCCACTGGCACGCAAAGCCAGCGACGAGTACACCGCCCAGTATGATCAGGTTACTGCTGTGCATGAATTGCCACGGATAGTTTGAAGCGTCGCATAATACCTCAAGCCACGGCCCCCGGGGATTTGAAATGTCAGAAGTAAAACGAGCCTATTACGACGATAGCTACCGAAAAACGCAGCAGGCGACGGTAACCGCTGTCGATGAGGAGTGGATTGAACTGGACCAGACGATCTTTTACCCCCTCGGTGGCGGACAGCCCGGTGACACCGGAACCTTGACCGGACCCGACGGCACGCAGCTTAAAGTGCTGGACACCAGGAAAAGCGAATCGTCCGAACAGATAAGACACCAGCTCGATACTGCGGAGCACGGGCTGAAACCCGGCGATAAGGTCGATACCGCGATCGACTGGGAGCGGCGCTTCAGACACATGCGTATGCACACCTGCATGCATCTGCTGGGCTCACTGATCCCGGTGCCGGTCACGGGCGGCTCGGTCGGCGCGGAAAAAAGCCGGCTGGATTTCGACCTCGGTGACCATCAGATCGACAAAGAGAACCTGACCACGCGCATCAACGCACTCATCGCCGAAGCACACCCGGTAGTGTTCGGAACAATCACGGAAGCCGAACTCGACGAACGCCCCGAGCTTGTCAGGACGATGTCCGTGCAACCACCACGAGGTGCAGGCGACATTCGAACCGTGCGTATCGAAGACGTGGATTTTCAACCCTGCGGTGGCACACATGTCAACAACACGAGTGAAATCGGGGCTGTACGAATCAGCAAGATAGAGAACAAAGGCAAACGCAATCGGCGCGTTCACCTGGTACTCGAGTAAGCGACTGATGCGCAAAGCGCTCATTGTCGTTCTGACAGTTCTTGTGACGACGCTCGTGTCTGCAGCATCACGTACGGCGCTGGTGACCGAAGCAAGAATACCGGGCGCAACGCTGCGAATTGAAGTGCAACAACCCATCGCCGACGAAAAAGCGGCCGAGATAGTGGAGTGGCTGCGGTCCGCGTCCAGCAACGTCAGCCTGGCTTACGGACGTTTCCCCAACCCCTCGCCTCGCGTCGTTGTCATACCGACCGGGCCTCGCTCGTGGGGCGGCGATTCACCGGTTCCCTTCGGCCGCGTGACCCGGACCGGCGAGGAGAAGATCGAGTTCTTCGTCAATCCGGAGCGCCCCATCCAGGAATACTATGCGGACTGGACAGCGACACATGAGTTCAGTCACCTTATGTTGCCGTATGTTCGCTCACGGCATAAGTGGATATCGGAAGGCTTCGCGAGCTACTACCAGAATATCCTGATGGCCCGCGCGGGTCACTACACGGAAATCGAAGCCTGGCAGAAGCTCTACGCCGGTTTTGAACGTGGCCGCCTGTCTCGGCCGGAACTCTCGCTCAACGAAGCAGCCGCTGCCGGGATAAGCAAGGCGCGGATGAAAATCTACTGGAGCGGTGCCGCGATCGCCCTGCTGGCCGATATCGAATTGCGCGAGCGCTCCGGCGGGCGGGAATCGCTCGACGTCGCGCTGGACAGACTGCAGCGTTGTTGCCTCCCGTCGAATCGCTCCTGGAGCGGGCCGACGCTTTTTGCCAAGCTCGATTCGCTCGTCGACGAACCAGTCTTCATGCCCCTGTATCGGAAGCATGCAGACACCGCTGGTTTTCCGGACGTGCGTCCGGCACTGCAGCGTCTTGGCGTGGACATCAAAAACAAGAGCGCCAGAGTGCTGCCTTACGCAGAGCTTGCGGCTTTGCGGATCGACATCACCAATGGCAAACGTCCCCTGTGAGGCGGAAACTACTTATCGGCAGCGGTGCCTGATAGTGCCAGACTGGTACCGCAATCAAGAGGAGACTTAAGGTATGAACGTAAAACTCCTGTTCAGCATTGCCCTAATCGGGTTGAGCCTGCAAATCGCCGCTTGCGGTCGTAGCGAAGTCAGTTTTTCGGCCGACGTTCAGCCGATACTCGAGGTTGCCTGCCTCGAGTGCCACAACAGCACCGGTGAGGGAATCGCAGCCAGCGGCTTCAGCGTCGTCGACTATGCCGCCGTCATGAAAGGCACGGAACTCGGTCCGGCCGTTATAGCGGGCAGCAGCATGTCCAGCACGCTCTACCGGGTCGTAGCCGGAAAGACCGATCCCGAAATTCGCATGCCGCCGCACCACGACGTGTCCCTCGCCGAAGGACGCGGCCCGTCCCTGGGTCCCGAACAGATCGAAATTATCGGCGCCTGGATCGACCAGGGGGCAAAAGACAACTAGCCGAACAGCACGCTGGCCGCTCTCGTTTGCAGCGGTTTTTTAGCCTGGATCGAGCACCGCCCGATCATCGGGACAGGACCGATTTTCCTGTCCTCGATCAGCGCCTATGTTGCGGATGTTTATACTTATATACTTGCCCCGAACCCCGTGCAATAAACGCCCCTCAAGTGAAAAAAGGTACAGCTTTCTCAGAGCAGGTACAGCGGGTAACAAGGCATGTCAAATCAACAGGTTTCGGGCGATACCAAATACTTGTTTAAACGGGACCAGACGTGGTGGGTGAAGCTCTCCGTACCGCGGCCTCTTCGTGGAGTCCTGGGCTACGATCTGCGGCGCTCCTTGCATACTCACGACATCGAGGCCGCGCGCCGGGCGCGTTGGGCGGCCATCGAGGAGTTCCGCGGCAAAATCGAGAAGCTCCGCGCCGCACAAGCCGGCGAAGTCGCCGCTGTACCTGCGACTCCCGTCGATGATCGAGACCGCACCGAACTCGCCAAAGGCGGCGTTCGCCAGGTAGACCAGCACATTGTCGAAATCGTCAGCGACTCCGGAGAGGGCGCGCAGAAATGCGGCCAGCTATTGGGGCTCGTGAGCGGCAAGATGGGTAACGGTGTCTGGACCGTTGAGATCATTCCGGCCGAAATCCAGCCGCCCGCGCGAGAACGCCAGGGCGCCAGCGGTATCCGGGTCCGGATGGGATCGAAAGTACGTGACCAACATGGGCAACGAGGCCGATATGGTCGTGGCGTTTAACGAACAGGTGCTGTATTCCCGTATCGATAACGGCGCTTACAGGCAGGGCACCGTCGTTTTGCTGGAGAGCATGTGGTCCGAAGATCCCGAGGAGAGAATTCGCAAGCAGTACCAGGAGGCTCTCGCCGATTTCAGCGCGCAGGGACTGATCGTTCATGAACTGCCGATCCAGAAAGAGTGCCTGAAACTGGTCAATGACCCCCGCAAGGGCAAGAACATGTTCGTGCTCGGGATGCTCTGCAGAATTTATCGCCGGGACACCGACAAAGCAAAAGACGAGATCGCGAAGATATTCAAGAAGAAGAGCGACAAGGTCATCAAGATCAACCATGACCTGTTCGATGCCGGCTACGCTTTCGCGCGCGACAACCTCGACTACGAATTCGAAATACCCGCTGCCGAGGAAGATCGCCTGGAGTCGCCGGTCGTCATTAATGGCAATACCGCGGCTGGACTTGGGGTCATGGCGGCCGGCATAGAGCTGGTCTCAATGTATCCGATCACGCCGGCAACATCGGCGTCTCATTACCTTGCGGAAGATTTTCATCTGACCGGCGGTTTCGTGCACCAGGCCGAGGATGAGATCGCCGCGATCGGTTTTGCGATCGGCGCATCCTATGCGGGCAAGACCGCGTGTACGATTACTTCCGGTCCCGGCATGGCACTCAAGACCGAAATGATCGGTCTCGCTGTCATGGCCGAGGTCCCGCTGGTGATCATCGACGTGCAGCGCGGCAGCCCATCTACCGGTCTTCCAACCAAGGTCGAACAGGGGGACCTGCTGTCCAGTCTGTACGGCGCGCCTGGCGACTCACCCAAGGTCGTTATTGCCGCGGCCACGATCTCGGAGTGTTTCCACTTCGTGGTCATGGCACGCAAGCTGGCCGAATCATTCCGCACGCCCGTGATCATGCTAACCGACGCGAATCTCGCGACCGGTGTTCAGCCGATTGAACGGCCCGAAGTCAGCGAAGAGTGGTTTGCCCCGCCGCTGGACCAGTCGGCATGGGACGAGAGTGTAGCGCCCTACGACTGGGACGAGACCACCGGTCTGTCGGACAGGCCTATCCCGGGCATGCGCGGCGGCGAATACATCCTCACGGGCCTTGCGCACAACCGCCACAGCAAGATCGCTTATGACTCGGCTTCGAACCAGGAAGGCATGAACATGCGCAGCCGCAAGCTGACGACTCTGGCCGCGACGATGAAACCTCCCGAGGTACATGGCGATCCTACCGGAGACCTGCTGATTGTCGGCTGGGGTTCGACTTTGGGTGCAATCGAGGAAGCCGTCGACCTGGCGAGGGCGCAGGGCAAGAAGGTGTCATCCGTGCACTTGAGATTCCTGTCACCGCTGGAGCCCGGCTTGAAGAAGATTTTTTCGGGATTCAAGAAAGTGATGACCATCGAGATCAACTACAGCGACGATCCCGATGCGCCAATGATCAACGAAGAAAACCGCCGCATTTCACAGCTCGCGTTCGTGCTGCGCGCACACACACTGATCGACATCGACTGCTGGTCCAAGGTTCCGGGTCACCCGCTGCAACCGGGCACGATCGGCAAAGTCATAGATGCCCGCCTCGCGGAGACTAGAAGGAGCAGAATCATGTTCGGCTTGAAAGGTGACTGGTCTCTCGACGTCAAGGATCGATATTTCACGTTGCAGGATTACTCCGGCGCGGAGCCGCGTTGGTGCACAGGTTGCGGTGACCACGGCATCCTGGCTGCCGTGCACCGGGTGTGCCGCGATTCGCAGATCAAGCCTGAGAAAACGGTAGCGGTATCCGGCATCGGCTGCTCCAGCCGCCTGCCGCATTACATGAATACCTATGGGTTCCACGGCCTGCACGGCCGTGCGTTGCCGGTAGCCTGCGGCGTCAAGTCGCGGCGCCCCGACCTGGATGTCTGGGTCGCGACCGGTGACGGTGACTGCTTCTCGATCGGCGCCGCCCACTGGATACATGCAATGCGTTACAACATGGATATAACGCTGCTCGTATTCGATAACGGCATTTACGGCCTGACCAAGAAACAAACGTCTCCCACGACCCCGATGGACGTGCCGACCAATACGCACCCGTCGGGCGCGTTGTTGCCGCCGCTCAATCCGCTAACCGTGACCCTCGGCGTGACAAATATTTCTTTTGTTGCACAGATCGTCGACTGGAACGCCCCGCTACGGCACGAAGTGATCACGAAAGCGCACCAGCACAAGGGAACCAGCTTCGTCCGGATTATTCAGCGCTGCCCGGTTTACGTAGAGGCAATCGGCAAAGCCTTGCAGGACGAACCCGCGAGGATGAAATTGCTGACGCACGAGAAAGGCATACAGCTCGACGACGGCGTCAAGAAGCTGTTCCCGAACCACGCCGAGCATGATCCGTCGGACCTCCATGCCGCACGCGAACTGGCAGAAGACAGTTCAGCCCTGCCGCTCGGGATTCTCTATCACAATCCCGGATGCGCCACGGTACGACATGATGACGTCAGTCGGCATGGAGATGAGCGTCGACGACAAGCTGGCTGGCATGAACGAGGCGCTGGACCATTTCGCCATTTAGCACGCGCTGACTACGCGGCGGACCGACACCATGAACCCGGTAACGGAAAACAAACAGAACGCATCCGACACGCCCGGAACGGAGGGCAATGACGGTAAAGACATCATCGACCTGCTGCGCCGTTTTCATTTCGGCGAACCTGCCGCGACCGAGCACACCGCGAAGCCTGCCGGCGCTATGTTGCCGGCCCTGCTCAATCCCTACCGTGATGCGTCAGCGATTCGCTACCAGTATCCGCTTTACCTGGTTCCGCCCGACGGCGCGGCCGACGACAAGCTCGCGAAACCGGTAAGCGAACATTTTTCTGATTCGCTGCACGAGTTCGCGCCCGCAGCCGAAGACGCCAGGATACTGAAGGACAATGTTGCGTGGATAGAACGTTTCCTGCGTCAGAAACTCGACGCGCTGGATCCCGTTGATGCGAACGCCCTGTTTGACGATGCAGCCAGTGCCTTGCAGAAGCACCTCGGCCTCGACCAGGCCAGCCGGGAACAACTGGACGCGCACCTCGCAAGACTAAAAGCCACGATCGCCGCCGGCGGGCAATTCCTCGGCTACGGCCCAGGCGTGTCGTTGCACTTGATGGTGCATGCGATTCGGCATCGCCGTGAACATGGTCGCGAGAAGTTCCGCCAGCTTGTCGTGCGACACATTCATGGGCTGCAGTCGCTTCTTGATGTCGAGAAAGCCAAGTCAACCGACGCGAACGAACCCGGGAGCGTCAAGAGCAGCGTTGGCGACGCATCGCGCTATTTCGACGCGGGCGCACTTTCGGGAATGCTCGAACAACGCACCCCGGGATCAGTGGAAATGTCGGCCGAGCGTCGGGCTCGAATCGAGCGCGCACTCAAAGAGCTGCTGGCCTGGGAGGATGATGCAGTTGCAGTCCGGTTCGTCGGTCCGCTCGAAGATCCCGACTTCAGCCAGCTGCCCGCAATTGAAGTCATCGACAGCGACGATCCGTGCACAACGGCAGCCGAGGTCTTCAAGCGCGACGCCGAAGGTTCTGCGAGGCTGTTTGCCGCAGCGAGAATCGCGGCGCTTGAAATTGCCGATAGCTACAACGCGGACCTACACGATTCCTGGTTCGCCGGTTTCGACTGGCAGGCATTCTCGGACGAAGAGATGCAGCTGCAAACGCCGGTAGTAGCACTGGTATCCGCCGACTATCTTGCCGGCGACGGCTTGCCGCCGTTTTCGCGCCTGCTGGGATCACGCATGCCCGTTCATGTGCTGAGCTGGGTCCGCGCCTACGATAATCCGGGCGCGAAACCCGGCGACGACCCTTTCGATTCGTATCGATTCGAACTCGCCTACTTTGGCGTCGGGCACCGCCAGGCTGTCGTCGCGCAGACGTCGGCGGCGCGCCATGAGGATCTGTTGGCGGGTTTCCTGTGCGCGCTGGACAGCAATCGCGCGAGTTTGCACCTGATCAACCGCGGCACCCAATCCAAGACGAAAAAACGGCTGCTCGACCCCTGGTTCGTTGCAAGCGCAGCGCTGGAAAGCCGCGCTCATCCCTTCATTCTGGTCAACCCGGATGCCGGCGACCACGCCGCGGAAAGGGTTCGCTTCGACGGTAACCCGCAGGCAGAAAACGACTGGCCGCTCGAGAAACTCGAGTACCGCGGTGCCGACGGCGAGCTCACCGAGATGGACCTTGCTTTTACTTTCGCCGATTACGCGCTGCTGATACCGGCGCTGCATTCGCATTTTCGAATGGTACCGGCAGGATTCGAGTCCGACGATCTCCTTGCGGTCGACCAATACCTTGATCTCGAGGAGAAGCTCGTTAATCGCCAGGTGCCGTATATCTGGGGTATCGACGACCAGGGCGTGCTGACGAGACTCGTGGTATCCCGTGCACTGGTATTTGCGTGTCGTGACCGCCTCAACTACTGGCGAACGCTGCAGGAATTCGCCGGGATTCATAACTTTTACGTCGAAGAAGCGATCGAACGGGTCATCAAGGAACAGCAGGCGGCCGACGCGGCCGAACGCGAACAGCTTCTGAAAGCGCATGAGGAACAACTGGAAAGCGTTCGAACGGAAGCCGCCGGCGACGTTATGGGACAGCTCGTCGACGTGCTGATGGGCGCCGACCTCTCGGACCTGGTCGGCGCAGGGAGTCTGCCTGCGACCATGCCGGCGACGAAATCGGCCAAAATTGAGGCGCAGGCTGAGCCCGCCCTCGAAGCGGCAGAAGCCGAACCTGTCGCCGAGGCTGAAGCCGAAGAAGAGCTGAGTTTCGATAAGCCCTGGCTCGATACTGCAATGTGTACGACGTGCGACGACTGCATGGGCATCAACAAGATGATGTTTGCGTACAACGATGACAAGCAGGCAATCCTTCGGGATCCAAAAGCAGGCACCTTCGCCGACCTCGTGGCGGCAGCCGAGATCTGTCCCGCAAAGTGCATTCATCCTGGCAAGCCGCTGGATCCGAATGAGCCAGGCCTGGATGAGTTGATCGCTCGCGCCGAACCGTTCAACTGATGAACAACCTGATCGTAGCGCCGGCCACCAATTGCGGCGGTTGCGGTCGCCAGGACGAGTGCAGCTAGCAATGCTGCTGTAAACTGGCCCGATGAGCATCTGGTCACAGGCCCTCGACATGGCCGCAAAGACGCCCGATGAGCGCAATCGCTACGTCGATTTCCTGCGGGCTGTTTCCATCCTCATGGTCGTCACGGGCCACTGGCTCATTGTCGCGTTGTATTACAAGGACGGGGCGTTCATACCCGGTGACTTGCTGGAGCTGCGGCCCAACACGCAGTGGTTGACCTGGATATTCCAGGTCATGCCGATTTTCTTCATCGTCGGTGGCTACGCCAACGCGGTGTCACTCGAGAGTGCTCGCCGGCGAGGTACCGACTACGCGGGCTGGCTTGTGACCCGGCTCAATCGCCTCGTCTCGCCATTGCTGGTCCTGCTCTTTGCGTGGGCGCTGTTAGCCGCCATCCTGCATTTCTCAGGCGTCACGGGTGACGTTCTGCGGCTGGCATCGC
Source organism: uncultured Gammaproteobacteria bacterium (assembly GCA_963841165.1). GTDB lineage: Bacteria > Pseudomonadota > Gammaproteobacteria > Steroidobacterales > Woeseiaceae > UBA1847. Next base: position 36,151 of record CAWJCA010000023.1, on the reverse strand, counting down.
GAGCTTCGCTGATTCCGATCTGGTTTCTTGCCATCTACACCGTGGTTGTCGTACTGGCACCGGCCACTTACATCGCGTGGCAACGCTGGGGCTTCGCCTCGTTCTGGGCCTTCGTCGTCGTTGGTGGGCTTGTCGATGCCGCGTTCTTTGCCGCCGACCAGCAATGGCTGGGCTGGAGCAACTACCTCTGGGTCTGGCTCGCGGTGCACCACCTCGGGTACGCCTGGCGCGATGGCCGTATGGGCAGCCCGGGGCGCCTGCTGACGTACTCGGCGCTCGGTCTTATTGTTCTGTCACTACTTATCTTCAAGGGTCCCTACCCGTTCGCCATGGTGGGATCGCCCGATGAAGCGCTGAGCAACACGCTCCCGCCAAAAATTACCTTGCTCGTACTCGGAATCGCGCAGTTCGGATTGCTGCTCGCGATCGAGGCACCGATGCGACGCCTGCTGTCCGGCTTGCGAATCTGGGCCGTGACCGTCCTGATCAACAGCATGATCATGACGCTCTATCTTTGGCACCTGACCGTGATGGTCATTCTCATTTCGATTTTGTATCTCGCCGGTGGCTTCGGCCTCGGAATCGAACCCGCCAGTCTCGAATGGTGGTTGACGCGACCTGTCTGGATCGGCGTCCTTTACGCTTGCTTGATACCAGTCGCTTTGGCTTTGGGACCGCTGGAAAGACGCTCACGCCCTGCCGACGCAACGGTGCCGTCCGCGACCAGGCTGGTTGCCGGCGCGCTACTTATCTGCCTGGGAGTTGCGTTACTGGCCATGTTCGGCTTCGGCAGCTCGCCGCTGCCGTTTCTCGACATCGCATCGTTCGTACTGGTCGTGCTCGGTGCCGGAATCAGCGGGCTGCTGCCGGTGCGGAAAAAAGCGGCTGCTTAATGCTGCTGCTGATCGTCAGCCCGTAACGCAAAGAACTGCAAGTCACCGAACTCACCTTCCAGTGACGCGTACTCGGCCGCCGGTTCTTCTCTGAGGCGGTCGGCAATACGCTTCGCTTCGGTCAGGTAGTGGTTATACAGCTGCCGACGCAAAGCCAGCGAGAGTATCGCCGGCTCACCCTCGTCGGCACTGAGCGCTTCATCGAGCGAAAACTCGGGCAACTCCGACGTCGAATACTTGTGCTTCCAGGTGCCGGTCCCCAGGTCAAAATCGTAAAGGTTGAGAAACAGGCTCCCTTCCCGCGCAAGAAATTGTACGGCGTCGATGATGTAGTTGGCTTCGGCATCGTCCATGACCCAGTGCAGCCCGACCCGGCACCAGCCCGGTTTTAGCCCGCAGTGACCTTGCTGCACCGCGAAGCGATAGCGTTCCGACATGTCCTCGTCGATGTCGAGCAGGCGATGGCCGTAAGGCCCGGCGCACGAACAGCCGGCGCGTGACTGAATGCCGAAGAGATCATTAAGCAGTGCCGTGATGAATTTGTGGTGCAGGTACTTGCCGTTACTGTCCTTGATGTTGAACGAAATGATGCCGACACGGCTGCTCGGATCCGGATTGCCCAGCACTTCGATATTCTCGTTGGCGGTCCAGCTTTTCATCGCGCGATCCGTGAGCTCATGTTCCCGCGCGTTGATGACATCAACGCCGACACTGTCCTTGATCTGGAAAACCAGTCCCGCTTTGAGCGTTTGCAACACGCCGGGCGTGCCGGCTTTCTCGCGTTCTTCGATATTGCTGATGAAGTCCTGGCCGGTCATGCCAACGTAGTCGACCGTGCCCCCGGCGCTTACGCTCGGCGGCAGCTCACGATCGTAGATTCGCTCGTTGAACACCAGCACACCGCTGGACCCCGGGCCACCGAGAAACTTGTGCGGCGAGATGAACACGGCATCGATGCTCGGATCATCGCCCTCGCCCTCCGGCGTCGGGTTCATGTCTATATTGACGTACGGCGCGCAGGCCGCAAAATCGAAACACGCGATCGCGCCATGTTTGTGTAACAGGCTTGCAATCTTCCTGACATCCGAACGCATTCCCGTAACGTTGGATGCCGCCGAGAATGAGCCGATGCGTTTCCGGTTTTTGTAGCGCGGGTCTTTCAGCAGTTCCTCGAGATGAACCAGGTCGATGTTGCCGGTCGCATCCAGTTTGACCTCGATCGTCGTCGCCAGGGACTGCCGCCAGGAAATTTCGTTGGAATGATGCTCGTACGGGCCGATGAACACGACCGGCTGGATGTCCCGAAATAATTGGCAGAGCGATTCGCTGTCAGCATCTTGGCTGCAGCTGATCCAGCGCTTCGTCAATGTTTTTCCGCGTCGCAGGAGCAAGTGCCACGCCGATGATTTGCTGAAGCTTGTCGATAGCACCGGTTGCCCCGGTGCCGCATGCAATAATGCGTCCCTGCGGCCCCGCATTGACGGATTTCTTGATAGCGGCCTCGGCTTCGTGCAACAGCTGACTCATGCTGCGGCCCGTAATATCGTCCTCGGTGTGCGTGTTGGCATAAATGCGCTGCAGGCTTTGCAGATAGTATTCAACGAAGCGCAGACAGCGCCCGGAGGCCGTGTAGTCGCAATACACCATCAGCCGCTCGCCGAATGGCGTTTCGAACGTGGAGTCCACGCCAACAATTTGCTGTCGCAGATAGGCGGGATCGAGTACAGTTTTGCTCATCGAGTAATTATGCCTGAATTGCAGTAACGCAAACGGTGTTTTGAATGGCCAAAAAGCTGAAAAACGAGAAAGCACTGCTGGCAGAAGCACTGCGCATCGTCATCGATGACGCCGTCAAGCGCGGCATCGTCGAGATCGAACCGACGGATTCGCAAAACCTCAAGGTCGAGTATGCGTACCGCCTGCTGTTGCACGACAAAGAGATCACGGCCCTGCCGCCGGACCAGCTCAATTTGCCCAAAATGCGACACAGGCTGGCTATGTGGGTGACTCACAAATTACCAGCCGATCACGAACTCCTGAACTAGCGTAAGCGGCTAGTCCTTGTTTTCAATCGCGTCCTTGATCGAATTGGCGATTTTGCTCGGCACACCGACATTCGCCGTGAACGCGCGGTAGCCGGAGTCCCAGAAATACAGCTGCATGCGCCACATCTGGCCGTAGTGCAGAACTTTTGTCTCATCGCCGTCTTTGACAATCAGCACTTCTGTCGGCAAGGCCGCGACATGATCGACGCCCGGGTACGGCGACAGTTCGCTTTTCGAATCGCCACGGAAGCGTGAATTGATGCGAATCATCTTGTCTTCGATGTAGGGATTCGTGATGCCGATATAAACCGCATCGTCGCGCAGCCGTATCTGCGCAATCGTTTCCCATCCGGTCGAATCGGACGCATCGCTGATCGAGCCGGCGCTCAGCGCGGCGGCGACATTGTCGACCGTCGCATCAAATCCCTCGCTCGTATCGACATCAATCGATAGCTGGCTTTTTTCAAAGTTCCTGAACTTGGCCATCATGCGGGCCGGCCCGTCGCCCTTGAACTTGCGATAGTGCTTCTCGGAACGCCTTGGTTTCTGTTGCTCGCTCAGCGCCGTTCCCGGTAAAGCCGTGACGAGCTGCCGCATTTCTGCAGCAACGCTGCGCGCCGCGTCAATCAGGGCTTCGTAGTTCGAGGAATTCGCATAAAACACCATGGCGTGCGCAACCGGGTTCGCCATGTTGACGAATGTCGTATGCTCATCGCCGTGCGTGTACACGGCGATGCGCAGGATCTGCGCCGAGATCGTGCGAGGCGATTCTGCCGCCGCCGCTTTAGCGTAGGCAGGGGACGTCAATACGAAATACTCTCGCCTGGTGAGCGCCCTCGGGCACGCGAACGTCGTGAGTAGCGTGAAGCTCAAAGGCGGATTCCTCGAGCGCCGATTCGAGTGCCGTCGTCGTTTCGGAAAACGATTGCGACGATTCGAGAATTGACTCGAAAATACCGATCTTTTCATTTGCCGCATGCGAAAGCGGCGCTGAAATCAGCGCCGCAATCGTAACTACGGCCATCCAGACTCTGGCCTTCATGTATTGCTCCTAGAAGCGATAGCCAACTTCAAACTCAATTTGGTCCATCTTCAGTTCGATCGTCTGAGGGGGCGTTGTCGGAGCCGCCGGAGTCTGATCGAACACGTTGGGGCCTGTGACTTTCACCTGCGGCGCGTACATGAACGACAGCGTCAACGCATGGCCATTGGACCTCTGGTGGGTCCAGCCGAGCGTGATGTGCTGTTCCATGACGCCCGGCGCCAGGATATTGAACACGACATCGGGACTTTGAATCGGCTGTTCACCGTAGCTGTAGCCGAAACGCCAGGTGTTGCTCTCGTCCCGCTGCCACTCGAAGCCGAGCTTGTACGCGGTCATGTCCTCCCAGCCGAAGCCAGCGCCATTCGGGCCGCCCAGGCAGCTGCCTGGTTGCCGGTGCAACGCCCGGATTTGCCGTGAAGCAACCCGTGAAGAAATTCGCGAGCGGGTTACTGACCGATTTCACATCCGTGTAAGCGATGTGTTCGATATCGAAGTTGATACGCAACATGTCGGTGGCCAGGAAGGATGCGCCCGCCTTGATGCTTGACGGGATATCGAAGCCGCCCCTCTCTGCGAACAGGTCCGCATAGTCGTCAAACTCACCCATGGAGATCTTCGATTGATAAGCAAGACCTACGCTAAACGTATCCGAGAGCCCGGCCCAGATTCCGCCCGCGATACCCCAGCCGATCGACGTATCGTGGCCGTTATTGCTCAGATTGGGTGCAGGAGCACCCATGCCATTTACAAGCCGGGCATCCGCGAAGGTCTGCGTGAACGGTGTATACGACGCAATGCCGTTTGCTTCGAAAGACTGGAAAGCAAAGACCGGGCCGATGCCCCAGGCAAACTTGTCGGACGTTTTGCCCGCATAATTGAGCGTCAGGAACGCTTGCGACAGGTCGACACCCGCTTTGCCACTGCAATAAGGCCCTGGACCCGTAACCACGCCGGCACCGGTCGGATCGCATAGTCCCGATGTTGCCGATGCACTGCTGCTCTCCCAGTCGGTATTCATGCCGCCACGGCCGTAAAACAGGAAAGAAAGAACATTGTCGTTCGCCATTTTCCAGCTCTTGGCGACGTAGGGAATCGGGAAATACTCGCTGCTGCTGTCGAATGCTCCGCCGCCGAGTGAGAAGGTCCCACCGAAACCGTTGTTAGCACTCGGAGATGCCGTATAGCTTCGTCGTGGGCTGAAAATGGAAATACCGGCTTCCCAGCTATCACCGGAAAAAACCGTCAGCGCCGGATTTGACGCTCCCATAATTGTGCCCATATCGGCATTGGAACCAACACCCGTGCCAGCCATGCCCTTGGACTGTGCGCCAACACCGTGCGTGAAATAGCCGTTTGTCGCCAGGGCCGCGCCACTGAATACAAACATGCCCATAGCCAACAGCCACGCTGCGGCTTTTCTTGCTGTGAAGCTCATCGTCTTTCTCCCTGCGTTTTGCAGAATACTTCGTGTAGGGTTTGCATCACTTTGGTCGCGTCGTCACCGGACAGCGAGTAGCTGACCGATTGCGCTTCTTTTCTCGACCGTACAATTCTTTCGCGCCGCAGAACGGCCAGGTGCTGTGACAGCGCCGACTGGCTCAGTCCCAGGATGTCCTGTAATTCGCTGACCGTTTTTTCGCCTTCCGACAATTGACACAGGATCATCAGCCGCCATTCGTTGGCCATGGCTTTCAGCAGCTCAACGGCGTGTGCCGCCATATCGTGCAGCTCCGTCAGTTCCGAAATGTCTTCCGGAATACCCGTCTTTGCGACGTCAGCCATCATTCGCAGCCACCAAAGCCCTCGGAATCCATCTTGGCTTCGTATGGAGCCGTTACATCGCTGCCAACAACGAGCGATCCCTTGACCGAATCCCAGTCGTCCGGCTTCAGTATCAGCAGCCAGCCTTTCTCATACGGGATCGTCGTTGGCAGTGCTCGGCTCGTTGACCATGTCGTCGTTCACGGCGACAACCTCGCCACCAGCCAGAGACTTCGCGGGACCAACCCATTTACCGGACTCCAGCGTGCCACAGGATTTGCCGGCCCTGACCGATCGACCCACGCGCTTTGGCGTAAATGCGACGAGCTTGCCGGCCATTGCCGTGGCGACAGCCGTCATCCCGATCTTCACGGTGCCGTCTCCCATCTCGGTGAACCAGATGTGGTTGTCGACATCGTAGAGAAGGTCATCGGGCAGATTACATCCGCGTACCGTTGGCATTGTCAGTCTTCCTTATTACGTAGTTGTTGCGCCGTCAGCCGCGCGAATCGGCTTTGCCGAACAGCAGAATTCGCCGAGCTCGGCGACCTGCATTTTGCCGCTGACGAACAGAAACAAGTGCTTAGATATCATCGCCAACATACTTAAGCGATCCGTAATATCCGAATATTCGTCTCGCATTGTCACGAGGTTGTAGTGGTAGACGATCTCCCGGCAGGTCTCGCGGCAGGCGTTGAAGCTGGGGTCGCCTTTCGCGCCCTGACGATGCAGCGCGAGCAGGCGAAAACCCTCCCGCTTGTCGCCGGTTGGAACGTCGCCCCGGGCCGTTATCCAGTGCTCCAGTATTTCCTCACTCGCCCGCAGCAGCAGAGCCGCTGCGGCATCTGCGTCGTGCGTCGCCGGTGGCGCTTCGAACACGGTCTCGAGCTCGGCGAGCGACCTCATCCCAGGCCCTTTGCCTTGAGGAACTTGATCGAGTCGGAAATATTCTCGTGCACGCCGACTTTCTTCGCTTTGAGCCCCAGCGCCATACCGAGCAGCTGCGTGAAATACAGGATCTTGATATCGACTTTTTCGCCGAGCGTCTTCTCGGCACGGATCTGGTGCATCTCGAGACCCGAATGACAGGTGGGGCATTCGGTCGCAATAACGTCGGCACCGGCGAGCTTCGCGGTTTTCAGGATATTCAGGACGAGCTTCGTCGAAATATCGCTGTCAGACAGTGTATGCGCGCCACCGCAGCAGGCCGTCTTCAACGGGAAGTCCACGTTCTCGGCGCCAGCCGCCGCCAGCAGGTCGTCCATGAAATGCGGTTTGGAGGTGGACTCGCTGCCGGGACCCTTGTCCTTTTCCGGGAAAATGTGCCGTGGCCGGGTGTACATGCAGCCGTAGTAGTTGGCGATCTTCAATCCACTCAGCGAATTCTTGACGCGCGCCGCGAGGCCCTCTTCGCCGATCGTGTCCCTGATCCAGTCGAGCGCGTGAATCGTCTCGACCTGGCCGGACTCGTAAGTCTTGTGTCCCGCTTTTTTCGACAAGCGGTCGACGACTTCGGCCGACTCTGCATCGTTCTTGAGATCGTATTCGGCTTTCTTGAGGTTGTGGTAACAGCCGTTGCACGGCGCCATGACGACGTCCATGTCCATTTCATTGGCGGCTACCGACATCACCCGCGAGGAAAGATAAGTCTGGAGCTTCGGGTCGACGTTCTTGACTTCCATTGCACCGCAGCAATTCCAGTTCTTGACCTCGACCAGGTCGAGCCCGAGCGCCTTGCCCACGGCTTTGGTTGAACGGTTGTAGGAATGGCCGCTACCTTCGAGCGCGCAGCCCGGGTAGTAAGCGACTTTCTTGTATTTGTCTTTCGTCGTCATAAATCAGGAATCCTTGTCAGGCAGCGACATCGTTTTTCGCGGTTTCAACCAGCTCGGCCAGGCTCAGCGCGTGCTCCTGTTCTGCATGCTGTTCGTCGATGTATTCCTGCATCGCAGCCGACGCTTTGGACCAGTCGCTGGTGCGCGGCGCGACCAGTGTGGCAAGTCCCATACGGGTCAACATGCCGACAGGCAAGCCGCTGATCATGCGTTTGACCATCTCGATCATCCAGTCCTGCAACAGCTTTTGTTTCGTGCGCGCAAAAAAGCGCCGCATGGTTCGGCTTTCTTCGATTTTGCCGGTCTTGACGACCTGTTCCGTGAATACCTCGTCGAAGTGCGTCGACGGCGACTTCGGCGTATGGCCTTTTCTCTCCAGCCAGTGTGCCGTTGCTTTCATGACGCCCTCGGGAAATACGTCGCGCGGACACGCGTAGGTACATTTGTTGCAGGATACGCACTGCCAGATGATGTCCTTGTCGCGCAGCAGCTCCGACTCCATGCCCATGCGAATCAGGTAGATCCAGTAGCGTGGATTGAAATCCGGGTTGACCTCGTTGACGGTGCAGGCGTTGGTGCATGAGCCGCATTGCCAGCAGCGGTGAACGTACTCCCCACCGGGTAGCGCGGCGATCTCTTCCTCCAGCGTCTCGTTGTAGTCGCTGACCACGCGGGTCTTGATGAACGTACTCCAGTGGCCGGACACGTCCACCCCATCGATAACCATATTCTCGTGTGTCTCGAGGTCTTCCTCGCGAATCAACGATTTTTCATGAATTGGCATGGGTCGTTTCCTAGTTCAGCGACTGCTGGTCGTCGATGACAAACGCGACACCGTCGATGGATTTCAGGCGGGTTCGGCCATTGCCCGGCTGTACGCCATCGAGGCCCAGCAGGCGACGCGTGTGTTGCATCGGGTCTTCCGGTGCCGAGAAGTCGACGCGCAGGTAGCTGCCACCCTGCTCGCAAATGTACTGCGCGTAGATCTGCGCGCACAGCACATCGACATAGAACAGCACATCGCGAAAGAAACCGTTGTCACTCAGGAACTGGCTCAGTTCTTCACGCAGCATCACGTAAGTTCCGTAGTTGTCCGGGACCTTGAGTGTCATGTGATCGACATCGTCGCCGTGCCAGATCTCGCGGATCACACCCGTGTTGGCTTTAAGGTCCCAGATCCAGCGATTCATCATCGGCACGCGTTCCGGATCGGCGTTGTGCAGCAACTCGACCGCCAGGTCTCGTACCCAGCGATGCTTCTTGTCATTCGGGAAGCGCTCGCAAAAGCGCACAATGCGCACATCGATATGCTCGTCATCGGCGAAAAGCTCGACAATACCTGCACGCATTTCGCCGAACTGCTCCTCGTTCAGCCACGCACCGATTCTGCGCCGCACGGTTGCCATGAACGTACACAGCCCTTTGAAAGTCTCCAGGTCGAGTTCGGCGACGTCGTTCTCCAAGAGCGCCTGCCTGAACATCTTGCTCTTGAGTTTGACGGCGTCGATGTAACGCTCGATGCCGCCGTGCTCTTCGCTGCCGCGGATCATGATTTGCAGGCCCGCACGCAGCGCATCCCCGGAGAGATCGAGCACGGGACGCTCGAACTCGTGGGGTAGCAGTGCGGACTTCGATGCCATATTCGATCAGCCTCAGGCCGACTTGCTGAATTCTTTGAGACTGGAAAGAACCGCCATCGCAGTGCCATGGCCCTGCGCGATCGAATCGTCGATGGTCTCCGGCCCGGTTGCCGCACCGGCCACGAAGACGCCCGGCCGCGAGGTCTCCCCCATCGCACCGTAGCGGTTGGCCACGTCGACGAAACCGTTTACTTCGAGGTCGATGCCAAACGTCTTCGGCGAGCGTCGGGTTATCCACGTTGGGATCCATGCCGATCGCATGCACGACCATGTCGAATGGAATCGTGATCGGTCGTTTGACGAGCGTATCTTCACCTTTGACGATCAGCTTCTCGCCGTCGGACGTCACTTCGGCGATGCGCGCCTTGATGTACTTGACCTTGAATTCCTCCTGGCTGCGCCAGTAGTACTTGGTCTCGTAAAGACCGAAGGTACGGATATCCATGTAGTAGATATAAACGTGGCACTCGGGCAACTCCTCGCGAATCTCCATCGCGATATTCGACGACACCGTACAACAGATCTTGGAGCACCACTCCCGGCCGATCTGGCGATCACGTGAACCGACGCACAACAGGATCGCAACCCGTTCCGGCTTGCGGTCGTCGGACGGGCAGCGCACACCCTTACCGGACGAGATCATCTGTTCCACCTGGGTCGTGGTTACGACGTCCTCAAACGTGCCAAAACCCCACTCGGGCTTGTTCACCGAATCGAAATGCGTAAACCCGCTGCACAGAATCGCGGCCTCTGCATCTATCTTGTTGCCATTCGATAATTCCACGGTGAAGTCGCCAGGACTACCATCGAACGATGTAACGGTGGCTCCGGTTTCAATGTCGACATGCGCATTGTCTGTGACGCGCGCGACCATGCCGCCAATCGCATCTTTCGCCCATTCCCCGGTCGGCACGAGCTTGGCATAGCCGGACAAAATCGGCGCACCGCCGAGCTTGTCTTCTTTTTCAACGATAACGCAGTGCTTGCCAACCGTCGCGAGACTATGTGCCGCGGCGAGACCGGCAGGTCCTCCACCTACTATCAGGATCGGTTTAGTCATTGTCCTTGCTCAATTGTGCTTCGTTCGATTGCTTGCGGATCATGGGCTGGAAGCCCGGGCCGGATGTAATCATCAGGCGCGGGTCGTAAAGCGTCTCGCCCCTGCCGGCTTCCACATCCTTCAAATAAGCTTCAAACTCGGCTTTCTTTTTCTCCCAGTCGATGCCGAGTTTCTCCATCAGCGTCTCAGTTGATGAAGCGTGCCAGTGTGACTGGACGATCTTGTATGGGTGCGCACCGCAAACCAGCGCTGCGAACTGACAATCGGCCAGCACGGGCATGTCGACCGGCTTGCCCGCAGCAGCACCGATCCACTGGTTCTTGTCCAGGGTCGTAATGCAGCCGGTGTCATGTCCGACCATCATGTCTGCATGCGCTTCTTCCTGCGCAACACGCAGTTTCCGATCGATCGCAAACGAACGCGTGAATTCACGCTCGGAAATGATGTGGCGGAAACCAAAACCGCAGCAGTCGTACCAGGTCGAGTAGTCGATAACTTGTGTTCCAAGCGTTTCGAGAAGTCCGGTTGTCACCGCGACACGGTTGCCATCGAGAACATCGTCGTCATAAATCGCGTCCTCGGGAACCATTTTGTAAACATGACAGGCAGGATGCACGGTTGCACGAATGTGGCTGCAATCGATGACCTGGTGATTCTTGATCTCGTTACGCATCACATGCAGCCACTCGGAGTAGTGCACGACTTCCTCGGGTATCAGAAGCTTGCCGTCGACGAGACGACCCAGCTTGCCGAGGATCTTCTTGACGCGTTCCCGCAATTTGGCAGACTGCAACAAGTAGCCGCGCACTTCTTTGTAGTTGCCGAAGGAAGTGCCGCAGTGCACAAGCGGGTAGAAAAAGCCGTCGGGCAAGCCTTGAGCTTTCGCAGAAACGTAGGCCTGGTGGAAATTCCGCAGAAAGACAGCGGCGAGGCTCTCGAGATTACCTATGCCGGATCCGTGATAGTTCCACGCGGTGCAAGACGTCTGGTCAGTCTCATCGAGATAATCAATTTCCATCTCGTTCATGAGCCACAGTAGCGACGCGGGGTAGCCCGGAATATTGCCGCACTGTCCGCAGGACTTGTGGTGCCAGAGCTGCGTGGTCGGAATCTTCTTGTCCCAACCGTACAGCGTCTTGGTCATGACCGGCTTGTGATCATCGGTCACGCGGTGCACGACAATTTCACCTTCTTTTTCGAGCTGCCACATGATGTCGCGCACGTCTTCAACGCGGTCCTTGTTGGTCAGCATCGAGCGTTTGTTAATGATCTGCTCAACCCACACGGTCGCAACGTGGGCGTCTTTCTTCGAAAGATTTGCATCGGTCCATTCGGCGCCATGGCCAGTAAATCGCCCTTCGCCGTTACCATTACCTGTCGTCATAATATTCTCTCAGTCTCAGATTTAGTCATCATCCTGATCGTCGAGCCAATCCTCATAGTCATCACGTTTTTCATCCATGATGTCGAGGATTACATCGAACAGGTTTTCGTCGATGGTCTCAAGACTGTCGAGCACGCCGGTTTCTTCCCAGATCGTGTAAAGCTCGACAGATGTCTTGAGGTTGACTTCCCACGCGGTCTTCGTCGTGTGCAGCGTGGGCATGGGGATCGCCTTGCGAAGCAGCTCCAGCGGAGCATCGACCTTGGCGACATTGGGTCCCCAGTCGGCAAAGCCGTCGGGGGTAATCATATCGGGTGACAGCTGGTTACCCGTAGAAATAAGCTTGAGCATCACGCGGCTGAACGGACGCAGCACGTTCTTGGCGGATTCCATCCCGTGCTTGATGGCGGTCTCGCGCATGAGCATGATGAGGCCGCCCGGCGAATTGCTGAACGGGCAGCGCGCCGCACAGGTGTAACACTGGGCGCAGGACCAGATTTTCTCCTGCATGGCATCGTAAATGCCTTCGAGATTCTCGGTCCAGAGCAGCTGCACGATCTCGCGGGGACTGAAGTCGTAATAATGGGCGGCCGGACAGGTCGCCGTGCAAATACCGCAGTTCAGGCAGCCGTTGAGCTCGTGGTCATAGCGCATGTCCGCCTGGATATCCTGGAAGATCTCCTCCAGCTTTTCCCGTCCGACCGGCGGCGCATCCGATACCGGATCGCCGATGTGTTCCTGAATTCGAGACGTCGCTGAATGGGACATGTTTTGAACCTGTGTGATCTAGTAAGACAGAACCTTGCAGTCGCTTTCCATGACCTCTTCGATGAGGTGCGCGCCGCCGACGATGCCCTCACATTCCGGAATCAGGTCTTCCTTGGTCATGTCGAACAGATCGAGATTAGGCGAGCAGCAAAAGAACTTCACGCCGGCTTCGTGGGCGTCCTGGATAAAGCTGAGCACTGATTTCGGCGAGCCTTCCTTGACGAATAAATTCTCGGCCACGCCTTTTTTCATGAGTCGGCCCGAGGTGGCCGTGCAAATGACGTCGACATCGTAGTCCATCGCCGCCGCGACGGTCGCCTGGAAGATGGGTGCGCCGAGTTCCTCGCCGTTTCGAGGGTCCGTATTTGCCATGACGATGATGAGTTTTTCAGCCATTTTCTTCGGTTCCCTGCTGTTAGATGCTGTCTAACAGCGAATTAGCATATACTAAATTACCTGTGTGTCCAGTTCCGGATCGGCCCGGACGGCCGCTTTCGGCGAGGACATCAGGGACGTGCACTGCACAAGACCGGTCATTATCGGTACCAGCTCGTCTTCGAGGACAGGCTGCAGCTCGCGCAACTGCTCGAGTTTCGCGGCCGCGCCCTCCGCGACCTCTTCGAATTCCATAATCAGGTCTTCGACCATGCCCAGCTTAATCCCGGGATGACCCGAAAAACCATAAGCATTCTCACCGACCTGCCAGACCAGCGATCGACCCGCATCGTCCTCGGCGAGCACTTTGGCGGCGGCCGGCGGCACTGGCCAGTCACGCATGTAGACGACCTGGTGAAATTGCCCCGGCAGGAAGCCGTTCAACGCATCGTCCGCCGTGCGGGTTGCGTTCAGCATTTCGAACGTCAGGTCACGACTCTCCGAGCCACCACCCGCGGCGATGGCCAGGATCTGGGCGCCGAGACCGATGCCGATCACGGGCGTGCCCTCCTCGAGCTTGACCCGGGTCAGCGCGATTTCCTCGGCCAAGGTTGGCAGGTCGCGGCCGCCCGCCGAACCCCAGGGACCGCCGCCGAGGAGCAGCAGCGCGTCCGCCGCAACATCGTGGGCCGGCAACTTGCGCCCGCCGGCGAACGGCCTGAAGTACTGGAACCGAATTCGACGCCCTTCGAGATGATCTTCCATCAACCCCAGGTACTCACCTGACGTGTGCTGTACGACAGCAACAACATTCATAGGCACGTGACCGCTGGCGGCGAGCACGAACGCATCTTCGTTGCTTTTGCAGTCACCCATTGGCGGCGACCTGTCCGGACTCGATCGCGTTATTGATCGACGTCGCAAAGTCATTGGCCGTAACGCTCAGCATGCCGATGTCCGTGTCTTCAAAAAACTGTTTGATACGAGTCTCTATATCCAACAGTCGCGAGCCCTGTAAGTGCGCCTCGAGATCGAACACGACGCGCGGCGGCGTGACGAAGAAATCCCCGCTGATCAGCACCCGTTGCAGTATACGACGCGTCGGTCCTTCGAGTTTGACGTAGGACGTGATTGTGCCACCCGCTCCGGTGTGGGTACCCGCAAGCACATCATCGGAACCGGCGGGGTTATCAATTTCGGCAACAAATTCGTCCGTGCCAATCTCATCGTCGAAGAATTGTTTCGCCAGTTCTTCTTCTGCGGGCGTAATTTCACCGGGCTCGGCACTGATACCCAGGTGTTCCCTGAAGCCCGCAATTAAGGCCGCTTTAATCGTCTCAATGTCCGGAAGATCATCACCGAGCAATTCCTTGAGTGTCACGACGCGCTGCTCGGCCGAGTCGAGCTTGTGTTTCGCAAGCTTGCTTCGCGGCACGTTGAGCGCTTTGACCATTTGCTGGGCGTTCATGTCGACGAGTACCGTCCCCTGGTAGATCAGAATGTCACCGTCGAAAAAACCACCGGTGCCACTGATCTTGCGGCCATCGACCTCGATGTCATTGCGCGGCCGAAATTTCGCATTGACGCCGAGGGAAGACAGTCCCGCTGCCGCGGCGTTGCAGATTTCGCGGGCAATATCGGGCAACGCGGCATGGCCCAATGATGAGCGGTGAAATACGAGCTCCCAGCCCAGCTGACCCTCGTCGAGATAGATGGCGCCGCCCCCGGTGATGCGTCGCACCGTCCCGATGCCATCCGCGGCGCAATAGTCGAGATTGATTTCGCGGCTCAGGTCCTGGTGCCGGCCAATCAGTGCCGTGGGAGGAAATCGCATGAAACGAATCGTGTCCGGAACTTTGTCCTGTTGCCGTAATTCGATCAGCGCCGGGTCAAACGCGATATTGGAGCGCCCTTCACGAACGCCCGTATCGATGATTCTGAATGCTTGTGACACGCGGCCGCTACTCGCCGAACCGTTATTCGAGCGTCACGGGAATATCGAGCTGCTTGCGGATGCGCTTCAGGTCTTTCTTCTTCGGCTGAAACGGATAGCTCGCAATATCGCTCGGCGGTGAGTCGCCGTAGGGTCGATCACAGGCCGAGATGTCGTCCTGGAACTTGCCCGGACACCCGGAGGTTCGGAATGCAATGCCCTCGTCAATAATGTCGGAAAGCTCGGCTGCCGGCACGCCGTATCCGGTCACACGCCCCTGGTCGTCAAAACGCATTTGCCCGACGCGTACGCCCCGATAGTCAATCAGGTAACGCGCGAGCTGCACGCGGCGCCACTGGTCGCGCGGCGTCGCGGGCAGATGATCCATCAGCGAACCTTGCTCGGGGAAGAAACAGAACATGTGACTGTGACCGCCCAGATCGACGAGTTCCTGGACCAGGTTGAGAACCTCGTACTCGGTCTCGCCCATGCCGACAATAATATGAGCGCCAAACTTCTGCGGCCCGAAGATGTCGCGCGCCTCGAGCATGATGTCCCAGTACTTCGACCACTTGTGCGGTGACTGCACGCCTTTACCTCGCGTGCGATCGAACAGCTCGGGCGTAGCGGCGTCGAGTGCAACCGTGAAAATGTCTGCGCCAAGATCCTTCGTGCGCTGCACGTCGTCGCGAGTCATCGTCGTCGGATTGGACAATATTGACACCGGAATCGCGTCGGGGTCGATGCGGTCCGTCCATTGTTCGAGCACCGTGAACGTGTCGTCTTCCGAGCGTGGATGCGTGATCATCGAGATGCACATGCGATGAAACGGGCTCGAGTCCGGGTCTTTGGCAACGATGTCGACGATGTCCGTCATCGGCACAGCCGGCCAGTCGACGCGAATAAAATTGCGGTCCGCGTAATCACGATCGGCTTCGCGGTGTCGCGCGAGACCGCAGTAGGCGCAGTTCGCACGACATCCTTCGGGATACGTCAGCAATAAATTCAGGCAGCGCGTGCATTCACAACCGTACATGCGTCCGCCCATGATGCCCAGCGTGATCGCCGCTGCCGTCGACAGCTGCACGTACTCCGGCGACTTCATGTGTGGCGCGAGGATGTTGTTGTTCGGCAAGTAAACGCCTTGCGGCGGAATGTCATTCGCTTTGACGTGCTTGCCGTTCTTGCGATCGACCGGCGTTTTCTGCGGCACCCGCGGTTCCATGACGTCAAACGGGTTGTGATCCCTGCCAGCTTCACCGTTGGACGGCGACGGTGTGGTCTTGTGTTCGATACAACTCATAGTCTTTGTTCCTGGTTGAACCTCATCATGCCGCGAACGACGATTGCATTGTCGTTTTCAAATGGCTGCCCAGTTTAATGGAGCAGCAGGAATGCGCCTGCTCGAAAGGACGACCGATCGTGTGTGCGACCGATACCGCACCGTCGGCAGGGAACGCGATGCCGTCCAGTCCTGCCATGATCGCGTAAGCATCGGTGACGCGTTTGTGCATACCTGGCGGTCGCGCGCAACCGAGCAAAACCTGTTTGTCGGGAAGACGCTCACGCGCCTCGAGGAAAATACGTCCGACATCGGTCGTCTCGGGCGTCACAAACGTGCCGGGCTTTGCGTAGAAAGGCATGATCACGACCAGTACCAGCGCGGTGACATCGTAACGGCTGACGATATCGAGCGCATTCGCCTCACCGAGGATCTGGCCGTAGTGCAAACCGATGACGATATGCGGCGTCACTTCCATTGACGTGCTGCACAGGGCGGCCAGTGTTGTTTCAAAATCTTCGACCGGGCGATCCAGCTTGTACACGTCTTTGATGGTTTCCTGCGCGCCGATCACGTCCATCATGACGGTATCGACGCCCGCCGACTCCATCTCTTTCGCCCGACGCTCATCGAGTAACGCGCTGTGTATCGCGATCTTGAGTTCCGGGTAGTCGCGCTTCAGTTTTTCGACGACGGGCATGTATCGGCCGTAAGCGATCTCGTTCTTCTTGTTCGAGCCGCCCGACAGCAGGAAGCCGTTGAGGCCCTGCGTCTCGATCAGGTGCCTCGCTTTCTCGTCGAGCATGGCCGGGTTGGTCGCCGGGATCATCGGCTCGAGGATCTTTTTCTGACAGTGGTCGCAGTTCAGGCCGCACGCCCCCGCCGTGATCGAAAACGCCGGAAAACTGTTCTTGTTGCAGCCGCTCAATTCGGTGCTCGAGTATTCCTTGAACGTCGGCGTCGAAAACCGGATCGGTCGTCGTTCATGCCCGTTGGCCCGGCGCTCGAACTGCTCGACCAGTGTCGCATCAAATTCGGCGTCTTCGAGATCTTCGATTCCCGACAATGCTTCGAGCCATGCCATTCAGTATTCCTCGATTATTCCGCCAACCTGATTTGGCGCTCTAAAACTGCGAATGAATATTTTCGACCATCGATTTTATCTCGTCGCGAATCGGGCCGGGATACGGACAATCCGCCATGGTCGTGAACCATTCTTCTTTAATGTCTTCTTCATCAATCAGGTCGCATTCCATTTGACGCATGAACTCACGAGCTTCCGGCGGCAGGCTCTGCGGCATCTCCTGACCCGAAATACGGCCCCACAGTCCGGCCCAGTAGCGTGTCACGGTCCACGGATTATAGCCACCGCCACCCAGCACGACGGTCGGCACGTTCAGCGCGATGAGCTGGTCGACGGCGTCCCACAGCGCGACGTTTGTGAGCTTCATGTGCGACAACGGATCGCCCGCAAGGCAGTCGGCACCGCAGCAAATAACCAGCGCGTCGGTATCCCTGGCGTCGAAAAGCGGCAACTACGGCGTTTTGCACCAGGTAGTCGAACTCACTGTCATTGAACTCCGGCGGCACGCTGAAATTGAACGCACCGGCGTGCACGTGCGAATGAGTACCACTGAACGGCCAGCGATGCTGCTCATGGATGGAGACAGTCGTCACTCGTGGCTCCTCGTAAAATGCATCCTCGACGCCGTCGCCGTGATGCGCGTCGAGGTCGAGGTACATGACGCGCTCACTGCCCTGCCGGAGCAAGGTCATGATGGCGAACACGGGATCGTTCAGGTAACAGAATCCGGAGGCACGATCGGCTCGGCCATGATGCGTGCCGCCGGTAGGGTGAAACACCACGTGCCCGGCCGCTGCCAGCTCGGCTGCAAGGATCGAGCCGCCGACGGTCATCGAGGCACGCTCGAATAAGCCCGGGAAAAGCGGGTTCTCGAAGGTGCCGACCTGGTAACGCTCACGAACATCGGGTGCCACCGAACCTGTGGCGTTTGCGTATTGAAGCGCACGTACATAGGCGTGATCATGGAATTGGAGAAGCTGATCGATGCTGGCCGGACTGCTTTCGCGAAAGTCAGCTTTATCGAGCCAGCCCAGCATGCCGAGGAGATCAAGCACGGCTGCATGACGGACGATATTAAGCGGGTGGTTGAAGCCGAACGCCGGATTGCGATAAATGTCACTGCCGACAAACAGCGGTGACGGTCTTGCGGTCGCAGGAGAGCGTTGCCCGAGGAACGAACCGGGGTCGTTACTGCTCATGCTTTCAGACGGTAGACTCTGCACGCGACACGGACCCGCTAAAGTACTGATTGAGAATATTATATTTCACTAATAAAGACAATTCTGATAGTCTAATATGCGTTTTTTTGCATGCCCCGTTAACGAGAGGTGTAGATAATGTCCGCCGAAGAAAAAAGCATGTCAATCATTGTGACCAAAGGGTCACTGGACTGGGCTTATCCGCCCTTTATCCTGGCTACCACCGCGGCTGCGATGGGCTTGCCCGTCACCATGTTCTTTACGTTCTATGGCCTGCCTCTGCTGTTGAAAGATCTCAAGCTGCAGCTCACGGCTGCCGGCAATCCCGCAATGAAAATGCCGATGATGGGCGCTCACATGGGTCTTCCCAACCTGCTGACGGCTGTGCCGGGCGTTGATGCGGCCTGTACGAAAATGATGAAAAACCTCATGAACAAGAAGGGCGTGGCGCCGATCGAAGAACTGCGGGAACTCGCAGTCGAAGCCGAAGTTCGCCTTATCGCGTGCCAGATGACGATGGATCTTTTTGAATACACATTGGACGATATGATCGAGGGGCCGGAACTCGGTGGCGCCGCAACCTACATCGAAGTCGCAACGCAATCCGACATCAACCTGTTCATCTAGTTCTGCGCTGGCAGAGCAACACGGAGTAACAAGAAATGGCTGACCATACACTCGACGCAAAAGGCATGAACTGCCCCTTGCCGATCCTCAAAGCAAAAAAAGCGCTGAAGGAAGTTCCGACAGACGGGACGCTGGAAATTCTTGCGACCGATCCGGGCTCGGTTGCCGACTTCGAGGCGTTCTGCCGCCAGACCGGTAACGAACTGATGGAGCACTCGGAAGACGGCGGCATCTATCGCTTCCTGATCAAGAAAACGGGATAACAAATCCTAGAGGGCGCGCGAACGTCTGTTCTGCGCGCCCTCGTCTCTGCCCAATACTGAAAGGCGGATTATCAGAACATGGCCGTACTACCCGGTTTGATTCTCGCGCTGCTGCTGGCATTTGCCGGCCAGTTTCTTTCTGATTTCATCGGCAAAGACCTGATGGGGCTGCCCAAGAGCCCGATCAGCGCCATCATGATGGCGATCATTCTCGGCATCATTATCCGCAACACGCTCACGCTGCCTGCGACATTCCAGGCCGGTATACGTTTTGGACTCGTTCGCGTTTTGCGACTCGGCATCGTCTTGCTTGGCATTCGCCTGAGTCTTGCCGAGGCCGGCGCGATCGGCTTGCAGGCCCTGCCGGTAATCGTCGGCGCGGTTGCGGCCGCGCTGCTGATTGTGACTTTCCTGGCACGCCGTCTCGGACTCAGCGGCAGGCTCGGTACACTGATTGCCGTCGGCACCAGCATCTGTGGTGCTACGGCAATCGTCGCGACGGCGCCAACGATTTCCGCGAAGGATGACGAGGTCGCCTATTCCGTCGCCGTCGTCACCTTGTTTGGCGTTGTGGCCATGCTGCTGTATCCATTTGCCGGCCACTGGATCTTTGACGGTGATGCGGTAAAGGCCGGTCTTTTTATGGGCACCTCGGTGCACGAAACCGCGCAGGTTGCCGGTGCCGGACTGGTCTATCAGCAGTACTACAATGAACCCGGTGCGCTCGACGTCGCGACCGTCACGAAACTGGTCCGAAACCTGGGCATGTTGTTGGTGATTCCTCTCATGAGCATCCTCTATCACCGCAATCACACCGACGGCTCCGAGCCACCCAAGTGGTACACGATGATCCCGCTGTTCGTGATTGGCTTCGCCTTGATGAGCTTGCTGCGGACTGTTGGCGATATGGGCGACCAGCCGTTTGGCGTCCTCGATCCCGAGACCTGGAAAACAGCTGTCTCCCATACGAAGGAACTTGCCGAGATCTGCTTGGCCGTCGCCATGGCTGCCGTGGGGCTGGGCACGAGCATCAAGGGACTGGTAGCCATCGGCCTGAAACCGCTTGGCGTCGGCCTGTTTTCCGCCTTGCTGGTTGGAGTGGTCAGTATCTCGCTGATTACGGTGCTGTATTAAGCCTTTAAGTTAATTCTCTGCGAAAAATCCGGAGCAAACGTGACTGATAAGAAACGCGGTATTCATGAACTCTACGATTCCGACCCGGTCGCTGCCGACGAAGCGCTGTGGGGGCGAAAAACCAATCCGATAACGCGACGCGGTTTCCTGACACAGGGCAGTCTGCTAGCGATGTCGACCGCGGTCGGCGCGTCAATTCCATTTGCCCACCTGATGCCGGGCGGGCTGATCCCGGCGGCGCTGGCGCAGTCGGACGCACCGTTTGAAATACCCGGTAAAGAAGGACTCGTCATACTCAACGACCGGCCCGTCAATGCCGAGACGCCTGCGCACCTGCTCGACGACAGGATCACGCCCGCCAAACACCTGTTCGTTCGCAACAACGGCATCCCGCCGACGACGACAGGCATCAACGCCGACGAGTGGACGCTCGAGTTCGGCGGCGAATCCGTGGCACGCGAGCTAACGCTCACGATCGCGGAGCTGAAGAAACAGTTCAAACATTACACCTATCAACTGCAGCTCGAGTGTGGCGGCAATGGCCGCAGCGAGTTCGTGCCGCCCGCGTCCGGCAACCAGTGGTCCATCGGCGCCGTCGGCTGCCCGGAATGGACGGGCGTCAGGCTCAAAGACGTACTCGAGTTCGTCGGCATCAAGGAAGACGCTGTTTACGTGGCCTACTACGGGGCCGACATTCACGCCAGCGGCGATGCTAACAAAGTGCCGATTTCTCGCGGCGTACCGGTCGAGAAAGCGCTCGAAAACGAAACGCTGATCGCGTGGGCCATGAACGGCGAAGACATTCCGCCCATGAACGGTTTCCCTCTGCGTTTTGTCTGCGCCGGATGGCCCGGTTCGGTCAGCGGCAAATGGCTCAGGAAGATTGTCGTGCGCAACCAGGTCCACGACGGTCCGAAGATGACCGGCACTGCCTATCGCGTGCCCTGCAAACCCGTCGCGCCAGGCACGACGGTACCCGACGACGAGATGTGCATCATTGAATCGATGCCCGTGAAATCCCTGGTCACATTCCCGAAGTCGGGCATCGAGCACGCCAACGGCAAAGCACTGGCCTTGCGCGGCCACGCCTGGGCGGGTGACCAGGACGTAACTGCGGTACACGTATCGACCGACTTCGGGGCAACCTGGGAGAAAGCCGCGCTCGAGGCACCGGCGAATCGATTTGCATGGCAGCACTGGAGCGCCAACGTCGCGTTTCCGCAAATCGGGTACTACGAAATCTGGGCGCGAGCGACAGACAGCGCCGGCCGATCGCAACCCATGGTGTTGCCGGGGTGGAATCCGAAGGGCTACCTCAACAATGCGTGCCACCGCATCGCCGTGCAGGTTGTGTGATGCGACTGATACTGACGACGCTGCTGTTATTTTCGCTGGCACTGGCAGCGTGCACGAAAGAACAATCAACGGACGCACCGGCCAGTGCACCTGAAGCAGTCGCCTCGGCCGAACCGGCGATCGACCCGGCAACAGGATTCAAAATGACCGGCGACTGGGAACTCGTGCGCGGCAACTGCACCGCGTGCCATTCGGCAAAGTTGATCACTCAGCAGCGCGGTACCGCGCAGCAGTGGCTGACGATGATCCGCTGGATGCAGAAGACACAAAACCTCTGGCAATTCGATCCGGGTACCGAGGAGCGGATCATTGCGTATCTTTCCGAGAACTACCCGCCTGACGCCGCGAGACGGCGTGCTGCAATCCCGCCGAACCTGATGCCGGCTAACCCCTATTCAACTGCAAGCCTGGACTGACAGCAGGTAAATCCGATGCTCGTATCACCCGCCGATATCGTTGCTCGCGCCAAAGCGACCATCAAGGAATGTTCCGTCACCGAGGTCAACCAGTGCCTGACGTCGGAGACGCTGTTGATCGATATTCGGGAACTGGCGGAATTCAGGAAGGGCCATATCGCCGGCGCGCTGCTGGCGCCTCGCGGCCTGCTTGAATTCGAGATCCACGGGATCGTCGAGCGCAGGGCCACGAACCCGAACGTGGCGCCGGAAGACCGCGACATCGTTCTCTATTGCGGCACCGGCGGTCGTTCGGCACTGGCCGCACAAACCCTCGATTCGATGGGCTATCGCAAGGTCAAATCAATGGCGGGGGGCATCGTCGCCTGGGCCGCCGCCGGCTTGCCGGTCGACCTACCCTCCTGAAGAGTCCAGTTCGACGCGCATCAAGGTCATTTCATCCCCCGAGACCAGCTGCGTCCGGAAATCCCCACAGCTTCCACAGAGCAGCTTGTTCGGCGTCACGGTGGTCTCGCTGTCGCACTGGCTGCAGCGCACAACGACGTCGGCGATTTCCATGATCAGCTCGGCTTCCTCGGCAACGGTCCCGGCGACCGCCAGCGGATAGGCGTTTCGCAGGAGATCGGGCTCAACGCCGGACAGCGGTCCGATACTCAGCGTGATTGCGGTGACCCTGGTGGCGTTGCGCTCCTCCGCAATCGTCTCAACCTGCTGCAGGAGGGAAAGGCAGACGGAGAGTTCGTGCATTGCGTGATCCCTTGGCCAAGTTGCCCAATACGGCGTCACCCTTTCGGGGCATTCGTACAAACCAGTATATCGGGCATCAGGGCGGTGAATTAGTCTTTCCTAATACGAGGGGGTTCCTTGTGTCCGCAAGAGCGAAATCCATCGCTGTCGTTGGCATCGGCAACAGTCTCCTGACGGACGACGGAGCCGGTATCCACACGCTCGAGCGATTTGCCGAGGGCAACACGAATGACGACGTGTTTTGCCTGGATGGCGGCACGGTAGGTCTCGCATTACTGGACAGACTCTCCGATCTCGACGGTCTCGTCGCTCTCGACGCAATGAAACTCGGACTTCGTCCTGGCACGGTCACGGTGCTGGAGGGCGAGGCGATGGACGCCCACCTTCGCAATCAACACGGTAGCGTGCACGAGGTTGGACTATCGGACCTCATGGACGCCCTGCGCCTGCGCAACGACCTGCCCGAAAAACGCGCCCTGATCGGCATAGAGCCCGAAGATATGGACTGGGGAACCGAGCCGACTGCAGCGGTCGCCGCCGCCCTCCCCGAAGCGGCCGAACATGCCAATAACCTGGTTAAAAACTGGCGGAGCGAACCCCATCTGGAGCCCCGCCGATGACCTCGAGCAACGAAATCGGGGTTCAGGTTGAGGCCATCCACGGCAACGTGCGGCCGATACTGAACGAAGTCATGCATGCGATCGACAGGCTGCTCGACAACGACATCCCGACCACGATCGATCTCTCCAGCTTGCCGTTCGGCCCGGGCGAGCTCGATAAACTGGAAGCCACGCTCGGTGCGGGCGAGCTTTCCGCACAGCTCGATGCGCTGGGCACCAGCCGCATTCGGGAAACAACCTACCCCGGCGTCTGGTGGATCGAACACCGCAACGTCAATGACGAAGTCGTAGGTCGCTACCTGGAAGTCACACGACTTCCGGAAATCCTCTCCTCACAGGACGCCGACATCATGGCCGGCCGAGCGCGCCTGGAGGAACAGTTCCAATAAGAATCTAGCGGGAGGAAGACAGCATGAAATACACACCGACCGTCGGAGAAATTCTGCAAGCCAAAGGCGTATCACGGCGCGGATTTCTGAAATACTGTGCGACGACTGCCTCATTGCTGGCGCTACCGCCCAGCATGATTCCGCGCATCGCCGCCGCCATTGAGAATGCCCGCAGGCCCTCAGTCATCTGGCTGTCCTTCCAGGAATGCACGGGCTGTACCGAATCGCTGACACGATCGTCGTCGCCGACGGTCGAGGGCCTGATTTTCGACGCGATCTCGCTCGACTACCATCACACGCTGCAGGCAGCGTCCGGCGATCAGGCCGAGGCGGCACGGCACGCCGCGATGGAAGAAAACTACGGCAGCTACCTCGTGCTTGTCGACGGCTCAATACCGATGGGCAATCCCGGCTTCTCGACAATCGCCGGCATAAGCAACCACGACATGCTCATGGAGACCGTCGCGGGCGCTGCCGCGGTTGTGTCCATCGGCACCTGCGCGGCATTCGGTGGCATACCCGGAGCGAGCCCGAATCCGACCGGCGCGGTCGCCGTACGCGACCTGGTCAAAGACAAACCGGTCGTGAACATCCCGGGCTGCCCACCCATCGCCATGGTCATGACGGCCGTCCTGACGCAGTTTCTGACCTTCGGCGAATTGCCCGAACTCGACAAGCATGGGCGGCCAGTCGCGTTCTTCGGGACGACGATTCACGACCGTTGCTATCGCAGGCCGTTCTATGAACAGGGCAAGTTTGCCGAAACCTTCGACGACGAAGGCGCAAAAGCCGGCTGGTGCCTCTACAAGCTCGGTTGCAAGGGGCCGACCACGTACAACGCCTGCGCCACCATGAAATGGAACAGCGGCACGAGCTTCCCGATCCAGTCCGGGCATCCCTGTCTCGGTTGCTCCGAGCCGGACTTCTGGGACAAGGGCGGTTTTTACAAACCGTTGTCGACCGGTCATTTCGGTGGCGGCGCGAAGCTTGCAGGCGCTGCAGCGGCAGGCGTCGCATTGGGCGCAGTCGCAGCTGCCGCCGGCCGTAAACGGCAATCCAAATATACAAAGGAGGCATGACATGGACCTTCTGGAACTAGCACGGGGACCGGTATTGCAGGCCGCCGTATACATATTGGTCGGCGGCACCATCTGGCGCCTCATGGGCATCATGCTCCTGGCAAAGAAACCCGATCATTCGGAGGCGCGAGGTCCGGGCGGTCTCGGCGCCGCGGTCAAAGTCATCTGGAGCCGCGCGTACACGGCGGAGCCTTTCAAGAAAGCAACGCTGTATCCGAAAATCATGGGCTACGTGATGCACGTTGGTCTGATTGCCACGGTTTTCTTGTTCGTGCCGCACATTGTGTTCTTCGAGAGCTTCCTTGGATTCGGCTGGCCAGGATTACCCAACAGCATCATCTTCTTCATTGGCGTAGCAACCGTCATCTCGGGCGTAGCATTGCTCGTTCGACGGCTAACCAGTCCGGTCTTGAAATTGATCTCGAATTTCGACGACTACTTCAGCTGGTTCGTTACGATGCTGCCGCTGGTCACCGGTTTGTTGATCCCGATCCGGCTCGGCATCCGCTACGAGACGTTGTTGGCCGTACATATTCTTACCGTCGCGCTGCTATTAATCTGGCTACCGTTCGGCAAGCTCGGGCACACTTTTCTCGTTTTCGTTACGCGCGGCACGACCGGCATGGTCTTTGAACGCAGGGGGGCCAAGACATGACAACAGTAGACGGCAGACACACGCTGGATAGAGAGGCTGAACGCCTGGCGTACAAGCCCCCGGAAGTTCGCCACGATACGCAGGGCGACATGACGACCGAAGAGCGCGTCGAAACAGCGATGCACCATTTCGTCAAGGATTTCAGCACGCAGACTGCGTCCTACCTCGACGGCTGCGTGCATTGCGGCATGTGTGCGGATGCGTGTCACTACTTCGTACGCACCGACGATCCGAGATACACGCCTATCTGGAAAATCGAACTCTTCAAGCAGGCCTACAAACGTGAAGTGGGACCGTTCGCATTCTTCTACCGTTTGTTCGGCTTCAAGAAGAAGGTCACGATTGACCAGCTCGAAGAATGGCAGCATCTCCTGTACGACAGCTGCACCGTCTGTGGCCGCTGCTCGCTGGTGTGCCCGATGGGTATTGATATCGCAGGCATGGTTTCGATGGCGCGTCACGGCATGTTCAAAGCCGGGCTGATTCCGCACGAACTGCACGAAACAGCGAAACGCGCGGCCGAGACCGGCAGTCCCCTGGGAATTACGCCCGAGAAGTTCAAAGAGCGGGTGGAATGGATGGCCGACGAACACGAAGTGGATATACCGCTCAACGTTGAAAAAGCCGACGTCCTCGCCGTTATGTCATCGATCGAGATTCAAAAATATCCTGAATCAATCGCAGCAACCGCCAAGATCCTGAACGCGACCGGCGAGAGCTGGACATTCAGCACCGACGGCTATGAGGCCACCAACTTCGGTATGTTGTCCGGCAACCTCGAGTGGCAGAAACAAGCCAGCATGAAACTCATCGACACGGCTATCAAGCTCGGCGCCAAGACGCTGGTATTGCCCGAGTGTGGACACGCATACATGGCGATGCGCTGGATGGGCGCCAACATGTACGGCAAACCGCTGCCCTTCAAGGTACTGCACATCACGGAATACCTCGCCGATGCGATGAACTCCGGACGATTGAAGGTCAAGAAGGTCGACAAGAGCGTCACGTTCCACGACCCCTGCCAGGTCTCACGCCGTGGCGGCGCAACCCAGGCCCCGCGTGACGTCCTCAAACACCTCGGCGTTGATTTTCGAGAGATGCCAAATGGCGGCGACTACAACTGGTGCTGCGGCGGCGGCGGTGGCGTCATCACGATCAAGAGGGCCGACGAGCTGCGTCACAGGGTGTTTAAACTGAAGATGGACCAGATGGAAGCCACCGGAGCGGAAGAACTGCTGTCGAGCTGCGCCAACTGCCGCCAGAGCTTCGATGACTCGGAGCAGCACTTCGGTTGGGATCACAGCATGGGCAGCCTGATGGAAATGGTTGCCGATAATCTTGAGGAGCAAACGTCATGAGCGCCCGAATTGTCGTAGATCCGATCACGCGCATCGAAGGTCACCTTCGCATCGAAGCGCAAATGAACGGCAACCAGATCGGCCAGGCTTACTCCTCCGGCACGATGGTGCGTGGCATCGAAATCATTCTGCGCGACCGCGATCCGCGGGATGCCTGGGCATTTGCGCAACGCATTTGCGGCGTGTGCACGCTGGTTCACGGCATCGCTTCCATTCGTTCCGTCGAGAACGCCGTGGGATCCAAAATTCCGCCCAATGCGGAGCTGATTCGTAACCTCATGATCGGCGCGCAGTATATTCACGATCACGTGATGCACTTCTACCATCTGCATGCGCTGGACTGGGTGGACATTGTGTCGGCGCTCAAAGCCGACCCGGCCGCGACCGCCGCGCTGGCGCAGTCGTTGAGCAGCTATCCGCGTTCGTCGACCGGTTATTTCAAGGACGTGCAAAAAAAGGTGGCCGACTTTGTTGCGGCCGGTCAGCTGGGCATTTTTGCCAAAGCCTACTGGGGTCACCCCGAGTACAAGCTGCCGCCTGAAGCCAACCTGATGGCGGTTGCGCATTATCTCGATGCGCTGGAGTGGCAGCGTGACGTTGCGCGGCTGCATGCGATATTCGGCGGCAAGAATCCGCACCCGAACTTCGTCGTTGGCGGCGTACCCTGCCCGATCGACCTGAACTCAGACTCTGCTATCAACAGCAAGCGACTCTCCGAGGTTCAGGACATCATCAACAAGATGAAGGTCTTTGTTGAGCAGGTTTACGTTCCGGATACGATTGCAATCGCCAGTTTCTACAAAGACTGGTTCGCACGCGGCGAAGGACTTGGCAACTTCCTGTGCTTCGGTGACCTGCCGAGCACCAGCATGGATGACCCTGATTCCTTCCTGTTCCCGCGCGGCATCATTCTTGATCGCGATCTGACGACGATCCATGAACTGCAGCTCGATGATACAGACGGCATCCAGGAATTCGTTTCACATTCCTATTACGACTACTCGGGCGGCAAGGAAGTCGGTCTTCATCCCTGGAGCGGTGAAACCAACCTGAACTACACGGGACCGCAGCCACCTTATGATCAACTTGATATTGACCAGTCCTATTCGTGGCTCAAGTCGCCGCGCTGGAAAGGCAAAGCGATGGAAGTCGGTCCGCTGGCTCGCGTCCTGATGCTCTATGTCAAAGGCCACGAGCTCACTCAGCACCTCGTGAACAGCACGCTGTCGCAGCTCGAACTGCCCCCGCGCGCACTGTTCTCGACGCTGGGTCGCACCGCGGCTCGCACGCTCGAAACCGCGATCCTCGCGGACGGCATGCAGGGCTGGCTCGATTCGCTGATCGCCAATATCAGGGCAGGTGATACCAAGACCTTTGACGAGTCGCTGTGGGAGCCGTCCAGCTGGCCGTCCAAGTGCCAGGGCGTAGGCGTGATGGAGGCACCGCGCGGTGCGTTGTCACACTGGATAGTCATCGAGAATGGCAAGATCGCCAATTACCAGGCCATCGTTCCGAGCACCTGGAACGCCGGACCACGTGATCCGGTCGGTCAGCCCGGCGCTTACGAAGCCGCACTCGAGGATGCGCACGTCATGCATGACCCGAAACAACCTCTCGAGATACTGCGCACGATCCACAGCTTTGACCCGTGTATCGCCTGCGCCGTACATGTGACGGATCCGGACGGCGAAGAACTCGTTCAGGTCGCTGTTCGCTAGCGACTACTCCGTGGCGAGTTGTACCAGCAGCGGTGCGGGGGCCCAGGCCTCCGCACCGAAGCGGTCCTGGAATTCACAAACCCGTTCATAGACGCGCTTGATGCCGACCGCATCGGCGTAGTGCATCGGGCCGCCGCGCGATACCGGAAAGCCGTAGCCGTATACATAGACGACGTCGATGTCGCCGGGGCGCTGCGCGATGCCCTCTTCGATAATGCGCATTCCTTCGTTGACTAGCCCATAAATCAGGCGGTCGACGATCTCATCATCGGGAATGTCACGACGCTCGATGCCGAAAGCGGCTGCTTCGCGTTCGATAATATCGATGACGGCGGGATCACTCGAGTGTTTTCGCGTTTCAGGGTCGTACTGGTAGAAACCGGCACCGGTTTTCTGCCCCAGCCGGCCCATCTCGGCCAGCACGTCGGGAACCCGCGACGCGCGCGGATCGCCGCGTTTGTCCTCCGGAAGAGCCTGCCGCGCTTTGTAGCCAACATCGATGCCGGCAAGATCGGCGACACGTATGGGCCCCATGGCCATGCCCCACTCCTCCATTGCGTTATCGACCTGCTCCGGCGTCGCTCCTTCGATCAGGCACAACTGCGCTTCGCGGAAATACGGCGTGAGCATGCGATTGCCGATGAAGCCGTAGCACACGCCCGACATGACCGGCACTTTGCGAATGGTCTTGGCGAGCGACATGCACGTGGCCAGCACGTCATCCGCGGTTTTTTCAGCTCGCACGACTTCCAGCAGTTTCATGATGTTCGCTGGACTGAAGAAATGCAGCCCGATGACGTCTTCGGGACGTTTGGTCGCCGCCGCAATCTCGTTGACGTCCTGGTAGGAGGTGTTGGTTGCGAGTATTGCACCTGGCTTACACACCGAATCCAGGCGCTCAAAAATCGTCTTTTTGAGCTCCGGGTCTTCGAACACGGCCTCGATAACGAGGTCGGCTTCAGACAGTGACGCATAGTCGGTCGACCCCGCGATCAGCTCGCGGCACTGCGACGCTTTCTCCGGCGAAAGTTTGCCGCGCTTGACGCTGGCCCCGTAGTTCTTGTCAATTATCGACAGGCCGCGCGCCAGCGCATCGTCATTAATCTCGATCAGCGTGACGGGAATACCCGCGTTGGCGAAACTCATGGCGATGCCACCGCCCATGGTGCCACCTCCGATAATCCCGACCGATTCGACGGGTCGTTTCGGCGTGCCCTTGGGAAGATCGTCAATTTTCGCCGCCTGCCGCTCCGCAAAAAACAGGTGCCGCATGGCCGCCGACTGCGTGCTCTTCATGCAGTCGAGGAAAAGATCGCGTTCCACTTTGAGCCCGTCTTCGAAAGAACGATTCGTCGCGGCTTCGACGCAGGTCACAATATGCTGCGGCGCAACCTGTCCCCGCGCGCGTTTGGCAAGCGTCGCTCGATAGCTGTCGAATAGCCCGGCGTCGAATTCTGGCACAGCCTGTTCACTGGACTTCCTGGTAGCAGCGCCCTGCTTCTGCAACTCACGCGCCCAGGCAATCGCCTCTTTGCGGAGATCGCCCTCGACAATCTTGTCAATCAAACCCAGTTCGAGTGCGCGCGACGCTTTGATGGGATTACCGCTTGTGATCAGGTCGAGGGCCGCTTTGACGCCGACCAGCCGCGGCACCCTTTGCGTTCCCCCCGCACCGGGCAACAGGCCCAGCTTGACTTCGGGCAGCCCGACTTGTGCTGATGCCAGTGCACAGCGGTAATGCGCGGAAATCGCTGTTTCCAGTCCGCCACCCAGCGCCGTGCCGTGGATGGCCGCAACCACGATTTTTTTCGAGGCTTCGATGGTATTGAGCAGGTCCGGCAGAAACGGTTCCCTGGGCGGTTTCCCGAATTCCGTAATATCGGCGCCGGCGATGAACGTACGACCGTCGCAAATAATCACCAGCGCCTCGCTTGCGTCATCCTGTGCGGCCGAAACCGCATCCAGCAGGCCCTTCCGGACCTCGAGCGACAGCGCGTTGACGGGGGGGTTGTCCACGGTAATAACACCGACGGACCCTTCAATCTCATAATTCACTGCTTGCGACATGCTCACTCCTTTGCAAATGACGGCGCACGTTGTACTGTAATGCGAACGCTCGGACTCTTCCGGCTTTGGATACTACGACGATGTACCGGCAACTCACAGACCAGGCTGAAAAATACCTGAGGTCGCTGTACCAGCAGGACGATATCGCGGGCGAGCTGAAACGCAAGCTCGCGGCGCTGATGGCCTATGGTGAGGCCAATGCCGATGCCGCGTGCCGGGCGCTCAAACTGAGTCGCAGAACGCTGCAGCGACGCCTGAAAGCAGAAAAGACCAGCTTCCAGAAAGTCCTCAAGGAAGTTCGCGCTGAACTGGCAGTCAACTACCTGCGCGATGCGCGCCTGAAATCGCTCGAAATTGCGATGCTGCTCGGATACTCGAACATCTCTACGTTCACGACGGCGTTCAAGTCCTGGTACAACGTGCCGCCTGCCGAGTACCGGCAGAAGTTCCTCGCGATCTCGTAAGCCCTACCACCCATCTTCCAGTCCTGCCACGGCGATCGCGGTCTCAACGTATGGACAGCGGCGTCGATCGCCGGGGAATCTCAGTCGCTCGGACAGCTGCTTCGCAAACTCGCTTTATGAGACACCCCGGCACTCACCGCCGCTGTTCAATCGCACCGATCGGACGACGGTGGCGAGTACGGGATGTCTTGCGAAGCGACATCGCGTCAGCGCGAGCTAGCAAGACATGGCCGTGGTCGCCACCATCGTGAGATTGGCGGTCGACGTCGCGATCGATTTGAAAGGTGGTGGGTGGTGTCGTCAGCCGGCCTTTCGGACTTGCCCGGCCAAATCCCGGATGACAGCCCCGAGAATACCCAGTGCCTCGTCCAGCAGCGCCTCCCCGATCGTCAGCGGCGGCAGAAACCGGATGACGTTGCCGCGCACACCGCAGGTCAGCAGTATGACGCCCTGCTGGGTGGCCTCGGCCGCGATGGCTTTGGTCAGATCGGCGTCGGGTCGATCCGCATCGTTGTCGGCGACGATCTCGATCGCACACATGGCACCTGTGATTCGAATATCACCAATGCAGTTGGTATCCGCCTGCACCTGCTGCGCCCAGCGCTTGATTTGCTGACCGATTTTTTGTGCTTGGTCGCAGAGTTGCTCTTCCTCGATGACATCGAGGACGGCGAGACCTGCCGCACAGCCTAACGGTGATCCCGCGTACGTTCCGCCGAGCCCGCCAGGTTCCACCGAGTCCATGATGTCGGCCTTGCCGATAACGCCCGACAGCGGGAAGCCGCCCGCGAGGCTCTTCGCAACCGTCATGAGATCCGGTTCGACACCGGCATGCTCAATGGCAAACAGTTTTCCCGTGCGGCCGAAGCCGGTTTGTATTTCATCGACAACCATGACGATGCCGCGCTCGTCGCAAATTTTCCGCAGCGTTTTCAGAAACGCCGGCGGCGCCGGGTAAAAACCGCCCTCGCCCTGAACGGGCTCGATGATCATCGCAGCAACTCGCGATGGCTCCAAATCTGCCTTGAAAAGCTTGTCGAGCGCTGCGAGCGAGTCCGCCTCGGACACGCCGTGATAGTCGATCGGAAACGGGATGTGGAACACCTCGGCCGGGAACGGTCCAAAACCGACCTTGTACGGCACCACTTTGCCCGTAAGCGCCATGCCCATCATCGTGCGGCCATGAAACGCACCGGAAAACGCGATAAGCGCACTTCGGCCCGTGTATCGACGG
Source organism: uncultured Gammaproteobacteria bacterium (assembly GCA_963841165.1). Taxonomy (GTDB): domain Bacteria; phylum Pseudomonadota; class Gammaproteobacteria; order Steroidobacterales; family Woeseiaceae; genus UBA1847. The sequence goes on along the minus strand of CAWJCA010000023.1, from coordinate 3,720 downwards.
GATATCTTGATAGCGTTCTCGACTGCCTCGACGCCCGTGGTCAGGAAAATGGTTTTCTTGACTGTGGGTCCCGGAGCCAGTTTGTTGAGTCGTGCGGCCAGAGCTACATAAACGTCGTAAGGGGTCACCTGGAAACAGGTATGGCTGAAGCGCTTTAGCTGTGCTTCCACGGCGGCCACGACTTTGGGGTGATTATGTCCGGTGTTCGTAACGGCGATGCCTGCGGCAAGGTCAATATAGCGCTTGCCCTCGACGTCCCAGATCTCGGCATTCCGTGCTTTGTCCGAAAACACGGTGGTCTGCGTACCGAGGCCTCGCGGTGTTTCGGCTACGCGCGAGGCTAATAGATCTTTATTCGTCGTCACGGGACTTCTCCATCAATATCAACCTGATGTGGCTGTTTCGCGACCCGGCGTGTGGCCAGGTCCCGGCATTGTCGCATTCCAGCTACCCATAGCGTCAATATCCGAAATCCACTATGATTCGCGCCTCGTTTGAGGAGGACCCTGCATGCTCGAGAAACTCCAGTTCTATATCGATGGAAAATGGGTGGATCCCGTTGAGCCGCGAAGCCACGACGTCATCAATCCGGCGACCGAAAAAGTCTATGGTCGTATCAGCCTGGGCTCTTCTGCCGACGTCGATAAAGCAGTCGCTGCAGCGAAACGCGCGTTTGAAACCTATTCGCAGACAACGCGTGAAGAGCGCATGGCGTTGTTGCAATCGATACTGGACGTTTACGCCAGGCGTCACGACGACGTGGCCGAAGCCATCATGGACGAGATGGGTGCCCCCTGGGGACTTGCCAAGAACGCGCAGGCAGCGAGCGGTCCGCAGCACATCAAGGCCGCGCTCAAGGCGCTCGAGACTTACAAATTTGAAGAGCGCATCGGCACTACGCTGGTGGCCAAAGAAGCGATAGGCGTCTGCGGCCTGATCACTCCGTGGAACTGGCCGATGAACCAGATTTCGGTCAAAGTCGCACCGGCGCTGGCCGCCGGCTGCACGATGGTGTTGAAGCCCAGCGAAATCGCACCGTTCGACGCGATGATCTTTGCAGAAATCCTCGACGAAGCGGGCGTGCCGGCGGGTGTATTCAACCTCGTCAACGGTGACGGACCCGGCGTTGGCACGGCGCTGAGCGGCCACCCGGATATCGCGATGATTTCATTCACGGGTTCGACCCGCGCCGGCATACTGGTCGCGCAAAATGCAGCGCCGACCGTCAAACGCGTTGCGCAAGAACTCGGCGGCAAGTCAGCCAACATCCTGCTTGATGATGCCGATTTCGAGAAAGCGGTCGCATCGGGCGCCGGCGACATGTTCGAAAACACGGGTCAGTCCTGCGACGCGCCGTCGCGCATGCTCGTGCCGCGGGAGCGTATGGATGAAGCGGCGTCGATCGCGGCAAAAGTAGCTGCTGAGACGAAAGTCGGAAATCCGCGCGATGAAGGCGTCGCCGTTGGCCCGGTCGTTTCGGAACTGCAGTGGAACAAAATCCAGGGCCTGATCCAGAAAGGCATTGACGAGGGCGCAACGCTGGTCGCCGGCGGCACCGGTCGCCCTGACGGACTCGACAAGGGCTACTACGTGAAACCAACTGTGTTCGCGAGTGTCAGTAATGACATGACGATTGGGCGCGAAGAGATATTCGGCCCGGTCCTGTCGATCATTCCTTACGATAATGAAGATGATGCCATTCGCATCGCCAACGACACGCCCTACGGCCTGTCGGGTTACGTCTCATCGTCCAACCTGGAACGCGCGCGTCGCGTTGCATCGAAGATGCGTACTGGCATGGTTCATATCAACGGGGCATGGCTCGATTCGGCGGCACCGTTTGGCGGTTTCAAGCAGTCTGGCAACGGACGTGAATGGGGAGCATTCGGTATCGATGAGTTCCTGGAGGTCAAGTCGATTTACGGCTACGAGGCGAGAAAGAAACAATGAAACGGATTTTAGTTCTGCTGTCATGCACAGCCGCGCTGCTTCTCGGCGCTTGTGGAAAGGATTCCACGCTACCGGCGGCAACGGGCAAAGCCAGCATACGTGCGATCAATGCAATCAAGACATCGCCGGAATTTAATTTCCTGATCGAGGAGCGGCTAATTGGTTCGGCTACCTATGCGTCGGCAACGACATCTGCCGAATATGATGACCTCGACTACACGTTCAATATCGACGTTTTCTATGCAGGCGACACGGCGTTCCGCCGTATCGCCAGTCAATTCATCGATTTCGAGGCAGACAAGGATTACACCGTGCTTGTCAGCGGTTCGCTCGCCAGTCCCACCCTTACACTATGGGTGGGTGATGAGCGCACGTTTGACGAAGCGGACACGGTGTTCGAAGCCACGTTTGCGCACGCATCCGCGTCGCTTGGGGCACTTGATTATTACTTCGCCGACCCGACCGTTGCCCCGGCACTCGGCAACCAGGTGGCCACGCTTTCATTCGGCGAAATATCCGCGCCAGCCGATTTTGAAGCTGGCGACTTCGTATTGACAATTACGACGGCAGACAACCCGACCGATGTCGTGTACGTCTCTGATACAACGGCTATTGCCGCACAGGGAACCTTCATCTTCATGCCGTTTGAGGGCAGTACCAGCAACACTGCACCTGTCGTCGTTCGCGCGATTAGTACGGCCGGTGACAGTATTTCGCTGCCCGATCCGCGATTCCCACCAACCATTCAGTTCATCAACGCCTCGATGGAACTCGGGGCATCCGATATTTATGACGATGAACTGCTGACCTCACAGCTGGTCGCCAATCACGATTATCTTGAGGTGTCTGCGGAGCTGGACATTCCCGCCGAAGCCAATACCTTTTATTACACCCCAACCGGCGATAACGCCACGGCCGTAACGCTCGAAACAATACTGACGGCATTCAATGGCAACCGTTATCGCCTCGTCGCCTCCGGCGCGGCCGGGGAATTTTCCGGGACTGCACTTATTCCGGATCGCCGACCTGTAGAGACGCATGCCAAGCTGCTGCCGTTCCAGGTTTCGAACAACTTTGATTTCGTGGATGTCTACGCGGTTGCGGCCGATACGAGTGTTGACGATGCAAACCCGGTTCAATTTGGACTGTCACCGCGGCTGTTGACCGCCACGGTGCCGCTCGCCGCCGGCAGTTACGACATTTACATTACCGAATCGCTGGAAAAAGTCGTGCTGGCCGGGCCCTATCGAATCGACGTCGCCCTGGGTGACATTGTTGACATGATCATCGTCGATACGGTCGATCCCGCTGTGCTCGACATTCTCTTTCTGTCAGGTGGCCCGATCCCCTGATCGATGCACCTGGTCGAGCGCGGTGGCAAGCTCGGCCGCGTTCATTTCTCCGAGCGGTAGTGCCAGCATTGCTTCGATGCGCCGGCGCAGCTGACCGTACGCGCGGTCGAAATCACCATCGGCCGCGGGATCCGGAATTCCCCAATGCACAGTGACGGGCGCGCCGTTCCAGACCGGACATGATTCCCCGGCGGCGTTGTCGCAGACAGTAATGACGATATCGATTTCCGGTGCGTCGTCACCACTGAACCTGTCCCAGGACTTGGACTCGAGTCCGTTGACGGCATGTCCTCGCTGCAGTTTGTCGATCGCACCCGGATGGACACGGCCGGCGGGTATGGTTCGCCGGCGCTGAATGCCCGAACTCGTCACCACCGAGTTTATTGATCAGCACTTCGCCGAGTATGCTGCGCGCCGA
>CAWJCA010000022.1:0-30317 GCA_963841165.1 uncultured Gammaproteobacteria bacterium | reverse complement strand
TCGAGGTCCGCGCCTTCCAAAGAGTCCAATCCGTCCAGCAAGTTCAACACGTCTTCCGTGTAGTAGCTCGATTCCAGCATTCCTTCTGTGAACTCGAGGCCCTCCGAGTTGTTGTGACCGCGAAAGTCCGGCATGACGACTATGAATCCCTGTGCCACAAACAGCTCCGGGATACGCCGGTAATAATCACCCGGTCGCCAGTCCTTTCCCTCTGCGGTGATTCCGTACCTGGGCGGCTCGGGGTGATGGCCGTGATTCGCGATCAAGACGGGGTATCCGTTTTCGGGCCCGGGTTCGGCCGGCACCGCAACCAAGGCATGCACCTTCAATCCCGCCGACGGGTAAGAATAAAGAAACGCCGCAAAACCTGGCCCACCGTCAATCTCCCCGACCAGGGTCAGTGACACATCCCGTTTTTCGGCGCGAAGCTCGTCTATTGATTTGGGCGCCGGCTTCGAGCAAGCCGAAGCCGACATCAGGAGCAGCAAGACCGTGACTAGTGCGCGCCGCATGCTGCGCTCCTAAATCAGGCGCTCGAAGAAGAACAAGAACAAGATCGTCAGCACAAAAAATACGAGCAATAGATAACTGACTTTGTCGACCTTGCCCGGCACCAGGTACCAGCCACCGTCCTTTTCCGGTAGCCCTTTGTCTTTGAACATCTTTTGTTGCCCCTTAATCGAGAACTCTGACCATTCGGCCTGCGGACCGTCGATAACACGGCTCGCGATTAAAGAAACGGCGATGTTGACCGCACCGCCAAACAAACAGAACCACGGCCAGGCAATATCGGTTTGCGAGGCGAGGTACCAGACCATGACGAACCCGAACACAACGCCGACAAGCAGACCTTTCTCCGTGGTCTGCTTCGAGAAAAAGCCGAGGCCATACATGCTGAGTTTGGCGCCGACAAAATAAGAACCGATTTTGCTCAGCGTTTGCAGCACCGAGCCCTCCAGGGCTGAATACATGATGGCCGGGACGATGATGACGATCGCCCAAAATACCGTGAAAACACGCGATACCGTAAGGTAGTGCTCGGGTGACTCGTTCTTGCGGAAATACTTCTGGTAAAAATCGACCGTCGAGATGGTCGCCAGCGAGTTAAACGACGAATCGAGTGTTGACATCGATGCCGCGACAATCGCCGCAGCGATGATGCCCATCAAACCCGGCAAACCGTAGTTGGCTGCAAAATCCAGGATGATCGTGTTGCCGTTCTCGAATTCCTGTCCGCCGTAATAGCCGTAGAACAGGATGCCGAGGAAGAAGAACAGGAAATAGATGAAGAACGCGATGAAGCCCATGAGCAGGAACGACTTCTTGGCATCGCCGATATTCTTGGCCGCAAGCGTTCGCTGTACCATCATCTGGTTCGCACCATAAACGGTGATATGGAAGAGCGACATCGCAATAACACCTGACCAGACGGTCGCTTCCAGGCTCAGGTCGAAGGAGAAGTTCAGGGGGTTGGTTTTCCCCTGCGCCTTCAGGTCGGCGAGAACCTCACCAATCGGCATCGGCATGCTATCGAGCAACGCGAAGAGAATGATGAATGCGCCGACGAACAGTACGCCAGCCTGGATAACGTCCGTCCATATGACGGCCGTAATACCGCCCATCATTGTGTAGATCAGGGCGATCACGGTAACGATCACGATTGCTGTCTTGACGTCGATCCCGGTGATGAACTCGATGACCAAAGAGGTCGCGTAAAGAATTGCGGCCGATGTCAACGCTTGCGAAATCAGAAACACGCTCGAAATCACCAGGCGAGACGTCGGACCGAACCGATTTTCCATGTAGTCGTAAATCGACGCTACACCGCTGTTGAAGAAAAATGGCAGGAATAACGTGATCACGAAGAAAACGACAATAGGGTAGTTAAGGTGGATCGCAATGACGGCGAGGCTTTCCGAATACGACCAGGCCGGGCCACCGAGAAATGACAAAGCGCTGACGTAGGTCGCGATCACAGAAATGCCGATAGCCCACCAGGGCGTAGTTCTGCGTCCGAGGTAAAAGTCTTCCGCAGTATCGACCTTCTTGCTTAGAACCCAACCAAGCAAGAGATTTAACAGGACATAGGCGATCAGTATCGACCAGTTGAGAGTTCCAAAATCTGCCATACGTCCCCCGGTATTATTATTTAGTGGGCAGTCCAGCCGCCGTCGACTTTGAGGCTGTGGCCGGTCACCATGCCTGCGCTTGGTGAGACAAGGTAAAGCACGGCGCCGACGACGTCGTCGACGCTGGCCAGTTTCTTGAGCGGAATCATGCCCATTACGAACTCCCTGAACTCGGGATCGTCGAGCATTGGTTTGGTCAATGGTGTCTCGACGAATGTCGGCGCAACCGTGTTGACGCGTATGCCGTGCGGCGCGAGCTCAACCGCCATGGCTTTGGTCAGGCCTTCCACCGCATGCTTTGTCATGCAATAGACCGTTCGTTTCGGCGAGCCAACGTGGCCCATTTGTGAGGACATATTGACGATCGAGCCCTCGATCCGCTGCGCGAGCATCGCCCTCGTCGCCGCTTGCGCGACGCGAAATGTGGCACGGACATTCAATTCGATGACAAAGTCGAGCGACTCGGTATCCACGTCGACGAATGACTGCGGTCGGTTACCGCCCGCGTTATTGACGAGAATACTAAGGCCCTCGATAGCCTCTACGCGAGCGACGAAATCGTCGTCGGTGACATCGCCTGTCCAGGTATCGATGCGCCCCGATGTATGCGCCCGTAGCTTGGCAAGATCATCTTCAGTTCGCGCCGCGGCGATCACGTGGGCACCGGCGGCAGCCAGCGCTTCGGCGCAGGCGCGTCCGATACCGCGCCCGGCGCCCGTAACGAGGGCAACTTGTCCTTCAAGCACCGCTGACATTCGGTTCCCCGGTTTGCATCCGCATGCAATACTGCCTAGCATCGACTGCAATTGGAAGCGAAGTACAATAAGAACCACATGAGCAAAGCCGCTAAAACCAGCAATAGCAGCGATAAGACTGGGCGCAGACGCGCGACTTCCTACGACGTTGCCGAACTTGCCGGTGTGTCTCAGTCGGCCGTCTCGCGCGTTTTCCAGGATGGCGCCAGCGCCTCGAAAGCCATGCGTAATCGGGTCATGACCGCCGCCGACAAACTCGGTTACCGGCCGAATGCCATTGCACGCGGACTGATCACACAAAGATCGAACATGGTTGCAGTTGTCATCTCCAAGCTAACGAATCTCTACTACCCCGAAGTACTCGTGCAATTGACGCAACGTTTTTCTGAGCATGGTGTGCGGGTGCTGTTGTTTGCACTCGAACGTGAGGGCGATACCGGTACGGTCCTCGAGCAGATGCTGCAGTTCAGGGTTGATGGCATCCTGACTGCAGCGATGTTTACGCCCGAGCAACTCAAGACGGTCAACAATGCACAAATCCCGATTGTGTTTTATAACCGCACGCTGCAAGACCAGCTGGTCAGTTCAGTTCGTTGTGACCAGGAGGAAGGCGAGCGCTGGCTCGTCGATGAACTCGTCAATGCGGGGCACAAGTCATTCGGCATCGTCGAAGGGCCGCCGGACTCCGTGGTCGGCATCGAACGCAAGATGGGCGCGCTCAAAGAACTGTCGGCGATGGGCATTACCGACATTACGACCGTAAGCGGTGACTTCGGGTACGAAACTGGTCGCGAGAGTTTCGCACAGCTGGTGGAAAAGCGCGGCAGCCCGCCGGACGCCGTCATCGCCGCCAATGATGTCATGGCGATCGGCTGCATTGATGAAGCGCGCGAAGCATTCGCATTGAACGTACCTGACGATATTTCAATTGTTGGCTTCGACGGCGTCGGTCCAGCGCGCTATGCGGCCTATGATGTTACGACGGTTCGCCAGCCTGTAGATCGCATGACCCAGTCCGCCGCGTCGATGCTGATCGAACGCATCGAAAACCCGGAACTGTCGCCAGAGAAGCGTGCATTCTCCGGCACGCTGATTCGCGGCGGCTCGGCGCGCCTCCGATCCGAAGACTCTTAGTACGAGTTGCACGTGCCGGCAGAGAATATCTTGCTGCTGCCGGGCATGATGTGCGATGAACGCCTTTGGTCGCATCAAATTGCCGCCCTCTCCATGCCGGTTCAAGTCGCCGATACAAGCAGATCAGATAATTTTTCAGACATGGCTGCTCAGGTGCTTGCGGCTGCACCACCGACAATTTGCGATGGCGGGCTTGTCAATGGGTGGCATACTCGCTTTCGAGATCTGGCGACAGGCGCCCGGGCGGGTGACGCATCTCGCATTGCTCGATACCAATCCGCATCCTGACAAGCCAAGCAATAGACCTGTCCGTTTCGAGCAAATTGAGGCTGCAGCGTCCGGCAAACTTGAGGAACTCGCTATCGAGTCATTAAAGCCGTTGTATCTGGCCGAAGAGAATCGCGACGACGAGACAATGCTCAAGACAATTCTCGATATGGCACTTGATCTTGGCCCCGAGGTTTTTGAGCGCCAGTCGCTAGCCGTAATGAATCGTCCGGATAGTGTGCCAACTCTGGCAACAATTTCTTGCCCGACGAGCGTAATTTGTGGCCGAGAAGATTCGATTTGCCCGGTCCGGTTTCACGAATTCATGGCGCGCGAGATTCCCGGCGCAAAACTTGTCGTTATCGATAACTGTGGCCATCTGTCATCGATGGAAGCGCCCACACTAGTTACTGAAGAACTCTTGCGCCTTTTCGCCAAATAACAACAGAGGTATCCGCATGCAATCAAGCACAGACAGGATTCTTACTACGCACGTCGGCAGCCTGCCGCGCTCGCAGGCTGTCACCGATGTCGTTTTTTCTCATGAAAAAGGTGAAGAAGTTGCGGGCGCCGACGCGATCATTCGACAAGCCGTCAACGACGTCGTCCGGACAACAGGTGCAATCCGGTGTTGACCTGGTCAGCGACGGTGAGATGAGCAAGATCAGCTATGCGACCTACATCAAAGACCGCATTTCCGGCTTCGACGGCGACAGCGATCGCGACCCGCCCAGTGATCTCGAGGAATTTCCTGGCTTTCTGGAGCGCCAGGCGAGTTCGGGCGGCACGCCGACCTACCGACGACCCTGCTGTGTCGCCGACATCGAGGTCAAAGACATGGGGCCCGTTCAGGTCGATATCGACAACCTGCTGAGCGGAGTCGACGAACACAGCCGACGCAGAGCTTCATGAACGCGGCCTCGCCGGGCGTCATCGCGCTGTTTCAGCCGAACAAGCACTACCCGACACATGAGGCCTATCTCGAGGCGCTGGCCGACGCGATGGCACACGAATACAAGGCCATCGTCGAGGCCGGTATTGATCCTGCAGCTCGACTCGCCCGACCTTGGTCTCGGTCGGCACATGATGTTCAAGAACAAGACCCGACGAGGAATACCGAGTCGCTCGCGGCCTGCACGTCGAGGCGCTCAATCATGCGCTGGCACGGTATCCCGAAGGAAATGGTCCGACTGCACGTCTGCTGGGGCAACTACGAAGGGTCCGCATCATCACGACGCCCCGATGGAGGTCGTGCTGCCGATTGCACTAAAAGCGAACGTCAGCGCACTGTTCTTCGAATCGTCCAATCCCGCGGCATGCGCATGAATGGGAAACGTTTGCGAATGCCAATCTGCCCGACGATCTGGTTCTCGTTCCTGGCGTCATCGATTCAACGACGAATTTCGTCGAACACCCGAAGCTCGTCGCGGAGCGCATCGAACGTTTTGCCGACATCGTTGGTCGTGAACGTGTCATCGCCGGCAGCGACTGCGGCTTCTCGACGTTCGCCGGTTTCGGTGTCGTCGATCAGGACATCGTGTACGCCAAGCTGAAAAGTCATCGCCGACGGCGCGGCGATCGCGAGCGACAAACTCTGGGGATGATGTAATGGGAAACGATACCGACACTTTTCGCAAACGGCTTGCCGGCGGCGACCTTTTGATCGGCACCTTCATCAAGACACCGTCGCCCATCGTCGCTGAAGTTCTGAGCCTTTCTGATCTCGACGTGTTTTGTGTCGATACCGAGCATGCACCGTTCGGACGGCTCGAGACTGATCTCTGCATTAGCGCATTTCGCGCGGCGGATCGCCCGAGCCTCGTGCGTATTGCAGACGATTCGCCGACAGAAATACGGAATGCGCTGGACAGCGGCGCGACCGGCATTCTCGTTCCGCATGTGACGAGCGCGGAGCAGGCAGAAGCGATCGTCAAGGCCGCTCATTTCGGCGATGGTGGACGCGGCTATGCCGGATCATCACGCGCGGCGGAGTACACGACGAAGTCCATGGCCGATCACATTGCCCACAGTCGGGAACGGACGACGGTCGTCGTACAGATCGAAGACATCGCCGCGTTGGAGCACGTCGCCCAGATTGCGGCTGTCGAAGGCGTAGACGCTTTGTTCGTCGGGCGCTTCGATCTTGCCGTTGCGATGCAAAAAAGCGCGTCGGATAAGGAGGTCATCGCAACTGTTCGGGATATTTGCGCAGCCGGGCAAAGTGCTGGCACAGCAGTTGGGATGTTCACGTCAAACCTGGATGAAATCCCCGACTGGCAGGAAGCCGGCGCCAGCTTGTTCTTGCTAAGCTCCGATCAGTCGATGATGCTGTCGGGGGCAAACGCCTTGGCTCAGGCGATTCGGTAGAAACTACGAGCCGTATCGCCAAACAACAGTTGCTGTTCCGGTTCGCCAAGTCCCGCCGAGATTTCTTCGTACGCACTCCATACCTTGCTGTAACTTGCGTGCAGCTTGTCGACTGGAAAGTTCGATCCGAACATGGCGCGCTCAACGCCAAAGATATCTATACAGGACTCGACGATCGGACGAATCGAATCGACCGTCCAGTCATGATCGAACATGCCGAGGCCGGATATCTTGCAATACACGTTGGGTAGCGATGCCAACAAACGAAGTCCTTCGCGCCATGACTCGATTCCGGCCTTTGTCTGGTCCCACGGCGAACCGCAGTGGCAAAGCGCGATGTCTGTGTCAGGCGTGTCCGCCAATACTTCGGCGATGCGTGGCACCTGCCCCGGTGTCAGCTGCAAATCAAAAGAAAGTCCGAGTTCACCGAGTAATCCGAGATTCTCGCGCCAGACCGGGTCGTCGACCAATCCGCCGCTGCCGGTGACCGCGTCTTCCTCATTGGAACGACCGATAATCTGACGTGCACCTCTCAGACGCGAAAACTCGAGCTGCGCACCGAGAAACTGTGGCGCCTCCGGCGAGTCGAGCTCGCAGAATGCGACGATGGCGCTTGGTAAGCCCGTGTCATCTCCCGTCTCCTGCAACCAGGCCGTTTCCTTCAGTTCATCGCCGGGCGCAACGCCAACCTGCACATGTACCGACGCCGCGAGTTCATAGTCGGCGGCATCGTCGCGCAGATCAGCGACCAGATAGTCTTTCTGAATTGGCGCCGGATCACCGAAGAAGCGGCTGACACCACGCGCCATAAGCCACGGATAATGGCAGGCACTCAGATCCCAGAGATGGTGATGCGCGTCGACTATGCGTCGCATCAGTCGACCAGTGTCTGACTCAGCACGGCGAGATCATCGAAGATCGTCATTTCCGCCGAGATCCTGTCGTTGATGCAGCGCCAGTGCGTGACGCCCATGATGAACATTGGTTTTCCAGTGGGCTGGACGCCGAGCACTTCGCCCCGATGCTCGCCCGTCGCTGTCCATCGCACAGCGATATCAATACCGTTTTCCGCGAACGGCTGGCTCGAGACATGATCGACGCTGAAATGTGCGTCGCCCATGATGCGCCGCAGGTTCGCATAATAGTCGTATACCGCGCCACGCCCCGAGTAATGGCTCAGTGGCGAACGATGCAACACGCTGTAAGGTGCGTGCGTTGTATCGAACAGTTTCCGGTCGCCACGCCAGCAACTCGTCAGGACACGCCAGGCAAATGCCGTCGGATCTTCGCGCGGTGTCACATGCTGGTCGACAAAATGCGGAACCGCCACTTCGGACACTCGCGCCGTCTCGGCAGCGATCCATTCGGTGAGTTCCGGCGTGCGCCGCTCGGCCATGCCCCTGGCTGCAGCCACCGGTTCAGCACCAAGCTGCGTTGCGAGTGTCATGTTGTCGCGCACGAGCCATTCTCTGACGATCATGCCGTCTTCGATAACGCAATCTGCGATGTTGGTCATGCGAATGCGCACGCCAGTCGCCGCGACCGTAAATGGTCGGCCCTTTGTTCGTGGCGAGGCTCAGCAGTCGATGCGAAGAGTAATAGCCGTCTTCGCGGTTACCCGGACCAAATGACGTTTTCGGCTAGCAGCAAGCGATCCGGAAATCCCTTCAAGGTCTCGCGCGTACCCTCCACGACCTCCGCGGCGCTGTGGGTAATGCCGTCGAGTCCCCAGACAATTGAATCCGGGGCATAGTACTGGTGAATCAGGTCAACCCCGCCTTCTTCCCAGATCTCAAACGTGATGCCGAGGATGAAATCGACAATGTCGTCGTCAGCGCTATAGGCCCCTTTTCTCTGGACACTCATGGCCTATCCGGCCTCCTTGTTGTTATTTGCCGCAAGGGCGCGGATTGTACTGCGAATGCAACGCATGTGCCTAATAAATTCTTTACTTTTAACGCTCGGCAGTGCGTCGACGTAGATTTTCTTGAATTCATTTTGCATTCGAAGTACATTCGGCGGCTCAAATTTGCACAGGTCTGACAGACAGGAACCCCGAGCGCATGGCGCAGTCCGCAGAATCCACAAGCACGCTTTCCAAACTGACGGCCGAACGGCTTGTGCGCTACGCCGAACTTCGTCCGTGTACGACGGCGTTCATCGATACCCGCACGCCGGGCAGCATCGAAAAAGAAAATTTTACAATCATCGGGCCCGGTGTTGCCGAGAATCCCGATCAGCACGTGCATATTGAAATTCCGCATGGCTTTAATATCGGCGGGGCGCGCCAGCCACCGAACTGTATCAATTCGCAGCACAGCCATGAAACGGCGGAGGTCTTCATTGTTCACTCCGGCCGCTGGGCTTTCTGTCTCGGGCCAAACAAGGAGGATGGCGAAGTCATCCTCGATCCCGGCGACACGATTTCTATTCCAACTCACGTATTTCGCGGCTTCAAGAATATCGGAGACGACGTTGGCTTTTTGTTCGCGGTGCTCGGGGGCGACGATCCGGGCCATGTCACCTGGGCGCCCTACGTATTTGACAATGCGAAGAAATACGGCCTGATTCTGCTCGAAGATGGCAACCTCATCGACTCGACGAAAGGCGAGACGATTCCCGATGGGAAACGGCCGATGACGCCGACGACCGACGCGGACGTTGCACGCCTCAAGCGCCTGACGGCCGACGATCTGGCCGACTGCGTACTCACGCACGACCAGCTGAAGCCGGTGCCGGTTTCGGGCTTGCCCGATATTTGGGAGTCTCCGATCATCGGCGCTGCGAGTCCCGAGCAAGAGCTGCAGGCTGGCCGAATGGCCTGGCCGCATGGATTTCATCTTCGACATGTGACGGTCGAGCCCGGTGTATCCAGCAAGCGGCATACGAGAGCCGAAGAAGAAGTCATACTGATGCACAAGGGACAGTTGAGCGTCGACATTGCCGGCGGCAGCGTTGAGCTCGGTCCGGGTGATGTATTTACCGTTCCAATCGAAGCCGCCCGCAGCTTTGCGAATCGTGGCGACAAGCTTGTTGAAGCCTATGTTGTCCGAGGCGGTGATCAACCGCAGGCAGCAAAGCTCAAAAATTAGTTCACGAATCTGTTCAACATGAGTTTCACTGAGGTAACGCCGTGATTAAGGTAATTAAGAAGGGCATCAGCCAGGAGGCTGCTGCCGATATGGATGCCAAAGTAAAGGCAACTGTCGAAGCTACGCTCAAAGACATCGAAACACGCGGGGATGCTGCTGTCCGGGAGTTGTCCGAGAAATTCGACAAGTGGTCACCCGAGTCTTTTCGGCTGAGCAATGATGAAATCAAGGCGGCCATGGCCCGCTTGCCCGAACAGACAATTGATGACATCAAGTTTGCACAGGCTCAGATTCGCAAATTCGCCGAGATTCAGTTGGCATCGCTGCACGACGTCGAAGTAGAGACTTTTCCAGGCGTGACGCTGGGCCATAAGAACCTCCCCGTCAACAGTGTCGGCTGCTACATTCCGGGCGGCAAGTACCCGATGGTTGCCAGCGCACATATGAGTGTGCTCACGGCCAAAGTCGCGGGTGTAAAGCGGGTTATTGCCTGTGCCCCGCCCCACTCTGGTGGGCCAAACGACGCGATCGTTACTGCGATGCATCTCGCCGGTGCCGACGAAATCTATTGCCTCGGCGGAATCCAGGCCGTCGGTGCCATGGCGCTAGGAACAGAGTCCATCGATTCGGTCGATATGCTTGTAGGCCCGGGCAACGCGTTTGTTGCCGAAGCCAAGCGACAGCTATACGGCCGTGTCGGTATCGACCTGTTTGCTGGCCCCACCGAGACGCTGGTTATCGCGGACGATAGCTGTGACGGTGAAATGGCGGCAACCGATCTGCTCGGCCAGGCCGAACACGGGCCTAACTCGCCGGCGATTCTGCTGACCACCTCGGAAAAACTGGTTGCGGACACCCAGACAGAGATTGAGCGCCAGCTAAAAACGCTGGCGACAGCTGACGTCGCCGGTCAGGCGTGGCGCGACTACGGTCAGATCATCCTCTGTGACACGGACGAAGAGATGCTTGCCGAGGCGGATCGAATCGCCAGCGAGCACGTTCAGGTCATGACGCGCGATCCGGATTATTTCCTCGAGAACATGACAAACTACGGCGCCTTGTTCCTTGGGCCGGAAACCAATGTCGCTTATGGCGACAAAGTAATCGGCACGAACCACACGCTGCCAACCAAACTTGCCGCTCGATACACTGGTGGTCTTTGGGTGGGCAAATTCATAAAAACCTGCACGTATCAACGCGTCTCGCCTGAGGCGACCGCGACGATCGGAGAGTATTGCTCGCGTCTGTGCGCGCTCGAGGGTTTTGCAGGCCATCAGGCACAGGCGGATCTTCGTGTCGCCCGGTACAAATCGAAAGCGGCATGATCTCTTGATAATGGACAGTAGCAAGAAGGAATATGAAGAATTCCCGGCCTGAGCAAGCAGAGCTCACCAAAGACAATCGGCAGCACAAAACCGAGGAAACGCTCGCGACGATTGACGCCATGGTCGATGGTCTTAACGATCACGACATCGACAATATGGGACGCTTTTTCAGCGCGACATTTCGATGGATGGGTAATGCGGGCTGCGGTTTCAAGAATGGCCTGAAAGAGTTTCAGGACAACTGGCAGCGACCGTTCCAGGCTGCGTTTTCAGACAAAGTCTGCATTGATGAGGCGCGTATAACTCAGGGAGAGTGGTGCGCAGCGTTCGGACGGCAGGAGGCCGTCCACAGCGGCCCGTTTATGGGCATCGAACCGACCGGGAAACGCGTTGAGATTCGTTACATGGATTTTTGGAAAGTCGTCGACGGCAAGATTGTCGATAACTGGGTCATGGTGGACTTTCCGTATGTCATGCAACAGCTGGGCGTCGATCCTTTCAACGGGCAGGGCTGGGAAAAATTCGATTCCGGGCGCATGCCCGTCCAGAATGGGGAATAACGAGCGTCCGAGACGTGCTATGCGCTGTCACGGAGATCGTCCAAAGCCGTCGATATCTCGTCAAGAACTGCCGGCTCCTCAATAGTCGCGGGCATCTGCCAGGGCTCGCGGTCCGCGATAGCGCGCATGGTCCCGCGCAGTATTTTGCCGGAGCGGGTCTTGGGCAGCCGCTCGACGACAACGCACATGCGAAACGCGGCAACCGGACCGATTTCATCCC
Source organism: uncultured Gammaproteobacteria bacterium (assembly GCA_963841165.1). Taxonomy (GTDB): domain Bacteria; phylum Pseudomonadota; class Gammaproteobacteria; order Steroidobacterales; family Woeseiaceae; genus UBA1847. The sequence goes on along the minus strand of CAWJCA010000022.1, from coordinate 18,468 downwards.
GCACTTTCTGGATGACTTCTGCCACGATGCCCGCCGCCGGTTTTTCCACACCGGCGTTTAAAACCAGCAACCCGAGCGGCAGCTGACCTTTCATCGGGTCGCTGACACCGATAACGGCACACTCGGCGACATCCGGATGCGCGGCCAGGACTTCTTCTATTGCGCCCGTCGACAAGCGATGACCGGACACGTTGATGACATCGTCCGTGCGCGACATTACGAACACGTAGCCGTCATCATCGATATAACCCGCGTCCCCCGTTTCGTAATAGCCTGGATAGCGACGGAAATAGGTGTTCACAAATCGATTGTCAGCCTGCCACAAGGTCGTGAATGTCCCGGGCGGCAATGGCGACTTAACAACAAGCGCACCAATCTCGCCACGCTCGCATGGTTTGCCGTCCGCATCGAGAACATCCACCGTGTAACCCGGTACTGGCCGGGCCGGCGAGCCAGGCACGATGGGGAGCATCTCGATACCCAGGCAATTGCAACAGATAGACCAGCCTGTTTCTGTTTGCCACCAGTGGTCGATGACCGGAACACCGAGTTTATCGCTCGCCCAACTCAAGGTATCCGGATCACAGCGCTCGCCCGCCAGGAACAAGGCCTGCAAACTGCTGAGATCGTAAGTTTCGATGTACTTGCCTGTCGGATCTTCTTTCTTGATTGCGCGAAACGCCGTGGGCGCCGTAAACAGGACTTTGACGTCGTATTCAGAGATAACGCGCCAGAAGGCACCGGGGTCTGGCGTGCCAACAGGTTTGCCTTCGTAGATTACGGTGGTACAACCATTGAACAGGGGACCGTAAACGATGTATGAGTGGCCGACGACCCAGCCTACATCCGACGCTGCCCAATACACGTCCCCCGGTCGAACGTTGTATATCCGGGACATGCTCCATTTCAAGGCAACGATGCTGCCGCCCGTGTCTCGGACGACGCCTTTCGGTTGACCGGTCGTACCGGACGTATACAGGATATACAGCGGATGGTTGGCGGCGACCGGCACGCAATCGGCGGCTTCAGCGTTTTGCAGCGCGTCCTGCCAATCCACATCACGACCCGGGCGCAACTCTGCCAGCTGCTGCTGACGCTGCAAAATGATGCAGCGCTCCGGTTTGTGCTCGGCCAACTCGATAGCGCGTTCAAGTAGCGGCTTGTAGGGAACGATGCGCGTCGGCTCTATGCCACACGAAGCAGACACGATGATCTTCGGTGTGGCGTCATCGATTCTCACCGCGAGCTCGTTGCTCGCGAACCCGCCAAAGACGACCGAGTGGATAGCGCCCAAGCGAGCACAAGCCAGCATGGCGATGAGTGCTTCGGGCACCATGGGCATGTAAATCAGGACACGATCGCCTTTCTCGACGCCTTCTGCCGCCAACACGCCCGCAAACCGGGAAACACGATCGAGCAACTCGGCGTAGGTGAGGGCGTTCTTGGTAGCAGTGACCGGGCTGTCATATATGACAGCCAATTGTTCACCGCGCCCTTCTTGTATGTGAATATCCAGCGCGTTGTAGCAGGCGTTAGTCACTCCGTCAGGAAACCAGCGATAAAATGGCGGCCGGCTGTCGTCCAGTATTTCGGACGGCGACTCGTACCAGAATATTTCCTTTGCGGCCGTTTCCCAAAGTTTCGTATCAGTCATTAGGCTGCCCACCCGGAATTGCCTGCGATTTGCATTCGAAGTCAATCTCCTAAAGTATACGTTGTTGAGCCGACTAGCAACGCACGAGGAACCGCAGTGAGTAGCGAATTGAATCAGCAGAACAAGCAGCTTGTGTGGGATTTCTGGAATGCCATGGAATCCGCCACTGGCGAGCAGCTTGAGGCATACGCACTTAAATTTCTGCATTCGGAGCACGAATGGCATGGCCCCGATCCAATCGACAATTTGCACGGCGCCGACGCTTGTGTTTCGGACTATTGGCAACCGCTCCTTCATTCATTTCCCGATTTGAAACGGCAGTGTTACATCTTCATCGGTGGGGAATCGAGCGGGCGCGCCGATGGCGGCAAAGATGGTCGGATGTGGGTTGGCGGTACCGGCGTATTCGATGCGACGTTTGCCAACGATTACCTGACGATTCCAGCCACCAGTGAAGCGGTCAGTATTCGTTGGGGCGAGTTCTGCTGCATTGAGAAAAACAAGATCGTCGAAACCTTTGTACTGTTGGACTTGGTTGATCTGATGCAGCAGGCCGGCTTCCAGGTATTACCGTCGAGTCGCGGTATTGACGGCGTGTATCCGTCGCCGCGCGCCAAAGACGGCATACTCCTCGAGGCACAGGACGAGAAAGAATCCGCGCATACGCTGGAGCATATTCGTCGTTTTATTTTCGACGCACTGAACAGCTATGATCAATCAGCGCTGAAGAGCATGGGGATCGCCGACTATTTCCATCCCGACGTGCACTGGTACGGTCCCGGTGGCATCGGCGCGTGCCTGAGTTTGCAGGAATTCGAGGACAATCACCAAAGGCACTGGTTACGTGCTTATCCAGACCGACAGGTTCAGGACCTCGATGCGTTAATCGCCGAAGGGAGCTACAGCGGCGGACCGGGTTGGGCCGGCGTGCTGGCAACGCACACGGGGGACTACCTCGACGCCAAGGCGACGAACAAGCCGGTTGAATTCAACGGACTGGACTTCTGGAAGCTCGAGAACGACCAATATATCGAGAACTGGGTGTTCGTAGATATGGTTCACCTGTTTCGCCAGTTCGGCATCGATCTGTTTGCCCGTATGCACAAGCAGCAGCCGCCGAGAAAACCAGGCGGCTGAACGCCTCGACATCCTGTCCATCCGGACAAAAATGGGGTGTTTTATAACTTCGGATGCAGAAAAACAACAACGTTAAGTGTTTGATATTTATATTATTTATTGATTCCCAGCGACCTTCTGTCTCATATGTCTTGCATTCGAAGTACAACCTCGGCAAACTCCTACGGTTTATACGTATAAGACGTCGCGCCCAGCGCGGCACGCCGATATCACGCCAGGGGACCAAAAATGATAAGTATCAAACTACGAGGCAAAACGATCCCATCGCTGTACGCAGTTGCATTGGGCGCCTGCTTCATATTCGCGCCGGTCGTCAACGCACAGATCGAAGAAATCGTCGTTACTGCAGAAAAACGCGAAGAGAGCCTGCAGGACGTAAGTATTTCGGTTACGGCATTCAACGAGGAGCTATTGGCGCTCGGCGGAATTGACGACGTTTCAAGGTTGGAATTGCTCGTTCCGGGATTGAACTTCGCATTTGCAGGCAATGACGCGAAATTCAATGTCCGCGGCGCCAACTCAACCAATACCTTTGGTGATAACAGCTCCATTGTGGGTGCGTTTGTGGATGGTGTTTACAAGGCGCGTGCGTCACAGCAGACACGGGCCTTCTTTGACGTCAAGAACGTTGAATTCCTTCGTGGACCTCAGGGCACGCTTTATGGTCGGAATACGTTTGCCGGAGCTCTGAACGTCTATACGCACACGCCAGACACCGAGGAAGTAAGTGGCGCCTTGAGTATCAGCCATCAGGCCTTCGACCGTAAAAAAGCAGAAGCTCATTGGAACTTGCCGCTTAGCGACACCTTCGCGGTTCGAATGGCTGGTTTCTTCGACAAGAGCGATGGATACATCGAGAATGTAGCCGGTCCCGACGTCGGTGCACAGGACGACAAGGGTTTTCGCTTATCGGCAGCGTGGATCCCTTCAGACCGCGCGGACATCATCGCACGTTACACACGCGTCACCGAAGATGGCAACGAGGCTGGTTTGTTTGGCTATACGTTTAACTGTCGAAACGAAACGCCGGATGGTCTGACGGATGCATTCGGCTCAGTTCGTAACTGCACTAATCCGGTTCGCGGTTCCGGTGGTCGTGGAGTAGCATCGAATGGCCCTGGCGGCGATCCCTGGAGGATCGCCAATGATTACGTTAGACCGGTTATTCTTGAGGACGAAGAGTTTTCCCTTGCTGTTATCTATGATTTCGATAACTTCACACTGAAATCGATCACGTCCGTAAACGACTTCAAGAATGACATCAACTTTGATTTTGATTTCAGTCAAACACCCAACCAGCACGGCGGCTATCTCGAGGAGTCAGAAGGCTTTTCGCAAGAGTTCGCGCTGCTCTCCAGCGGCGACGGTCCTTTTCAATGGACAACCGGTGTCTATTACTCGGATCTTGAAGACTTCAGTAGCTTTTACATCTATGACAAGACCGTGCGAGAGGACACCGCCTTGATTCGGCCAACTGTGACGGTCGATATAAACGGCGTCCCGACCGACTTCACCGTGCTTACAGCCACAGATATCGTTTCGGATGAAACGTTGCTTAACAACTTTTTCGCGAATGCCGTCCAGATTGACACCGAGTATTTCGGAATATTCGGACAGGCAGAATATTCGGTGAACGATCAGCTCCGTTTGATCGGTGGCTTGCGCTATAACGACGAACAAAAGAAAGCGTCATGCGGCGGAAGCAATTTTACGGGCGATGAAAATGGCGACGGCACTGTTGACCGGGTCGTGAACGTTTTGCCGGGTATTGATGGGAGCTCACCCTTCATTTTGCCCGACAGCGCTATCGACGTCTTTTCGATCAATTGCGGCGCAAGCGATGCGATTACGAGTGCCAATACGACGCAGGCCAGCAGCAGCTTCGGGGAATTCGATAATGTGACCTGGCGGGCCGGCGTCGAATACGACTTCAACGATGAAACGATGCTCTATATAACGGGTTCCACGGGTTATCTGTCGGGCTCGGCAAGCACGCAAACGACGACGGATGAGCAGGAATCGCAGGTTATCGAAGTCGGGTTCCGTAGCGTTTTGCTGGATAACACCCTGCAATTCAATGGCGCCGTTCACTTCACGGAGTACACGAATCTTCTGACACAGCGTCAGGAAATTGATCCAAACACGGGTATCGTTCTGACGTTTTCTGACAATGGTGGTGATATTGAGGCCTTCGGTATCGAGTTGGATGCGGTCTGGGTACCCAATGACCAGCTGACAATTTCAGGAACGTTGGCTTTTCTCGACTCTGAGTTTGGTGTTTACGGTCAAACCAACCCATATCAATTGTATAAGGGCCAGATCTCGCCATTCGTCAATCAGTCCGGGGAAACCACACCATGGTCACCCGAGCTGACGCTTAGCGGCAGCGCGGGGTATCGATTTGATTTGGGTGACAGAGGGTGGTTTACGCCGTATTTGCAGACCTACTATTCAGACGGGTACAACACGTCGAACCTGCTTGCAACCGATCCGGCACATGATCAGGACTCCTATTCAAAGACAGACATTCGCCTGATCTGGGATTCGCCGGATGAGCGGTATTCGCTGGAGGCGTTCGTTGAGAATATCGAAGATTCGGACGTACTGGCGCGCGGCAACAATAACAGTGACGACGTTGTCCAGACGTCCTATTTGTACCCTCGCAATTACGGCGTGAAGTTCAAGGCCCGTTTCTTCTAGGACGTGCCTCGGCGTAACATGTGTTAGATGAAGGGGCTTCGGCCCCTTCTCTTATTGATAAACCTTCTACCGGGAACCAGTTAATGAAACGCAGGCAATTCCTGCAACTCGGCGCGGCCGTTACCGCCGCTGTCTCTGCACAGGTCCCCGGTGCTGCCAAGAGTGATGATGACGCTTCAACGCGCTTGACACCTGGATGGCGCCCTCGCCAGGGAATCCGAAAACCCAATATCGTAGTTGCCGTGCTTGATGACGTGGGTTTTGGCGACCTCGGTTGCTACGGCGCTGAGCACGAGACCGCTGCCATCGACGCGCTCGCGAAGACCGGCGTCAGATTCAACAATTTTCACGTTACCGCGCTGTGCGCACCAACGCGTGCTTGCCTGTTGACCGGGCGCAATGCGCACGCTGTGGGCGTCGGCAACATCGCCGAATGGGGGCGTGACCATCCGGGCTATCACGGCTGGATTCGAAAAGACGCCGCAACACTAGCAGAATTCATGCGCCCGGAAGGCTACACGACGCTGGCCACGGGCAAGTGGCATCTCTCGGCCATTCATGATCAAAACGGGAGCGGCCCCTATGACCACTGGCCAGTGGGGCGCGGTTTCGATCGCTGGTACGGCTTTCACGGTAATGCCATGGATCACTGGCATCCGGAGATGTTTGAGAACACCGTGGCCGCCTACCCTGAGAAGAACGCGGATTATCACCTGAGCACAGATCTCGTTGATCGATCCATCCACTACATAGAAGATCACCTGGCCGCTACGCCTGAAAATCCTTTTTTTCTGTACCTTGCTTTCGGCGCCTGCCATTTTCCATTGCACGCACCGGCAGACGATATCCGTCGGCATCGTGGACGATACGATGCGGGCTGGGATGCAATTCGCAGCCAACGCTTCCAGCGCCAGCAGGACATTGGAGTTATTCCAGCGGGCACAAAACTTGCGCCACGCAATCCTAACGTGCCTGCCTGGTCGGACTTAAGTGATGAACAACGCAGGCTGGCGGCGCGGGGCCAGGAGGTCTATGCCGCATTTCTCGAACACACCGATAATCAACTGGCGCGTTTGGTTCATTTCCTGAAAACCGAAGGTGAGTTCGACGATACGATCCTGATCGTGATGTCGGACAATGGCGCTGCCGGCGGCGGGGGCTCGGTCGAGGGCATACTGGATGTACGCAGAGCGGCCTACTATGAAAAAGAAACCCTGGCGGAATTGACTGATCGTTTTGATTCCCTCGGCAGCGACGATTCCTACGGAATGTATTCCAGCGGTTGGGCACAGGCCGGAAACACGCCGCTAAAATGGTACAAGGCAGATACCTACGGCGGTGGCACTCGGGCTCCACTGGTCGTCAGTTGGCCCAACGGGCAAATCGGATCCGGGCAAATCAATAATCAGTATCACCATGTAATCGACGTCGTTCCGAGTTTATTGGAGATGATCAATAAACCAGCGGCCGACGTGATTGGAAACCAGACTGTACTGCCATTACAAGGTACAAGTTTTGCCTATTCGTTCGACAACCCGACCGCGCCAACACAAAAGAAAGTCCAGTATTTTGAAACAGCGGGGGACCGTGCCATCTGGGTGGATGGCTGGAAAGCCGTGACCAAACATGCGGCGGGCGACGATTTCGAGAACGATGTGTGGGAGCTGTACCGCACTGAGGCCGACTTTTCGGAAATCGACGATCTGGCCGAAAACAACCCGCAGTTGTTAACGAGACTGGTCGAACTCTGGCATCGTGAGGCAAAGCGCGACAACGTGTTGCCTATGGAGGACGACCTGCTCAGGCTGTACGAGGAAGTGGTACCGAAGCCTCGCAGGCGTTACACGTTCTATCCCGGCATGACACGCCTTGATCGTCTCAGCGCACCCGACATCCATACATACAACAGCAAGATAATTGCGATGGTGGAGCTGCGTGGCAATCGAGCACAGGGTGTAATTCTGGCATCGGGTGACAGTGGGGCTGGATACGAGCTCTTCATGCAGGACGGGTACCTTGTTTTTGTTTACGTCTACACACGATTCAAACGTTACACGCTGAGGTCGCCGAAGCGCATCAAATCGGGGAAATCCGTGTTGGGATTGCAGTTCACCAAGACGGGTGATAACAGTGCGGACGTTAGTATGATGGTCGATGACGCGCGAGTCGCTGCCATGCAATTGCCAAAGATGTGGCAGGTGTTTGCTCCTAACTCGGGCGTTCGTTGTGGCGAGAACCGGCACGCGCCAATTAGTCGCGAGTATGATGCCCCATTCGTGTTCGATCAAAAACTGGATCGCGTGGTTGTCGAACTCGATCTCCAGTCAGTCTCCGGCTGAGTAGAAGGTCTCAGGTCACATTGAATATGGCGGATACGAAAATACCTGACGATCTCCTGGAGACGATGCGGCATTGCGATACGCCGACCATCTGTAATGCGATCGAGGTTGCACAGGGGGAGCGCGGATTCGCGAATTTCACCAGGGCAACGATGTTGTGCTCTGCGCCCGACGACGGCCCGATGGTTGGCTTTGCCAGAACAGCGAAGATCGCAGGACGAAACCCGCCAACTGAACCCTTAGACGTAGTACGGGCACGTCGCATCGAATACTTTCGATCGATGGCGGCAGGACCACGCCCGGCGATAGCCGTCGTCGAGGATGAGGATCACCCTGATTGCATCGCCGCCTGGTGGGGCGAGGTTCACTCGGCCGTGCACAAAGGTCTGGGAATGGCCGGCGCCCTCACGAATGGCGTGATGCGAGACCTGGGCGATCTGGAGCCCGGATTCCCTGTAATCGCCGGATCGATAGGACCCAGTCACGGCTTTGTTCATGTGCGGGAAATCGGAACACCGGTTGACATTCTTGGGCTCGGCATCAATGAGGGCGATCTCGTGCACGCCGACCGTCATGGTGCGATAGTCGTCCCTCCCGACGTTGATTCCGAGACTGAATTCGGCCATCGAGACGCTCCTTGCTAGCGAACAATTAATTCTCGGACCAGCACGCGAGGACGGTTTCGACATCGAAAAGCTGGAAACAGCATGGGCCGCATTCGAAAAAGCGCGAACCTGACTAAATCAGCCTGTTCCGCGCAGCTCCTTCAACCGACCCAGCACGTCCAGACCCTGCATCTTGAGGTAATGCAACAGGTCGATGAAGACCCAGTTCTCCGCCAGCTTGTCGCCTTCGCGACGATAGATATCGACAACGCGCATGTCAGCGCGAACCTCGTTGCCGGGTAGGCCAAGAAAACCACCAGTCGGCGTATTTGTCAGGTTGGCCCAGCCGAAAAAGCCTGCGTAGTTGCCCTCCGCAAACCTCGCAACGTGGCCATTAAACACCTTGTCCTTTATGTGACGCCGCATCGGATACTGATGCTGTTCCTGGTAGCGCCGAATCGTGTAAGTCGCGCCAATGCCTGCAGGCCCATACCAGATCATGTCCTCGTGCCATGTTTTGGCCAGTAATTCTGGCGGGCAGTTGTGATCATCGCCCACGTTGAGCGCGCTCAAATCGGCGATCATGCGATTCACGAGTGCCATCGTTTGCTCGCCCTCTTCCGGCCGCTGCGGATCAAGCAATATACCGTCGTGCGTTCGTGGTCCCGGGTGCAGGAATGCGGCGCCGGTTTGCGGCGGCAACGGATAGTGGCCAGCCTGTTGCATGACGCTGATGACATCGCAGAAGAACGCCGACTCAACGATCTTGCCGTTGTCGACTCGATGAAACTCGGCATAGCGCAGGAATGCCATCTTGTGGGTCGCCGGAATTCCCAGCCAGTCATGATCGAACAAGCCCATCATGTGCCCCATGCTGGCGACCCAGATGGTCTTGCCACCATCAACGTCGTTGCGCCCGGCCATAAAAACGTCTTCCCGGCGCTGCATGGAGGTCAGCGACGCACGCAGCGGCAACCAGAAAACCTCGGCCACAGCTTTTGCCCCACTTTGTTCGTAGAAAGGATGCATGCCACGCCACAGGTAATCATCCGACGTGTGTGCGGCAAGAACCCTGGCCAGGTCCTTGTCACTGGCGGAATCGAAGGCCAGGTGAAATCGCGCGAACAATCTTCTTCGCGGCCTGGAGGCTGTCTGTACTCATTTGGGGCTTGCCGGTTCGTGTAAGGACGTGGCGCAATAGTATTGGATTTGACTTCGAATGCAATACCTAATCGTAACAGCGCAAACCCGACCCGACCGAAAATGATCGTCAACTGCGGTCTGCTAGTATTGGCGGTCACCAATTAAGAACAAGTCCGGAGACCTTAATGACTATTCTCGTCCGCGCGACCGCGGTATGCGTTGCATTCCTCATTTTGCTCGCATTTAACACACCGGCTGTAGCCGATCATCACGCCGCGCAAAAAGCGGTCCTGGTTACCGGTGCAAGCACAGGTATAGGACGAGAGATCGCCGAAACCCTCGCGGAGAACGGCTACTTTGTCTACGCGGGCGCACGCAAACAGAAAGATCTCGACGCGCTGAACGAGATCGACAACATCCAGGCTGTTCGCCTCGACGTCACGATTCAGGACGAGATCGATGCGGCAGTCGCAACCGTGCGCGAGGGTGGCAAAGGCCTGTACGGACTCGTCAACAATGCCGGCGTGTTTATTGGCGGGCCGCTGATCGACGTCGATGTCGAAGAAGTCAAATGGTTGATGGATGTCAATGTCTTCGGCGTCTACCGTGTCACCCAGGCATTCGCTCCCATGATCATCGAATCGAAAGGCCGCATCACGACGATCGGCTCGATCTCGGGCACCTTGTCCGGAAAGTTTTCCGGCCCATACAGCATGAGCAAACATGCCATCGAGGCTTACACCGATTCGCTGGCGACGGAGATGCAGAAATTCGATGTGCTTGTGAGCGTCATAGAGCCCGGCAACTACGATTCACAAATCGCAAACACAGCCCTGAAGCGCATGCGCGAAAAAGACTATGCCCAACCTGGCGCGTATTTTGCCGAAGAACTCGAAGAATGGATGAACAGGCCATGGGATCGCAGCCAGTACAAGAGCCCGGCGGAGGTCGCGGAAGCGGCATTGCACGCCTTGGGTAGCGACAAGCCGTTGCGGCGCTATATGGTCGTGCCCAATGAGCAAGAGGCCGGCATAACGATTGGCAAAGCACTCGAAGAGGTAACACAACTCAACGAATGGCAGGCGTATTCTTATACCCGTGAACAGCTTGTCGAGAAACTCGACGCGGCCATGAGCACCGAGTAACGAAACGACCATGCCGGAACAGCTGTCCGGCCTCCGACATTAATCAAGGTGCTCGTCGATCGTATTCTCAATTGCGGAGCGAATTGGCGCTTCCATGAACTTCAGTGCAAAACCCAGCTTGATTTCCAGCTCGATGCTGTCGTCCTCGACGTGCAAATAGCCGTTCACACCATTGCCCCTGACCACCAGGCGATCGCCCTGCCATTTTGAGGTAAGGGAATACTGCCGTCCGAGATGCGCGGCGATCTCGTTTGCACGTCGCCTGGCCTCCTCCGTCCCGAGGCGGTGACTGCGTCTTATTCTCATTCAATTTCTTCTCTGACGGGCTGACGATTAGTGTGATCACCCTAATCCTAACAGCTAGCATTCATCCATGGCAGGCAAATCAATTCCAAGGAGAATGACCATGGCCAGCAAGAAAGGTAAGACAAAACAGAAAGTTAGCGAAAAGAAAGTGACGGAACAGTTTGAAGATGCATTCCTGGCAGGGCTTGGTGCATTGTCCAATGCGCAGAAGGCTGGTGCCAAGACGTTTGACTCACTGGTCAAACAGGGCGAGACCTTTCGCAAGAAGACAACCAAGAGAACCGAGTCTCTTATTGACGACGTCCAGGCAGCGATTCGCGAGATGAACGAAGACGCACAGTCCAAAGCGACTGGCCTTCTCGACCAGGTTCGCGACAAATCGAACCTGAAGAAGCTGAACAGGGCATTTGACTCCCGTGTTGCCGACGCAATGGACCGTCTGCACGTTCCGAGCAAGAACGATGTCGATGCTATCAACAAGAAGCTGAACAAGGTTCTCAAGCTGCTTGAAGCTAAGACCAAAGCCGCACCCAAGGCGAAAGCTGCGCCAAAAGCGAAAACTGCGCCGAAAGCAAAAGCTACGAAAAAGGTAGCGAAGACGCCGGCCAAGAAAACGGTCCGCAAAACGGCTAAGAAAACGGTCCGCAAGACGGCTCAGAAAGCAGCCTAGTACCTGACGCGTAAGGAGTAACGAAATGACGGAGAAGAAAGTGAAGAGCACAAAGAAAGTGACGCGCAAGAAAGCGGTCACCAGGAAAGCGCAACCCAAATCTGTATTCCAGATGTTGGAAAGCAGCGTAGTTGGCAAGCCCATCGAGATCGCAAACAAGACGTTTCTTGCGAGCCTGGGCCTGGTCTCGACGATGCAGACCGAGTTCACGAAGTTGCAGTCGGATTTCGAAAAGACGTTTGAAAAACTCGTGAAGGACGGTGAAAAGGCACGTGCTCGTTATCGTGCCGGTTTCCGCGACTTCCGCGAAGACGTCAAGGACTTCAGTGTCGATGTCGTTGAAGACGTTGTTGAAGCCAAAGACCGCGTGGTTGAAAACGTTAAATCGGCGGCTTCTAGCTAAATAAGCCAGATAGCCAAGCTGAAAGACTAAGGGCCGCTTTATGCGGCCCTTTTTCTTGGTGCCTAGGTCTCGTAGTACGTGGCCAATTTAGCCAGGTGTCCAGCGGCGTCCTCGGCAACGAATGGCTTCAGCGTGTTAAGTACGGCGGCCGCAATATGCATCGCAGAATCGTCGGCCGTACGTGGAGAATCAACGAGGGCATCGAACTTCTCCGAGAACAGGGCTATTACGGCGAGGTTTCTGCTCACCAATCGCATGTCGTGGTTGTCGAGCTTGATTTGGCCACCAGCCGCCAGCCCGTGCAAATACAACTCGAACGATGCGGCAAGCCCCCGGGCGAAGTGCTTGAGTGCATTTCCAACCTTGGAGTATTCCGCGATGAGAGATTCCATGTCGCGAAGCAGAAAACGATACGCGGAGGTCAATTCGAGCAGCAGGTGCAGGAATACCCAGAAATCATCGAGCGAGGCTTGTTGCGATTCGGGTGGCCGCAAAACCTGTTTGGCGTCCGCCTGGAACTCGAGTAGCAACGCGTCGACGAGGTCTGACTTCTTGTTGAAATGGTAGTACAGATTGCCGGGGCTGATATCCACTTCATCAGCAATTTCATTCGTCGTCGTATTCGGCTCGCCATTCTCATTGAACAGCAACAAGCTCGATACGAGAATTCGTGTCCGGGTATCGCGTTTCATGCATCCATCCGTCTTTGAGCCCCACTCTACCCGGATCTGCAAGCCTACGGGTACTACGTATTGTAGATTCTCATGGCGCTACGTATTCATAGAAACTGGGGACAATAATAACAATATGCTCGTTTCAAAAAGAGCTTCGCCACTCGGTCTGTAAGCCGAAGGCCTTTTGAGTTCCGCTGGAATTTCAGGGGGATCGAAGATGAAATGGCACGTCCTGCGCCCATTGTGGGTTGCAATCGGATTAGTCGGGGCAATCCTGGTTGCCCGCGTATTCCTTGTTCCCGACGACTTCGGCGTCCACGGCAGAAATTTCACTTACGGTTTTTACCGCCTGAGCAACGTCCAGGAGTGGAAGGACTTCCCCGTCAAATACCAAGGACGGGAAGGCTGCGTTGAATGCCACGATGCAAACGTCGAAACGCTCAATGCGTCGAGCCATGCACCGGTCGAGTGCGAAAATTGCCATGGTCCCGGAGCCCATCATCCGGATGACATCGAGTCACTTCCATTGGATACGACCAGGGAACTTTGCCTGCGCTGCCACGCGTATCTCGAGTACCCAAACAGCGCCAGGGGCTCTCTTCTCAGCATCGAGGACCGAAGGCACCGGCGGCGAAGTGAATGCATCAAATGCCATAACCCGCATGATCCCAAGGAGGATATGAGATGACCTGTTCTCGTCGGGATTTCCTGAAAGACGTTGTTGGCAGCACATTGGCGACCGTGATGCCCCTGAGCGCGTTCACGTTTCTAAGCACGGCAGAAGCGAGGACGGCCGTCGAGGAATCGAAGGTGCGGTGGGCATTTCTCGTCGACACCAACAAGTGCGTAGGTTGCGGCCTTTGTGTCAAAGCCTGCAAGAACGAGAACGAAATTCCTTACGATGCGGAGGTTACGCGAACCTGGGTCGAGCGATACGTGATTACCAAGGACGGCAAAACGCATATCGATTCACCGATGGGCGGGCGCGACGGCTTTACAAGCATGGAAGTGGATGGGGAGGAAATTGACCCGGACGATATTGAAAAAGCGTTCTTCGTTCCGAAACTCTGCAACCAATGCGACAATCCGGCCTGTGTACAGGTATGCCCGGTCGGTGCGACCTACCAGACCAATGACGGCGTCGTCCTGATCGACCAGGATTGGTGCATTGGATGCGGCTACTGCATCATGGCCTGCCCGTATGGTGTCCGGTTCTTCCATCCGGTACACAAAGTCGCCGACAAATGTAACTTCTGCTACCACCGCATCAGCAAAGGCATGGAGCCCGCGTGCGTCGAGTGTTGCTCGTTCGGAGCGCGTCGCATTGCCAATCTCAGGGACCCCGATGACCCGGTTACCAAGATCATAACGACCGAAAGGGTTGCGGTTCTCAAAGATGAGTACGGCACTAAGCCGCACGTCTTTTACCTGGGCCTTGACACGAACGTGAGGTGATCGCATGCCCAACGACATGATTGTTCATGGCATAGAGTGGACCGTAAAAGAGCTGTTCGTCTACCCGAACGAGTACATCTATTGGAGCATCCAGATTGTCATGTATCCCTACATGACGGGCCTCGTAGCGGGTGCTTTCGTACTGTCGTCGCTCTATCACGTATTCGGCCAGAAACAGCTGAAGGAGATTGCCCAGTTTTCCCTCGTATTCTCGCTGGCATTGCTCCCTGTCGCCGCATTGCCGCTGCTGCTGCATCTACAACAACCGACGAGGGCAATGGAGCCGCTGCTTACGCCACATTTCACGTCTGCGATTGCCGCCTTCGGAATCGTTTTTACGGCCTATGCGCTAATCGTCCTGAGCGAAATCTGGTTCGTATATCGCAAGTACTTCGTGGAGCAGGTTCACGCGTTGAAGAACAAGCCGGGACTTTCGAACGGGATGAATCGCCTGGTCTACCAGGTGTTAACGATCGGCGCTTACGATATCGGCGACGACGCGATCAGGGTGGACAAGAAAGCGGCCACAGTTCTGGCTGCCATCGGCATACCGGTGGCCTGTTTCCTGCACGGCTATGCCGGGTTCATTTTCGGTTCGGTCAAAGCCAATGCTCTGTGGATGTCGCCGCTGATGCCCGTCATTTTCATAATGTCCGCCGTCGTGTCAGGCATCGCGCTTTGCATGCTGACCTACATAGTCATCAGGGAGTGGCAGGCGTTTCGGAGCAGGCGGCACGGTGGCACGCTCGAAGCCAATGAAATCAAAGGGGCAGAACAAGACGTAATAGACACAGCTGCTCGATACCTGCTGGGATTTCTTGTCGCTGCGATCAGCCTGGAAATGCTGGACCTGATCTTTCGCGGCTACACCGCGATGAAGTCCTGGGACATCCTGCGTTCAGTGATGTACGGCAAAGACTTCATGAACATCTTCGTCCTGCAATACACGCTGGGCAACCTCGTGCCGTTCGTGCTGTTGCTCTTGCCCGGCCGAACCCTGAAACGTACTGTTCTGGCTCTGCTACTTGTTCTGTTCGGCGTGTTCATGATGCGCTGGAACGTAGTCATCGGCGGCCAGGCCTTCTCCCTGTCGTTCTCAGGCTATATGCATTATGAGATTCCGATCATCCCGCATAGCGTGGAGACGTTTAAGGAAGGTCTGTTCGGCGCGCTCACGGTTATCTCGGTACCGTTCGTTCTGTTCTGGATCATCAACAAGTTCGTACCGTCGTTGCAACGAGAAGCGAGCGGCGAATAGATGGAAGATCGCGTAGCCGAATTGGAGTTGCGTCTCGCCGCCGTCGAGCAGCGGCTAAGAAAGCTTGAGGGGCAGGCGCCTGGCGCATCGGCAACTGTTGAACTTGATTCAGAGCCTACGCTCGGCAACGGTTCTCTATCCAATGCATCGACGCTTATTGGCCGTGTTCTTCTGATATTTGGCGGCGCCTATCTGCTGCGCGCCATCACTGAGAACGCGGTTGTACCCACGGCGTTAGGCATATCCATGGGCGCAACCTATGCCCTGTTTTGGCTGTTCATGGCGCATAGGCGAGGCGGTGACGAAAGCCAGCGAACCGGTGCCCTGTTTTACGGTGGCGCATCCACACTCCTCGCATTGCCACTACTCGTAGAAGCCACAGGCCGCTTTGCGCTGCTCTCCGGGCTTCAGGGCATCATCGCGCTTACCGGGTTCTGTGCGTTGTCCCTGTTGGTAGCCGCAGCCAGGGACCTGCGACTCCTCGCGTGGCTCACCGCGGCGGGCGGCATCGGCACGGCCTTTGTTGTTCTGAAGCTCTCTCAAAGCGCGGTCCCTGTCTCGGTGTTCCTGATCTTGCTGGGCGTCGGTACGTTGTGGGCTTGTTACTGGCTGCAATGGAAGGGCCCGCAATGGCTGGGGGCTTTGGGCGCGAATGCCGGTGTGCTTGCGCTGGCCATGCTCAGTACCAGTGAACAATGGACGGTCGCGCCCCTGTCGGTATTCCTGACGGGCGCCATGCTGTTGCTCGCGTATCTATTGAGCTTTGCGCTTCACACTCACATCCGCAGTCACAACGTCGGCGTATTCGAGGCGATACAGGCCCTGTTGGCAATCGGAATAGCGTTCCTGGCCGCCAGCATTGCGGCCCGAGCTGGCCAGATTGTGATGTTACAGGTCGGCAGTCCTGACCCTGCTGCTCGCAGCCTGTGCGTATGCGCTGGCGTTCGCACCGCAGACGCGCGCTGCCCGCGGCCGTAATTTCTTCTTCTATTCCACCCTGGGTCTACTCCTCCTGGTAGTCGGCAGTGCCCTCGTACTGTCACCTGCCATCGCGGCAGCCGCATGGTCGCTGCTGGCGTTGGCCATGGCCTGGTTCAGTGGGCGATACGGCAGGGTTGCCTTGAGCCTGCAATGCACGTTCCTGTTGCTGGCTGCCGGAGTGAGTTCCGGAATCCTCGAGACAGGCCTGCAGGCATTGGCGGGCGATGCCCTGGCCTCCTGGCCGCCGTTGGTACCCTGGCACCTGGTTATTGCCCTGACAACGGTCGCGTGCCTGTTCATTCCCGTCGCGCAGCATTCTGATCGCTGGGGCGTGCTGGCCGGGGTGCCGCAGTTGATCGTGCTGGCACTGTCAGTTTGGGAGGTTGGCGGACTCATGGTCGTCTACTTCGCGCCAGTCCTGGCCGGCGCCGGCGCCGCAGAGGCCAACCAGGCCGTGCTGGCGGCCTTGAGGACGGCAGTTCTGTCTATATCTTCCGTAACACTGGCCTTGTCCAGCCGTCACAAACGCTGGCCCGAGGCGCGTTGGCTGGTCTACCCGGTCCTCGTCCTGGTCGGCATCAAGCTGTTCCTGGAAGACTTTCCGAACGGCCAGCCCGTGACGCTTTTCGTCGCCCTCGCGCTGGTCGGCAGCGCTTTGATCCTGGTTGCCAAATTACTCGGTCGCGACAGCGCCGCCGACTGAGTTCTCGACCAAAAATCCGTACAAATCCCTACCTGATTTCAGCAACAACCTATTGAGACATTTTCTGCATTCCGGAAGATGCACATCAGAAAAATTGGTTACGACCACAAAGACGCCGTCCGACTTCGGAAACCCGGACAATGTCGACTGCCCGGTCTGCCACGACCAGACCGGTGAATACGAGTTTGCAGACACCGAGATGTACCTGTCGGTCAACCACGAGGTCGCACCAAAGTTGGCAGTTACAGGCGCCCGCTCTGCGAGCGCTTTTTTTATTGGAGCGGCAGCACAGTCGGTGGCTGTACCTTGGATCGGGTTCCGGCTCAGCCATTGATCTAAACGAGCACAGCCGCAAGATTCGCAGTCGTTTGTTGTCCCCATTCGGTTCGGTACAGGATTGCCCGATTGCGCCCCTGGGTCTTGGCCTCGTACAAAGCGTCGTCGGCTTGCCGTATCAGTTGTTCGGGCGTAATGCTGCCCGGCGACTCGCTTAATGCGGCACCGACGCTCACCGTGACGCTGCGTGCGGTTTCGGATGCCTTGTGCTCGATGTCGAGATCAAGCGACTTTTTGACAAAGGTCGCGCGTGAATGACTCGAGAAAGTGCGTGGTCGGATCGTACAAGACCATCACATATTCCTCACCACCATAGCGCGCGACCATATCCAGGGGCCGGCTCATTGCGGCAGCCAGCACGTCAGCCACCGCTTTGATGCAGTCGTCGCCGATCTGATGACCGTAGCAATCGTTGTATAACTTGAAATGATCGATATCGATAACGACAACCGCAACGGTCGTGTCATCGCGCCGTGCCTGCATCCAGACCTGTCGAAGATGCTGATCGAACATGCGACGATTGAAGAGACCGGTAAGCACGTCGGTGTGCGCAAGCCGCGTCAACTCCCGCTTGTTGTCGAAAATCTCTCGTGCATCTCGTTCCAGCAGATAGCTCGCATAAGTGCCGATGAGGTTGGAAAAGCCGAGAAACATGGCGCCGTACGCCACTTTTTGCATGGGTACACCGAATCCGAGGCTCATGCTCAAATAAACGAGAAAGATCGGCCAGCCGACTGCAACGCTCTGTCGCAGCGTCAGGCCGAGCACAAGATAGATGTTGAAAGTCGTAAAGATCAGGCCCCAGGAGACTAACGGAGCGCCGGTCTGCGTTGCGATAGCTCCGACAAGAAGTACTGATGCCCCTACAACGAATGCCACGGTAGCAATCATGTAAGGCAACCAACGATGTTCTTTGAATACGAACGTCGCGCCCAGCACAGCAGCCAAAGGTAAAATTG
>CAWJCA010000021.1:0-33360 GCA_963841165.1 uncultured Gammaproteobacteria bacterium | reverse complement strand
ATGGCCGGGCGTTGATTCGTCGAGACGCATGCCGCGTTCCAGCAGCGCATCGGCTGCATCCTGCGGAATTCCCGGCCCATCATCTGCAACGGTCAGCACCATGCCACTCGCGATCGCGCGTGCACCAACTGACGGCACGATGCTGATGCGCACACTTTTTTCACACCACTTGCACGCGTTGTCGAGAAGATTGCCGGCGAGCTCCAGAAAGTCTCCGGTGTCGCCCCTGAACTGCATGCCACGCTCGACACGCACGTCGAAGTCAGGATTCTTGTCGTGATAGACCTTGCGACAGCCCGTCAACCAGCCGTGTAACTTCGGCTTCCACGTTGACTGGTTTGAGAACCAGGTTGTCGGCAACCGAGGCTGCGGGCTTACGTAGCTGGTAGCGGACAATTTCATCCATTCGATCGATCTGTTCGTTGAACCGACCACTGAATCCTTCGTTCTGTCGATCGTTGAGCAGCGCACGCATCGCTGCCAGCGGAGTCTTCAAACTGTGGGCGAGATTATCGAGCGTGTACCGGTATCGATCCGATCGCGCACGCTCGCTGTCAATCAACAGGTTCATGTTTCGGGCAACGCCTGTCAGTTCGGTCGGAAACTTGCCGGAGAGCGCAACGCGTTTGCCCTCTTCTATTTCCGTGATCTCGGTCTCGATCTTGCGCAGCGGTTTGAGTAGTCCTCGCAGCAGCATCGAAAATGCCAGCAACATTGTCAATGCGACCGCCGCGAACCAGCCGAACAACTGGCGCCTGAAACCTGCGACCTGCGCATTGAACGAATCGAGGCTTTCCGCAACCTTGAAGACGTAGGACTTCAGGGTTCCGTCATCGAACTCCCACTCGACGGCCAGGCTGAGAGTCAGCATCGGCGTGCCATCCTCAAGGCTCTCCCGCGCGAACAAATGGTTGCCGAGTTCGGGGGCCACGCCACTCGGAATCTCGAGCCCAAGTGCCGAGCGCGATCGCCATAACACGGCGTTGTCGGCGTCAAGCAGTTCAGCGTACAAGCCCGAGCCGATGTTCTCGAACCTGGGCTCGCGCAAACGCGCCGGTAACATCAGGTTACCGTCATCATCGGGTTCGGCGGCGGCCAGCAGGGCAACGAGGTGTCCATCGAGAATATCGCGGCGCGCCTGTTCACCCGCTTCGCTGAACGCGGTATCGAGGACGGCGATGGTCGCGCCGAAGAAGAGCAGCAGCAATACACTGACGGACACCAGTAATCGACTGCTGAGAGAACGCATGAGCGGCGTCAGCCTGACTGATTTCGCTCCAGCGCGAAGCGGTAGCCGCGACCCCGTAGCGTTTCTATAGGCTTGATGGAGTTTTCCGGGTCCATTTTTTTGCGCAGACGACCGATAAACACCTCGATCACGTTGCTGTCCCGTTCAAAGTCCTGGTCGTAGAGTCGGTCCGTCAGCTCGGCTTTGGAAATCACCTGGCCGGCGCGAACCATCAGGTACTCGATGATCTTGTACTCGAAACTCGTCAGGTCGATCGCGCCCTCATTGACCGTGAGTTCCTGCCGGGACATGTCGAGCGATACCGGGCCCGCGGTCAGCACCGATGAAGCCCAACCGCCACTGCGCCGCAAGAGCGCGTTTACGCGGGCACTGACTTCCTCGAAATGAAATGGTTTGACGACATAGTCGTCGGCGCCGGCGCTGAGGCCATCCACCTTGTCTTCCCAACGATCACGCGCCGTGAGGATCAGGATCGGATAGCTTTTGCCCTGCTCGCGCACCTGGCGGATGATTTCCAGGCCGGATACTTCCGGGAGTCCCAAATCGATGATCGCGAGGTCGACCGGGTACTCCAGCGCGAAGTACAAACCCTCCTTGCCATCGGCCGCCTGCTCTACCGCGAACCCGGACTCGCCCAGCTTGCGCGCGAGAGATTCGCGCAACGTCGCATCATCTTCTATTACCAGCAGTCGCATGTTCCCGGTTCCTGGTGCGGAGTTAGCGGCTTCGGCCATTGACTCTGTGAGTCTTGACCTTGCCATCCTTGGTGAGAACTTTGATGTAATGCACTTCGCGGCCGCCCTGGACCCTGGTCTCGGCGCTGACAACGCGGCCGTTGGTCTTTCTGCGCACAGACTCAATCGCCTGCGACAACGTCATGCCGCCCTGCTGGGCAACACTGTAGGTTTGCTCCCCCTGGTATTGCACATGCTGTGCTTTCAGGGACTGCTCGATATCGAACGCGTCTGACCGGGTCGGCAAGAAAGCCAACCCGGCCAGGAGCAAAAATGTCAGAGCAAAACGCATGCGCCAAGTGTCGTACGACGGCCGATTGATTGCAATGAAACGCGTCACATCGTACCTCGGATTTAGCCTGCCGGCCTTACGTCAACGCGCACGCGAATCTTGCGGCCCGGGATCGTACGGCATCTCGGTCACGTATTTCTGGCCGTTGTAACGGTAGGTCACACGGTAGCCATCGATGCGCTTTTCCTCGTGTGCCTGGTAGCGCGTCTCACAACGCTCGACCGGGCGCGCAATGCGCTCGACATTGTGTCCCTCGTAACGCTGACGATTCGCATCACTGCCGACGGCAGCACCGATCAACGTGCCGGCCACTGTCGCCGCATCGTTGCCACGACCGCTGCCGAACTGGTGGCCGATTACGCCCCCGATGATCGCACCCATCAGCGTGCCGCCGCCGCCATTCCGGGCCCGGCGATCAACCGTGTAGTACTGCATTTCTTCCCAGCACTCGCGAACCGGGGTTTTCACGGTCACGTAGTTGACGATTGGCTGCGACGAAATCACCTTGGCGTAGTCGTACATGGCTCGATCCTTGCGTGCCACGCGGTAATCGTGATCCGCCAGAGCGCTGCCCGTGGTGCCGATCAACAACGCGGCGGTTACCAAAGCTGTGATTCGAGTGTTCATAGTCCTGCTCCTTGTCCCAAACAGCCGGCATTGGCCAGCCTGTGGACAAGATTAAGCCGGGGCCAATGAACTGTTCCTGAACAGGGATAAAGGAAAAAACCGAGATTTGTGAACGGTTTATGAACGCCTCAGCTACCTATCCGACGCGCTTTTTCGCGGCCCGCCACTCCTGGTCCAGGGTCTCCAGCGAGAAGTCCTTGATCCGTTTGCCGTTTCCGCTAATTGCAGCCTCCATATCGCGAAAACGTCGTTCGAACTTCCGGTTGGCGCCGCTCAGCGCCTTCTCGGGGTCAACCTCCAGGTGGCGGGCCAGGTTGACCACGGCGAACAGCATATCGCCGAACTCCTCTTCGATGCGGGCCACATCGCGCGTACCGGCGGCTTCCTCCAGCTCAACAAGTTCTTCCTGGATCTTGTGGTGCACACCCTGGCGGTCAGGCCAGTCAAAACCGACACGCCCGGCCCTTTTCCCGAGCTTTTGTGCCCGTTTCAGAGCCGGAAGTGCACGCGCGACGCCCGCCAGTGCACTAGTGTCGTCACCACCGGAGCGCTCCAGTTCCTTGATCTCCTCCCAACTGCCATCAACCTTGCCAGCTTCGCGCTCTGATTCACTGCCAAAGACATGGGGATGCCGGCGAATCATCTTCTCGGCAATGCCCCCGGCCACGTCGTCAAAATCGAAATGACTGGCCTCGGTCGCAATTTGTGCGTGAAAGACAACCTGGAGCAGGAGATCTCCGAGCTCGTCCCTGAGGTCATCGTAGTTCTCCCTGGCGATCGCGTCGGCGACTTCGTAGGCCTCTTCAATGGTGTACGGCGCTATCGTTGCAAAACTCTGCTCGACGTCCCAC
Organism: uncultured Gammaproteobacteria bacterium; assembly: GCA_963841165.1. Taxonomy (GTDB): domain Bacteria; phylum Pseudomonadota; class Gammaproteobacteria; order Steroidobacterales; family Woeseiaceae; genus UBA1847. The sequence goes on along the minus strand of CAWJCA010000021.1, from coordinate 29,607 downwards.
GGGCACCCGGTCTCGGGATCCCGCAGCTTCTTCATAACTTCGAGTAATTTATCGATAGTATTCATAAGTCATTTATTTATAAGGTATTGTCTAAGCACGAGAACCATGTGGGCCGTCGCCCCCCAGATACGTCTTTGCTCGTAGTGGAACTCCACCATCGGAATCGCACGGCCCTGAAACTGGCGTTCGACCCGCCTGTCGTTTCTTGCATCCAGCAGGAATTCGAGCGGTACCTCAAACGCGAATTCTACTTCGCTTCGATCGATCACGAGTTCTGCGACGTCGCTCACCAGCCCAACGACCGGTGTCACGGCGTAGCCGGTTATCGTTGGCATCGGCCCCAGGTATCCGATTACGGAGACGTGCTGCGGGTCGATACCCACCTCCTCGTGTGTCTCCCGAAGGGCCGTCATGGCCACGTCCTCGTCGTGTTCCTCCATGCGCCCGCCCGGAAAGCTGATCTGTCCCGCGTGGTGTTTGAGTTCGGCCGAGCGCTGCGTGAGCAACACCGACAGTTCGCTGCCACGCTCTATGACCGGGATCAGCACGCCCGCGGGGGTGAGCTTTGCAGTCAGGCGCTCTCGCAGGGCCGCAGGCCAACGCCGACTCCCCGGCGGCGGCGTGACGTCCAGGGGATCTTCAGGCAGCCGGGTCTCTGCGAGACGCTCGCGCAGCCACTTCGCCGTCACCGCGTCCCGTTTCCGGAGAGCACTAATGCTTGATACCGCCCTCGGTCAGGCTCGCCGGATCCAACAGCCGGTCGAGTTCCTCGTCGGTCAAATCCGTCATTTCGCGCGCGACATCCTTGACCGAACGCCCTTCTTTGTAGGCTTTCTTGGCAACAGCCGCGCCTTTCTCGTAGCCAATAACCGGGTTTAGCGCCGTCACGAGTATCGGGTTCCGACCCAGCGCACAATTTATATTGTCGGTGTTGACCGTGAATCCGGCGATCGCTTTGTCGGCGAGGCAGACGCTGGCCGTCGCCAGGATCTCGATGCTCTGAATCAGGTTATGCACCACAACGGGCAGCATGACGTTCAGCTGGAAGTTGCCCGATTGCCCGCCCATCGTTACGGTCAGGTCATTGCCGATGACCTGCGCGCAGACCATGGCAACCGCCTCTGGAATGACCGGATTGACCTTGCCCGGCATGATGCTCGAGCCCGGCTGCAGCGCGGGCAGCGCGATCTCTCCTATGCCGGCAAGTGGCCCGGCGTTCATCCAGCGAAGATCATTGGCGATCTTGGTCAGGCTCACGGCCAGTACCCGCAGCTGTCCGGAAGTCTCGACCGCGGCATCCTGGCTACTCAGCGACTCAAACAGGTTGTCGGCGCGTTTGAACGGCACGCCAGTGCGTTCGCTCAGCAGGATGGCGACTTTCGGGCCAAATTTTGGGTGCGCATTGATCCCGGTGCCGACGGCGGTTCCTCCCTGTGCCAGCGCGGTCAGGCGCTTCATCGTGTCAGCCAGCCGCTCGCTGGCGTGATCAACCTGTGAACGCCAGCCGTCGAGCTCCTGGCCCAAGGTCACGGGCATCGCATCCATGAGGTGGGTGCGCCCGGTCTTGACGATATCGCGTGTCTCATCGGCTTTGGTTTCGAGCGCTGTCGACAGGTGTTCCAGCGCCGGCAGCAGCTGGTTCTGAATGGCCAGCGCGGCGCTGACGTGCACGCAGGTCGGGATCACGTCGTTACTGCTTTGGCTCATGTTTACATGGTCGTTCGGATGTACCTCTTTGCCGAGACTCTCGCTCGCCAGGTGAGATATCACCTCGTTGGCATTCATATTCGAGCTGGTACCCGACCCGGTCTGGAAGATATCGATCGGGAAATGCCTGTCGTAGTCGCCTTCGGAGACGGCCAGTGCCGCTTTCTGGATGGCCACAGCGATGTCGCTCTGGATCAGGCCCAGTTCCGCATTGGCGCCCGCCGCCGCCCACTTGACCAGGCCCAGGGCCGCAATGAACTGGCGTGGCATGGTCAGCCCGCTGATCGGGAAATTGTTTACGGCGCGCTGCGTTTGCGCACCCCAGAGCGCGTCAGCCGGGACCTCGAGTTCGCCCATGCTGTCCTTTTCGATTCGGATTGCCTTGTCTTTCATTGAGATTAAAGCTCCATCCGACGCCCACAGCGTCGCTTCGATATGCCGGAAAACGTGTATGATTCTCGCTTTCTGCGCGCATGTCTACACCGGTTTGCCACACATGAAAGTCCCCACATTGAGAGCCCTCTCTCCAACCGACGGTCGGTACTCGGAAAAGGTCAACGAGCTCCGCGACCTGTTCAGCGAGTTCGGGCTGATCCGCTTCCGCGTCCTGGTCGAGGTTCGCTGGCTGCAATGCCTGGCCGACGAGCCTGATATCAAGGAAATCGGACCCATCTCCTCGGTGATGAAGGATGTACTAAACGGCATCGTTGACGATTTCTCGATCGATGACGCCGAGCGGGTCAAGACGATCGAGGCAAGCACCAATCACGACGTCAAAGCGGTCGAGTACTTTATTCGCGAAAAACTCGGCGATGGTCCGGAGACGCAGCCACTCAAGGACTTCCTGCACTTCAGCTGCACGTCGGAAGACATCAACAACCTGGCGTATGCCCTGATGCTACGATCCGCACGATCCGACGTGTTGCTGCCCAGGATGCGCGAGCTGCGTAACCGATTGAGAGCGATGGCGCGGGAGTACGCCGAATTGCCGATGCTCGCACGCACCCACGGGCAGACCGCCAGCCCGACTACGCTTGGCAAGGAACTCGCAAACGTCGTGGCACGTCTCGAACGCGCGCAGCAGCAGTTCGCGGCCGTGGAAATCCTGGGAAAGTTCAACGGCGCGGTTGGCAATTACAACGCGCATGTCATCGCTTACCCTGACGCAGACTGGCAGGCCATAAGCCATCGCTTTGTCGAATCGCTCGGTGTTCATCCGAACGCGTATACGACACAAATCGAGCCGCACGACTGGACAGCGGAGTATTCGCACGCGCTGCTCCGCTACAACACCATACTGATCGATTTCGCACGCGACGTCTGGGGCTACATTTCGCTGGGCTATTTCAAGCAAAAGGTCGCCAAGGACGAGGTTGGGTCTTCCACCATGCCGCACAAAGTCAATCCGATCGACTTCGAGAACGCCGAAGGCAACCTCGGCATGGCAAACGCAATGCTCAGCCACTTCGCCGAAAAACTCCCTATCTCGCGCTGGCAGCGCGACCTGACCGACTCCACCGTGCAACGCAATTTCGGGGTTGCAACCGGGTACATTGTCATCGCGTTACAGTCTCTGCAAAAAGGTGTCGGCAAACTGCAGGTGAATCGGGATGCGATACACGACGACGTTGCCGGAGCCTGGGAAGTTCTTGCCGAGGCAGTGCAGACCGTCATGCGACGTTACGGTATTCCCGAGCCCTACGAGAAACTCAAAGCGCTGACCCGTGGACAGGCGGTCACCCGTGAAATCCTGATCGAATTCGTCAACACGCTCGATATTCCCGGCGGCGAAAAGCAACGGCTCCTGGAGCTCACACCCGAGACTTACATTGGACTCGCCGCCAAACAGGCTCGCGATATCTGAGCTGGCAAGCGGTGCTGAAGTTTCCCCGAGACCTGGTGGCCGAATCGTTTCTTGCACGATATTGGCAGAAAAAACCCCTGTTCATGCCGCAGGCCATCGACGTCATCCGACCCGCGGTCACGCGCAACGAACTGGCGTGGCTCGCCACGCTCGACGACGTTGAATCGCGCATTGTCTTTACCGATCGAGCAGACGACCGGGCCCGCTATCGGGTCGAAACCGGGCCGTTCGATGTCGAATTCCTTCAGGCGCTGCCCAAGCGTAACTGGTCCCTGCTCGTTCACGACGTCGAAAAACACCTGCCGGCACTGCGTCGATTGTTTGAGCAGGTGCCGTTCATTCCCGACTGGCGCATTGACGACCTGATGATCAGCTTTGCCGCTCCCGGCGGGGGCGTCGGTCCGCATCGCGATAACTACGACGTATTCCTGTGCCAGGGCATCGGCGTGCGGGAGTGGCGAACATCAACGGCAGCCATTCCTGAGGATGATACGGCGAGTGACGACCTCGCCCTGTTGCGAGAATTCAGAGGCGATGAACATCATGTCGCCCGACAAGGCGATGTGCTCTACCTTCCGCCCGGCGTTGCGCACTGGGGCACGGCAAACAGGGCTTGCATCACCTATTCCATCGGCATGCGGGCACCGTCTTTTTATGCCGACCCTGACCTGAGGCTTGCGGAAGGCCAGCCGGGCTACCTTTCGGGCGCCGCGCTCAGGCGTGCGGGAAAGCACGCCTCCAGGCTCGGTTGCGCAGTCACTGAACTCAAACAATGGCTGCAACCGCTCGCGCCGAATCCCGATCAGATAACGGCGTTGCTGGAAACGCCCGCCGTCCTGCACAAACTGCGACTTCACGGCATGGCGCGAATCGCATTTGACGACAGTAAGCTGTACCTGAATGGCGCCAGCCGGGCACTCAAAGACGGCGACCGGGAAGCTGTTGCCGCCCTCTGCGCCCGTCGTCGCCTTGACGGTGCGCTGGCTGCCGCCCTTGGCAAACGGGGCCTGCGCTGGCTCCTGGCCCACGGTGCGTTCGAGATTCCTGAGATCGAATGACCATATGTAAAAAAAGCCAGGGCTGGGATTATTCGCGCAAGGTCTCTGAAATGCTTGAATGACGCGGGATGCGAATGATTTTCAACTGGGAAACATGCGCCAAAACGTGACGCAGTTGGCAAGTTGAAATCGCACTCGTGGGTAATATGGATCGCCTATGGAACAGGCAAAGCGAAACAGCAAGCGCTGGGTGATCTCGACGCGGGAAGAAATGCGTCAGGCCGCCATCGCGGTGGTGAGTGAAGCCTCTCGAAAAGTTTCGATCTTCACGCACGACCTCGAGCCCGGAATTTACGACAATCCCGAGTTCCTCGAGATCATCAAGAAGCTTGTCCTGTCACAAACCTATGCGCGCATTCGTGTATTGATTGCGGACCCGTCTCGCGCAGTCAAGAACGGCAATAATTTTGTGCATCTTGGCCGACGCCTCAACACCTACATTGAGTTTCGTCATGTACGTGAAGATCTGCGCACGCATGCCGAGGCATTCTGCATTGCCGACGAAACCGCCCTGGTATACCGACTGCAGGCCAGCCGCTGGGAAGGTATTGCCGATACCCATGAGCCGGCCGTCGCCCAGCTGTATGGCAAGATGTTCGACGAGATCTGGCTTGCCAGTGAAGTCGAAATGGAATTTCGCCAACTCGGCATTTAAGAACGTATGCAACCAACCGATCTGACAGTTGCGGCTGTTGTTGAGCATGAAGGACGTTTCCTGCTCGTCGAAGAATATGCCTCAGGCCGGCGTGTATTCAGCCAGCCTGGCGGACATATTGAAGCCGGCGAATCGCCTGAACAGGCCGTCATCCGCGAAACCAGCGAAGAAACCGCTTGCGATATATCTTGCGAGGAGCTTGTCGGCGTTTATTTGTGGATCCACCCACAGACCCGGCAGCAGTTTCTTCGCATTGTTTTTGCCGCCCGGTTCTTGAACTGCGACGAACACGGCACACTGGATGACGGCATCATTAGCCGGCACTGGCTTACGCTCGAAGAGATTGCCAGTCGCCAATCCAGGCTGCGCTCTCCGGCCGTGCTGCGTTGCGTCGATGACTACGTCTCCGGCAAGCGCCAATCGGACGCACTGCTGACGGGCATGTTACCGCTGCAACACAATGTCGATCGGGTAATCGCGACCGCCGACCTCGTATAAGTACTTTCCCACAGGCCCATACTCGAAGCGTCCTGAAAGGTATATAATTCATGTAATCGGTATTTCCTGCCGAGATGAAGGATGTACGAGGAAGCACAGCAACTCGACGAAGATTCTGCCGAAGCGAGCGAAGGGCTGCGAATCGGGCGGGATCTCATCACGGCTACCGTGCCGTTTGTGGAGGAATCTGCAACCGTAAGTTGGCGGCACGTGGGCTCGACGTTTGCTCTTTTGCTGACAGCGCTTATCGGCGCGGGCGTTACACCCTGGTGGCCCCTGCGATTGCTGTTTTCCGTTCTTGCGGCCATGTTGATGGTCCGCGCCTTCATCACCTATCACGACTATATGCACCGGGCGATACTGGTTCGCTCGCGCTTCGCGTCGATCCTCTTCCGAGTCTATGCGGCCCTGGCGCTGACGCCGCCACGCTCCTGGAAGCAAAGCCACAACTACCATCACGGCCATGTTGGCCAGATCTCGTCGGCGAGTATCGGTGCGTTCCCAATCATGACGACCCGGATGTGGCGCGACGCGTCGTGGTCGACGAGAACCAGTTACCGGATAATCCGACATCCGCTCACGGTGTTCACGGGCTATGTCACGATTTTCTTCCTGAGCGTCACTTTGTTGCCGTTTTTGAAGGACCCGGCGCGACACTGGGACTCTCTCGTGGCGCTTGCCGGCCATGCGGCCTTAATCGCAGCGTTATGGATACTGGGAGGCTTCGACACCGCGTTCTTCGTTGTCTTGTTGCCGATGACCATCGCTTCGGCGCTTGGAAGTTATCTCTTTTTTGCACAGCACAGTTTCAAACGCATGCACATATTGTCCGAAGAGGCCTGGACCTATTACCGGGCGGCGATGGAATCGTCCAGTTACATGCGGCTCAATAAAGTCATGCAGTGGTTCACCGGCAACATCGGTTTTCACCACATCCATCACCTTAATGTGCGCATACCGTTCTATCGCCTTCCCGAAGTGATGGAAGCGATCCCGGAACTGCAATCTCCCATAACAACAACTCTGAGTCCGCGGGATATTCGCGACTGCTTCCGGTGTTGCCTCTGGGACGAAGATCGACAGAGAGTCGTTACGTATCGCGAAGCATCTCGGTTGGCCGCCACGTAACGAGAATACTTTCGGTCGAAAGCCGACGTTATACTGTTGCCGGGCATGGGCTTGGAGGATCGGCAGTATGGCTGGAGTCGAAGGGCGCGTCGCACTTGTTACAGGTGGGAGCCGGGGTATCGGGCGTGCGGCCGCCGAACTTCTGGCCGCGCGTGGCGCCCGGGTGATGTGCGTCGCCCGCAACCGAAAGGACCTCGAAGAAGTCGGGCTGGCGTTTTCGATCGCAGATCTGGGAACTCCCGAGGGCTGTGCGCTTGCGGTCGAAGAAGCCGAGCGACACCTGGGGCCTGTCGAGATACTCGTGTGCAACCACGGAATTGGTTCGGCGCATGAACGAGTGATCTGGGAACAGGATCCGGATGTATGGAGTGAGACGATGCGCGTCAATCTCGACGGTCCGTTCTACCTCTCGAGGCTTGTGCTTAAGGGCATGACCGAGCGCGGCTACGGGCGGGTCGTTTACACGAGTTCCACGGCCGGCCTTGTCGCCGAACATGCCGGGAGCGCGTACACCAGTTCAAAACACGGACTGCTCGGGCTGATGCGTTCCGTCGCACAGGACGGTGGACCGTTTGGCGTTACGTCGAATGCCGTTCTACCGGGTTGGGTGCGGACAGAAATGGCGGAACGTTCGGCACTCCAGGAGTCAAAGGATCGTGGGATCACGACCGACCAGGTGTGGGTAGAACGAGCGGCACTGTATCCCGCCGGCCGCGTTGTGACACCTGAAGAAGTCGCCGAGGCGATCGCATTTCTCGCATCCGAGGAATCCAGCGGGATCAATGGAGAGGCGATCCGGGTCGCGCTGGGCAGCGGCTCGTAATTCGAACCGATCCTTGGAATACTGCTCGGTCAGACAGGCTCATACAACACGCTGATTGAATAGAGGCCGTCCGGCGATTGCCCGGTCAGCAGGAAATAATAGCTGCCCGGCCTGCCGGCAGGATTAGGGTCTGCCAGCGCGAATCCCGACATCTGTGTGCCTTCGTAGTTTCCGATCTGGTTCGTGCATCCGGACATCGTCCACGTGACCTCGATGAACGTATATTCCGCGTCAATGACAGTGGCGATTCCCTCGACCGAACATCGCGCGCCGTTGTTAAACATGCCAAACAATGTGCCATCGACCGCGATGCTCAGAGAATTGGTGTCGGGCTGGAATTCGAGCGTGTATTCCCCGGCCAGGTCGTCGAGCGAAGAATCGCGCTCGTAGACGTTGGGGTCGTACATCAATTGCAATGCCTCTTCATAGACAACGCCACCAGAATCCGAGCAGGTGACATCGACAGAGAGTACTTGCCGTTCCTGCACGATCCCGGAAATCCCACACCCGAGGTCTTCATTGGGCTGCCCCGTAAACGGCATCCGGTCACCGCGAACTTCGAACGTCCCGGTCACGACATTGTTCGACGATACGCTGACCGTTCCGCCACCGAACGATGGGATTATTGAGCCTTGCGGATGCAGCGTCGTGCGCAACATGCCGGTTTCGGCGATGTAGAGGACGACCGACTCATTCGCGCTGTCCCTGCCGAACCAGATTCCGCCCGGCGACTGAGTTCCACCGGACCCGGTTGTGCCGGCGATCTGCGTTGTCGCAGCGCCGCCGCTTCCGCCACCGCAGCCTGTCATGGAAATGAGGAGAAAATTGAGGAGCCAGACGTAGCGCATAACCATCCTGTTCTAAAGCGCAAGAATTGCCAGATATTACCTATCGGCGCCCGACAATTCGACAGCCATACGGCGCTGCTGACCGGACATAATCCATTGGTCGCGGCCAAGCCCCGTACTGCAGTAGAATGCGCCGCCTATGGCATCGTCCCTCGAAACCCAGGTCGCCAACAAGCGAGTCATCCTCGGACTGTCGGGCGGTGTCGATTCCGCGGTTGCCGCAATTCTCCTCAAAGAAGCCGGTGCCGAAGTGCACGCGTTGCACATGACCAACTGGGAGGATGATGACGGCTACTGCACGGCCGCTGACGATCTGCAGGATGCGCGCGCTGTCTGTGAGCAACTGGATATTCCGTTGCACCACGCGAATTTTGCACGGCAATACCGTGACCAGGTGTTCGAGTACTTCCTCGATGAGTACCGCAGGGGCCGAACACCGAATCCCGATGTGCTTTGCAATCGCGAGATAAAATTCGGCGTGTTCCGCGACTACGCGAAGCGCCTCGGTGGTGATTTTCTGGCAACCGGACATTACGCGCGCTCAGGAATCGTCAACGGCCACGGCGCATTATTCAAAGGCGCAGACAAGAATAAGGATCAGAGTTATTTTCTGCACGCCGTCAGCGCAGAAGCCCTCGCCGAAACTGTTTTCCCGCTCGGTGATCTGCAAAAAGCTGACGTACGTCGAATTGCACGCGACTCCGGGTTACCGATTCACGACAAAAAAGACAGCACCGGTATTTGTTTTATCGGCGAACGGCCGTTTCGTGAGTTCCTGAGTACCTACCTGCCAGCCAAGCCCGGCCCCATGAGAACGCCCGGCGGCGAAGAGATCGGCACCCACCAGGGCCTCATGTATTACACCCTGGGGCAGCGCCAGGGGCTTGGGATCGGCGGCCGCAACGATCGTGGCGAGGAGCCATGGTATGTCGTGGCCAAGGACATCGAGGACAACGCGCTAGTCGTCGCCCAGGGCGAGCACGATCTGCTGTTCAGCAACTGGCTGGTAGCAACCGATGCCAGTTGGATCGGGGCGCCTCCGGCCGGTCTCGGCGACGATCTGACCTGCACAGCCAAGATTCGCTATCGACAGGAGGACCAGGGCTGTGTCGTCACAGCACTCGACGACTCGACGCTCGAGGTCCGGTTCGATTCGGCCCAAAAAGCCGTGGCGCCGGGCCAGTTTGTCGTTTTTTACGACGGCGAGCAGTGCCTCGGCGGGGCCGTCATCGACAAAAGTGGATGAGCGCCGGCCTCTCTGTTTCGCTATAATGCGCAACCCCGTGGCCGCCTGGCCACGATGTACAACCTGACATCCCCGGAGAAGAAGACAATGACGGACAGCTTTGACGCGCGTTCAACGCTTAAGGTCGGCGGAAACACATACGAGATTTTTCGCCTCGACGCAGTAAAGGACGGTCACGTCGAGCGACTGCCCTACTCCCTGAAAATCCTGCTCGAGAACTTGCTGCGCCACGAAGACGGTCGCGACGTCACGAAGAAGGACATTCTTGCGCTGGCCAACTGGGACGCCAAAGCCGCACCCAGCACCGAAATTTCGTTTACGCCGGCCCGGGTCATCCTGCAGGACTTCACGGGCGTGCCCGCGGTCGTCGACCTCGCGGCGATGCGCGACGCCGTCGTCAAGCTTGGCGGTTCCGCCAAGAGCATCAACCCGCTGTCGCCGGCCGAGCTCGTCATCGACCATTCGGTGCAGGTGGACAACTACGGCGCCGCCAATTCGCTCGACCTGAACAACAAGATCGAATTCCATCGCAACAAGGAGCGTTACTCGTTCCTGCGCTGGGGCCAGTCTGCATTCGATAATTTCCGCGTTGTCCCGCCCAACACGGGCATCGTTCACCAGGTCAACCTCGAGTACCTGAGCCGCGTCGTCTTCGACGCCGACAAGAACGGTACGCGATCGGCGTACCCGGACACCGTCGTCGGTACCGATTCGCACACCACGATGATCAACGGCCTCGGCGTACTGGGCTGGGGTGTGGGCGGCATTGAAGCCGAAGCTGCGATGCTGGGTCAGCCCATTACGATGCTGATCCCGAATGTCATCGGCTTCAAACTGAGCGGCAAACTCAGGGAAGGTACAACGGCGACCGACCTGGTATTGACCGTCACCGAAATGCTGCGAAACAAAGGCGTGGTCGGAAAATTCGTCGAGTTTTTTGGTGACGGCCTGGGACAACTGCCGCTGGCCGATCGCGCAACCCTCGGCAACATGTCGCCGGAATTCGGTTCGACCTGTGCGATTTTCCCAATCGATGGTGAAACCATTCGCTACCTCGAGCTCTCGGGCCGCGACGCCGACCAGATCAAGCTGATCGAGGCTTACGCCAGGGAACAGGGATTGTGGCGCCACGACGGACAGCCCGACGCGCTCTACAGCGACACGCTCGAGCTCGACTTGAGCACCGTCGAACCCAGTATTGCGGGACCCAAGCGTCCGCAAGATCGCATCGCGCTCAGTGCTGCCGCGAAGACTTTCGGCAAGCATCTCGAAGCCGCTGTTGCGAAACGCAGCAAAGGCGGCAGCGCGGTGGCGAAAATTGACGGCAATGACGTAGAGATTCGCGACGGTGCCATTCTCATCGCTGCGATAACGAGCTGCACGAATACATCGAACCCCGCGGTCATGCTGGCGGCCGGCCTGCTCGCCCGGAATGCCGCCGCCAAAGGTCTCAAAGCCAAGCCCTGGGTGAAAACCAGCCTGGCGCCGGGCTCCCGTGTGGTCACCGATTACCTCGAGAAAGCCGGGCTCATTGACGATCTTGCCGCCATTGGTTTTTTCAACGTCGGCTACGGCTGCACGACCTGCATCGGCAACTCCGGGCCGCTGATGCCCGAGATCGCCAAGGCCGTGGAACAAGGCGACATAGTAGGCACGAGCGTGCTATCCGGAAACCGCAACTTCGAAGGCCGCATTCATGCTCTGGTGCGCATGAACTTCCTGGCATCGCCGCCACTGGTCGTCGCTTATGCGCTGGCCGGTAACATGGACGTCGACCTGTTCAACGATCCGCTCGGGGAAGATAAGGACGGCAAGCCGGTTTTCATGAAAGACATCTGGCCGAGTCAGCAGGAAGTCCACGACACGATTGCAAAGAATATCGATTCGGGCATGTTCAAGAGCAGCTACAGCAGCGTCTTCGAAGGTGACGCCAACTGGAAGGGCATCGACTCGCCGACGGGCGAAATCTACACCTGGGACCCGACTTCGACTTACGTCAAGAACCCGCCCTACTTCGAAGGCATGCGCAAAGACCCGGACGCGGTCCGCGATATCGAAGGCGCACGTGTTCTCGCGCTGCTCGGCGATTCCGTGACGACCGATCACATCTCGCCGGCCGGTGGAATTGCCGCCGACAGCCCCGCGGCCAAGTATCTCGAAGCGCAGGGCGTCAAGCGTGCCGACTTCAATTCCTACGGCTCGCGCCGTGGCAACCACGAAGTCATGATGCGCGGCACTTTCGCGAATATTCGTCTGCGCAATCAACTCGCGCCCGGAACGGAAGGCGGCTGGACCTGTCATCAACCGAGCGGCGAGCAGATGTCGATTTTCGACGCTGCCAACAAGTACAAGGAAGAAGGCACGCCGCTGATCGTTCTCGCCGGCAGCGAATACGGCACGGGTTCGTCTCGTGACTGGGCCGCCAAGGGCACAGTGTTGCTGGGCGTGAAAGCTGTCATTGCCAAGAGTTTCGAGCGCATTCATCGCTCGAACCTGATCGGCATGGGCGTATTGCCCCTGCAGTTTTTCGACGGCCAGGACGCAGAATCTCTCGGCCTCACGGGCAAGGAAGTCTTCGACATCAAGGGTCAGACCGATGCCGATGCGAAGACGGTCACCGTAACCGCAACACCCGAGGATGGCAAAGCAATCACGTTCAGGGCACAGGTGCGTATCGATACACCGAAAGAACGTGACTACTACGAGAATGGCGGCATCCTGCATTACGTCCTGCGACAACTCGCCGCGTGACAAGCAATTGTGACATCCCGCGCGCCCTGATCAGGGCGCTGCGGGATGCACGCCACGTGTGCGTACTGACAGGCGCCGGCACCTCGGCCGAGAGCGGCGTGCCGACCTTTCGCGACGCCCAGCAGGGTTTATGGGCCAAATACGATCCGCTTCAGCTCGCGACACCAGAGGCGTTCGAAGAAAGCCCGGAACTGCTCTGGCGTTGGTATCGCTGGCGCCGCGACCTGGTTGCAGAGGCCAATCCCAACCCCGGTCATCTCGCCCTCGCAAAACTCGCCGAGTTGGTGCCGCGATTTACACTGGTGACGCAGAACGTTGATGGCCTGCACCAGCGTGCCGGCAGTCGCGGTGTCATCGAATTCCACGGCAACCTGTTCGATGATCGATGCCATGCCGAAGGCTGCGTCATCGTGCACGATCAGCAAGCGGAAGTCCCGGTCTGTCCGAATTGCGGTGCGAACCTGCGTCCCGGCGTCGTCTGGTTCGGTGAGGCGATTCCCGAAAACGCACTGAACGAGTCGTTTGCGGCGGCCGCTGACTGTGACGTTTTCCTGTCGGTCGGCACTTCATCGCTCGTATACCCGGCCGCCGGATTAGCCGACATCGCCAGGGAAAACCGTGCCATCGTGGCCGAAGTAAATCCCAATCCGACGTTGCACGCCGAAGCCTACGATTTTGCAATCGCCGGTAACGCCGGAGTTGCCTTGCCGAAACTGGTAGAATCACTAGCCACCTGAGCCTTGACCCACGCCGGAGAATCACCCGATGAAACGATCAGCCGAGAGCATACTGGCAACCCAGAAATGGACAAGAATCGGCAGCTGGTCGCTTGGCGTTTTCCTGCTGATCATGTTTGTGTTTGGCTTCTGGTTCTCGCGCGAACCCGATGTCTTTTGGGTCAATCGTCCGGCGGATCCGGAATCCGCTATTGTCGGGTTCTCGACGACCGACACGCTAATCCGCGTGTCCGAGACGCTGCTGGAGAAACCCGGCGGCTACCTGACCAACGACAAAATACTGCCTAACGTGTTTCTCGACAATATCCCGAATTGGGAATACGGGGTCTTGCAGCAGGTGCGCGACCTCGCCCGTGTCATCCGCAACGACTACAGCCGCAGCCAATCCCAGTCGAAAGAAGACGAAAATGTTGCAGCGGCCGAGCCGCGATTCTTTTTCGACAACGACTCCTGGATACTTCCGGCCACCGAATCCGAGTATCGCGATGCCATCAAGGGCTTTTCAAAATACCGCGACCGCCTGGCAGCTGGAGATTCGGATACGCATTTTTTCGCACGGGCCGATAATCTCCGGGAGTGGCTCTCACAGGTCGAGAAACGCCTCGGCAGCCTCACTCGGCGACTCGGCGACAGCGTCGCCATCAATCGTATCAATGAAGACCTGGCTGGCGAGCCGGCGGCGGAAGCCGCGGGCGCCCAACCGGATACTGTGAATGTTCGTACGTCCTGGTTCGAAGTCGACGACATCTTTTTCGAAGCACGGGGTACGGCGTGGGCATTGGTGCACTTTTTCCGTGCCGCCGAATTCGATTTTGCGCATGTATTGGCTGACAAAAACGCCGAAGTCAGTGTGCGGCAGATCATCCGGGAGCTGGAAGCAAGCCTCGACCCGTTGCGCTCACCGCTGGTACTGAACGGTGGCGGCTACGGCCTGTTCGCCAACCACTCGCTGGTCATGGCGAACTACCTGGCCCGGGCGAATGCGGCCGTAATCAATCTTCGCGACTTACTGGATCAGGGCTAGTTGACTGCGCGTTTGTCAGAAATTACGAATCCCACAAAAAGCGCAACGGCTGCCATACTCCAGACGATCACGGCACCCGTCGGCAGGTCCAACAACACCGACGCGGCGATGCCGATGAAATACGAGACACCGCCGATCAAATAGCCAACGACCAGTCGGTTGCCCTTACGGATCCCTGTCGTCGCCAGCGCCGGAATGATCAGGCTTGCGAACACCAGGTAAATGCCGACAATCTGCACCGACGCTGTTACCGCGATGGCAAAAGCCAGGTAGAAAATTAACGCGCCAAGTCGAGCTTGAAAGGCAAACCACAAGACCAGCAAAACGGCGTAGAGTGCCGCAATCGGCAGTAAGGATGACCAGGTTTGCCAGAGAATCTGGCCGACCAGCAGTTCCTTGAGATGCTCACTACCGTGCGGATTCCCGGCCAGCAACAAAATTCCGCCGGTCGCTGCCAGAATGAATACGATACCGATCAGCGGTTCCTGGATTTTCGGCCACCGTTTTTCTGTCCAGTTGAGGCCGACGGCAACGATCAACGCGGCGCTTACGGCAGCCACCTGCACCTGCAAACCTTCCGGGTCCCAGTCCATGGCGTGTGCGGCGATGACCCCGAGCCCGGCAACCTGTGCAATGGCAAGATCGATGAAAATGATGCCGCGCTTGAGCACTTCCTGACCGAGCGGAACATGGGTACTCAGAACAATCAATCCGGCCAGCAACGCGGGTCCAACGATAGTCCAGTCGATAAGTTCATTCATGGCCGCGCGCCTTGAGTAGACGTTCAACAATGTCGTCAAACAACGAAAACAGGTCCCGCGCTTCCTCGGTACCTCCGACCGTCAGCGGCAAGACTATTGCCGTAATACCGACTCTTTCCGACAACCATTCCGAGGGCCTCGCGTCCTGGTACGGTGAGCGAATGATGAAGTCCGCACCGCCGCCCTCGAATCGCTTCGTCAATCGGCTCAGGTGCGTTGCGGTCGGCGGCAAGCCCGGAACGGCCTCTAAATTGGCAATCTCGTCGATACCCAGCCATCGCTCCAGGTACACCCAGGACTTGTGGTGGGTGATTGCTTTGGCACCGTGGAGCGTTGCGGCTTTCGCCTCCCAAATCTCGATCGCATTTTTCCAGCGTCCCAAAAAGTCGGCCAGACCCACTTCATAGGTTGCCGCATTTTCAGGATCGAGCGATTTCATGCGTTGGCCAAGCGCCATTGCCACGGCGGCGACATTATGTGGGTCGGTCTGAATGTGCGGATTCCCTTCCGGATGAATATCTCCCTGTGCACGATCAACATTGCCGGTCGCGTCAAGACGAACCACGTAGCTGCTCGCTTCCATGTAACCATCCTGGCCGGGCATGACGTTACGGTTGTTCGCTTTCTGCAGAAGTGCCGGAAGCCAGCCTATTTCCAGCTGGGCGCCGCTGCAGATGACGAGGTCCGCACGGCGAACTTTGGCAATCAGGCTCGGGCGTGCCTGGATGTAATGCGGGTCCTGCAGCGCTGTCGTTGCGCTGAACGTGCTGACATGTGACCCGCCAATTTCTGTTGCGAGCGCGGCCCACTCGGGTTCGCAGGCGAAAATATCAATGTCTGCCGTAGCGGTGACCGGCATCAAAGCGAGCAAAAACACACATATCGTTCTTGTCATTTCGTGCGCCCCTAGAACGCGTGAGCGCCGTGGGCGCCGATGCTGTGTATGTACTGGATACCCCACTGCGTGTCATCCAGCGGCCCCGCCTCGTCGCGCGTGAACTGCAGGCGCAATCGACTGAATTCGCTGTTGGACCAGTCAGCCATAAAGCTGTAACGCATGGGGTCACTAACCGGCGCCGCTACGGCTGTGCCAGCGAAGAAAGGCCCCGGGTCGTCCGTGGACAGACCATCGACTCGCCCACCGAAACGCCAGCGCGGAACAGGCTGATAGACAGCCTGTGCATACCAGCCCGTCTGATCAACGTCATAAAGCAGGGGCGCCCCACCCGGGAACGTATAATCGCCGTCTTCACGACGCCAGAACAACTCCGATTGAAAGACAAAGTTCCTTTGTTTCCAGTTGCCGTTTGGCGACCACTTCCAGACGAACTGGGCACTGGTTAGTTTCGAATCACCATTGAAGATGAGCGGGTCGTCCTCGTCGCCGGAAGGACGGTCGATGGCGGTGTTGTCCAGATACGAAATACCAGCCAGCCAACTGCTGTTGCCACCAACATCACCCCCGAAATTGGCAAACAGGCTGTAGCTGCCAAATCCCGAATGCGCGTTTCCACCGGACGGATATCGACTGCCCTGGAAGATCTCACCCCCGAATTCCATGTACAGGTCTGTCGGTGCGAGCCAGCGAACCTGCACGCCGTTATCGAGGTATTGATCGCCGAGAAACGCCTGGTACGGGAGCGGCTGGTCCACAAAGTCCCAGGTATGCGAATGTTTGCTGTTCAGATATCCGATCCCGGAGAAAAACCGCCCGAACTTGGCACCAAGGCCGGCCGGCAGTGCCGTCGTCTCGACCCATGCTTCCTCAATTTCCGCGACGCTCTCGCCGTCTTCCAGGGCGAGCGCCGCGGTCAGCCAGGCCGTAAATTTATCATCGACGTTGGCATTGAGGATTAGTTCTGTTTCTCCGATACCCAGACCTTCAGAGATTGGCCCGGCCTCACCGCCAAACGGAAATCCCTGAATGGCGTAGTTATCCGGATTTTCGGTGAAATTCCACGCCTGTCCCTGGAAGATGACGCCGATAGCCGGGTTGAATGAAGCGCGGTCGGCACTCCCTGCCGGGGCACCGGCCTCTGTTGCTCCTGCCTGCTGGCTTGCGTATTTCGCCTGCATCGCGTTTTGCTCGGCGACAGCCAGCCTGCGCTCCAGTTCCGCAATGCGCGCATCATAGTCGTCACGCAGTTGTTCGACGGCCGCTCGCAGCATATCAATTTCCGGTTCCTGCGCCTGAACGCCGCAAAAACCTGTGAGAAGAAGCGTTGCAAAGGCAAGCATTAACGGGACACGCATGATGTCTTCCTCTGTTTCTGATTGATGAACACGGGCAGCAAGATTGATCCGCGACGCGTATGAACGTCAATACCGGCTATCCGAAGTACTAGTAAATACCGACCCACGTCGGTATTTGCTTCCAGCTGTCGTTCAGGTCTTTGTCCAGTTGCCGGTAGTCTGGCTCGAACCGGGCAACCAGGCTCCAAAACCGTCTCGAATGATTCATGTGTCGTGCATGACAAAGCTCGTGAATCATGACGTAACGCAGGTGTCCGGGATCCAGGAACAGCAGGCAGTAGTTCAGCGAGATCGTGCCGGAGCTCGAATGGCTGCCCCAGCAAGTCCGCTGACCTCGCACGTGCATTTTCTTGAACGAATTACCCGTCAGCCCGGACAAAGCCCGCAAACGCGGTGCGTATTCGCGCTTTGCAAGCTGGGTCAACCAGCGTTTCAGCGCCTGCACGCAAAGCTTCTCATTATCCGTGTGGCCGGAAAGCACGACGGCACCGCCGCGATTCCGATACTTGACAGTTTTGGCGCCCTCTTCGGGCTCGTAGCGCACGGAAAACTGCAGTTCGATGCCGTTGAGTGTCACAAGCTCCGGCAAAGCGAAAGGCTCAGGCGGGTGCTCGGCGGCAAATGAGGCCCTCGCTTTTCGAATCCAGTCGCGATGTGCTTCCACGAATTCACGTACATCGGCGGGCCGTGTACGCCTGGGTACGACTACTTCCACGCGCCCGCGAGGGAATACTTTTATCGACAGGCGGCGGGCCCGGCCGCTCTCACGTACGGAAAAGCCCGACACGGAGTCGGGCTCATCAACTTCTGAGAACAGCGGTAATTGGGTCGCGGCGCTTTGCACAACGCCTATTCTACTTAATTCCCCGGGCCCGAATCTACGGGACCTGAACCTATGGACGATCGCCACTGAAGCGAACGGCATCATCCATGGTCATCTTGCCCTCGACACCACCCACCTCGGCGGTATCGCTGATGAACAACTCGACCTCACGTTTGAGAATGATCTTGCCCTCGACACGTGAACCGGGGCCGATGATGATGCGCGGTTTGCGCTTCTTGGACTTGCCCCAGCCCCAACCACTGTTTTTTTCGACGATAAGGTCGCCTTTCACAACGGATCCCTCTTCGAGAGTAATGTCACCATTGACTGTCTCGAGGTTGCCGCCAACTTCGGTTCCGGCAAGCTCAATCTGTCCGTTTACATTGCTGACATCGTTCGCAACGGTGCTACCGCTGGCAACAGTGATGCGCCCATTGACGGCCTGAATCTCGCCATCCACCGAAGCGTTTTCACCGACCTTGATCGAGCCGTTGACCGTGTTCAGGCTCTCACTTTTCACCTTGTCGGAAAGCCTGACTCCACCGTTTACCGTTGATGCCGCTTCGATAGAGGCTCCCTCGTCGACACGAATTGTGCCATTGACGGTTTTGACGTTGCCCGTTACGACGGCATTCTCGCCCACGGAAATGCTGCCGTTGACCGACGACGCACCGCCGGCTTCGCTGTTGGCTTCGATCTTGACGCTCTTGTTGACCGTGGCTCCCAATGCCGGGACCGCCATCAGCATGATCAACAATCCAATGGTTAAAGCCGTTTTTGTGACAGTTCTGGACATTTTCCGGACCCCTATTCCCGTTCTCATTACTTAGATACCGCGAATCGCCGTTTGGTTGCAAGGTGGCTGCCCAAGGCCAGGTCCGGTACCCTTGGCCGCGATGACAACCGTCCTCGAAGCTCGTGATCTGGTCAAGGAATACCCTGGTGTAACCGCTGTCAATGGGGTCAGCTTTTCGGTACCGGAGGGAATTTGTTTCGGGCTTCTCGGACCCAATGGCGCTGGCAAAACAACGACGGTCGAGATTATCGAAGGCGTAATATCGGCCACGTCGGGCGAGGTCTACTACTACGGAGAGCCGGCCGGCGCCCGGTTTCGCCAGGAGGCCGGCATCCAGTTCCAAAACACGGCGTTACAGGACTTCCTCACGGTTCGCGAAACCATCGAGATGTTCCGGGCGCTCTACAATCAAAAGGCCGATCTCGACGAACTGATCGAGCAATGTTCCCTGGGAGATTTGCTGGACCGCGATAATCGAAAGCTCTCGGGCGGCCAGCGCCAACGGCTGCTTCTGGCCGTGGCACTCGTCAACCGCCCGCGCCTGATTTTTCTCGATGAACCGACGACCGGGCTCGACCCGCAAGCCCGCCGGAATTTCTGGGACCTGGTGCAAAGCATTCGTGCACAAGGCGCATCGATTGTATTGACAACGCATTACATGGACGAAGCACAGGTGCTGTGCGATGACATCGCAATTATGGACGCCGGCCAGATAATCACGCAGGGTTCGCCCGCTGAGCTGCTGCGCCAACGCTACAAGGGTTTGATCATAGAATTGCCGATTAGTGACCTGACCGACGAACTGCGGCAGATAGAACACACGATGTACGAAAACCTCGGCATTGTCGAAATTGTGACCAGCGACGTCAGTTCGAGCTTGCAGCAGCTCTCGCCTCATGTCACGAACCTGAATCACATCAAGATTCGACAACCCAATCTCGAAGATCTTTTTCTTGACCTGACCGGTCATTCGCTGCGGGCCTGAGTCGATGTTCGGACGCATTTTCGCAATCTTCCAAGGCCGCAATCGCGAATTTCTTCGGGACAAAGCCTCGTTTGCGTGGAACATGTTGTTACCCGTCGTACTCATATTCGGCTTGTCGTTCGCGTTGGGCGGAGACCGCAACGCCTACACGGTCGGTGTACTTCAGGACAGCGACGTCATCGTCGAGGAACAGCATCCTTTCCTTGGCACGCGGTACATCCGTTTCGTGCCAACCAGCGATAAAGACGATGCGTTGCGAAAAGTCTCGAGGCACCAGCTCGATTTGCTCGTTGAATTCGGCGATGCACCCCGCTACTGGGTCAATCCCGATTCCGCGAAAGGCTACTTTGTCGAGCTTGCGTTGCTGCAGTCGGATACGACAGAGCCAGCAGCAATTGACAAGGAACAAATCTCGGGTGACGCGGTCCGCTACGCTGACTGGGTGCTGCCCGGTATCCTCGGAATGAACATGATGTTCAGCTGCATGTTCGGCGTCGGCTACGTTGTCGTTCGCTACCGCAAGAACGGTTTCCTGAAACGACTACGCGCGACGCCGCTCACTTCTTTCGAATTCATCTCGGCGCAGGTCGCTTCACGCATGGTCTTGATCACGTGCATCACTGTGTTCGTCTTTGCAGCAACCCATATGATTCTCGACACGCGCATGGAGGGAAGCTATTTCACGCTGTTCCTGGTTGCAGTGGTCGGGGCAATTTCGATGGTCTCGCTGGGTCTGATCATTTCCGCACGAGTTACCAGCGAAGAACTCGCCGGCGGGCTACTGAACATGGTCAACTGGCCCATGATGCTGTTGTCAGGTGTCTGGTTTTCGCTCGAAGGCGCGGGTCCATTCGTGCAGAACCTGGCAAAGATATTTCCGTTGACGCATGTCCTCAACTCCGCGCGCTCGGTTATGCTGGACGGGGCGACGCTCGGCGACGTAGCGCCGAGCCTTCTGGCGCTGACGGCGCTGAGCGCGGTTTTCATTGGCATCGGCGCCAAGGTCTTTCGCTGGGGTCAGTACTAGGCAGATGTAATGCGATGAGCTACTCACTGATTGATATCGGCGCAAACCTTGCGCACGACAGTTTCGATGATGATCGAGACGAGATTCTGCAACGAGCGGCTGATGCGTGTGTCGACAGGATAATCGTGACGGGTAGTAGCGACGACAGCAATGTAAAAGCCGCCACACTTGCCGAATCGAAACCCGGTATTCTGTTTTCGACAGCAGGCGTACACCCTCACCATGCTTCCGACTACAGCGAAGAAAGCGATGCGCTGATTCGCAGGCTGGTCGAAAAAGACGTAGTCGTCGCCGTCGGGGAATGCGGACTCGACTACTTTCGGAATTTCTCGCCACGCGAGGCGCAGCTCGTCGCGTTCCGCCGGCAGCTCGAAATCGCCAAAGAATGCGGCCTGCCAGTCTTCCTGCATCAACGCGATGCACACGACGATTTCGTCGAGGTACTCGAATCCGCCCTTCCCGACCTGTCGAGGGCCGTCGCGCATTGCTTCACGGGCGAAGGCGAGTCACTGCACGAATACGTTGCGCTCGGCCTGTATATCGGCATCACGGGCTGGATCTGCGATGAGCGCCGCGGGCAGCACTTGCATGACATCGTCGATGTCATCCCCGACGATCGACTGCTGCTTGAGACCGACGCGCCGTACCTGCTGCCGCGAACGATCCGGCCCAAACCAAGGACGCGCCGCAACGAGCCAGCCTACCTGCCTGAAGTGCTGAAAACCGTTGCCGAAGCACGCGGCCAGAGTGTGGACCACGTTGCCGCAGTTACGACAGCCAATGCCGTTCGGTTTTTCGGTTTGTCGGAGAATTAGCGGCTGGTCGAGCTTATGGCCGCCTTTTGAATGAGTTCCCAGTACGGCCTGAATGCCTCGATCTTGGACCTGGCTGCCTTTTTGTCAGGTTCACCAAACTCTTCGACGAGATCATTGAGCGTGCATACGAGTCCGGGTACACCCTTGGTAAACTCTGCGCCGTCGAGAAACAGTATGCGCCCCGCGACAGGGACCTGGCGGACAACCTGTCGTACGGCAGCGATGCGATCGTAAAGCATGGGTTGCGGATTTGAGAACGTGTAACGACGCTTGTCACTGATAACGGCCCAGTCCTGCATCTTGTCGCTGCCAAAAACAGTGCCTTGCACATCCTTGATATCGACAATGAGAAGCCCCTGCGACGTCAGCAACAATTGATCGATCTGAATTTCGCCCTCGTCCGCGTTGGGGATGATAAGACCTTCAATGCGTTCAAAACTGATTTCCTTGAACACTCGTCGCAGCGACGTCCTTCTGCCACGAATAAACCGGTAGAGCAGCCAGACCAGCAACAATAGGAGCACAGCAAGCACCGGTAACAGCCAGGGCCTTGCATCGATTTGCAGAAATTCAGGCATCAAGATTCAGCTCTCTGTCCACCAAGCATCCTAAGCATCGCCGATGGCGGTGGCAAGCGACTCAAGATCCGGTTTTATTGTGATCGCGTGGGCAGGCCTCGCGAGTATTTCCTCGAGCTCCGGAGGCAGTGGCACGGTCGTACCGATGATCGGCTCAACGATTGTCTCGAACTTGGCCGGATGTGCCGTGCCGACTGCGATCCAGTCGTAAGCGCTAGCCATTTCGCCATCGAGCTGGCGCCAGGTATGTGTTGCCGTTGCCGTGTGCGGGCAGGTGGCGAAACCGAACTCACTGAAGTCCTTACGGATAGACGCCTCGATCTCGGCATCGCTAACCGACAGTACGCCGACCTGCTCACGCAGTACGTCGGCCTCACCCACGAGCTTGCGCAGACGCTCCATGTTGCTCGGATCACCCACGTCCATTGCTGACGCCAGCGTTTGCAGGCTGGCGCGCGGCAGCCATTCCAGCGTTTCAAAGTAGTCGGCTATCGTTCGGTTGGCATTGGTCGCGAGGATGACCGGACCTATCGGCAAGCCCATCTCGCGAGCCATGATGCAGGCGAACGCGTTGCCGAGATTCCCCGTTGGAATAATAAACCCGGGCTTATTGCCGGTGCGTCGATAATGCCTGAGGCTCGCATCCGCATAATAGGTGCTTTGTGGCAACAGCCGACCAATATTGATGCTGTTCGCCGAACTGAAACGATGAGCAGCGGATAATTCCGGGTCTGCCATCGCTGCCTTGACCATTGCCTGGCATTCATCGAATGAGCCCTGCACTTTCAGCGACACGACATTGTCGCTCCAGCAACAAAGTTGGTGGGCCTGGCGATCGGAAACACGGCCATCCGGAAACAGCACGACAACGCGCATGCCGGGTCGGCCGTCGAACGCGGCCGCAACGGCGCCCCCTGTATCACCGGACGTTGCCACGAGTATTGTCAGCGGTGAGTCTTCATCGCTTTCCAGACGCGACAAACAGGCCGCCAGGAACCCCGCCCCGACGTCCTTGAACGCTGCGGTCGGGCCGTGATAGAGCTCCAGCAATGCAAGCTCGCGACCTGCGGCGGGCAATGGGGTTGCCGGAATCGGAAAACTGAAAGTCTCAGAGAGAATGGCGTCGAGCTGCTCTTTAAGGAGCGAACCCTCGAAGAACGGTCGCAGCAGGATTTCAGCAACCTGCGGTATGGACTCGGCGTCGTCGAAATCGGCGGGCTCAAAAGAAGGCAAATGCTGTGGCAGAAACAATCCACCGTCGTCCGCAATACCCTTGCGCAACGCGTCATCAAGATTGACGGGCCCATCCCCGCGCGTACTGAAATACTGCATTCTCAGTCCTCGACGCGCGCGCCCGGCGCAGTCATTGGACTAACCCAGGACTGACAGCCAATACCCTGCAAGCGACAAGCGTGCTCCATTGCGCTCGCAACGTTTCGTGCTTCGCTCTCCACGCAAAGGGCGAACATGCTCGGACCACTGCCCGACAGGCTGCAGCCGAGTGCCCCGGAACGCCTGGCCGCCTCGGTAACGGCCGCGAAACAGGGTACTGCTTCCGAACGTTGCGGTTCGATGACGACGTCACGCAGCGTCTTCCTGATCAAATCGATATCGCTGGCGGCGCAGGCTGCAATAAATCCGGCGAGCAGGCCTTGCTGCTCCAGCCATTGTGCCATCGAGTAGCTTTTCGCCAGGCGACGTCGCGCCTGGGCCGTATTCACCTGCAGGTCGGGATGCAATAACACCGCACTGACCCCTTTTGGTACCGGCAAGCTCACAACCTCCGGCAGCAACACCTGCGGACAGAGGATAAGACCGCCCAGCAAGCTCGGCGCCACATTGTCGGCGTGCAAACCACCGCTCGCATACTTTTCGCCCTCCAGGGCGTAAGTGAGCAAGGCTTCGGTGGGCAGCGGTGTTTCGAGCAAGGCATTGACGGCGACGACCGCTGCGACCGCCGATGCGGCCGAACTGCCCATACCGGATTGCAGCGGGATGCCCTTGTGGACTATTAGCTCGACCCCACAGGAATCGCCATGATCGCTCCACAAAGCCTGGGCCGCAATTGAAGCCGTGTTTTCGTCGGCATTATTCGAGAGGTAGGGATGAACTTCACCGTCGAGTCCGCGCACCTCGGCAAGGGTGACATTCGCGCCGTCTGTCCTACGTGCCTGAACACGGTCGCCGACGCCAGTCAGTGCCAGCCCCAACATGTCGAAACCAACGGCGACGTTGCCGATCGATGCGGGCGCAAAAGCTGTAATGGTCTCACTCACGTTATGCTCCCGCGCTCAAATACTGAGCCAACCGCAACAAGTCACCAAAAACGCCGCCGGCCGTCACTTCCGGACCTGCACCGGGCCCCTGAACGACGAGTGGGTTTGCGGAATAGCGATCGGTTTCGAATTGCACAATATTATCGGTCAGGTTGATGTTGCTGAACGCATGATCGGGACCGACGGCAGCAAGCCCGACAGTCGCCCTTCCGTCGGCACCCAGGCGGGCCACGTAACGCAACTTCTCACCTTCTTTCCGGGCCGCTTCATAGATCGATTCAATGTCGGCATCAACCTCGGGTAAGCGATCGAGGAATTCGTCGAGGCTGCAATCGCGCAGCTGTTTAGGCACCAGGTTCTGCACCGGAAAATCGCCGATCTCGATCGTCTGCCCGAGTTCACGCGCCAGGATCGTCAACTTGCGCGCTACATCCATACCGGACAGATCGTCACGAGGGTCGGGTTCAGTGTAACCGCTCGTGCGCGCAGTTCGGACTATTTCGGAAAACGGCGTAGTGCCGTCGTAAACGTTAAAGAGATACGCGAGCGTTCCCGAGAAGATGCCCTGCACCATGTGCACTTCATCGCCTGTATCAACCAGGTCGCGCAGTGTCGTGATTATAGGCAAAGCGGCGCCAACGGTTGTTTCATAAAAACAATGCGAGTTGCCGTGTGCGGCGCTTTCGCGCAGCGCGACGTAATTCTGGAATGGGCCGCTGAATGCTTTCTTGTTCGGTGTGATGATATGTATGCCGTGTTCCAGCCAGTCCGCATACTTGCCCGCAATGTGCTCACTCGCCGTGCAGTCGATAATGACCGCGTGTGGCAGATGATCCGGATTGATATGCGCCTCCAGCTCGCCGAGATCGCAGTCAACACCGTTTTCAGCCAGGTCTTCCTGCCACCGCGACAGGTCGATACTGCGATCGCCGAGCAGCATCGTTTGCGAGCGGGCAATTGCGCGAACACGAAGATCCAGGTTGAATTCATCGTGAAGCCGCTGCGCCTGTTTCTCGATCTGGCGCAGTAACGAAGTTCCGACAGTGCCCGGGCCGATCAGGCCAATCGAAAGCGTTTTGGCTGACAGGTAGAAACCCGAGTGCGCGGCTCGCAGCGCCTTGGTGGCATCTTCGGAATCGACCACGGCCGAGATATTTCTCTCCGAGGAACCCTGTGCGATTGCGCGAATGTTGATACCCGCACGACCCAGGGTGCCGAAAAACCGGGCAGCAATGCCTGGCGTTCCCGCCATGCCATCACCCACCACAGCGACAATGCTTTGCGATTTTGTGACTTCAACGCTCTGGATCTGGCCGCTTTCGAGTTCCTCGGCAAACGCCGCCGTGATCACCTTTCCTGCCCGTTCTGCCACGTCGTCCGGCACCGCGATACAGATCGAGTGCTCGGAACTGGCCTGCGATATCAGTGTGACCGACACACCGGCGTTCTTAAGGGCTGCGAAAAGCCGATCCGCGGTTCCCGGCACGCCGATCATCCCGGAGCCTTCCAGGTTGACGAGTGCCATGCCGCCGATCGCCGTGATGCCCTTGATATTGTCGAGCAGCTCGGCCTGCTTGCCGATGCGGCTTCCGGGGTGCAATGGGTTGTGGCTGTTGCGGATAATGACCGGTATGTCGCTGTCGATCGCGGGCCCTAGCGTCTGGGGGTGGATGACATTAGCGCCGAAATACGCTAACTCCATCGCTTCGTTATAGGTGAGCTGGTCGATGACCTGCGCCTCGGGAACCCGGCGCGGATCGGCGCTCATAACGCCGTCAACGTCGGTCCAGATGCTGAGTTCCGAGGCGTTACTCAGGGCCGCGCTAATAGCAGCCGAGTAGTCACTGCCGTTACGTCCGAGCGTCGTCTGGAGTCCGTCCTCGTCAGTCGCGATGAATCCCGTGATTACGGCAATTCCGGCGAAATTTTCGGGCACGACATCGGCGAATTTCTTTCGCGAAACGTCCCACAGGACCGAAGGCCCCAGTTCGGTCTGGTGCACAGTAATGACATCGCGTGCGTCGATCCAGGTTCCGCCGCGCTCGGGCGATTCCTGCTCGAGGTAGGCGGCCAGTAATCTTGCGGACCAGATCTCGCCGTAGCCCGCGATTACATCGCGGCTGCGTTGCGGTGCTGACTTCACCAGGGCGATCGCTTTCAGAACGTCTGTAATATCGTCGGCATCCCGGCCCCAGGCATCGAGGACAGACACGCGCCGATCACCATCCACCAGCTCGCACGCCGTTGCCGAGTAGCGTTCGCCTATCGCGTGCAATTCGTCGATGAAGCTGTGGTCGTCCCGCTCCGCAAGTATCGCCAGTCTGATCAGGGCATCGGTCATGCCACCCATGGCTGAGACGACGACACCGATACGGGTATCGGAGTAGTCCAGCAGGATACCGGCTACGCGACGGAAGCAGGCCGCATCAGCAAGGCTGCTGCCGCCAAACTTGTGGATTTTCCAGCGATTCTCCGCCACTTTTCAGAAGACCCTGTCCAGAAAACGGTGAATGATAACGGCACTTGTCGGTGCCGTCGCCTGTTTTAGGTGAAATCAATGAAGTGGTGGGGCGTGTAGGGATCGAACCTACGACCAGTCGGTTAAAAGCCGAATGCTCTACCTCTGAGCTAACGCCCCTGTCGGAACCTCGAGATGGCGGGGATGCCACCGGAATTCCGG
Organism: uncultured Gammaproteobacteria bacterium; assembly: GCA_963841165.1. Lineage (GTDB taxonomy): Bacteria > Pseudomonadota > Gammaproteobacteria > Steroidobacterales > Woeseiaceae > UBA1847. The sequence goes on along the minus strand of CAWJCA010000021.1, from coordinate 2,274 downwards.
CGGCATGATACCGGATACGCTTCAAATGACAAGCGACATCCGAATTGGCTCCCATGCAAGCCTATACGCCTTCTTCTCCCATGCGCTTCAGCCTTTGTCCCGCAAGCCGTGCAGCCGTTGTTTCCGGGTAGTCGGCCTGCACACGCAGCAAGGAATCGCGCGCCGAATTCCAGCGCTTGAGCTCGTAGTTGCAGTATCCGATTTTGAGGAGCGCATCCGGCACTTTGCGTGACCGCGGATAGTCTTTGATGACAACCTCGAATGCGGCAAGGGCTTCGTCGAATTTCTGCGTCACATAGAACGACTCTGCCAGCCAGTACTGGGCGTTGTCGGCGAGTTCGCTGTCGGGATAGGTCACCAGGAATTGCTCGAAAGCCATCGCGGCCGGCTCGTAGCGTTGTTGTTTGAGCAGCTCGAACGCGGCCTGGTAGTTGTCCCGATCCGAGCCCCCGGGCAAGGGGAGCTGTCCAGGGGACAGGGTTCCACCTTCCATCACATTGACAGCAGTTCGTGACCGCAGCGCGGTCTCCAGCTCCTGGATGCGCGCGTCGAGATCGGCGTAGAGTTGCCGCTGCCGATCCGCCGTAGTCTCCGTGCCGTGTTCCAGCGTTTCCAAACGGCCAACTACTTCATCGTTTTGCCGTTCCATTGTGCCGACCTGCTGCGTCAGGTTAACCAGGCTCTCGTTTTGCACGACGCGCTCGATAGCCTGCATGCGGCGCTCGAGCTCATCGAGTTTCACGAGCACCGGATCGTCAACAGGCTGCAGCAACTCGCATCCACCGAGAACTGTCAGCAACGGCACCAACAGCGGTAACTTTCTTGTCTGCATTGCCATCGATTAATTGGTGTACCGGATCTCGACACGCCGATTCTGGGCGTAGTCCGTTTCGCTAGCTGCCGAATGAGGCTGGGCGCTCTTCGCCAAAGCTCACTGTGGAGATCTGTGATGCGGATACGCCCTGGATCATCAGCATCTGCCGTACCGCCTGCGAGCGACGCTCGCCGAGGCCGATATTGTATTCCCGCGAACCGCGCTCGTCGGCGTGGCCTTCCAGACGAACCCTGAGGCGCGTATTTTCGCCTAGCTGCATGGCATGACGCGATACGAGTTCCTGGTCCTGCGGTCGCACCTCGGATGAGTCGAAATCAAAATAAATAACCATTCCCAGCTCGCCGGCCGACGGATCCTCGATAAATTCGCCATCGCCGAGGCCGCCAGCGCCCATACCGTCCGTCGACGCGCCCGTGTCGCCGTAGGTGGTATCGGTCGGCTCGGGGTCCGGGATCGTGTTCTGAGCACAACCGGCCAGGAAAGCGGCCGTCAGGCCAACTGCTATCAATTTCAAATAAGACATTTGTAAGTCCTTGCTTGTCATCTTCGATAATGAAGAAAATTTATAAAAAACAATAAGTAACTGTAACTACTTAAACCAAAGTATTCTTTCTAAAACCGTGGAAACGGCGACCAGACCGGTTCCCTGACGTCGCCGCGCCCTGAGGCCATTTTTTGCCGTATCAGGCCATCGGCCGATACCGTTTCCAGCACCCCGTTCCGGCCCTGCCGCGTCGCATAGATCAGGATATCGCTGTTGGGTGCAAAACTCGGGCTTTCGTCCTGCCGGCCGCTCGACACCACCAGCAGATCCTTGCGGGCCAGGTCCATCACGGCTATGCGGTAATTGCCGCGATCGTTGTGCACTACCGCAAGCCGCGTACCATCCGGCGACAATCGTGGTCGCGCATTATAGCTTCCTTCGAAGGTAATGCGTTCCGGCGTTCCACCGCTTGCCGGCACGCGGTAAACCTGCGGGCCGCCCGCCCGATCCGACGTGAAATAGATGTGGCGGCCGTCCGGTGACCACGTACCTTCGGTATCGATGGCGCGGTGCGTCGTCAGCCGCTGCACGTTTCGCGACGTGATATCCAGCGTGTAAATGTCGAGATTGCCCTCGACGCCGCCCAGCGTCACGACGAGTTTGCGGCCATCCGGTGAAAAAGACGGCGCCCCGTTGATGCCGGGCTTGCTCGAGACCTTGAAATCGATTACCACTCCTGAGAGTCTGTACGAAGATCGAGGACTTGTTATCTTCGAAAGAAACGTAGGCCAGCTGTCGGCTATCCGGTGACCATGCAGGCGACATGATTGGATTGTTGCTCTCCATGATCGTGTATTCGTTCTCGCCATCCTGGTCGGACACGATCAGCGAATAGAGGCGCTTCTGCCCCTGCTCCGCCGCTGTCACATAGGCCACCTTGGTGCCAAACACACCC
>CAWJCA010000020.1:0-75183 GCA_963841165.1 uncultured Gammaproteobacteria bacterium | reverse complement strand
TCAAAACAGAAAAAGCCGCTTCGCCTTCCGGTTGAGCGGCTTTTTCTGTTTTGAACGATGGTCGAGATAGTGGAACTGAAAAGAGTTTCGCACCGAGGCCGACTTTATCCCTACTCGTGAGCGATTGGTTTATTGGTGAAGAGGTAATCTCTAAGCTCTTTTTCGAACGTTGTGTCCTTACGTCGAATCCACTCAAGAACCATCGCCGCATGTTCCTTTTCTTCGTCGCGATTGTGAGCAAGGATAGCCTTCAGATCTTTATCGTGGCAGGCGTCGACCCGCTGGTTATACCAGTCGACGGCTTCGAGTTCCTCCATCAGTGATGTGATTGCCCGATGCATATCTCTCGTCTCCGCCGAGAGTTCCTCAATAGGTTCGTGATAGCCCTCATTCGCCATGTGCTTCTCCCCAACGTTTCATGCAAGGCGGCGCAGTCGTACAACGGCTTCATTCATTGCGAGTAACAGCGCCAATAATGACAAGGTTAATGCCCCGCCGGATACCGCGGGAGTTGCGGACTGCATTACGGAAATTCCGTAGGCTGCCCATGCGACTACCAGGACGAATACGACATCGCCATATCGCAAGACGACGGCCGCCCCGATCGCTCCGGCGAGGGCCAGTTTCAGCAGCGTCCAGCTCACGGCAGTGAGGCCGATATCGTCCCAGCCATTCCCTGTTTGCACGGTGCTGATATTCGCAATCGTCGCGAGCGTTATCCAGCCTGTATAAAGACTGAAGGGGAGGTGCAGAAACAGATGCTGTGCTACCGAGGCGTGTTCGATTGCGCCCAGCAGCGCACGATAGATCAGTATTAAAGTGACAAACAGGACCAGCATGATGAGCAATGAAATATTCAGCAGGTCGTAATGCCACGCGACGATCCAGCTGGCATTAGCCACGCAGTTGACCTGGAACAACCTGCTGATGCCGGCAATCGTCTCGCTGTTTCGCTGCGACGGGAGTGCCTGGTAGATAACGAACAACAGGAGGGCCAGGTAAATGACACCCCAGATCGAAAACGTAAACCCGGCCGGTGTGAACAGTGACGGGTATTTAGCTGAGATCTCGGGCATTGTCTGGCCGTTGATGGGCAGCGCATTGGACAGCACGTTGAGTACGACTACGAGCGTGAACGCGGCAAGGTTACCGCCCCAGTCCGACAGTGGTCTTTGCATGTATAGTCGCTCCGATGGTTTCCCTAGACAGTGCCGATCGTCGGGAGCTTCCTGTCCTGAATGCCAAGCAGTATCGGCTGCGCGGTTTCGCGGTAGATGTTCACTTTGGCGTTGAATGCGACACGCGAGAGTCCGTGCTTGTCCTTGATCGTCAGCCGACGAATATTGAACTGACCGCCACCCATGTTCTCGCCGGTCAGGTAGCATTTGATGGCGGTTACGCGCTCGCCGGACAGCTCCATGCCACTTAGAAGCGAGAGATTTCCCTGGGCTCTTTCCAGGAACGTGACGGCATCAATGTTGGGGTCGACGTAATCGGCGTCTTGTTCATCGTCTTCTTCGATATCCGCCATGAAGTCGCCGACAAGGATTTGACCGGGCAGCGCTGCATCGATCATTCGCGCCAGTTCTATGGTCACATCGCCGACGATGAAGTCATGCATGGTCGGGTTGAGGCCTTCCGCCTGGTGAAATTCGTAACAGCTGCCGACGTGAAAGCAGGCGCGCAGGCGCGGCACGGCTTTCGAATGGGATTTGCTGCGCGCAATGGCGTTGTCAGCCAGCACAATGTGCATCAGGTGGTACAGGTTGACGCTGGCTTCGAGCCCATCGTCGCGATTCCAGATGTAAAAGCCGTCGCCACTGGATGAACGCGCAAAATTTAGATTTACGTCCTGTTCGAGCATCTTGGCATGCGCAGAATTCAGCGAATAGGACAGGCTGTTGAGCTGCGTCATCTGCTCAAAGGGCGTCAACAGGCCAAACCCGACGATATCGAACAGGGTTACAGCACGACTCGCGACATAGTTGATGCCATAGCGCTGGATCATCTTCTCGATGATCTGTGTTTCGACCGCGTTGCCAGTCAGCGCTTGACGAAGCGGCACATGAATCGGCTCCACTTCCAGCAAACGGGCCACTTTCTGCATTTGCGGTATGGAGAGTCGTCGCTCGCCCGAGATCAATTCGGTGATGAAACGAGGCGACAAGCGCGGCGGAAGGCCGTTGGCTCGCGGCGATGTGTACTCAGCGATCGCGTAGTGCGGAACAACGAGTATGGATACGCCGTCATCCAGCGGTGACCAGCTAAGAATGTTGTTCTGTCCCAGCGACCAATGGCTGTGCAGGCACTTCTCGAGATGCACGAGGTTGCTGCGTTGCCGGAGCCCCATTTGTTGGGCGAGTCCGGCCAACTGGTCAAGATAAGGCGAATAGTCTGCTATTCGTCGAATCCCGGATTGCGACTGACTCTCTAGATCCATGGTTTACCCCAGCGACTTTCGCGAACGCGGATTCTCTGCCACAGTTCGCTGAGCCCACGCTAATCAACTCTGGTGAACAGCGCAAGCATTATCAGGAAGTCGCCGTATCTATTTTAAATTGCAGACATTACTCTTGAACGCGCTTAAGCCGATTTTACATAACAAATGACAGCAGCAGGACCTGATATCGCGGACATTGGCGCAATGCGCGAACGTCTCGCCGAGCAAACGACGTTGACGCCGGTCATCCGCTGCGCGGCCATTGAACAGGCCATCGGCGGCGATACCCGGGTTTTTGCGAAACTCGAGTTCCTGCAGCGCACCGGTACATTCAAAGCGCGCGGGGCGCTTGCGACCTTGTATTCGCTATCGCCCGAGCGGCTCGCGGTCGGTGTAACGGCCGTCAGCGCCGGCAACCATGCCATTGCGACTGCTTACGCGGCACAGGCGGTCGGGACGAGCTGCGAAAGTGGTCATGATAAGGTCGGCGAATCCCGCACGAATTGAAGCATGTCGATCGTACGGCGCGGAGGTGGTTCTTGCGGATGACGTCCATCAGGCCTTCGAAATCGTCGAGCGAATCCAGGATGACGAAGGGCGATATTTCGTGCACCCGTTCGAGGGACCCGCAGTTGCGATGGGCACAGGCATTGTCGGTCTCGAGATCTGCGAGCAGTGCGACGAATTCGACACCGTCATCGTGCCGGTCGGGGGTGGCGGACTGATAGGCGGCATCGCAAATGTAGTGAAGCGACTGCGGCCCGCGTGCGAGGTAATCGGGGTTGAGCCAGAGGGCGCGGATACCATGCATCGAAGCCTGGCCAGTGGGGAACCCATGAGAATCGACAAGGTGCGAACAATTGCCGACAGCCTGGGAGCACCGTTTGCCTTGCCGTACTCGTTCGGACTCTGCCAGTTGCACGTGGATCGACTCGCAATGGTCGATGACATGCAGCTTCGCAGGGCCATGGGATACCTCTTTCGAGCTATGAAGATCGCTGTGGAGCCCGCGTGTGCTGCGAGTACCGCGGCGCTTTTGGGGCCATTGCGAAACGAACTGACAGGAAAGCGCGTCATGCTCGTCATGTGCGGCAGCAACATTGACTGGACCACGTTTGAGGAACAGGCGATTTTCAATGACAGCGCTGATTGACCAGCTGAAAGCCATAGTGGGCCCCGGGGCTTGGAAAACAGATCCAACCGAGCTGCAACCACACTTGACGGAATGGCGCGGCCTCGTTTTCGGCAAGACGCCGATCCTGGTGGCACCGAAAAGCACGGATGAAGTTTCCGAGGTGGTGCGTGCGTGCGCCGCGGCGGGTGTCGCGATCGTACCGCAAGGCGGCAACACCGGGCTGTGTGCCGGTGCGGTCCCGGACGACTCTGGCGAGCAGGTCCTGATGTCCATGGCAAGATTGAACCGGATTCGTGACGTTGATCCATTCAATTTCTCCATGGCCGTCGAGGCGGGCTGCGTGCTTGCGGATCTCCAGGCTGCGGCAAGAGCTGTTGACCGTTACTTTCCGCTCAGCCTTGGGGCGGAAGGCAGCTGTCAGATCGGCGGCAACCTCGCGACCAATGCGGGCGGTGTCAACGTCATCCGTTACGGCACGGCTCGCGCGCTTGTTCTCGGACTCGAGGTGGTCCTGGCCGACGGCACGGTGCTGGATGGCATGCGATCGCTTCGCAAAGACACAGCGGGGTACGACCTGAAGCAGCTGTTTGTCGGCAGCGAAGGGACACTGGGTATCATTACGGCCGCAACGCTGCGGCTGTTTCCGGACCCGGGTGAAACCGCAACCGCACTGCTTGCGCTGAGCGAAAGCGGTGATGCGGTTCGATTGCTGGCGAATCTTCGCGCCACGCTGGCCGATCGAATAGAGGCTTTCGAGCTCGTTTCCGGGCGCATTTTCGATTTGGTCGAGACGTACATTCCGGGTGCCAAACTGCCTTTTGACGAGACCTACCCCTGGTATGTCCTGATTGAGACCGCGACTGGCGGCGATCCCGAGTTACTTGAAAACGCTTTGACGATCGCGGCTGATGAGGCACTGATTCTCGACGCGGTGATTGCGAAAAACACGGCGGAGGCCGACAATTTGTGGCGGCTTCGCCATTCCATTGCCGAGGCAGAGCGTCACGACGGAACGGGCCTGAAGCACGATATTTCGATTCCGATCGGCAACATGCAGGAGTTCCTGGCTCGCGGTGAGGCGCTGCTGGCTCGATTGATGCCAGAGGCAAACCTCCTGGTATTCGGGCACGTTGGGGACGGCAACCTGCATTACAACGTCACGTTACCCCGGGAAATGACACCTGACGCGGAGCGGGACGCCGGCGCGCTTATCACGGGAGCAATTTACGATCTCGTGGCGGATATGAGCGGCAGCTTCAGCGCGGAACACGGCGTGGGTCGTTCGAAAAGGTCCTACCTCGAGAAGTATCGGGGCGGCGCTGAGATTGACCTGATGAGGCGCCTGAAAAAGGCGCTTGACCCGCAAGACATACTCAATCCAGGGAAGGTAATATGACGACCAGTTCCGGGACCCGAGCTTGCGCTCCCGGTAGACTGGCTAGCTAATTATGAGCGCAGAATCCGACAAGATCCGAGACACGTTCGGCGACCAACTTGCCAGCTTCGATGATCAGCTGCAGGCCTCGACCGATGATGTCGAAATGTTGGCAGATATCCAGGAGGGCATCGGCAGCCTGTTGGCGTCCAACCCGGGCGACGAAGCGGAGATTCGGCGCGTACTGCAGGAGCACTACGAGGGCGGCTCCCTGCGCAAAGAGACCTTCCAGCTGGTCAAGTCGATGCTGGATCACTTCGTCACCGAGAATGTCCCGTCGAGCCGGACGCTTGGCGAACCAGCTCCACAACATACGCGCACCAGCCCGTCTATTCTTGATGAAATCGAGGCAGAGGAAAGCGACGACGATTTCGGGACCACAACGATAATTCCTAACGATGTCGTTCCTGCGGGATTGGCCGATTCCCGGGTTCAGGTCGGCTCCCTGTTGCGGGATCGTTTCCTGCTGCAGGAGAAAGTCTCGGGTGGCAGCATGGGCGTGGTTTATAAAGCGCTCGATCGCCGTCTTGCCGAAGCCGAGTCTCCTGAGCCGTGGGTTGCAATCAAGGTTCTGTCGCCGCAGCTTGCAGAAAACGTTCAGGCACTGCGTGCTTTGCAACAGGAAGCCACGAAAGGCCGATGCCTTGTGCATCCCAACATCGTGCGCTTCATCGACCTCGATCGGGATGACGACCTCTATTTTCTGGTGATGGAGTGGCTTGAAGGCCGCACGCTCGCCAGTATCCTCGACTCCGCCGACGCGAAGATAATCGATCATGATGCAGCGTTTCGCATCGTCGAACAGATCGGCGACGCGCTCGAGTATGCGCATCGCTGCGGCATCGTTCACGCCGATGTGAAACCAAATAACATCATGCTAATGCCGAATGGCGATGCCAAGTTGTTCGATTTCGGCGTTGCACGGGTCCGCCAGACGCAAAGCAAATCCGATTTTGATCCCGGTGTGTTGGATGCGGTGACGCCTGCCTATTCGAGCATGCAGGTACTCACAGGCGACGATCCGGTCGCCTCCGATGATGTTTTCTCGCTGGCGTGCCTGCTGTATCGATTGCTGGCAGGCCACCGGGTATTTGGCCCGCGCAATGCGGCCGAAGCATCCCAGGAAGGAATGACGCCGCAGCGCCCCCAGGGTATCAACGACGTTCAGTGGCGCGCGTTGAGGAAGGCATTGTCCTACGCTCGTGTCACTCGCTACACATCGGTTGCTGACTTCATAAGCGCCCTTAGCGAGAATAGTGACGACACAATAAGTGTGGACGCGCGCGAGGTCATCGAAACAAACGAAGATGGCGGAATTGGCAAGCCGATTGCATTGGTCGTCGTGGTGCTGGTATTGCTGGCCGGCGCGGCCTACCAGTTCGGCTACCTGGACCCCTGGTTGAACTGGGCCGAGCGTTTATCCGATAGCCGTGCCGCGCGCGAACAGGTCGAGCCGGTTTTACCACCGGTCGATGTCGTTGCTGACACGGCGTCGGAGGACCCAAGCCCTGAACCCGTACTCGAGATAACAAACACGGCAATAGAACGGCGCAGTGTTCCAAGCGTTTCCGAACCGCCACAGGAACCGTTGGTCGATTTCTCGAAATTGCCGCCCGCCGATATCGCGGTGCCGTTTGTGCGCGGTGCCGTGGGCGCAAGCAATTTCAAGACCCGGCTGCGTGAAGACGGAAGGCCCGTCATCGTGGATTTTGTGCGCAGCAGCGGCCTCGGCGCACCCTTGATCCTCAAACTTGAAGAAGTCGGATTCAGCGGCAACCGCTCGCCCTGGAGTTCCGGTCAGTACGCCTTTTCCGATTCGGGCATCGTTCGGTTTCCCGCTGGGCAGGACCGTAGTCGCATCACGCTGAGCATGGCATCCGATTCGGTTCGCGAATCCGACCAGGTTTCGACGCTGCGCCTGCGTGAGGTGGACTCAGCTGGATCCGAACTGGCGGCTATCTACGTGACGCTGGAAGACGACGACCAACGAGCGTTTGAAGCACAACTACCGGCAAACACAATTGCCTTCGCCGCCGGTGAAGCGTCAATTCGCGAATCCGATCCAGCGGTGCAAATCGAATTGGTGCGCTTCAACCCGGACGATTCGCGCGTAGTGGCTGGCTATACCGTTACCGATGTCACGGCGACCGAAGGCGAGGATTACTTCGCGCCAGGCGACTATTCTGTCACGTTCGGTCCCGGTCAACGCTCTGCCCGATTACTGATCCCGTTGGTCAAGGATGCGCTTCTCGAGGGCGAGGAGACTTTTATAATTAAACTGGCGCTGCCTTACGAGGCGTCGGTCGACAATGTGTTTCAACATATCGTTGTCACGATCCGCGACGACGAGCCGCAAAGCCGCTGATTTGCTGCTAGACTTTCGCTCCGGTCCCCAAGGGCACGCAAGCAGCACAATCCGGAGCAAGCCAGTAACATGAGTGAGAAAGAACTGCGGCGTTATTCTCGTATCGTTGTGGACGGTGTCGAGCAGGCGCCGAGTCGCGCAATGTTGCGCGCCGTTGGGTTTTCCGAAGACGACTTCAATCGCCCTCAGATCGGTATCGCGTCAACCTGGAGCATGGTAACGCCGTGCAATATGCACATTGGCGGCCTGGCCGATGAAGCGGCCAAAGCCGCAAGCGACGCCGGTGGCAAAGGCGTCGTATTCAATACCATTAGCGTGTCTGACGGCATATCAATGGGCACACCCGGCATGCGCTACTCGCTGGTGTCGCGCGAGATCATTGCCGACTCGATCGAAGCCGTTGCCGGTGCCGAGGGCTTTGACGGACTGATTGCCATCGGCGGCTGTGACAAGAACATGCCGGCCTGCGTCATGGCGATGGCGCGCCTGAACAGACCGTCGGTGTTTGTTTACGGCGGGACCATCAAGCCCGGCGTGAATCGTCGCGATATCGTTTCGGTATTCGAGGCTGTCGGCGCGAGGTCGGGAGGATTGATCTCGGACGAAGAGCTGCTCGAGGTTGAGAGAACCGCGATACCCGGGCCTGGCGCATGCGGTGGAATGTACACGGCAAACACCATGGCATCCGCCATAGAAGCGTTGGGCATGAGTCTCGCAAACAGTTCCGCGCAGGAAGCCGTGTCCGAACAGAAAATCGACGATTGTCGTCGCGCCGGGCAGGCGGTCATGCATCTCATCCGCGAGGACATCAAGCCGCGCGACATCATGACGCGTGAGGCGTTCGAGAACGCGATCTCGGTTGTCATCGCGCTGGCCGGGTCGACCAACGCCGTTTTGCACCTGATCGCGATGGCGCGGGAAGCCGATGTTCCGCTTTCGCTGGATGATTTCACGCGCATCGGTGCGCGCGTGCCGGTACTGGCGGACGTCAAGCCCAGCGGCAAATACCTGATGTCCGAGCTCATCGAAATTGGCGGCATACAACCGCTCATGAAGCGCATGCTGGACAAGGGGCTGCTGCATGGCAACTGCATGACCGTGACCGGCAAGACGCTGGCAGAGAATCTCGCCAACGTCGATGACTACCCCGAAGGCCAGGATATCGTTCGCGACTTCGATCACCCCATCAAGCCCGACAGCCATCTCTCCATTCTTTACGGCAATGTTGCGCCGGAAGGGTCGGTTGCCAAAATTACCGGTAAGGAAGGGTTACGATTTGAAGGCACCGCACGAGTATTTCATTCGGAGGAAGAGGCGCTGCAGGCGATTCTCGACAACACGGTAAAAGCCGGCGACGTGCTCGTCATTCGTTACGAAGGGCCGAAAGGGGCTCCCGGAATGCGCGAAATGCTGAGTCCGACCGGCGCCATCATGGGAAAAGGACTCGGTGCCGAGGTTGCGCTGATCACCGACGGTCGATTCTCGGGGGGAAGCCACGGCTTCGTGGTGGGACACGTGTCTCCCGAGGCGGCCGTGGGCGGGCCGATTGCGCTCATCGAGGACGGCGATCGGCTCAAGATCGACGCAGGGAGCCGGGAAATCAACGTCGCCGTCAGTGACGAGGAGCTCGGCAGGCGCCGGGCGGCCTGGAAGCGCCCGCCGTCGCCCGTAAAGCGCGGTGTACTGGCGAAATACCGTAACGAGGTCTCGTCGGCCTCCGAGGGCGCGGTGACTATTCCGCCGGACTGGGACCAATGAGGGTCCAGAGGCTTGACGTTTGGCGCCAGTTTCGCTCTACTTAATCGGTGATTTTTTACGACACCCCCGTAATGTGCCAACGTATCAACACGTTTGATACGAAAAAACACACAAAATATATGGCGCGCCAGAGGTGCGTGGGTGCGAGTGGCAACTGTATCGGCTAGTAATAAAGTTCGGACGTTGTCAGCAAACCCGCCAGGAATTTCCTAGCGGGTTTTTTTTTGGGTGTGTCAATGAGTGAACGCATGAGCAAGAAGATCTCCGAGGGCGTTTTTGATGACAGCGCCGCACTGGGCGCGCCCCGGTCGATCGCTGAATCGCCGTGGGTAGTGATGAAGTTTGGCGGCAGCAGCGTCTCTACAGCCGAGAATTGGGCAACGATAGCCGAACTCGTCAAACGACGCCTGGACGATGGCCTGAAACCGGTCATAGTCCATTCGGCATTGAAAGGCGTTTCCAACGCGCTCGAAGACGTCCTGCAGGCTGCTGTAGCGGGTGACCCGACGGACCAGCTGGCCGCTATTCGTGCACAGCATTATGAGCTGGCGTCCGCACTTGGGACTCGATGGAGCGGCATTGCTCGACGACACTTTGCACGAACTGGATCAACTCGTGGCCGGCGTGCGTCTTGTCAGAGAGGTCAGCGTTCGTGTGCGGGTTCGCATCATGGCGCTCGGCGAACTCATGTCGACGCGCCTCGGCGCCGAGTTCCTGACACGCTCGGGTCTGCCGGTGCAATGGGTCGATGCAAGAGACCTCCTGGTCAGCAGGTCGAAGACCGGTCGCAATCCGGTCAACGAGCAGCTGTCGGCGACCTGCGATTTCGCGCCGGACGAGGCTATGCAGTCCGCGCTGGCGGGGCACGGCAAGGTCATCCTGACACAAGGATTCATCGCGCGTAACAAAGCGGGTGCGACCGTACTCCTGGGCCGCGGTGGCTCGGACACGTCCGCCGCGTATTTCGCGGCGATGCTCGCGGCCCGCCGCCTCGAAATCTGGACTGACGTTCCAGGCATGTTCAGCGCCGATCCGCGGGTTGTGCCGTCGGCCCGATTGTTGATCGCTCTGCATTATGACGAGGCGCAGGAGCTTGCATCGGCCGGTAGCTCCGTGCTGCATCCGCGATGTATTTCGCCGTTGCGCGAATATGGCATTCCGCTATTCGTGCGCAGCACGGCGGCGCCGGAGATAGCCGGTACCGTGGTGTCGTCGGTAACAGAAGAGGTGGAGCCGCAGGTTAAAGGCATCTGCATCCGCAACGGCCTGACGCTGATCTCCATGAATACGGTCGGTATGTGGCAGGAGGTAGGTTTTCTTGCAAAGGCATTCGCGGCATTCAGCGATAATGGCGTGTCGGTAGACCTCGTTTCGACCTCCGAGACCAATGTCACGGTATCGATCGATACCAGCGACGGGATGCTGCACGAAGATGTCGAGGCGTCGCTGCTTACATGACCTCGAGAAGCTTTGCCGGGTGCGCGTCATTTCCAACTGCTCGGCCGTGAGCCTGGTCGGCCGAAAAATCCGCACCATCATTCCTCGTTTGGCCCCGGCGCTCGAAGTGTTTGAAGAAGAGCGCATCCACCTGATGTCGCAGGCAGCCAACGACCTGAACCTGAGCTTCGTTGTCGATCGCGAGCAAGGACCGCGGCTGGTCAGCAAATTGCACGCATCCATAATTCGCAAGGAGGGCGCCTCGACCGTATTTGGAGCGAGTTGGGAGCGACTTGTTTCGGCTGATGGGCCGATGCCTGCGGGACGCCGATACCTGGTGGATGCAAAAACGCGATCAACTGCTCAAAGTGGCCGACGGTCAGTTGAACGCCTATGTCTATGATCGGGAAAGCGTCGAGCAAGCCGCGAAAAGCCTGCTCAACCTGAAGAGCGTCGAGCGAATCCTCTATGCTGTGAAAGCGAACTTCAATGCCGAGCTGTTGCGCACCCTGGCCGCGGCCGGCGTCGACTTCGAATGTGTCTCGCCCGGTGAGGTCGAGTGGCTCGAAGAGATCTTCCCGGATCTCGACTTGACGCGGATCTTGTTTACCCCCAACTTCGCGCCGCGCGAAGAGTACGAGTGGGGTCTCAAGAAAGGCCTGCAGGTTACGCTCGATAACCTGTATCCGTTGCAGGCATGGCCGGAACTATTTGCAGGTCAGAAGTTATTCATTCGCGTGGACCCGGGGCAGGGGCGCGGCCACCATGAGCATGTCAAGACAGCGGGCGTGCATTCGAAATTTGGTGTGCCTCGTTTCGAGGTTGACGAACTGGTCCGACTCGTGGATGCAGCGGGTGCCGAAGTTGTTGGTATCCATGCCCACAGCGGCAGTGGCATCCTGGACCCTGATAACTGGCGCAGCGTCGCTGCGGAACTTGTCCAGATCGCCGAGCATTTCCCGTCGGTCAAGGTAATAGATCTGGGCGGCGGGCTGGGCGTCCCGGAAAAGCCCGGCGACAGGTCCTTCGATCTCGAGCGACTGGACCAGACGCTTGCCGAAATTCGCGAGTCCTACCCGCAGTACGATCTCTGGCTCGAACCGGGCCGCTTCCTGGTCGCACGTGCCGGCGTGCTGCTGACTCGCGTCACGCAAACCAAGGGCAAAGGCGAAATGCGGTACATCGGTGTTGGTACCGGCATGAACTCCCTGATACGACCGGCGCTCTATGGCGCTTATCATGAGATCGTGAACCTGTCGCGCGCCGGCGAGGCGCCCAGTGAGACCGTGACAGTCGTGGGGCCGATCTGCGAGACCGGCGATCGCCTGGGCAGTGACCGGTTGCTACCGCCAACCAGGGAAGGCGATATCATCCTGGTTGCCAATGCCGGCGCCTATGGTTACGTAATGAGTTCACACTACAATCGACGCGAGGTCGCGAAGGAGATCGTCATATGAAACTTTTCTGGGCACCGCAAACCCGTTCGACGCGGGCTATCTGGATGCTGGAGGAGGCTGGCATCAAATACGAGATGGAACTCGTCGATATACGCAGCCCCGATCGCAAGAACAGCAAGGAGTTTCTCGCGGCAAGTCCGATGGGCAAAGTGCCTGCCATTATCGATGGCGATGTGGCGATGTCGGAGTCGGCCGCTATCTGTATTTATGTCGCTGATCGCTACGCTGCCGGAAAGCTCGCGCCCGCTATCGACGATGCATCGCGCGGCCAGTATCTGTACTGGACGATTTACACGCCCGCCGTTGTCGAACCGGCCATGGCCGAGAAATTCAGCAACGTCGAGCCGAATCGCGGTCAGAAACGGCTGGGGTGATTTCGATTCGATGATCAAGATCTTCGATGAAGGTCTTGAGGGTAAAGAGTGGATACTCGGCGAGCAGGTTTACGGCAGCGGACGTCATGCTGGGTTCGAGCGCCGTGTTCATGCGAATGTTCGAAATGCTGCCGGAAACGAAGAACATCGGTGACTATGCAGATCGCTGCCTGGCACGACCGGCGTTTCAAAAGGCAACCGAGATCGCGAGCGGATAGTCGAATCTTTCAGGATTAGACTTGCCGGGTATAAAAAAGGCCTCCCCGGAAACCAGGAAGGCCTTTCAAAGACTGCGCTTACTTGAACGTGATGGAACGCATCATGTATTCGCCAACAATTTCGCGAATATCCGGGTACGTCATAACTACCTGGTCAGACTTCTTCTGATTTTCCTCGCCCCATTTCTTCATGAACGCTTCGTACTGCGCTTTGTCGGCCTGTAGTGCTGACCCGCCATTTTTGAAATCGATACCGAGCACGACGTTGAAATCGCCACTATTTGGCAGCTGGCTGACGTGAATCCAGTAACCTTCGATCTGCCCAAGTTCTTTAGCCACTTCGTTCGCCGGTGCCCATGTCTGGCTGAGGCCTTCGAGGTATTTGTCGATCATATTCGAATCAACTTTGACCGTAGTTACGCTAGTAACTCCCTCGCTAATATCGTAATCCTTCCAAGGTTCAAGATCCGCTAACGCTGCACCTGCAAAGCAAAACAGAATTAATCCAGTCAGTAATTGGCGTAGTTTCATTTTTTGTACCCCTTGTCTGTTATTGATCGTTGTTGGCGAATATCGTGGGAGCGATTTTTCGCAAGCGCCGACATTACGCCAGATGCGTCAGAAAATCGAGACGAGATTCAATCTATACTCTAGATCGAATCTAATCAATATCTAGTGATCAGGCTATGAACTACGGTCTGCGTGTCTTGCCTCGAGCCGTTTCGCTATGTCCGGGAGGCTTAAGCCCTGGTCCGCAAGTAACACGATCAGGTGGTAAACAAGATCAGCGGCTTCGTCGATGATCTCCTCGCGATCTCCGGATGTTGCAGCAAGCGCCAGTTCTACGCCTTCCTCGCCCAGTTTCTGCGCAATGCGTTTTGTACCTGCGGCAGCTAGCGTTGCCGTGTAGCTCTCATCGCTGGGATTCTTCAGGCGTTCCTGAACGATGCTTTCGAGTTTGCTGATAAATGCAATATCCGAGTTGCTCACGATTCTTCCTTAGCGCCTGATGTCGACCTGGTTTTTCAGCCAGGTAATGTTTGAGATCCGGGATCGGTATTTCGGCACTATGAAAAACGCTGGCGGCCAAAGCGCCGTCCACGTTTGCCTGCTCGAATACCTGCAGAAAGTGCTCCATTGCGCCGGCGCCTCCCGATGCGATCAGAGGCACGTTGCATACCGCACGTACGGCGGCAAGTTGCTCGATGTCGTAGCCCTTGCGCACGCCATCCTGGTTCATACAGTTAAGGACGATCTCTCCGGCACCGCGTTGCTGCACTTCGGTAACCCAGTCCAGTGTGAGCCGCTGCGCGGCAATTGTTCTTGCCGGATCGCCGGTATATTGGTACACGAAATAATTATGGTGTTCTTCGCGGCTGTCGATACCGATTACGACGCACTGCGATCCGAAACGTTTGGCCAACTCGGTTATCAGCGCGGGTTTCGCCAGAGCGGGGGAGTTGATCGAGATCTTGTCTGCGCCCTTGTTCAGCACATCCTCGGCATCGGCTACGCTGCGGATACCGCCGGCAACGCAGAACGGTATGTCGAGTACCCTGGCGATCTGTGTTACCCAGCTTCGATCGACGCTTCTGTCGTCCGGGCTCGCCGTGATGTCGTAAAAAACCAGTTCGTCGGCGCCTTCGGCACAATAGCGTTCTGCCAGTTCGAGAATATCGCCGACCACGCGGTGATTACGAAACTGCACGCCTTTGACGACCACACCGTCGCGTACGTCGAGGCAGGGAATTATGCGCTTCGCCGGAATGACGCCACCTCCGTCGTCGTAATTTCACCATCGAGCAACGCCCGGCCGGAAATCGCCGCCGGTATGCCGTGCGACCGCAGCTGCTGCAAATCGCCGATGTTGCGTACGCCACCCGACGCCTGCAGCTGCAAATCCGGGTAGCGCCGGAGAATCTCGACATAGAGTTCGACATTGGGACCGGCCATCGCGCCGTCGCGGCTTACATCCGTACACAAGACGTGTTTGATTCCCGCGCCGGAATAACTATCGATGCACTCCCAGAGCGACAGGCGGGCGTCCTCCGTCCAGCCGTGTGTCGTCAGCATCGGCGTGCCGTCGTCACGAAGATTCACATCGAGCGCCAGCACGAGTCGGTCGGGACCGAACTCGCGCAGCCAGTCGGTCACCGTAGCGACTTCGGTAATCGCCATGCTGCCGATCACGCAGCGGCTCACACTGCTCTCAAGCCAGTTGGCGACAGCTGAGCGATCGCGAATACCGCCACCCAGCTGGATGTCCAGTCCGGACTCGGCCGC
The DNA here is from genome assembly GCA_963841165.1 of uncultured Gammaproteobacteria bacterium. GTDB lineage: Bacteria > Pseudomonadota > Gammaproteobacteria > Steroidobacterales > Woeseiaceae > UBA1847. Next base: position 60,281 of record CAWJCA010000020.1, on the reverse strand, counting down.
GATGGCTTGCACAATGTTCCGGTTGTGTTGCTCACCGGAGCGCGCGCCGTCGAGATCAACGATGTGCAGATCCTGTACATCGAGCGTCGAAAAACGCCGGGCCACTGCCACCGGATCGTTGCTGTATTCGGTCGTCTTGTCGAAATCGCCTTTCAAGAGGCGCACGCACTTGCCGTCTTTGAGGTCGATGGCCGGGATGAGTCTCATATCGAAACATCCAGGAAGTTGCTGCAGCAGTTGAGCGCCGGCAGTCGACGATCGCTCGGGATGAAACTGCGCGGCGACGAAGTTGTCTCGGCCGATGACTGCGGAAAACGGCTCAGCATGTTTGGCCGTCGCCAGCGTGTAATCCGAAACGGGCAGGGCATAGCTGTGCAGGTAGTAGAAATAGCTGCCGTCCGGGATGTCGCCTAACAAGGCATGATCGGATGTCTTGTGCGTTGCACACCAGCCCATGTTGGGAACCGGGCACGCGGGGGTGGAAGGCAGTCGCGCCGCTGTCCCCGGAACGACACCGAGGCATTCGACGTCTTCCTCCTCGGAACCCTCGAGCAGCAACTGCATGCCTAGGCAGATGCCAAGAACGGGTTGCTTCAGACTCCGGATCACGTCGATCAATTGTGCATCGGCAAGGCGATCCATGGCGTTCTTCGCGGCGCCGACGCCGGGCAGCAGCACGCGATCGGCCGATCGAATCACTGTCGCGTCAGTGGTGAGTACGGCACTTCGGCCGAGGCGCTCGAATGCGAATACCAGGGATGCAATGTTTGCACCGCCGCTGTCGATGATGGCGATCTTGCTCATTGGTTTTAGCTCAATGTGCCCTTTGTTGATGGCAGCTCTGTACCGTCGCGATTAATGGCCTGGCGCAGGGCTCGACCGACCGACTTGAAGCAGGCCTCGATCATGTGGTGAGTGTTCTCTCCGCTCACTTCAATGTGCAATGCAGCCCCGAGTGAGTCGGCGAGCGAGCGGAAGAAGTGTTCGACCATCTCGGTCGAAAGCTCGCCGACTTTGTCGCGCGGGAACTCACCCGTGAACTTGAACGATGCTCTGCCCGACAGGTCCAGCGCGACTTTTGCCTCACTCTCATCCATTGGTACCAGGAAACCGTAACGGTCGATGCCGAACTTGTTGCCCAACGCCTTCCGCAGTGCAGTGCCGAGACAGATGGCCGTGTCTTCGACCGTATGGTGTTCGTCGATTTCCAGGTCGCCGTCGCACTGCAGTGTCAGGGCAAAGCCACCGTGCCTGGCAATCTGCTCGAGCATGTGGTCGTAGAAACCGATACCGGTGCTGACCCTGATCGGGTCGCTCGTGTCGAGGTTGACGCTCGCACTGATGCGGGTCTCATTGGTATTGCGTTCGACGGTTGCGACGCGGTCGGAGTAGCACAGGAGATCGACGAGTTCCGGCCAGGTGCTGGCTTCGTCATCGTCGACGTTGACCAGCAAACCGCGGACCCCAATGCGCTCCGCCAGTTCCATGTCAGTCGCTCGGTCGCCAATGACGGCGGACGCGGCAAGGTCGATGTCGGTAGCGGCCAGGTATTTCGTGAGCAGCCCCGTGCGCGGCTTGCGGCACTCGCAGTTGTCGTCAGGCAGGTGCGGGCAGATGAAGATCTCTTCGAAAGCGATACCCTGGCTTGTAAACAAGCCCAACGCATACGCGTGGCAAACGTCAAACTGATCCTGCGGAAACGACTCGCTGCCGAGGCCGTCCTGGTTGCTGACCATGACAAAGCGGAAGCCGTGTTTCGCCAGTTCAAGTAATGCCGGAATAACATTGTCGACGAGTTTGATTTTCTCGACGGCATCAACCTGGTTATCCCCGGGCTCTTCGATCAACGTACCGTCACGATCGATGAACAGTACTTTTACGGACATGATTCTGAACCTTTTAGCGTTTCGAGTGCGCTGAGTAATTGATCGTTATCGTCCGCGCTGCCGACGGTGATGCGTATGCAGGTAGCGAGGTCGCCACCGAAATGTCGCAGCAGCACGCGATGCTCCTGGCAACGTCGTAATACTTTCGCTGCGTCGTCGACCTCGATCAGGAAGAAATTCGCGTCACTCGGCCAGATTTTCCTAACGAAATCGAAATCGGTGATTTCGCGCATCAATCGCTCCCGTTCCTTGATAATCCGCGCCACGGCGCGCTCGGCGAGCGCCAGCTGTTCATCCTGCAACGCGTCCTCAACGCATTCGACGACGGGTGTCGCAAGGGCGTAGGGCGCTTGTACCGCACTCAGCATTCGAATGACGGCTTCGGGACCGATTACCGCGCCGCAGCGTGCGCCCGCGAAGCCCAGTGCTTTTGACAGGGTTCGAAGAACCAGCAGGTTCGGGTACTCGTCGAGCAGTTCAATAACGGAGGGCGCATCGCCGAATTCGACGTAAGCTTCGTCGACGACGATGGCTGACTTGTCACCGCGACCTTGCAGGAGCTTTTCGAGCTGGTCTCGCGGCAATGTCGTTCCGGTCGGGTTGTTTGGCGAGCAAATGAATATCAGGCGCGTCGATGCGTCACAGGCAGCCAACACTGCGTTGACGTCGATGGCGAAGTTCTCCCTTGCCCGCGTCGCAACCTCGATAAAATTGGCGCCTTGTATCTCGGCATAGTGCCGGTACATGGAAAACGAAGGCGAAGTTGTCACAACGCTGTCTTTGCCGGCGCGACAAAACGTCCGGACCAGCAGATCGATAGCCTCGCTGGAGCCGCGCGTCACCAGCAATTTGTCCGGTCCACAGCCGAATCGGGCGGCAAGCAGACGCTGGAGTTTCTGTGGACGGACTTCAGGGTAGCGGTTCAAGGGACGCCGGAAATGATCGACGGCGCTGACGATCGGCGACTCATTGGCGTTCAGACGCACCGTGTCGTCAACCTGCTCAGCCGCTTCGTAAGCGCGCAAGGCCTGAATCTCGGGACGCGCAAGTTTCGCGATGCTCACGAGGGTGACCTCAACCTGCGACGCACGGCCTCTGCATGCGCATCCAGGCCCTCGAGGCCGGCCAAGGTAACCACGGCGTCACCGAGACTGGCAAGGCCCTCGCGGCTCAGTTCCTGCACGGTCATCTGGCGCATGAACTGATCGAGGCCAAGGCCACTGTAAGTTCGTGCGAAACCGTAGGTTGGCAAAACGTGATTCGTGCCGCTGCAGTAGTCGCCAACTGACTCCGGTGTCCAGGGCCCGACAAAGACCGAACCCGCGTTACGCAGTTCTGGCAGCAGCTCACGTGGGTTTTCGACCTGCAAGATCAGGTGCTCGGGTGCGTAGCGGTTGCTGACCGATACCGCCGTTTCGAGATCCGGAACGATGAAGACGCGGGCATGTTTGAGTGACTCCGCGGCGATCTTCGCTCGCGATAATTCGGCCAGCTGTTGATCGAGTTGCGCAACAACTTCCGCCGCGAGTTCTTTGGAAGTCGTGACCAACACAACCTGCGAGTCCACGCCATGCTCTGCCTGCGACAACAAATCCGAGGCCACGAACTCGGCCGAAGCGCTCGAGTCCGCGATGACCAGCACTTCCGAAGGGCCCGCCGGCATATCAATGGCCGCGCCGGCAGGATCGCCGCTGACAAGCGCTTTTGCGCTCGTGACCCAGGCATTGCCCGGCCCGAACACCTTGCAGACCTTGGGCACGCTTTCAGTACCGTACGCCATAGCCGCTATCGCCTGTGCGCCACCGATCTTGTAAATGTCCTCAACTCCCGCGCGAGTGGCCGCAACGAGTACCGCCGGATCAGCACTGCCATCGGGGCGGGGCGGGGTGCACAGGATCTGGGTGGGACAGCCGGCGATCATCGCAGGCACGGCCAGCATGATGGCCGCGGAGGGCAACGGCGCGGTGCCGGCCGGCACGTACAGTCCGACAGCGTCGAGAGCGTGGCTCACGCGCTCACAGACGACGCCCGGCATGGTTTCAACGAGTAGCGGCGCCGGACGTTGTTGCTCGTGAAAACGCCGCACGTTCCTGATCGCGAGGTCTATTGCGTCGACTTGGCCCTGCGTCAGTTGCGCCGTCGCGGCCGCAATTTCGTCGGCGGTGACACGGAAATCGTCAACGCGGGCCCGATCGTACTTTTCCGTCAAGTCACGCAGCGCCGAGTCCCCTCGCTCACGCACCTCTGCGATGATCTCTGCCGCGGCTTCACGGATGGCCGCATCGTCGGCCACGGCCGGCCGCTGCAGCAGGGCGCTACGCTGCGCGTCGCCCAGCCTGGACCAGGTTCTTAGTTCAATGGTCATGCGTCAGGCGAGCATTTTTTCCACCGGCAATACGAGCAGGGAGCTCGCACCGGCAGCTTTGAGGTTTTCGAGGGTTTCCCAGAACACGTTCTCCCGGCACACCGCGTGTACGGCGACCTTGTCATCAGTTCCGTCCAGCGGCAGCACGGTAGGGGCTTCGGAGCCCGGCAGGAGGTCCCTGATTTCGGCCAGGGCCGAGCGTGGCGCATGCAGCATGATGTACTTGCTCTCACGCACCTGCAGTACGCCATCGAGGCGTTGCAGGATCTTGTCGACGAGCGCCTGCTTTTCCTCGCCCAGTGGAGCCTGCGTCTGGATGACCACCGCTTCGCTGTCCATCAGTACGTCGACCTCGGTCAGGCCGTTGGCCTTGAGCGTGGAACCCGTGGAGACCAGGTCGCAGATGTAGTCGGCTCGGCCGAGTTTGGGTGCAATCTCTACCGCACCTGAGAAGTACACGGTCTCCGCATTAATGCCATTATTCTTCAGGTACTTTCTTACAATACCGACATAACTTGTTGCTATTCTTTTATTTTCTAGAGATGCCGGACCCGTATACTCGGTAGCCTCGGGTGCCGCCAGCGCCAGCCGGCAATGCCCGAAATCGAGTTCGTAGATTTGCTTGAACAGGCCTTCGCGGCCCTCGGACTCCAGGTTGAGGCGTTTCTCCTCGACAATATTCAGGCCGACTATTCCCAGGTCGCAGACGTCCTCGCTGACCAGGCCCGGGATGTCGTCATCCCGCACCAGCAGCAGGTCGATCGGCATGTTCTCGCCATAGCAAATCAACCGGTCCTTGCTCTTCGTAATCTTCAGGCCGCAGCGCTCCAGGAGATCAATGGAGTGTTCGGTCAGACGGCCGGTTTTTTGCACCGCAATCTGTATGCGCTGCTCAGGGGTGTCCATTGGATATTCCTTAGTGGGAGGTGTGGCGTTCAGGCGGGCGAGTTCGCTCTATAGCTGTGCGATAACCACCGAAACCGTCGGAGAGGAAGCGCGCCACGCGGCCTATGGTCGTAACGCTGACGCCCGTCAGGTCGTGGATCTTGCGATAGGGCAGCTCTTGCTCGAGGTATTCGACGACCTGCCAGCGGTCGACGAGAGCCTGCAGCTCCGCCGGCGTGCACAGGTCCTTGAAGAAATTACGGCACTCACTGCGGTTCCGCAGGCTAATGACGGCCTCGAAAAGTGCGTCCTCGGCGTCGTGCTGCTGACGCTCGGATTCGTTGCGGTTGGGTTTCATAATCAACCAATGTATTAACGTGTTAGTACGCTATTACATTAAGACAACAATAGCAACCGCCATGTGCGAATTTTTGGAAATATTGTGGCGTTCGAGAATAACCCTAGGAAAAACGGTTACTTGTGAGACTAATAAAACCGGTCGGAATGCCTTGACGCTTCAATGTTTTTGCACATACACTCGCTGAGACTCATCGAGACCGGTCGAGGGATAGGCCCGACGACGCCGGGGCAACCTTCAGGACTAACCATCCTGAAAAGGTGCCAACTCCTGCGATGCATTGCGACTGCGCAAAGCATCGGTAGATGAGGGTTACTGCAACATTCCGGGACCGAACCGGAGGAAGGGCAGGACACCTCTCCCTTGCGGGCTTCGCAGGGTTCCGATGAGAAGTAATTGGAATCGTTTAGCGGAGACCGACCATGAGTTCCCAAGCCAGCAAAGCCACCAGCGCCGTACGTGCGTCTATTGAATCCGACACACAGCACGGTGCCGTCGTGCCGCCATTGCATCTTTCGTCGAACTTCGCGTTCGCGGGTTTTGGTGAGAAGCGACAGTACGACTACACGCGCTCAGGCAACCCGACGCGTGATGCGCTCGCGGACGCACTCGCCGAACTTGAAGGCGGTGCCGGAGCCGTGGTCACGTCATCGGGCATGGCAGCATTGACGCTCCTGACACAGCTGCTCAAACCCGGTGATGTCATCGTCGCGCCGCATGATTGCTACGGAGGAACATTTCGCCTGTTCGAGCAGCAATCAAAGAAAGGGCTTTTTGACGTTGTATTTGTCGACCAGACTGACCTGGAAGCACTGCAAGCCGCCTGCGAGTGCGGCCCGAAAATCATCCTGGCTGAGACGCCGTCCAATCCGCTGCTGCGCATCGTCGACATCGAAGCAATCTCCGCAATTGCGAAGAACTGCGGCGCGTTGTTTGCCGTCGACAACACGTTTCTCTCGCCGGCGCTGCAAAACCCGATCGAGTTCGGCGCAGATCTCGTCATTCACTCGACGACCAAGTACATCAATGGGCACAGCGATGTGGTCGGCGGCTGCGTCGTCGCTGCAACGGAGGAGCTGGCCGAGCAGATTGCCTACTGGGCGAACTGCATCGGCATTACCGGGGCACCGTTCGATAGCTACCTGACGCTGCGCGGCATTCGCACCTTGCACCCACGAATCAGGCAGCACGAAGAAAGCGCCAGCTTGATTGCCAATGAGCTCAACGAACATGCCTGCGTGGATCGCGTCTATTATCCGGGTCTCGAATCACATCCAGGACACGCGATTGCGAAACGTCAGCAGCGCGGATTCGGCGGCATGATCAGTTTCGAAATCGAAGGCGGTGAGGCGGCCGTCAAGGCATTTGTCGAAAGCCTGAAGTTCTTCTCGCTGGCAGAATCACTGGGCGGCGTCGAAAGCCTGGTGTGCCATCCGTGCTCGATGACCCATGCCCCGGTTAGCGAGGAAGCGCTGGCTGAAGCGGGCATCCGGACCAACCTGGTTCGGCTCTCGGTCGGCCTCGAGTCTGCCGAAGACCTGCTTGCCGACGTACTGGCAGCTCTGGAAGCCGCTGCCTCGACGACAAAACTGCAGCCTGTTGCAGCGGCCTGCGGCTGACGCCCGTGAGCCTGCCCGACTACCTCAAGGCGCAAATTGCCGCGGAAACCGAGTACCTTACGGTTCCCGGTGAATTTGTTCTTGAGAATGGGGCCGGCCTGAAAGACGTCGAGATTGCGTACCGAACCTGGGGCGATCCGGCGAACGCCGCCGAACACGCCATCCTGATTTGTCATGCCCTGACGGGCTCCGCCGATGTCGAGGCCTGGTGGCCCAACATCATCGGCGCTGGCAAGGCCTTTGATCCGGCAAACGATTACATCATTTGCGCGAATATTCTGGGCAGCTGTTATGGCACGACAGGGCCCGTCAGTCTCAAGCCGGGCTCGACCGAGCGTTATCGAGCCGATTTTCCCGCAATCTCAGTGCGCGACATGGTGGAACTGCAACGCGTCCTGCTCGATGAACTGGGGGTTGCACGGCTGGAACTCGTAACCGGGCCATCGCTGGGTGGCATGCAGGCACTCGAGTGGGCAATCACCTATCCAGACCGTGTTGGCAGCATCGTGCCGATCGGCGTCGGTGGTCGCCACTCCGCGTGGTGTATTGGCGTCAGCGAGGCGCAGCGTGCCGCGATTGCCGCTGACCCGAACTGGAACGGCGGTTACTACGGCGACGACTCGCCCCCCACGAAAGGTCTCGCTGCCGCGCGCATGATGGCCATCTGTACCTACCGGAGCTGGCAGAGCTTTGACCGTCGCTTCGGACGCAAGCGGCAATCCGACGAGCTTTACCAGGTGCAGTCCTACCTGCGACATCAGGGTGAGAAAATAAACGATCGTTTCGATGCCAACACCTACGTGACGCTGACTCATGCCATGCATACGCACGACCTGTCGCGAGACAGGGGGGACTATCCGGATATATTGCGATCAATTCTGCAACCGGCGTTGGTGATCTCGGTGAGTACAGACGCGTTGTATCCGCCCGAAGAGCAACAAGTGCTTGCCGAACATTTGCCGGGGTCGCGTTACGAGACCCTCGAGTCGGCTCATGGGCACGACGGATTCCTGATCGAAACCGAGAAACTGGGCAACAAGATTGCCCGCTTCCGTGCTGCGAACCGGGGTTCCGCGAATCTCAAAGCGGTCAGTTCAGGCAGCGAATAATCGCGTCGGTCATTTCCGTGGTGGAGATCCGGGTGTCTCCGCGAGCGGCAATGTCGGCGGTTCTTGCGCCGCCTGCGATCGCCTTGCTGATTGCGGTTTCTATCGCCGTGGCTTCCTGCTCAAGTCCGAGACTATGACGCAAAAGTAGCGCAGCGCTCGCGATCGCGCCGCAGGGGTTGGCGATACCGCGACCTGCGATGTCGGGTGCCGAGCCGTGAATGGGTTCGTAGAGGCCGCGCGTGGAATCACCGAGGGACGCCGAGGGCAACATTCCCATCGAACCCGCCAGCATGGAGGCTTCATCGGTCAGGATATCGCCAAACATGTTCTCGGTGACGATCACGTCGAAGTCGCTGGGACGGCTCAAAAGATGCATCGCCGCGGCGTCAACGAGTAGCGTCTCTACTTCAATGTCAGCGAACTCTGCTGCCATGAGACGGTCCGTCGTGTCGCGCCACAAGCGTGAGGTTTCGAGGACGTTCGCTTTGTCGACCGAACACAGTTTCTTGCGCCGACCTTGCGCGAGCTTGGCCGCAACACGAACAATGCGTTCGACCTCATGCGTATGGTAGACGCAAAGATCACTCGCGGAATTCGCATCGCGGGTTTTTTCGCCGAAATAGATACCGCCCGTCAGTTCACGTACGACAAGCAGGTCGACGCCGTCGAGAATTTCAGGTTTCAGCGGCGATGCTCCGGCGAGCTCGTCGTAGATTTTGACCGGTCGCAGATTGGCATACACGCCGAGCACGGAGCGAAGCTTGAGCAGGCCCTGCTCGGGACGGACGGCCGCGTTCGGATCGGACCACTTCGGTCCACCGACAGCGCCCAGCAGCACGGCGTCGCTGGACTCGCAGCTGTCTATCGTCGCAGACGGTAACGGGTCGCCGCAGGCGTCGATGGCGGCGCCGCCCATCAGTTCTTCCCTGAACGTGAAGCGATGGCCGTACTGGTCAGCGACAGTCTGCAACACCTGCCTTGCGCAGGCCGTTACATCAGGACCGATACCATCGCCGGGGAGTAATACGACTACGGCTTCCATGCACGCGTCTCCTCGAAGTTCGCTATCCGGTCCAGGTGTTGCTGCAGGAAACCCAGTTGATCGATTCCCTCGACCAGGCAGTATTTCGCGAACCCGTCGATCGGGAACTCGATGGTCTTGCCATCGGGCATCGTGAGCGTTGCATTTGCCACGTCGATTTCCAGCTCGGCGCCCGGGTTGTCGAGCAGCCATCGGTGGATTTTCTTATCGACGACGACTGGCACAAGACCATTTTTCAGCGAGTTGTTGCGAAAAATGTCGGCAATTTCTGTCGAGATGACGGCCTTGAAGCCATAATCGAGCAGGGCCCATGGCGCATGCTCGCGAGACGAACCGCAGCCAAAGTTATTGCCGGCAACGAGGAGCTCGCAGCTTCGTGCCGTGGCCTGGTTAAGGGGAAACTCGGTCTTCGCGCTGCCATCCTCGTGGTAGCGAAGATCGTAAAACGCACTTTGGCCGAGACCGTCGCGCGATGTGGTCGTCAGGAAGCGCGCAGGGATGATCTGGTCAGTATCGATATCCTTGGTCGGCAGCACGACCGTGCGTGACTTTATGTGCGTGACGGCTTTCATGCGAATGTCCTGGGATCGGCCACACGACCGCGTATTGCCGAGGCGGCCGCGGTGGCCGGGCTCGCCAGCACGGTGCGGGCGCCCATGCCCTGGCGTCCCTCGAAATTGCGATTGCTTGTACTGACACTGAGCTTGCCCTGCGGGACCGTGTCGCCGTTCATGCCGATGCACATCGAGCAGCCAGCCTCGCGCCATTCGGCACCGGCCGCAACGATAATCCGATCGAGGCCTTTTGCTTCGGCCTGGTTTTTCACCTGCTGCGATCCGGGCACGACCAGCATGCGCACGCCAGCAGCGATTTTTCGGCCCCTGAGTATGCGGGCGACTTCTTCGATATCGGACAGGCGGCCGTTGGTGCAGCTGCCCACGAACACGACATCCACGGGGTTTTCTGTCATTGGTTTGCCGGATTCGATTTGCATGTAAGACAGCGCCTTCCTGAAGCTCGGGTCATCGCCGCCCTGCGGAACAGGGTCGTTGATCCCGATTACCATGCCTGGATTGGTGCCGAATGTGACCATGGGCTGCAGCGCATCGGCTGCGAGTGTGACCGACTTGTCGAATCGTGCGTCGTCATCGCTTTGCAGTTGTTTCCAGCGCGCGACGGCGGCATCCCAATCGGCGCCTTGCGGCGATCGCGGACGACCGGAAAGGTATTCAAAGGTCGTATCGTCGGGAGCGATCATTCCTGCTCGCGCGCCGCCTTCGATCGACATATTGCATATCGTCATGCGGCTTTCCATGTCGAGCGCCGTTATCGCATCGCCGCGATATTCGATGACGTGTCCTGTCCCGCCGTCGACACCGATCTTGCCGATCACCGCGAGGATGAGGTCTTTGGCGGACACACCCGCGGGCATTTTTCCGTCGATATTGACGGCCAGCGTTTTCGGTTTGCGCTGCAGCAGGCATTGCGTTGCCAGCACATGGCCAACCTCGGTCGTACCGATCCCAAATGCGAGGGCACCAAATGCGCCATGCGTGCTGGAGTGGCTGTCGCCACAGACGATCGTCTTACCGGGCTGAGTTGCGCCGAGTTCCGGTCCGATGACGTGCACGATGCCGCGGAATTCGTTGCCGAAGCCGATCAGGTCCAGCCCGAAGTCCCTGCAATTCGTTTCCATTTGCCGGATCTGGTTGGCGGCGCTTTCGCCGACCACGGCCAGGTCGCGGAAACTGGAGACAGGGGTCGTCGGGGTCGAGTGATCCATGGTTGGCAGCGTCAGGTCCGGCCGTCGCACGCTCAGTCCACTTTCCCGCAGCACGGTGAATGCCTGCGGAGTGGTTACCTCGTGGATGATGTGCAGGTCGATGTACAGCACTGCCGGCGTCTCGGGCGTCTCCTCAACGACGACGTGGTCCGACCAGACTTTTTCGAACAGCGTTGTATTGCTCACCGCGCTGACAGCCTAGATCGTTGCTTGTTCGGGTGTTGGCCTGCCGGGCCCGGAGCGCCCGTACTGCTTGCGGCGAAGAATGCGGTTCATCACCTCGAGGCAGGCGCGGCAACCGGCTTCGACGATATCGACGCTGGCGCCGCGACCACGATAGCTTTCTCCGTCATATTCGGCGGTAACGGTGACTTCGCCCTGGGCGTCCTCGCCGATCGATGCACTGTGCAGCTCAAAGTTCTTCAGCGTCAGCTGCACACCTGTCGCTTGCTCAAGCGCGAGAAACGCAGCGGCAACCGGACCGTCACCGTGTGCGCTCTCCGTCTTGTCCTCGCCATCCTCGCCAATGAGCGTGACGGCAGCCGTTGCCGGCTGGTCGGTGTGTGTTTGAACTTCGAGCGACTTCAGTGTCCACGGACCGGACGATGCACTGTCGGCATTCATGATGATTGCCTCGATATCGCCGTCATAAACGTCTTTTTTCTTGTCGGCGAGCTTCTTGAATTCCTGAAAGGCGCGATTGGTCTCGAACTCGTCGAGTTCAAATCCCAGCTCGGCCACACGATCGCGAAACGCGTGCCGACCGCTATGCTTGCCCATGACGAGATTGGACCGGCTCAGGCCCACATCTTCCGGCCGCATGATCTCGTACGTCGACGCGTGCTGCAGCATGCCATGCTGGTGAATGCCGGCTTCATGCGCGAACGCGTTTTCGCCAACGATCGCTTTGTTTCGCGGCGTGTGCATGCCGGTAATATTCGAAACCAGGCGCGAGGTCGGGTAGAGCCGTGTCGTATCGATTCCGGTTTCGAGGCCGAAGAACTCGGCCCGGGTCTTGATAGCCATAACCGCTTCTTCGAGGCTGCAATTTCCGGCACGTTCGCCGATACCGTTAATTGTGCACTCGATCTGACGGGCGCCCGCATTGACAGCCGCCAGGCTGTTGGCGACAGCCATGCCGAGATCGTTGTGGCAGTGCACGCTCAGAATAACGTTATCGATATTGGCGACGTGTTCCTTGAGATACCGGAACAAGCGATCGAACTCGGCGGGAACCGTGTAGCCGACCGTATCCGGGATATTCACGGTTGTTGCCCCGGCCTCGATCGCAGCGGAAACCACTTCGGCGAGGTAGGAAAGCTCGGTGCGCGAGGCATCCTCGGGCGAAAACTCCACGTCATCGACGAGTTCTCGAGCCATTTCGATCGCACCGACGGCCCTCTTGATGATCTCTTCCTTCGCCATCTTGAGCTTGTGCTCGCGATGAATTGCGCTGGTTGCGACGAACACGTGGATACGGTGACGATCCGCGCCTTTGACTGCTTCGTAAACTTTTTGGATGTCACCAGCATTGCAGCGCGCAAGACCGCAGATGATGGGACCGAAGTTCCTGTCAGCGATTGCTTTGACAGACTCGAAATCGCCGGGGGAGGCGGCCGGGAAACCCGCTTCGATGACATCGACCCTGAGTTCTGACAGCGCCTTTGCAACACGGAGTTTTTCGCTGAGCGTCATGCTGCAGCCCGGTGCTTGTTCCCCGTCACGCAAGGTCGTGTCGAAAATGCGGATTTGCTTGTCGGACATCGGATTGATCCTCCGGTTTTTCCTCGGATGCGTTAAATAGCGGGCGGACTAGTCTTCGAGCCAGTCCATGCGGCTGCGCAGGTCAGCACCGACTTTCTCGATCGGGTGATCGAGGTCAGCCTGCATCCTGCGTTTGAACTCCGGCATGCCGTTTTGGTTTTCGGCAATCCAGTTCCTGGCGAACGTGCCGTCCTGGATCTCGGTGAGTATCTCTTTCATCGCAGCGCGCGATGACTGCATCCACGACTCGCGGCCCGCTGACCATGTCGCCCCAGGCGGCCGTGTCGCTGATGAATTTGTGCATCTTCCTGAGACCGCCCTCATGCAGTAAATCGACGATCAGCTTGAGTTCGTGCATGACCTCGTAGTAGGCGACCTCCGGCTGATACCCGGCCTCGACCAGCGTCTCGAAGCCCGCGACAATCAACTCGGTGGCGCCACCGCAAAGTACAGCCTGTTCGCCGAACAGGTCCGTTTCGGTTTCCTCGGCAAAGGTCGTCTCGATCACGCCGGCTCGTGCGCCACCAATACCGGCCGAGTAGGCCAGGGCGATTTTGAGGGCGTCGCCGCTGGCATCCTGGTGCACCGCGACAAGACAGGGAACGCCGTGGCCTTCTTCGTATTGCCGACGCACCAAACCGCCCGGTCCTTTGGGGGCAATCAACGCGACATTCAGGTCGCTGCGCGCTTCAATCTGCTTGTAGTGAACAGCAAACCCGTGCGCGAACATCAGTGTGGCGCCATTGTCGATGTCGTCCACGACGGACTCATAAAGTGATTTCTGAACCATATCCGGCGTGAGGAACATGACGATCTTCGCAGTCTTGACCGAGTCGTTCGGCTCCATAACGACCAGTCCGTCAGCCTCCGCCTTGGCCCAGCTCGCGCCGCTCTTGCGCAAACCCACGACGACATTGAAACCGCTGTCCTTGAGATTCAAGGCATGCGCGCGGCCCTGGCTGCCGTAGCCCAGTATGGTGATCTGGCTTTTTGCCAGGCAGGAAATGTCGACGTCTGATTCGGAGTACATTTGCATGGTTGTTCCTCAGCCTGATGCAATTCTCATAAAAAAAACCCCACTATCCGTTTGGATGCGGGGTTTACGTGTCCGTACGCTGGATACGCGCTACCCGCTGTGCCTCCCGAGGAGCAGAAGGGCAAGTCGCGATACGCGCAGGCTGCTGGCCTGTGGGTTATGTTGCGATCCAGTCATAGCGCCGAATCATGTTGTAACGCAGGAATGATGTCAACCGTTGCATAACCAGTTACGCGTGTTACTAAACAAATCCGATTAACAAATATTCCTAAGCTCATAATTAAAAAGGGTTAACTTGAATTTACGCTACAGCGTCATGCGACCTTATATATAGGCCTCAAAAACACCTTACCCTGAACGCGCCGGTCTGGCCGGCCATTAGCGGCTTCGTGATCGTGCCGCTGCATGTTAAACACGGAATACGAAAGGACCGATATGTTGTTAAGACTTATGTAGTTCATGGGCTGGCGATCTGGCAAGCATGTGTTATTCTTGGCGACGAAGTACAGGGGACGTTACAAAATTATAGGAACACTTGGCGGGGAAGCTCTGGCAATGTCACGGCGGCCAAGAATTAACTAGTAGAGAGAAAATTAAAGTTCCAGGAAAGTTTGTCGTCGCGCGGCGTGGGTGGAGAGGAGCCGTGCACAAATTACGACATGATCTGCATTATCAGTTTTCAGTTGTGCATGTATTCAGTGGATACGTTGCATGTCTCTCCGTAACTATTAACAACAACATACGACCTTTAAGGAGCGTTCATGAATCGGTGCATTAGCAGCAGTCGGCGCATTACCGCAGCGTTTTTCGCAACAACGGTGATTTTGCTTTCCGGCAGCGTATTCGCCCAGTCCGTCAATCAGGTATTGCAGGCTGATCAACGCAGATTGAACCTTGCGCAGCAATCGCAGGAGCGTATCAACAAGATTGTTGAAGGTACTCGTTCCCTCGAGGACCAGTACAGGGCGATTAACAAGGAAATCGACGGACTCAAGGTCTACAACCGGCTGATGCGGGCCCAGGTTGAAGGGCAGTCGGCCGTTCTGGAAGACATCGGATTGTCGATGGACCAGGTCGATGTCATTAACCGCCAGATCTTTCCCCTGATGGAACGAATGATCGACGGACTCGACCAGTCCGTGAAGCTCGACATTCCGTTCCTGATGGATGAACGCAACAAGCGCATCGCAGATCTGAAAGGCATCATGGAGCGCTCCGACGTCAGCGTCGCCGAGAAATTCCGCAAGGTGATGGAGGCGTACCAGATCGAGAATGACTACGGCACGACCATTGAGAATTATTCCCAGTCTTTGACAATTGACGGTGCCACGCGCTCGTTCAACATGCTTCGCATCGGTCGCATCGGGCTCTACTTCCAGTCTGACGACACCAAGATCACCGGTCGTTGGGACAATGAAGCGCGTAGCTGGGTCGTGGACGACTCGGCGCGCAACGAAGTGCGCAAAGGTTTGCGTGTAGCCAGACAATTAATTGCACCGGAACTCATTATTGTTCCCGTTCCAGCTGCGGAGGCTAACTAAATGAAACGTATTACACTCATTATTGCCGCCGGACTGCTGAGTCTGGGTTTTGTTGGTACGGCAAACGCACAGGCTGACGATGCTCGCAGCATGGCTGAGCTTTTGCGTCTGATCGAGCAGGGACAGGCACGTGACTCTCAGGAAGCGCGCAAACGTGAAGCTGCGTTCGCACAGAACAAGAATCAGCAGCAGTCGCTCCTGAACCAGGCACGTGCAGAGCGAACTCGTGAAGAACAAACGAGTGCAGCCCTCGAGCAGCAGTTCGAGAAGAACCAGCAGCAGATCATTACGGCACGTCAGGCTCTCGACGAGCGCCTGGGCGCCCTTAAAGAGCTGTTTGGCGTCCTGCAGACCGTTTCCGGTGATGCGCAGGGCCGATTCAGCGCCTCGCTGACCAACATTGAATTTCCGGATCGTTCGGAGTTTCTCTTTGAGCTCGGCGCCAAGATGGCCGGAGCCAGCAGCCTCGCCTCGATTGAAGACATCGAGACTTTGTGGGGAATGCTGCAGAAGGAAGTTGTCGAGACCGGCAAGGTTACCCGGTTTACCCACCTTGTAACGAAAGCCGATGGACAGCAGGAAGAAATGGAAGTTGTTCGGGTAGGCGCTTTCAACATCGTTTCCGAGAACGGCTACCTGGAGTATGACTCGGGTGAGAAGTCGATCGCCGAGCTGCTGCGTCAGCCGGAAGGGCGTTATGCGTCCACGGCCGGTGACATGATGGATGCTGATGGCGGTGCCGTCGATTTCGGTATCGATGTGACCAAGGGTGGCATTCTCGGATTGCTCGTTGAATCGCCGACCGTCAAAGACCGCATCGAGCAGGGTGGCATCGTCGGCTACTGCATTATTGCGCTCGGCATCATTGGCCTGATAATCGCGATACTTCGCTTTTTCGCACTGTCCACAGCCAGCCGCAAGGTCACTGCTCAGCTGAAGCGGGACACGGCCAGCACCGACAACCCGCTGGGTCGCGTACTGGCTGCCTACGAGAGCAACAAGGGCGCCGATACCGAGACCATCGAGCTGAAACTCAGCGAGGCGGCACTGAAGGAGATGCCGGCGCTCACCAAGGGACTGCTGTTCATCAAGGTCGTTTCGGCTGTCGCACCGCTCATGGGTCTGCTCGGTACGGTTACCGGTATGATCAAGACCTTCCAGGTGATCACACTTTACGGTGCGGGTGATCCGAAGATGATGGCCGGCGGTATCTCGCAGGCGTTGATGACAACGGTACTCGGACTTGTCGTGGCAATTCCCATGGTATTGCTGCACACGGTTGTCAGTGGTCAGAGCCGCAAGATCGTCAACATCCTTCAGTCTCAGAGCGCTGGCCTCGTGGCACAGCACTCCGAACGGAAAGGCTGAAGCCGAAAGGAGTTGCCATGCTTTGGCTTGCCGATAGTTTCGAAGCCATACGAGATTTCATGAGTCTGGGTGGCCCGGTCCTCAAGGTCATCGCAGTGACGATCTTCCTGATGTGGGTCGTCATCGTCGAGCGGATCATGTTCTTCCGTACGTCGATGGGCGCGATGTCGCGCGAGATTTATGATAATTGGGAATCACGACCGGAACGTAAGTCCTGGAACGCGAAACAGATTCGCGAGCTGATGATCTCGCGCTTCAGTGAAGCGACGAATCGGGGAATCAACCTGATTCAGACGCTCGTTGCACTGTGTCCCTTACTCGGCCTGCTCGGCACGGTAACGGGCATGATCAGCGTGTTCCAGGTCATGGCGGTTTCCGGTTCGGGCAACGTCCGTGCGATGGCCGCCGGCGTATCTCAGGCCACGGTACCGACCATGGCAGGGATGGTCGGGGCGCTTTCAGGCGTCCTCCTGGTCACTCTTTTGTCTCGCCGCGCCGCTCGTGAAGTCGAATTCCTTGAGGATTCGCTCACGATGGATCACTAAAGGACAGTCGCCATGCGAAAACATCTGGATGATATTCATGTCGACGAGGATGAGAATGAAATCAACCTGACGCCGATGCTGGACGTCGTGTTCATCATGCTCATATTCTTTATTGTGACGGCTTCGTTCATTAAAGAATCAGGAATCGACGTCAACCGGCCTGATGCTCCGGTCACAGAGTCCAAGCCGGAAGAGGCGAATATTCTTGTGGTGATCAGTTCCAACGATGAGATCTTTATCGATAGGCGTCTGATCGATCCGCGTGCGGTCCGTGCAAACATTGAGAGGCTGCATGCAGAGAACCCGAAAGGATCTGTGGTGATCCAGGCGGATAACAAGTCATCGAATAAAGTACTTGTGGAAGTAATGGATTCCTCACGAAGCGCCGGGGTCTACAACATTTCGATCGCGGACAAACGATAGCCCTGCACTCAACGGGACAATAGCTAATGCGAAGAAAACAAGGGTCGATTGGTGTCGACGAGGAAGAAAATGAGATCAACCTGACGCCGATGCTGGACGTCGTGTTCATCATGCTCATTTTCTTCATCGTGACGGCGACGTTTATCAAGGAAGCTGGCATCCAGGTCGAACGTCCGGACACGGTGACCGCGGATTCTCAGGACGACGCATCCATACTGATCGCGATCAGTGCGAATGACGAGATCTGGATTGATCGCCAGAAGCGAGACCCGCGCGCGGTTCGCTCGATCCTCGAGCGTTTGCACGCGGAAAACCCGAAAGGGTCAATCGTCATACAGGCTGACGAAAAATCGACTCACGAGACGTTGGTTATCGTCATGGAAGCGGCGAAGGGTGCGGGCGTTGCTAACGTAGCAATCGCATCCGATGACGGCTAGGAACAACGGCGCAGGAAGTTTGTCGAATTACAATGGAGTTGTCGGCGACATACATCGGCAATTCCCGTTGAGGAGAACCGGACCATGATAGGTCGTTATGTATTTTCAATAGTGATCGGCACGATCGTTACGCTGAGCTTGCTGTTCGTCATGCAGTTACTCATTGTCACGGGTAAAACCGCGCTGACAGATCCACGCGAACGCCACAAGCTTGAGTTCGTCCGCGTAAAGCGAAATGAAAACCTCAACCTCGCGGATCTGACTCCTGAGAAACCGCCGAAACCACCCGAGACGCCGCCTGAGACTCCGCCCCAGGAATTGGACAACATCAATCCTGACGCGCCCAGCATCAACGTTGCTGCGCCATCAGTCACCGCGGACACGGATATCGGTGGCCCCGGCGGCATGAACATCGCGGAAGGCGATTACCTGCCCATCGTGCGCGTTGCGCCGGTTTACCCCGCCCGAGCTCTGTCGAGGGGTCTCGAGGGCTTTGTCGATTTGTCCTTCACGGTCACGACCGCGGGGACTGTCAGAGACCCAATTGTTCTGCAATCGTCAAGCAGCCTGTTTGAGCGCGCGGCCATCCGTGCCGTTCTGAAGTTCAAGTACAAACCGCGGGTAGTCGACGGCGTGCCTGTCGATGTGTCGGGGGTAAAGACCCGAATTTCATTCCAGCTTGAGGAATAACGCCTGCCAAGTGCGAAGGCGGAAAAGTCATCCAAGAGGATCTTTTTTGACATGAACATGAATCGCGGAATTTCTTTGAAGCTATGCCTCGCTTTGATCGTTGGCGTACTTGCATTTGGTACTGCCGGGGCGCAAAGAGCGACCGACGAAGACAGAGACAAAACCAAGACCAAGCAGGCACAGGCAGTTAGCAAGGAAGTGTACGAGCGCATTCAGAAAGCCCAGGAAATGGTGGATGCGAAAAACTACAACGGGGCACTTAAGAGCCTGAATAATCTTTACAATCCTGACAAGCTTACCGAGTACGAGCAGGCCAATGTTCTGAACTACATTGGCTTCGTCTATTACAACATGGACGATACAAAAAACGCGATTCGCACTTATGAGAGGATGCTTGCGATTCCGACCCTTGAGCCACAGATGGCCAAGCAAACGACGTTTACGATGGCGCAGTTGTTGACGATGGAAGAGCAGTATGGAAAAGCGCTGAATACGTTGGACAAGTGGTTCGTGCTTGAGACCAACCCCGCACCCGAGCCATTTATTTTGCGCGCGCAGATCCTCTATAACCTGAGCCGCTACAAAGAGATGGTGGCGCCAATAGAAAACGCGATGCGCGTCGCGAGAGAACGCAACCTGGAGCCGAAGGAGAACTGGTACGGCTTGCTTAACTTCGCGTATTTCCAGCAGGAGAACTACGAGAAAGTCCGTGACATACAAATTATCCTGCTCGAGAACTGGCCAAAAGCACGTTACTGGAAGTCTCTGGCCGGTGCGTTTACGGAACTCGGCGAAGACGAGAAACTGATTTACGCTTACGATGCGGCCCACACGCAGGGCATGTTGGAGAAAGACACCGAATTCGTGACCATGGCACAGCTTTACCTGCAGGCCGAAGTTCCCTACAAAGCGGCAACACTGCTGGACGAAAAGATGAACGCCGGTATCGTTCCAAAGAGCGAGAAGAACTATCGATTGTTGTCACAAGCGTGGATGTTGGCCCAGGAAGACAAAAAGGCGATCCCGGCGCTACAGGCTGCCGCGAAACTTGCGACACACGGTGAACTGGATCAAAGGCTGGCTAATGCGTACTTGAATGTCGGTAACTACTCGGAATGTGTGAAATCGGCTAACACAGCGATTCGAAAAGGCGGCCTGAAGAATCCGGACAATATGCAGATTTCACGCGGTATGTGCCTGTACAACCTGCGTCGCTACTCGGACGCCAAAGCCGCTTTTGGCAAAGCGGCTCAGACGCCGCGCTCTGTGCGGACAGCGGGCCAGTGGATACGGGTTATCGATGCTGATGTTGAGCGTAATCGCCAGATCAAGCTCGCCGAAGAAGCCGCTCGCAAGAAACGCCAGGAACTGGACGCGAAGAAAGCCAAAGCCGCTCGCGTCTAACGCGGCAAGCCAGCAACAACCCCGCATATTTGACTATATTAATGGGGCGTTGACCGGAAACGGTCAACGCCCCTAGAATTGCGCGTCGATATTACGGGATACACAAATGCCAAAGATCACTTATGTCGCCACCGATGGAATCCGTCATGAAGTCGAGGTAGAAAACGGCTATTCGGTTATGGAAGGTGCCATAAACAATGATATAGACGGCATTGTGGCCGAGTGTGGCGGCGCCTGCGCCTGCGCAACCTGCCACAGCTATATCGACGAGGCCTGGCTCGATAAAATGCCGGAAATGGATGATATGGAAGACAGCATGCTCGATGCGGCATTTGAGCGTAAGCCGAACAGTCGACTAACCTGCCAGATCGAGGTGTCAGATAAACTGGACGGGCTCGTTGTTCACGTTGCGGAAAACGACTACTAGCGCAGGCCAGTCTCGGCTCGCCCAATCACCATGCGTTGAATCTCGCTGGTACCTTCATAGATCTCGGTGATTTTCGCGTCGCGGAAATACCTTTCCAGCGGCAGTTCCTTGCTGTAGCCCATGCCACCGTGAATCTGCAGTGCCTGGTGGGTCACGAACATCGCAGTTTCGGAAGCGTAGAGCTTGGCGATGCTCGAATTCAGCGTATTTCGCGCGCCGGTCTTCTTTGCCTGCTGCTTTGACCAGGCCGCTCGTAGTACCAACAGCTGTGATGCGTCGATACGCATTTTCATATCGGCGATCTTGTCCTGAATCGCCTGGAAACTGCCTATCGGCGCGCCGAAGGCCTTGCGTTCCCTCGAATACTCGACGGCTGCAGCGTAAGCGGCTTGAGCAATTCCGATGGCTTGTGCCGCAACGCCAACGCGTCCGGCATCGAGCACGGTTAGCGCGATCTTGAAGCCTTTTCCTTCGTCGCCGATGCGATTCTCAACCGGGCACAAGTAATCTTCGAATTCAATTTCGCAGGTTGCCGAAGCACGGATACCGAGTTTCGGCTCCGTCTTGCCGACGCGGAATCCCGGCTTGTCGGTATCGATTACAAAAGCGCTGATACCGACGGACTCGCCGCTGCTGTCGAGTGTCTGCGTGAACACGATCATGTATTTTGCGACCGGTCCCGACGTGATCCAGGATTTCTTACCGTTCAGCTTGTAAGTCGAACCGTCGGCAGAGCGCTCCGCCCGAGTGCGCATGGTCGCCGCATCAGATCCCGACTGTGGTTCGGTTAGGGCATAGGCACCGTTAACCTCACCAGACGCGACCGGACGAAGGTATTTTTGTTTTTGTTCTTCGGTACCGAACTCGAGCAACGGCACGCCAAACAGCGAGTTATTCACCGATACGATCGTGCCATGTGCGGCATCTGCCGCAGAAATCTCTTCCATAACAAGCACATAGCTAATTGAATCCAGGCCCGATCCGCCGTATTCCTCGGGTATCTCGATGCCCATGAATCCCAGTTCACCGGCCTGCCGAATGGTCTCCAGCGGGAACTCGCCGCTTGCATCAAACTCTGCGGCGATAGGGGCAATCTCATTCTGGGCAAATTCGCGAGCGGCGTCCTGTATGAGCTGCTGCTCCTCGGTTAATGCAAAGTCCATAGTGTTTCTCTTCCTGCTAGAATCGATCAAAGGCGGGCAAAAAGCATTGCCGATTATGCCCACAATCTCAATACCTCAACAGGAGTAATTATTGATGACCATCTCAGTTGGCCAGAAGATGCCATCCGGCGTTTTCGGCGTCATGACCGACAAAGGCCCCGGCGCTATTTCCAGCGATGACTTGTTCGCGGGGAAAAAAGTAGTACTCGTTTCCGTACCGGGTGCTTTCACGCCGACATGTTCGATGAATCATCTGCCGGGATTTGTCGATGAAGCGGCCAAGCTGCAGGCCAAAGGTGTCGACACGATTGCCTGTATGGCGGTCAACGACGTCTTCGTCATGGATGCCTGGGGGAAGGATCGCGGTGTCGGCGACAATGTCATGATGCTCGCCGACGGCAATGGTGAATACAGCAGGGCGTTAGGGCTTGAGATGGACGCCACAGGCTTTGGAATGGGCATGCGTGGCCAGCGGTTCGCAATCGTCGTCGACGATGGTGTCGCTACTCATGTTGCCGTTGAAGCGCCAGGGCAGTTCGAAGTCAGCAAAGCGGAGGCCATTCTCGCCGCCCTTTAGGCGCAGGGAACAACTGGCGCTAGCTTAGTGCATCCGTCAGTTCCGGCACGATGCTGAACAGGTCGCCGACGAGTCCGATGTCCGAAACTTCGAAGATCGGGGCTTCCTCGTCTTTGTTGATCGCGACGATTGTGCCCGCATCCTTGATACCGGTGATGTGCTGAATCGCCCCGGAAATGCCGATAGCGATATACAGGTCCGGCGCTATGATCTGACCCGTTTGTCCAACCTGGGTTTCCGGTGGCACATAACCGGCGTCGACTGCGGCGCGGGATGAACCGATGGCTGCGCCGAGTTTGTCCGCCAGCTTGTAGATCAGCTCGAAATTCTCTTCACTTCCCAACGCTCGACCACCAGAGACCACTTTGGCCGCGGCCTGCAGGTCGGGACGATCGGACTGGCCGGTCTGCACTTCGACAAAGCGGGTGTGCGTCGGAAGCTCGACGTCAACAGTCGTGCTTTCGATCGCAGCGGAGTTGTCGCCCTCGGCGGCCTGGTACGAGGCGGTTCGAACTGTTGCCACGACCACGCTGTCTGCGGGTGCCTCGACCGTGAGAATCGCGTTGCCCGCGTATATCGGCCGCTTGAAGCGATGTGTCCCTTCGACACTCATGATATCGCTAATCTGGTTGACCCCCAGCAAAGCAGCGGCCCGCGGCATGACGTCTTTCCCGAAGGCCGTCGACGGTCCGAACACGTGGCTGTAGGAAGACGCCAACGCGGCTATTTGCGGCGCAAGAAGCGCCGCAATAGCAGGATCATTCTCTTCGCGTTCTACAGTAAGAACGCGCCCGACGCCGCTGATTGTTGCCGCTTCAGCGGCAACAGCGGAAGCGGAGGCCGCAAAGACGGCAACATCGATCTCTGCGCCTTCAATTTGTTTCGCACATGCAACGCACTTGGCCGTGCTCGGATTCAGTGCTGCACCATTGTGCTCGGCAATTACCAGTACTTTCGACATCACACGAGTCCTTTGTCTTTAAGGGCCGCCACCAGCCCGGCCACGTCTTCCACCATGATGCCGCGCTGCCGGCCTTCAGGGGGCTCGAATTTCAATTCATTTGTGCGCGGCGCGGATTCGACGCCAAGTTCGGCGAACGGGATTTGATCGAGTGGCTTTTTCTTGGCTTTCATGATGTCGGGCAACTTGACGTAGCGAGGTTCGTTTAGCCGCAAATCCACGGTGATGACGGCCGGCAGGTCGATCTCAATGGTCTCAAGGCCGATGTCCACCTCGCGGGTCACACGCGCCGTATCCCCATCAAAGCTTACTTCCGATGCAAACGTCGCCTGCGGGCGTCCCCAGACAGCCGCCAGCATCTGGCCGGTTTGGCTGTTGTCATCGTCGATCGCCTGTTTGCCGAGGATGACGAGGTCCACATTTTCGCGTTCAACGATTGCTTTGAAAATCCGCGCCGCCGTCAGGGGGTCGGTCGATGTTTCGGTCTCAACCAGGATCGCCCGATCCGCGCCCATGGCCAGGCCCGTACGCAGCTGTTGCTGAGAATCTGCGGTCCCGATGGACAAAACGATAACCTCGGACGCTTCACCTCGTTCCTTGATGCGTAAGGCCTCTTCAAGCGCGATTTCATCAAACGGATTGATGCTCATCTTTACGCCATCCGTTTCGACACCGCTGCCATCACTCTTGACCTGAACCCTGACGTTGTAGTCAACAACACGTTTCAGGCCGACTAAGATCTTTTCCACTTATCTGACTCCCTGTTTGCCGGCAGATCGACTGCAGGCTTCTCTTGCGGCACGCTATTGTCTACGACGGACTCGCCGTGTACAAGATCAAAAGCGCCTAAAAGCAGAGGTAAGGATGGGACACGTCAGCAACCTGATTGATGCACATGAGTTGCATTCGCGCATAGACGATTCGGATTTGCGGATTATCGATTGTCGATTCGACCTTGCCGATCCCAGTGCCGGTCGACGCGCCTATCTGCAGGGGCACATTCCCGGAGCCGTGTTCGCTGACCTCGATCGGGATCTGGCTGCGCCGGTCCGCCCGGATACTGGCCGCCATCCGCTGCCGGATGCCGATACGTTTGCGGCCACGCTTTGCCGGCTGGGAATCAGTAACGCTTCAAACGTGGTTGTTTATGACGCCGGCAGCGGGGCCCTGGCCGCACGTGCCTGGTGGTTGCTGCGCTGGCTCGGTCATGAGCGCGTTCGGTTGCTGGACGGAGGATTTGCTCATTGGATTGCATCCGCCGGACCTGTGGCCAGCGGGACCGAACAGGTTGCGGAAACGCAATTCCGTCCTGAACCGCGTGAGGATATTGTCTTGACGACAGCGGAACTCGAAAGCGACATCGACGCCATCGCCAGCATGCGACTTTATGACGCTCGTGATGCCGCTCGCTTTCGCGGGGAAATTGAGCCGATTGACCCGGTAGCCGGGCATGTTCCGGGCTCATTGAACCTGCCGTTTCCTGTGAGCTTGCAGGAGGACGGCCGCTGGAAATCGAAAGAAGTCACTCGAAGCGCTGTGGCTGTCTGTGCTTGGTGAGGACCGGCAAGCACCCTGGGCCGTGATGTGTGGTTCAGGTGTGACCGCCTGTCATTTGGCCATTTCTGCGATGGAGGCTGGCTACAGGGAGCCACGACTGTATGTGGGCTCCTGGAGTGAGTGGATTCGGGATCCGGAGCGTCCGGTTGGCCTTGGAAATGGCCCGATTCGCGACCCCGACGCTGCGGATTTGGCGTAAACTAAACGCAGATTCGCGGTCTAATTCCGATGTTAATGGTCCGATTGGCCAACGACGGAGGTGGCTATGTTGACAAAATCGGAAATGACTAAAATAACTATTAAACATATACTTATAGTGTTTTCTTTAAGTGTTTTAGTAGCTTGTGCGGGCACAAATAGCGATGAGGGCAGGTCGGTCACCCGTGGCTCGGATTGCATCTACGAGCCAAGTATCCGAGGATACAAAGTCCTTGATGAGTCGAATCTGATTGTGTCGACGTCGGGACGCCGCAAGTACCATGTGACGTTGCAACGAAGGGCTTTCGGCCTCCAGTCCAGCTGGGGAATCGCCTTCAGATCGCAGACAAACACTATTTGCTCAGCGTTCAGTGAAGTCTTGTTTGAAGGCCATTTCGACGACGAGGCGATCAGGATCGCGAGCATCAGGCGACTGAGCCCGGAAGAGGAGGAAGATCTCCTGATCCGGTACGGCAAGAAAAAGCCGGAAATTCGAACACACACCGGTACCCCAGGATCTGAAGGGTGCCGAGGTAGAAGAGCTGGACCCGGCCGCTGACGACGAATAGTCGGGCGACCGAGTCACGCAATCCGCAATCTCCGTGCGGACCCGCCCGGCCAACCGCAAGGTTGGCCGGGTTTTTTTGACGCTTACAGAAGGGGAGACTTCGCGGTCCATGACAGCGCCACTCTCGAACATCCGGGTTCTCGACATGAGCCGCATACTCGCCGGCCCGTGGGCAGGCCAGCTGCTCGGTGACTACGGAGCCGATGTCGTCAAGATAGAGCGACCGGGCGTCGGTGATGACACCCGACAGTGGGGCCCGCCATGGCTCGGCGGCCTGGACGGCGGTGAATCGGCCTATTTCCTGTCCGCAAATCGGAACAAACGCTCTGTCACTGTCGACATCAGTGATGCCAGGGGGCAGGCGGTCATACGCGACCTTGCGGCTACCGCCGATGTACTCCTCGAAAACTACAAGGTCGGTACGCTGAAACGATACGGCCTGGGCGCGGTCGAACTCTGCGCGCTTAACCCGCGACTCATCTACTGTTCGATCTCCGCCTTCGGCCAAAGCGGCTCACGCGCCGCGGAACCCGGATATGACGCCATGATCCAGGCATCTGCGGGCCTGATGAGTATCACGGGCCCGGCCGGCGACGACGCGGATGGACCGCAAAAAGTGGGTGTTGCCATCGCCGACATCATGGCCGGCATGTATGCAACGACCGCGGTACTGGCGGCGTTGAATGCGCGCGCCGTGACCGGGCATGGACAGCATATCGATGTGCCTCTCTACGACAGCCAGGTCGCCTGGCTGGCGAACCAGAACATGAACTACCTGGTTGGCGGCGAAGTCCCGCAGCGACTGGGAACCGCGCATCCGAATCTCGTACCGTATCAGGCGTTTGCGACGCGCGATGGCAACCTGATGCTGGCCGTCGGCAACGACCGTCAGTTTGCCGCATTTGCGGATTGTATTGCCCAGCCCGGATTCGCGACCGATGTGAGATTCCAGCGCAATAGTGATCGCATCGCGAATCGCGCCGAACTCATCAGCCTCCTCGAACCCGTGCTTGCTACGCAGACCACCGCGCATTGGCTGAAAGCGCTGGGGAAACGGGGCGTGCCGGCGGGACCCATCAATTCGATCGACAAGGTTCTCACCGATTCGTACGCCGAAGAACACGGACTCGTTCGTCCACTCGCAAACTCCCTCGGACAGGAAGTGCCAACTGTCGCGAACCCGGTCGACTTTTCGGAAACGCCCGTAAGCTATCAGAAAGCGCCGCCATTATTGGGCGAGCATACGGATGAGGTTTTGCGGGAATGGTTGGGTTACTCTCAGGAATTGATCGCCGAGCTTCGAGAATATTCGGCAATATAGTATTCACCGGCCAGATTGATTGCACTTATGGAACAGCAAATCCTCACGAGCGAGACTTTGAAAGGCGTACGTTACGAGATTCGGGGCCAGCTCGCGAATCGCGCGCTTGAATTGGAGAAACGCGGTTACGAAATAATCTCTCTTAACATTGGCAATCCGGGCCTGTTCGGTTTTCGCACACCCGAGACCATGCGTCTCGCAATGATCGAAAACCTTGGTCAGGCCGAGCCTTATTGTCATCAAAAAGGCATTTTTCCGGCGCGCGAAGCCGTTGTCATGCAACAACAAAATCGCGGTATCAGCGGTGTCACTGCAGATGAAGTGTTCATCGGCAACGGCGTCAGCGAACTCATCGATTTGTCCTTGCGTGCTTTGCTTAACCCGGGTGACGAAGTCCTGGTACCCAGCCCGGATTACCCGTTATGGAGTGCGGCAGTGGCTCTCAATGGCGGCGTGGTTCGCCATTACGCCTGCAGGACGGATAAAGGATTTTTGCCGGACGTCGCCGATATCGAAAGCCTCGTGAATGCCAGGACGAGGGCAATTGTTGTTATAAATCCGAACAACCCAAGCGGCGCTGTCTACGACGAAGAGACCCTCAAGGGAATAGTAGAGCTGGCGGAACGACACAAGCTTGTCCTGATGGCCGACGAAATCTACGACCAGATGGTCTATGACGACGCTGAGTTCATCCCGATGGCAACCCTGGTGAACAACTCCGTTTGCCTTACGTTTTCAGGGCTGTCGAAAGTTTACCGGGCTTGCGGTTACCGTGTCGGTTGGTGTGTTTTTAGCGGGGAACTCGACCTCGCAGAAGAATATATTCACAGCATGGAGTTACTGTCGGCGCTGCGTTTGTGCAGCAATGTGCCGGGACAGTGGGCCGTGCAAACAGCGCTCGGCGGCTTCCAGAGCATCCGCGAGCTCGTTGCGCCGGGCGGCCGCTTGTATCAGTCGAGGCAGGCTGTGATTGACCGTGTCGAGGCAAGCCAGTTCCTTAGTGCGGAGCGACCCATGGGCGCCATGTATGCCTTCATTCGGCTCGACCCTCGTTTTGGTGGTCGCTTCGATGACCAGGCCTTTGCGCTCGAATTGCTGGAAAGCCATCACGTACTCGTTGCGCCGGGAAGCAGTTTCAATACGCCATACACCGATCACTTCCGCATCACCACACTGCCCGATACCGAGACGATCAATATCGTTTTCGATCGCATCGAGACATGCCTGGAGCAACACGCCTGACCGATGTATGAGTGGCTAACGGATGCGTTGCACGGTCCCTCAACCGTAATAACGGCGAATCGCCGACTCGCAAGAGTGTTGCGGGAGGAGTACGCAGACCAGCAACTCTCGGCCGGACAGGTTGCCTGGCAAAGCCCTGCGATTCACTCCTGGCAGGACTGGCTCGATAAGCAATTGCTGGAGGCGTCGGAACCGGCGTCTCTGCCCACGAGGATCAACGAACACCAAAGTCAGCTCCTCTGGGAGCGGTGTCTGCGCAAGGAAGTCGGTGCATCCATTACGGGGCTCGCAGCGCTGGTTCGGCTTTCCCGCGACACCTGGCAGCGCCTGTCCGATTGGCGTGTGAGCATCCGTGAGGTCGCACGATCCGTGGCGAGCAGTGATCAGCGCCTGTTTGCCGCCGCGGCTGGTCGTTATCTCGGCATTCTGGAGCGCGAGTATTGGGTGGACGACGCCGGGCTCGGTGCCTTGATCGACGAATTGATCCGCGCGGGTCGCTTATCGAGTCATGGCCGGGTTACGTTTGTGGGCTTCGATCGGGAACGACCGCTCGTCAGCTCGATAATGACGGCGCTTGCCGATAACGGCTGTGACGTGGGGTCGGCGCCGGTGCCTGAAATAGCCGCATCAATTGCCCTGCAATGCTTTGACAACCCGGACGCGGAAATGCGCGCGGCCGGCGCATGGGCACGTCAGCAACTCGAAATCAATCCCGGGCAAACGATAGCTATTGTTGCCGGCAATCTCGAACAAAAGGCCGAACATATGAGGCACCTGGTTCGAGAAGGGCTGGTGCCGGGATGGCAGTACGCGCCCGGTGTGGTCGCACAGGCTGTCAATGTCTCGTATGGGCGCAAGCTCGTCGATTATCCGGCCGTGTCGGTCGCTTTTTTGTTGCTGCGGTGGCTCGTTCGTGATCTTCCGGCAGGTGACATTGGTCAGTTGCTTCGCACACCACTCATCTGTTCGGCATCGACCACAGGACGCAGCCTCCTTGAATTGCGACTCCGGCAAATGCCGGATCGAAACTGGTCGCCGGCGATGGTATCGGCGGCACTACGCGGCCGGGACGATAATGCGGATGTGGCGGACTGGCTGCGCCTCGTGGCATCTGTAACGAAACGCCGCAGAGAGTTACCGAAAAGCGCGTCGCCCGCAGAATGGGCATTATATGTTGATGAGGTGCTGCAAGCGTGCCAATGGCCCGGCAAAGAGACCTTGTCGAGCTTTGGCTTTCAGCTTGTCAATCGCTGGCGGGACTTGCTCAATGATCTCGCGAGGCTGGATCTTGTCAGTCCTGCGATGAGTTGCGAAACGGCAATTCGGCGTCTTGAATTGATGGCCGCCGGGACGGTTTTTCAACCGGAGTCGGAAGGCAGCGCCGTGCAGCTCATTGGCCCGCTTGAGGCATCGGGAGCGGAGTTCGATGCGATTTGGATAAGCGGCCTTAGCGCCGCGAACTGGCCGCCGCCGGGTAATCCGTCGCCACTGGTCTCGCGCAGCCTGCAGCGGCAAAAGGGTATGCCGGATGCGGAGCCCTCTGACACGCTCGCTTATGCCCAGCGATTGCTGCTGCGCCTTGGGAGTGCAGCGGATGAAGTGGTTTGCAGCTATGCGCTGACCGAGGACGATGCAGAGCAGTCTGCCAGCGGCCTTTTGCTGGCGCTGGGTGCCGGAAAACGTGCCAGCACATCAAGATCCCGGCTGGCACGCGGCAGCGCTGTCAAAGGTCGAAGATACGGTTGTCGTTGCAGAGTCGATCCCGAAGATCGCTCCCGGAGAGCGCGTCTCTGGCGGCGCCGGAACGATTGCGCGGCAAATGGCAGATCCGATCGCGGCATTCATTGTCGGCCGCCTCGGCGTCAGAAGTCTGCAAACCCAGGCCATCGGGCTTCCGGCTTCCTTGCGTGGCAATATCATTCACGACGCGTTGCACCAGCTATATATCGACACGCCATCGCGCGGCGAAATTGACGCCTGGTCGGACGACGACACGCGCGCACGTATTGCGACTGCACTTGATGCGGCGTTCGCCCGGCACGAACGTAACACCGATGTCGTACTCATGGAGTTGCTCAAGCTGGAGCGTGGCCGTGTCGGGGAGCTCTTGCGCCATTTCGTGGCCGTCGATCTCGCGCGGGAAGAATTCTCGATCGCAGCGGTAGAGCGTGAAGTTGCGTTTGCCGAAGCCGATGTGCGCCTGCAGCTTCGTGTTGACCGGATCGATCGATTGCCTGACGACAGCGTGGCAATCCTCGACTATAAAACAGGCGCAAAGAAGAAGTTCCTGCAGAGCGACGGGCAACCCAGAGAAATACAGTTGATCGCTTACGCCTGCGCACTTGACGATCCCGTCTCTGCGGTAGTCCTGGTCAATATCGACAGTCGTGAGGTGAGTTTCGACGGTGCCGGTCGGGGCTACACCGATGACGCGGGCTGGAATGACTCACTTGCCGGCTGGAAGCAACATGTGACTGCCGCCTGTAAGGAAATGAGCCTCGGCGACGTGCGTATCAACCGTTTGCAGGGTGTCAAGGATGCCCGTTATTTCAATTTGCTCAGCCGCTACACGGAGTTGCGTCGCGATGGGTGAGCCACATCTTCTCGAGGATGACCTGCAGGCGCGAAAAGATGCGCTGGATGTATCGCGATCTTTCATCGTGCAGGCGCCCGCGGGATCGGGCAAGACCGAGCTCCTGATTCAGCGTTACCTGAAACTGCTTTCCGTCGTCGATAATCCCGAGGAAGTGCTCGCCATCACATTTACTCGCAAAGCCGCAGCGGAAATGCAGTTTCGCGTGTTGGCTGCGCTGCAAATTGCGCAGCGCGGCGAAGAACCGGCAGAGGAACATCAAAAGCTGACCAAAACGCTGGCGACGGCGGCATTGCAGCGCGATCGCGAGCATGGATGGCAGCTGCTCGCGCACCCGCGACGTATGCGGATTCAGACACTGGATTCGCTCAATGCACTGATCGCGCGATTGCGGCCCATCAGTTCACCTGAAGGTGCGAGCGGCGCGCGGATCGTTACCGACGCCGAACTCAGTTCCCTGTATCGTGCCGCGTCGCTGGCGACCCTGGACTGGCTCTCGGAAAACGGGCCGATGAACTTGGCAACGCGCGAAGTCCTGGTGCACGTCGACAACAATACTCAGGTGTATGTTTCTTACCTCGTGCAGATGCTGCGTACGAGAGACCAGTGGTTGCCTTTTATTGGCAGTGGGCTGCTCACAGTCGAAGAGGCCGATGCGCTGAGGCAACGGTTCGAACAAAACCTCGAAACCGCCGTGACGGAACATCTGCAACG
This sequence comes from uncultured Gammaproteobacteria bacterium, assembly GCA_963841165.1. Taxonomy (GTDB): domain Bacteria; phylum Pseudomonadota; class Gammaproteobacteria; order Steroidobacterales; family Woeseiaceae; genus UBA1847. Next base: position 28,705 of record CAWJCA010000020.1, on the reverse strand, counting down.
TACGGCGTCGGCATTCCCAACTGCCGTCGGCACCGCGCTGTCGGAGCTACAAGATTATGCCGCGGCTAACTTGCGTGGCAGCGGCTCAATGGCGGATCCGATCTGTGCGCTGCACGGGCTGAGAGGATCGCCAGCGGCGCATTGGAACAAGATTCCAGAGTGGCAGGGCCTCGCCGAGTTGTTGCTGACCAGGGCAGGTCAGTTTCGGAAAAGAGTGAACAAGTTGCAGGGTTTTCCGACCGGCGACGCCGGACAAAAGGCGGCGATGCATGCCTTGCTAAAAGAACTGGCGGAGCAGGATGAATTCGCGGAGTTGCTTGACGGGGTCCGTGCGTTGCCACCCGTGCAGTACAGCGATGAACAGTGGAGCGTATTGCTCGCGCTATTTCGTTTGTTGCCGCTGGCAGTTACCGAACTTAAGCGTTTGTTTGCAGAGTTAAGCGTTGCCGATCACACCGAAATCGCTTTGACAGCGGGTGAGGCGCTTGGCACTGCCGAGAACCCGGGCGACGTTGCATTGCTGCTCGACTACCAGGTGCGTCACCTTCTCGTCGACGAAATGCAGGATACCTCGAGTGCGCAATATCGAATGCTCGAGGCCTTGACCGGCGGATGGGAGCAGGGCGATGGCCGTACTTTGTATTGCGTCGGTGATCCCATGCAGTCTATTTACCGGTTTCGTAATGCCGAGGTCGGTCAGTTTCTACTCGCGAAGAAGTACGGCATCGGAGATGTAACGCTCACATCGCTCCTGTTACGCAGAAATTTCCGCTCCGGTGAATTCCTGGTCGACTGGTTCAACACGGTGTTCCCGGAAATCCTCGCGCCGCAGGACAACCCGTCAAGCGGAGCGGTGTCGTATTCCGAAGCAGTGAGCGTTCCGCATTTGGCGGGAGTGGGCCGCTGCTACGTCCACCCGGTATTCGGCGGCAGCGTCGAGCAGGAAGCAAAATTGGGTTGCAAGGTGATTGCCGAGACGCTGAATCGACACCCCGATGATGAAGTTGCTGTGCTCGTTCGCGGGCGCACGCAGCTTCCGAACCTGCTGGCCGAACTTCGAAAAGCGGGCATCAGCTATCGCGCAATAGAAATCGATCGTCTCACCGACTTGCCTGAAGTCATCGAAGTGCTTGCGCTGACACGTGCCGCAGTGCATCAAGGTGATCGGCTTGCCTGGCTCGCAATCCTGAGGGCGCCGTGGGTAGGACTGGACTGGGCCGACCTGCATGCGCTGGTCTTCAACGACACGGAAAGCACCGTGTGGGAGCTGTTGCAGAACGACGAACGCCTGGCCCTGCTTTCCGAGAGCGGCAGACAGTCCATAGAAAATTCGCGTGGCGTGCTGGCCACATTGGTGGCGCCGAGGCGCCTGCAAGGACTCAGGGAACTCGTTGAGGTTGCCTGGATGACACTTGGCGGGCCGGCAATTCTTGACGATGAGTACGCGGTAAGCAACGTCTATCGCTATCTCGAGGTACTCGAAAAGCACGAACGCTGTGGTTCTCTTACGGACGTAGCGGAGCTCGAGTCGATGCTCGATCTTGAACGGGTCTCCAGTGACGTTAATGCGCGGCTGCAGGTCATGACAATGCACCGGGCGAAGGGCCTGGAGTTCGAACATGTGCTGTTGTACGGACTGGGACGGCTACCCGGCAGCGGCGATCGCCGGGTACTGTCCTGGTACGATGTGCCCGGCGAACACGGCGATGAACGAAAGGTGATCAGCCCGGTTGGTCCTCGCAACGAACTGAGTACGGACCCGGTGCATCGCTTCATCGAGTTGAGTGAGGCAAGGAAAGACCGATACGAGCAAGCCCGTTTGCTATACGTGGCTTGCACCCGCGCACGCAAATCACTGCACATGATCGGGCACACAACGGTCACTCCCGATGGTTCCGCTTTCAAACCCCCGGCCAGGAGAAGTCTGCTGCATCTTTTGTGGCCTGCATTGGAGCCACAATACGCGAGCGCATTTGGCGACCATGTTCCTGACGACTCCCGTGACGACGGGGAGCTGTGGATGAGCCCGGTACTGCGTCGGTTCGAAACGCGCTGGACGTTGCCGCCAGTTGCGTCGCTTCCGGGGGCACCGCCTGTCTCCGATGTGAGCGCAGCAGAGGAAGAAGTCGAATTCTACTGGGTCGGCACGGAAGCACGCATCGCCGGCACGATCGTGCATCGTTGGCTGCATGTGTTTGCCGAGAACCGCGCGTCGCCGGATCCGAAGCTGTTGGCCGACTACAGGCCAGTGACGCGCCGATGGCTGAAAGAGATGGGCGTTGGCGACGTCATGATCGAAGGCATTATCGAGCGGGTTGAAGTCGCGCTGAATAGCACTCTGACTGATGCAAAGGGAAACTGGGTCGTCAGCGGCGACGGGCATGCCGAAATGGCGTTAACCGGCGTGTACGAGGGTAAGATCGAGTCCGTTGTTCTCGACCGCGTGCGGGTTGACAGCGACGGCGCGCATTGGATTATCGATTATAAAACCAGCTCGCATGAAGGCGGCAACCTGGCGGGGTTTCTTCGGGCGGAGACGGATCGTTACCGACCGCAGCTGAAAAAATACGCCGCGATTTACGCCGCCTATACAGGCACTGACGTACGCTGCGCCCTGTATTTCCCGTTGCTGCAAACCTTCCTCGAGGTCGAGGTATAGCGGAGTGCCTCAGTCTAGAGGCGTCCCTCGATGCGCAACTCACGCTGGCCTCGTTCGTTAGCCGGCCCGAGGTATTGCATTTGCTTTCGCAGACTCGCCGGCGTTTCGGGTGTCGCAAGCACCTGGCCAAGAAACTGGTAACTGCGATCGTCTTTGATTTGCAGACTGCCGGCCAGCTCTAAAACACCATCCGTATCTTCGACACTGGCTGCCACGCCGTTGTTCTGCGTAAAGAACTCCGCGCGGTATCCACCAATGGATTCGCGGCTGAGCGATGGTACCAGCAGCTTGTTCACTTGCACCGTTCCGCTGGCCGCAACTGGCAGGCCGTCACGGATCTGAATGCGATCGAACTGCAGGCTGGCATCGCCGCGCAGACCACGGAGTTTAAGGGTCTGCGCGAGCGCAGGCAGCGCCAGCGATGCGGTCAGGTCGGATACGGTCAATGTGCCGCCGATGCCGATCCCGACATTGCCCTCTGCGAAACCTGATATCGGAGCGCCTTTCATGCGGTAAAGCAATTTACCCGAGAACAAGTGCAAGGGTTTTATCCGCCAGCTAACGTCACTCAGGTAAAGACCGTCCATAGCAACGGCATCCGCTTTGCCGGCCCATACGGTTCCGTGAATACCGCTGACGGCGAGCCCGCCTGGTGCTGCCCACTGGTAGGCGATACGCGCAGGAAACGAGACAAGCAGGGCGAGGACAACCGTTATTGCTGCGACGAGCAGCAGGCCGCGTCTGGTGTGAATCAAAGAGCGCGCTCCAGTGTCAGCGTCGCGTTGACGCGGCCGGGTGCGGGCTGGGACCCGGTGGAGAGACTGCCGGCCTGGACGTGCATGGCATGCTGGTCGCTAAGGTCCCCGAGCCACAAAATGAGGTCATCGAACGCTACGTTTTCGAATTCAACCCGAATGCCGTTGCTACTCGTGGGTTGGCTGCGCCGACGATATTGCTCGAGTCCGCGGCTGCGCAGCGTCTGGTCAACAACGATAATCGGAGCTTGCTGACCGGCAGTTGCAGTGGACCCGGCGGGTTGATTGCCGCTCTGTGCCAGTCCCTTGAGGGGACGCAATTCCGCCAGTGATCGCTGCCAGTCATCGACGCTCGTGACCATGGAATCGTGGTTCTTGTCCAGGGGTGCCCAGATGAAACCGTAGATGAGCGCAACAACAACGATCAAAGCGCCCAGGGCAACGAACAATTTCTCACGCGATTCCAGCGATTCGAACCAGTCCTTCATGATCCTGCCTCGCGTATCTGCAGTCGGCTGCTGATTTGGTCGGCAACCTGGTCGGTCGACTGAATCGAGGCCTGGAACTGCCCGGAGGCACTGACTGATTTCTGTATGTTGTCGAGCGTTGCGACATCCGGGGACGTAATGCGGACATCGATCACGCCGGCCCGGTAACTGATTGTCTCGATACGCGCATTCGAATTCTGGGCCATCGCATCACTGAGCTGCCGCAAGGAAGGCAGGAATACCTGCGGCCCTGTCGCGGCGCCCAGTCCCTGTTTGATGGATCGCACTGCGTTGATTGGGTCCAACACCTCGCGCGTATCGCCGGGTTGAATCTGCCGGTATTCCTCCATGAACTGCGCCTGCAGCACCGCTGCCTCCTGCGTCAGTCGATACAGGTCTACCCCCTTTGCGACGACCCCCACGATCACGAGGCCGAGCAGCAGCGCCGCCGCGTTGCGCCAGGGCCGAAACTGTGTGCGGTAGTCCGTTTTCACGCCGTACCGGCCTTGCAGCAGGTTGACGCCGTTACCACTGGCCACCGTTACGGCGAGCCTTGGTAACGCGCCGTCGGGCAGCAGGTTGACGTCGACACTATGCAATTCGTGCCTGAGTGCGATCCAGTCGTGCGACAGGCGTTCTTCATCAGCGGCTTCGCAATAAGCAACAAGATGGCCTGACGGCTCACCGTCGTCCGTATCTTCGTCGCTGCGGTCCGACAACATTCCCGCTGCGACCAGCGTGTCGCTGGGACGCACGCCCTGCATGACAAACTCCGTCTCTGCGCCATCGTTAAACAGGATGCAGTCGCCATCGATCAGGATACTCATCGTCCCCGGAATACGTGCCAGCCCGTAATTTTCCGGAATTATCCGGGCCGCGGAAATGCCCGCGTCATCGAGCGCGTCCAGCCATTCGTCCATTCTGGCGCGCGCCACTACAGCGACCGGCAGCTTGCCGTTTTCACGGCGTACGCCCGGGGCGAAATGCAATGTATCGATGTCGTCGGCGAGGTTTTCTTCAAGTGCAAAGGGCAGCGCAGCGCGCAGCCGCGGGCCACTGCGAATGGGGATCTCTACGGTAGTCGTAAGAACCTCTGTGGCCGGCACGAGCACGATAACCGGCCGGCCGCCGACATCCTGGGCTGCGTCGGACAGAGAACCCGAAACCGTTTGGCCGCGGCGCGTACCGCTGTCATCTGCCACGATCCATTCGACTGCATGGTCTGAGGTTCGTCCCAGTCGGATGACAAGATACTCTGCCATGCTAAATAGTTCCCAGGCTGCGGCGAATCGGAATTACGTCGGGACTATTCGGGTCCCGGTGTAACACGGTGAACAAAGTTATCCGAACCGTATCAATCTGGACGACAGCCTTCAATTGAAAATAACTGGTTGTTTCCGAGATCCACTGCTGCAGTCCCTTGTCAACCAGCGGCGCGAACACGCCGGCATAGTCGACGAAACCGCCATCCTCGCGCAAAGCGATGAGCCCCTCGGCGTCGGTTTCGCGAATGTTTGGGCCAAGCGATTGCAGGACAGCCAGCGACGCCGTGTTCACATTGATCGGCGTTCGCTCTGGCAGGGCCGTCACGTGTGGCAGCAGAATCTCGAAGGTCTCGCGGTCCATTCCATCGAGTGCCGCGAGTTCTGTGACGTTGGCCATGCGTTGATTGGCCGTGCGGTAGGCCGGCGTCAATCCTGAATAAAGCGGATCTTCAGCTCCGTCGGGAATGCTCTCGGTCTGATCCGCATCGAGCCAGTCAGCCGTTATGCCTGCGAGTCGCACGTCGAGGCCGAGGGCCGCCAGCAATCGCTCGTACTGCTCGAATGATGGCTGATCGATTTCACCATTACCATCCAGCAGATTATTGATATTGAAGCGGCCCTGCAGATCCTCGATCTTGCCAAAGATCTCGCCCTGTACCGCCTCGGCATCAATTGGCAGTGCCGGAATTTCTGTGGCCCAGATTTCTCCCAGGTGGTCGGAAGTGCTGCCGCTGGCTGTATCGTCCCGCAGGATGCTGCGCACCCAGCCTTCGGAGCCAACGGCGACCTGGATTGCCTGGTCACGGTAGAGCATCACCATCGTGCGCCTGACATCGAGCGCATTGTTCCATGACAATCCTGCAGCGACGGATCCCGCCAGTGCCGTGATCAGCAGCGCAGTAATTAGCGCTACGCCACGTCTCTGCATCACGAGCTTCACTGTGATACCTCAACGAGCCGGTTGATTTCGCCTTCATCAGCCAGCGTCAGGACGATTTCCACGGCGCGCGGCAAGCTCGAATTCGGCGCTCCCTGTGCCGAAAGCGGCGGCCATTGTTCAGTCCACTCATTCGGTCGCCTGCAGGAAACGGAATGTCAGGCTTTCAACATCGTCGAGCATGATCGTCGCCAATGCCGTGTTGTTCACGGTTCGGTCGAGCACGTTCCAGTGATAACGAATCAACTCGCCATCTTCGATTCGGTAGGCTGTGCGCTGCATCGTACTGCGCGGCACACCGGCCGGGTTGGGCCAGCCGCCGTGAGTCAGTTGCAGAGCGAATTCGGACCCGAAACTCGACTGAAGCGCCGGTATCGGCGCGTCGCCGAGTTCAACGCGTACCGGACGAGGCACGGTTTGCAACAACTCAGTACTGAGGTAGCTGATCGTTCTTTGTATCGCCTGCAGGCGATCCATGCGTTCGTTCAACATGTCGGCATTCGACAGCGTTTGACCCAGTGACATGTAGGCGAGCATCGCCATTACGCCAAAAACCGTGAGCGCGACAAACACCTCGATCAGCGTGAACCCTTTTTGGAGTGCGGACCTCAACTCGTCGCTCCACTCGAACGCAAGCCGCGGCCCCAGATTTGATTGGCGCGGCCGACGGGCATGGGTTCACCAATGAATCCGGTCACGGTTCGGATGTTGTATTCGCTTCCCGCGTGCGACACCGAAACATCCAGGCGATAAAACCCTTCGATTCCTGTTTCGGAAATTACAGCGCGCCATGACCATTGGCTATTGGCGTAGTCGACTTCGCCACTGGTTGAACTGACTTCCGGTGTAACGTTTGCAAGGCGCAGTTCTGCGATCTTGTTTTGCGCTATCCACGCCGCATAAGTGCGTTCGCGCATAGCGTTTGCGGCATCGATCATCTGATTCATGCTGGCCGCGATGGCCGTCAGCGAGAATGCCACGATCGTGAGCGCGACCATGACCTCGACCAGCGTGAACCCCCGTTGCGTCCTGAAAATCATCACGGATCAGTCTTCCTGATCCAGGAATTCGATCTCGCCAAGTACATTGCCGCGCATCGCGAGTTGCTGATCATTTAGAGGACGTTTGAGACGTATTTCGAAAGACGTTGATTCACCGCTCGAGAAAACAAATACATGCGGTGCGTAGGTTTCTGCATTCACCGACATTTCTGCCTCATCCGGGTCCTCGATAGACTTGGCATCGCGCTCCAGGAGAATACGTTTATCTTCGACGTAGAGTTCGAATTCGATGCCCTCGGGCATCTGACGAAGACGAAACAGGTCATCGTCCTGTATTTCGCGCCACCGCGAGTCAAACGGATCAAATTCCACGAAGCGGTAGGTCGACTCCATAAGTTCCAGTCCGAATTCACGCCCCTGCATAACGGCCTCGTCCTGTGCCATTTCAATCAACGTCGCGAGTCGTTTGCGCTCCGTGTCCAGCTCACGGTCGTCGCCAATGAGGTTCATGGACATCAATGCGACGCCCGAAATTATCGCGATGATGATCACCACGACGAGGATCTCGATCAGCGTGAATCCGCGATTTAGTCGAAACGTTGACATCAGGGCAGTGGGCCCTTGTCGGCCTGCGATACCTACTCCGGATCCCAGTTGCCGATGTCGGCGTCGAGACCTTCGCCGCCGGGCCGGCCATCACGACCAAGCGTGTAGATATCAATTTCGTTGTTGTTGCCCGGGTTCAGGTACTGGTAAGGATTGCCCCATGGGTCCTTGGGCAACCGATCCAGGTAGCCGCCCGGTTTCCAGTTTCGGATACTCGGGTCAGTAGGTTTGGTAACCAACGACTCGATCCCCTGTTCCGTTGTCGGGTAGGCAAAGTTATCGAGTCGATAAAACTTCAGTGCGTTCTCGATGTTCGAAATCTCGGCCTTGGCCTTGGTGATTTGCGCATCGTCAATCCGACCGATGACGTTGGGCGCAACGATAGCTGCGAGAATACCGATGATGATCACGACGACCATAATCTCAATCAGTGTGAAACCCTGTTGCCGCTCAACGCGACGCCGTGCCATGAAATTCTGACTCAATGTTGTTGCTCCAAAGCTGCATCGCCAGGCTGGGGCGGGGCCGCTTGATTGACTCTTAATTAATGTAAACGTCAGTATATCAAACATGGGGTTAGACAAACTCGATCGAAAACCGGACCTACTGCCTGGAGCAGGGCGGTGGCTGCTGCCCGTCGTCGTCCTGCTTGTTGCCATTTTGCTTGGGTTAGGGGGCGAAATGGCGCAGCAATGGTTGCGGTTCGACCGCGCCGCAATAAGCTCGGGGGAGCTCTGGCGTCTCGTAACCGGTCATTTCGTGCATCTCGGCTGGTCGCATTTTGCGCTGAATGGGGCCGGACTGGTGCTTGTGTGGTACCTGGTCGGCGACGTTTTCGACTGGATTCGGTGGTTGCTGATTGGCGTCTTCACCGTAATCACAATGGACATCGGGCTTTGGCTATTCGATCCCGGGCTCATGTGGTACGTGGGCCTGTCGGGATTGTTGCACGGCATTCTTGCCGCAGGACTCATGGAAAAGCTCAGGAAACCTGACAAGGAAGCGCTCATCCTGATGGTGCTGCTGCTCGGCAAACTGGCCTGGGAGCAGTTCAGCGGGCCCCTGCCGGGATCCGAGAGCACGGCAGGCGGCACAGTAGTCGTTGATTCACACCTGTTTGGGGCGCTCGGGGGCGTTGTGGCGGCGATTCTGCTCCGGATTAGAGTCCGGCACACGGCATCTATATAATGCGCGACCTCAGGCGCCGCTGCGTTACGTGGCCGGAGCCATAACGTCCAGCCAAGGGAGACGGTTTTGACAATCGCAATGGTTTTTCCGGGGCAGGGGTCCCAGTCACAGGGTATGCAGGCGGATCTGGCCACGGAGTTTCCTGTCGTGCAGGAAACTTACGCTGAGGCGAGTGAGATCCTGGGCTACGACCTCTGGCAACTGGTTCAGGACGGTCCTGCCGAACGACTGGGCGAAACCGTCGTAACCCAGCCGGCGATGCTGGCCGCCGGCACGGCCGCGTACCGCGTCTGGCAGGCCGCTGGCGGGTCGCTCCCGGCGCAAATGGCCGGGCACAGCCTCGGTGAGTACACGGCGCTGGTGTGCGCCGGTGCTGTCAGCTTTGCGGATGCGATGCGTGTGGTCAAACGCCGCTCGGAACTCATGCAGGAGGCGGTACCGGTCGGAATCGGTGCGATGGCCGCGGTACTCGGACTCGATGACGAGACAATCGTCTCGCTGTGTGATGAGGCCTCGACGATCGGTATTGCGGAGCCCGTGAATTTCAACTCGCCCGGCCAGGTAGTGATCGCGGGGCACGCAACGGCTGTTAGCCAGGCCGTCGCCTACGCGAAGGAGCACGGCGCCCGGCGGGCAATCGTACTGCCGGTCAGCGTGCCATCACATTCATCGCTGATGCGTGACGCCGGCATATCCCTTGCCGAGACGCTTGACGCAACGAACTTCAAGGCGCCCGAGATTACTGTCATCAGTGCCGCAACCGCCGAACCTTACTCCGATGCTGCCGACATAAAGAAACAAGTTGTCTTTGCAGGTATACAGCCCGGTACTTTGGGTGCGGACTGTCCAGGCGATGATCGCAGGCGGTGCAACGTCAATCATTGAATGCGGACCGGGCAAAGTCCTGGCGGGCCTGGTTCGTCGCATCGACAAGAACACGCCGGTCGGCTTTATCGATAACAATGACAGCCTGCAAAAAGCACTGCAGGGCTGAAAACATTCCAAACCGAAGGATAATTCATGAGCCAGCTCTTCAGTACGGACGCCCTTGACGGCGAAATCGCATTGGTCACCGGTGCATCACGCGGTATCGGCGCAGCTATCGCCGGGTCTCTCGGCGCGGCCGGCGCCACGGTAATCGGAACAGCAACGAGTCAGGGTGGCGCGGATGGAATTTCGAAAGCGCTGGGCGACAAGGGACGCGGCATCGTCCTCAATGTTGCCGATGAGGAGTCAGTACAAGCGGCCCTGAAGGACCTGCAGGCCAACGAAGGGAACCCGACGATCCTCGTCAACAATGCGGGCATCACCCGCGACAACCTGCTCATGCGCATGAAGCAGGAGGAATGGGACGAGGTCCTGGCGACCAATCTGACCGGCTTGTACCGCATGAGCAAGGCGTGCCTTCGGGGAATGATGAAAGCGAAAAAAGGGCGCATCATCAGCATCGCGTCGGTAATCGCTGTCATGGGTAATGCCGGACAGGCGAACTACGCCGCGACGAAGTCCGGCATGATCGGCTTTTCGAAATCGCTGGCTCGAGAAATCGGATCCCGCGGGATCACCGTGAACGTCGTTGCGCCGGGTTTTATTGACACGGACATGACCAAAGTCCTGTCAGAGGAGCAGCGCGGTGCGATGTTGGCACAGGTGCCGCTGGGTCGGCTGGGAGCGGGCGAAGACATAGCCAATGCAGTGCTGTTCCTGGCGTCGGCTGGTGGCGCTTACATCACCGGGGAGACGTTGCACGTCAACGGCGGCATGGTGATGGACTAGGCATTGCGGTAGCCTTCGCGCACTACGCTCGATCTGGCGTAAATTATCGTTCCGGGCGTGTAGATTGCCGTGAATGATTCACATACAATAGCCACCCACGACCGGGGAGCACCTTGAAATATCAAGAGCTTACAGTTAATTCGGTCGTGTAAACGGACCAATCTGAGCGCCGTACCAGTGGCCTGCGAAGGCCATCCAGACGGAGTAATACCGCGGTTTGGGTCCACCGCAAAGGGAATTTGAGTCTTCTTGGGAGAAGCAATCACTATGAGCAGTATTGAAGAACAAGTTAAGGGCATCGTTGCCGAGCAACTCGGGGTTAAAGAAGACGAGGTGACGAACGATGCTTCCTTTGTCGATGATCTTGGCGCGGATTCGCTCGACACCGTCGAGCTGGTAATGGCCCTCGAAGAGGAATTCGAGACCGAAATCCCCGACGAGGAAGCCGAGAAGATCACCACGGTCCAGCAGGCAATCGACTTCGTAACCGCTCGCCAAAGCGAGGGTTAAGTAAGCAGGCGCGGCGTCAGTCGCCGCGCCCGTTCTCTTCAGTTCCGAACGGCATTCCTGCCGTTCAAAAACGGACATATCATTGAGCAAACGACGTGTCGTCATAACCGGTATGGGTATTATTTCGCCGGTAGGCAGTCGCCTGGACGACGCATGGCAGAGCGTTTGCGAGGGGGTATCCGGCATTTCGCTGGTCGAAGACTTCGACACGAGCGCTTATCCGACCCGCATCGCTGGCATCGTGAAAGACTTTAACGTTGACGATTACCTGTCTCCGAAAGATCAGCGCAAGAACGATCCGTTCATTCACTATGGCGTAGCCGCGGCGATGAACGCCATCGAGGATGCGGGTCTCGAGATCAGCGAGGCAAATGGCCACCAAATCGGTATCGCAATGGGTTCCGGGATCGGTGGCATCAAGTACATCGAGGACAATCACAACAAGATGCTGCAGGGCGGTCCTCGCAAGGTGTCGCCGTTTTTTATTCCGGGAAGCATCATCAACATGACGTCGGGGCAGGTCAGCATCCTGAACCATATTACCGGGCCCAATATTTCGATCGTAACGGCTTGCGCGACATCGACACACTGCATCGGCCTGGCGGCCCGCAGTATCGAGCATGGTGATGCCGAGGTCATGCTTGCCGGCGGCTCTGAGTTCGCGACCACGCCGCTCGCAATGGGGGGTTTTTGTTCCGCGCGGGCGATGTCCACGCGTAACGACGATCCGACCCGTGCCAGTCGTCCTTTCGACAGTGGACGCGACGGCTTTGTGCTTGAGTAACGGCGCCGGGTGTGTCGTGCTCGAAGAGCTTGAGTACGCCAAAGCGCGCGGAGCACAGATCTATGCCGAACTGATCGGTTTTGGCATGAGCGGCGATGCGTACCACATCACGCTGCCGCCGGCCGACGGCGAGGGAGCACGCAAATGCATGACGGCGGCATTGCGCGACGCCGGCATCGACCCATCGGACGTCGACTATCTGAATGCGCACGGAACGTCTACTCCCGCGGGCGATATCGGTGAGACTGTTGGCATCAAGCGAGCATTCGGCGACGCTGCAAATAGCCTGGCCGTGAGTTCGACGAAGTCGACGACTGGTCACCTGCTCGGCGCGGCCGGAGCGGCTGAAGCAATTTTCTGCGCGTTGGCCATCAAGAACCAGGTTGTGCCTCCAACGATTAACCTGGAAGACCAGGATCCGGAATGCGACCTCGACTATGTACCGAACGAGGCGCGAGACATGAAAGTTCGAACCGCCGTTTCGAATTCCTTCGGTTTCGGCGGCACAAACGGAAGCCTGGTACTTCGCGCACTTGATTGAATCTTTCAGCGGGATTGCGGGTCCCGGTGATCTGCGACAACTGCATCGCGAACATCCGTCGCGCTACCCTTTCCTGTTACAAAGCACAGCGACCAGTGACGCGCTCGGTCGATTCGATATCCTGTTTGCATTTCCTGGTGACACCCTCGAGCTAACGCAATCCGGTGAACTGCACGGCCATGGCGCAGCAGCCGGGCTTGCTTTTCTCGACGCTCTTGATCTGTGGTGGTCGACTGAGCGTGTGCCATCCGAGGACAATCATCTACCGTTTCGAGGCGGCTGGTTTCTCTATCTCGGCTACGAACTTGCCGGACAAATTGAGCCGGCTCTGCAACTGCGGCAAGATCCGGTTCTGCCGGTAGCCTTCGCGGTACGGTGTGCCACGGCCCTGGTTTTCGACCACGAATTATCCGCCTGCTATTTCGTCACCGAATCCCTTGAGTGCACGGACCGCCTGCAACTGGAAGACGATGTTGAGGCATTGCGAGAGCCGCCGGGACTACCCACCGGGATACTCAAATCCGTACGCGAGGAAGAGCCGCACTTTTTTACCGACGCCGTAGTAGAGGCTCAGGACTACATCGCGGCCGGGGATATCTACCAGGCGAACCTGTCGCGGCAATGGTTGGCCGAGATTTCGACCGAAGTAAGCGGCAGCGATATCTATGCTTCGCTGTGTGAGAGCAACCCGGCACCGTTCGCCGGAGTAGTTCGTTGGCACGGTGTTGAGATCATTTCGTCATCGCCCGAGCGTTTGTTAAGCATAAGGGACGGTATCGCCGCCACGCGACCCATCGCTGGTACGCGGCCGCGTTCCGAGAATGAGAGCCATGACAGCACGCTGTCCGCAGAGTTGTTTTCGCATCCCAAAGAACTGGCAGAACATGTCATGCTTATCGACCTGGAACGTAATGACCTTGGCCGGGTATGTGACGCCGGGTCCGTAGAGGTGGACGAGATGATGGTGCTGGAAAGTTATGCACATGTTCATCATATTGTCTCCAATATCAAAGGACGCTTGCGTGACGATGTAAAACCGGGGCAGGCTATTGCCGCTGTTTTTCCGGGAGGAACGATCACGGGTTGCCCCAAGGTTCGCTGCATGGAGATCATTGCGAAACTGGAGCAGGGGCCACGTGGCGCGTATACGGGCTCATTCGGTTACCTCAATCGAGATGGTAGTCTGGACCTCAATATTTTGATTCGCACTATGGTCAAACAGGACAACGAACTCACGATTCGCGCCGGGGCTGGCATTGTCGCCGACTCGGATCCCGAGGCTGAGCTCCAGGAAACCCGCGCCAAGGCAAAGGGCATGTTGAAGGCGCTGGATCAATGAGTCGGTGGTTTCACGATGGCGAGCCGGCCAACGTCGTTTCTATCGACGACCGGGCTTTCCAGTACGGTGATGGGCTGTTCGAGACAATCGCCATTCGCAATGGTGAGCCACGTCTTTGGAGCTACCACGTAGATCGCCTTGTAATGGGCTGCGAGCGGCTACAGATCGCCGTACCGGATGTTCCGACCTTGCGAAAACAGCTGGACAACGCGGTAACAGAAAGTGGTGAGATTCCTGCCTATTGCGCCGCCAAAATCATTGTCAGCTGCGGCGTTTCTGCGCGCGGTTATGCGCGCGAGAATCCGACCGCCGCAAAAACCTACGTCGGTGTATTCGCGACCATGCCTGTTGCGGCAGAACATTATCGCGACGGCGTTGAAACACTGGTGTGTGACACAAGACTGGCGCTGTTCTCTGCTACGGCCGGTCTCAAGACACTCAATCGCCTGGAACAGGTCCTGGCCCGCTCGGAATGCGTCGGCCATTCAGCCTTTGAGGGCCTGACCCTGGACGCCAGTGAGCAGCTCATCTGCGGTACCATGAGTAACGTGTTTATTGTCTCCAACGAATCCATCATTACGCCGTCGCTGCATCGTTGCGGGGTCGAGGGCGTCATGCGGCGACACACGATAGAAACACTCGCAGCAAAAGGCATTGCCGTGAACATTCGCGATGTAGGGGAGACCGAGTTTTATCAGAGCGATGAAGTTTTCCTGACGAACAGCCAATTCGGCATCCTGCCCGTGCGGCGCTGCGGAGAAACAGTCTGGCAGCAACACCCCGTTACGAGGGATGTCATGGCGATGATGGCAAGAAACGGCGTTGCGGAGTGCGCCCTATGAAGCGCATTGTCATCAGTCTGTCGATAGTCCTCGTGTTTGCCCTGGCATCGTTCGGTATCGGCGCCTTGCAGGTGCATCGATTCATGGCGACGGAGCTTTCCGTGCCGGCAAACGGAGTTGAATTCGAGATTCCCAGCGGGAGTTCCTTCAGCGCCGTCGCCCGGCAGCTGGTTGACAAGGACATCATCGACAACGGCCGGTTGCTTCGCCTGTACGCGCGTTGGAGCGGCGCCGCGAGCTCCATACAAGCCGGAGACTACCTCATCAAGCCCGGGGCGACGCCCAAATCCCTGCTGCAGCAATTCACAAGTGGCGCCGTGCGCCTGTATTCCTTCACGATCATCGAAGGATGGAACAGTCGAGACCTGCTCGCAGCTTTGCACGCGGCCAACGCCGTCTCAGCCTCCATGACCGATGAGGACTGGCCCGGACTGCTATCCGATCTCGGCGCAGAGGTTGTGCACCCGGAGGGTCTGTTTTTGCCGGAAACCTATCGCTTTCCGCGCAATACCACGGACCGGGAACTGCTCGCGCAAGCGTACAAACTGATGCAAGCCGTGTTGGCCGACGAATGGGCTGCGCGTGGTGATTCGGCGCCGGCAAAGACGCCCTACGAAGCGTTGATCCTGGCGTCAATCGTCGAGAAAGAGACAGCGCGCGCCGATGAGCGACAGCGCATCGCCGGAGTGTTCGCCCGCCGATTGGAAAAGCGCATGCGGCTGCAGACCGACCCAACCGTCATTTACGGCTTGGGCCCGCAATTCAATGGCAACCTGACGCGACGCGATTTACAGACCGATACGCCCTATAACACGTATACGAGGCGGGGGTTGCCGCCAACACCCATTGCGATGCCGGGTCGGGCAGCCATTCACGCGGCATTGCATCCGGCGCCGGGCAAGGAGCTGTATTTCGTTGCTACGGGGCTCGGCGACGGCAGCCACAGCTTCTCTGCAACCAAAGCCGAGCATGATGCCGCGGTCGCGGCGTATTTGCGCCGTTTGCGTCAGCGGCCAAAGCAAGGTGGCTGATATGGAACGCGGCAAGTTCATCACAATTGAAGGCATCGAAGGCGTCGGCAAGTCGACCAATATGACCGTACTGGTCGAGCGCATCCGGGCCGCGGGCCACAAGGTTCTGACCACCAGGGAGCCCGGCGGGACCCCGATGGCCGAGGACATTCGCGAGATCCTCGTGCGGCCTTCTGATGAACCGATTCCCGAAATCGCCGAATTGTTGCTGATCTTCGCCGCGCGCTCGCTTAACGTTAACAACGTGATTATCCCGGCGCTCGACGCGGGCACCTGGGTCATCAGCGACCGCTTTACCGACTCGAGCCGCGCGTACCAGGGCGGCGGACGCGGCATCCCGATGGAAACCATCGACGTGCTGGCAGACTGGGTGCATGGCGACGCATGGCCGGATCTGACAATCCTGCTCGATGCGCCTGTCGAAATCGGCATGGAGCGCGCCGGCGATCGCAGCGCGCCGGATCGTTTCGAGCAGGAACGCCATGACTTCTTTCAGCGGGTTCGCGAATGCTACCTGCAGCTCGCAAGCAACGAGCCATCTCGCTTCGTTATCATCGACACGACGCGAAGTCTCGATGAGGTCAAAGCGGACATCGCTACCCTTGCTGACCAACTTCTTTTGGATGTTTCACATTAATTATGGTCTGTAACATATTGTTTTATGGATATTAGTTGGCATAAGGAATTTGCGAAAGCCTGGCGGGACCGCATCACGCACAAGCGTTTGCCTCACGCGGTCCTGCTGGCCGGCCCGGTCGGAGTGGGCAAGCGCTCGGCGGCCGTGTGGATAGCGCGTCAGCGGCTTCAGGTTCTCCCTGAGTCGGCTTTGCCGTCGCATCCGCCGGAACCACCGGAGCATCCGGATTTGCGCTGGATATCTGTGCCCGAGGACAAGCAGGCCATTGGCATCGAGCAGATCCGGGACCTGGTCGCCGAACTGAGCCTGACCAGTTATGCCGGCGCTGGCAAAGTCGCCGTGATAGATCCGGCCAATGCGATGACCAACAATGCCGCCAACAGTCTGCTGAAAACCCTGGAGGAGCCGGCCGGTGATGCGCTGCTGATCCTCATCGCAGACCGGGTGGGGCGCCTGCCGGCCACGATATTCAGTCGCTGTCAGCGCATAGAATTCCCGCCACCCGGCCAGGCTGACGCACATTGCGTGGCTCAATCGTCTCCGTCCCGGCGCAGCGTGGGTGGATGCCCTCAGGGTTGCCGGTGGCGCGCCGATCTCGGCGATTGCTGCCCTTGAGAGCCTCGAAACGAGTGCGACGATGACTCGCGATCTCAACGCGCTTGGGCATGGCGCGGCATCGCCGGTCGAGGTTGCGGCACGCTGGGCCAAACTGGACCCGGCCTTTGTTCTCAACTGGCTCGCGCAGCAGGTGAGACTGGCTGCTATCGCGGTTTCTGCGGGGCGGGACAGCGCCAATGGCGTGGCAATCGACCAATCTGTGCTGCAACGCATGGACAGGCGAAATCTGTTCTGCTATTTAGACATAATCAACCGGCTACGGGGCCAGCCCGGCGGTTCATACAATGTGCAACTGACCCTCGAAGGTCTGTTGATTGACTGGGCAGACGGCCTTCGGGACTGCGGCCTGGAGCCATCCAGTGATGGCATGAACTTCCTGCAGGCCAGCGGCTAGCCCGGGGCGAATGAAGCGCGGGAAACTTTCGGACAAAAGGGCGAGAAATGAGCAAACCAGGACTGCTGACACTGACAATCAAAGACAAGAGTGCGCTTTACCTGGCGTACATGCCCTATGTCATCAATGGTGGTCTGTTTATTCCGACGAGTAGCTCGTACAAGCTCGGCGACGAAGTATTCATGTTGCTCAACCTGATGGGTGAAGAGGAGAAGATCCCTGTCGCCGGCACCGTAATCTGGATGACGCCGAAGGGCGCGCAAGGGAAACGTACTGCAGGAATCGGCGTGCAGTTCAGCGATCAGGATCAGGGCAACACGCAGAAAAAAATCGAGACCTACCTGGCTGGCGCCCTTGGCGGCGACAAGCCGACACATACCATGTAGAAACGACCTAGGTCGTTTCGTTGCCGATACCACCGCGCAAGACGTATGCCTGATAGCCACGTTCGCTCAGGATATACGCACCGGCAGAACTGCGTCGCCCGGTGTCGCAACACAGGATGTACTTCTGATTCTCGTCGAGCATGGAGATTTTCAGGCGAATAAAATACAGCGGAATATTGATCGCACCGTCGATGTGTTGGTTTTCAAATTCGCTGGGCAGCCTGACGTCAAGCCACTGACCGCCCGCTCTTACGATTTCTTCCGCTTCCTCGCGACTTACCCACTCCAGCATCGGCTCGTTCAAAAGCTTCTTGAAATCTTCCTTGCCGAGACGCATGACGGAGCCTTCACTTAGCATCGTAACGGTTGCATTTCGCTTGGCTTCGGAAATGAGCGCTTCTTCGCCGAACGTATCGCCGACGCGCAGCTCGGCAAGCTTGATGCCTTCTTTGCTTAACGGGGTCTCGCGCGTCACGAGAGCCGAACCGCGAATCAGCACATAAAAGTAATCGCCTTCAGCACCCTGCTTGAGGACGACGTCGCCGGAACGATAATTGATTTGCTGCATGCGCATGAAGATCGCCTGGATGTTCGCCGGCGGAATCTTGTGGAATGCCTTCGTCTGCAACAACATCGTCATCCAGTCTTCGTTGCCGTCGTCGGCCGCGCCCTGCAACTCGGATACTTCGTAGGTGCCCGTCTGGTCCCAGGTGAGCATGACGTCGAGCAGGTCGCTGTCTATCGACAGGAACTGGACGCGATCCCGGGCGCGGGCCGTTACCCTGCGCGGGTAGACAGGTGCTACGGGATTTCTTGCAGCCTCACTGTTTCCCTCGATCGTGCCAACAGTCTTGCCCTGATCAACGAGCTCCAGGACACCCGAAATGACATAGATGGTCCGCTTCTCGGTATCACCTTCCTTGAACAATACCTGCCCGGGAGACAGGTCACGGATTTGCACCTTGCGGGCAAGTGCCGCGAGGTTATCCCGCTTCAGACCGTCGAGCGGAGAGAATCGCCTGAGCAGCTCGGTACTTACCTGCTCAGCGGCCATTCGACTTTGTCCTGTTAGTGCTCGGCATTCGCTCTTCGTGTTTCTTCTTGACGTCCAACGCGCATTCTACCTTTAATTCAACGACTTCCGGTACCGTTGAAGCGGGGCACCGTGAATCAACTCACAGTTTGTTCCACGATTGCTGCCTATGTGTGACCAACGTCACAGCTCAGACCAACCCTCATGTCGCAAAAACCGGTCCCCGTGTGCTTTCGCCAGGCTGCTGAGGGCCGCCAGAACGTCGTCACGACCGCGTTCAAGGGCATAGTGCAGCGGCCCGCCCCGAAACGGCGCGAACCCGGTTCCGAAAATGACGCCAGCATCGAGCAGGTCGGCATCTTTGACCACACCCTCATTGAGGCAGGCCACGGCCTCATTGACCATTGGCAGAATGAGACGATCCTGGATGTCCGCGGGCACGGACGCCTTGTCTGCGGCCGGCTTTACGGCCTTGCCGTCCTCCCAGCGATAGAATCCCTGGCCGGATTTCCGGCCGAGGAGGCCGTCGTCAACCATCTTCGACAGTCGTTCCGGGACAGGGCGGTTCATCGCAGCACCGAGTACTTTCGACACGTGCAGGGCGACGTCAATCCCGACGCTGTCGACGAGCTCCACGGGCCCCATCGGCATACCGAACGCTTCCGCGGCCTTGTCAATTTCGACCAGCGGTACACCTTCCTCGGCCAAATGCATCGCTTCAGCCATGTAAGGGGCGAGAATTCTGTTAACGACAAACCCGGGGGAACTGGCACATTCAAGGGGCAACTTGCCGATGCCCTTGGTGAATGCAAAACCGATATCCATCGCTTCCTGGTCGGTGTCTTCGCATCGAATCACTTCGACCAGCGGCAACATCGCGACGGGATTAAAGAAATGCAAGCCGATAAATCGCCTGGGTTCCGTCAACACGGTGCGCAATTCTTCGAGGCGAATGCTCGATGTATTGCTGGCGAGGAGGGCGCCCGGCTTCATTTTTTCCTGCAGCGCCTTGTACAGTTCCTGCTTGGCTTCGAGGTTCTCGTAAATCGCTTCGATGATGAGATCTGCATCGCGAACGCCTTCGCCACCGACATCCGCGCGGAGACGCTGTTCCGTATCGGCACGTTTCGCGACATCACGAACACGTTTGCCGAATAGCTTCTTCGCTCTTTCCATTGCCGGATCGATATATTTTTGTTCACGATCCTGCAGGGTCACGGTGTGACCGCGCAGTGCGCACCAGGCCGCAATGTCACCACCCATGACACCGGCGCCGACAACATGAACATGCTTAATTTTCTTATCGATCTTGTTGCCTTGCGCTTTCAACCGGCTTTGCAGGAAAAAAACACGGACAAGACTGCGCGATGTGCTCGTGCACATGAGATTCGCGAAGCTGCGGGCCTCTGCTTCATAGCCGGTTTTCGGAGAAGCGCCTGTAGCCGCCCAGATATCGATCATGGCGTAAGGTGCCGGGTAGTGTTCCTTGCGTGCTTTGCCGCGCACTTGATTCAACAGCATGTTGCGAACAAATGACCGGGCAGGTTTCAGGTTCAGAACGCGATCAAGCAAAGGTGCTTGTTGCTTCGGCTTTGCTGCACGAATCAGGTCCAATGCCGCCGATCGCCAATCTTCCTCACTGCTGATCGTGTCGACAAGGCCAATCTTCCTGCCTTTCGACGCGGTAATCGGGTTGCCCGTCAACATGACCGGCATCCCGGCGCGAACGCCACAAATCTGCACAATACGAACCGTGCCGCCGAAGCCCGGATGCAATCCGAGTTTGACTTCGGGCAGACCCAGGATGCGGTCGTCACCGGCGAGCGCGATCCTGTAGTCGCAGGCCATGGCCAGTTCCAGGCCACCACCGAGACAAACGCCATTGATTACGGCGACGGTCGGGCACTGCAGACCTTCGATACGGTCAAATAATTGCTGACCTTGCCTGACGAGTTTGTAGGCCAGTTCGGGCGTGTCAATGCCAACGAACTCCTTGATGTCGGCGCCCATGACAAAGCTGCCCGGTTTTCCCGAGTAGATAACGAGGCCCGGAGGCGGGCTCGCTTCGAGGGGTTGGAGGATGCCATCCAGCTCCTGCAGCACCTCCGATGACAGGACGTTGGCGCCGGCGTCCGCTTTGTCGATGCAAAGCCACACAATACCGTCGTCGTCCGTTGTTGTTTTCCAGTGTTGGGTCATGAGTTTTGCTCGTATCAGGTAAGTTCGAAATCACAGACCAATGGCAGGTGGTCTGACAGTTTTACGTCGGGTATGTCGAACGCCGTCACCCGGATTCCATCCTGGTAGAGGACAAAATCAAGTTCCTTGCGCGGCGCGCGGCTTGGATACGTGGGTCGGCTATCGACGTTGGCGGACCGCAGGCCCGCTGCTTTCATGAACAGGTAAATCTCATTTTCACCCCAAAAGGTGTTGAAGTCACCGGCAACCACAACCGGCTTTTCGGTGGCCTCGATGAGGTCGTAAAGGTGACGCAATTGCAGATGTCGATGCCGGTATTTGAGCGATAAATGAACGAGGAAGATCGCGTAGTCATCCATTTCCAGCTCAATGATCAGGCGCTTGATGCCGGTGTCAAAATAGTGGAATTTCTCACCGTGCACACGCGGTGCCGCCATGAAGGCATTACCCTGCATGCGCACGATCGGCAACAGCTGATTAAGCGACTTCGAACCGTATTTCGTCTCGTAGGAGGTATTCATGCCAAGGTCGCTGGCCAGCTTCTCGGCCTGGTTGACATTGCGACTCCGAATGGACCCGGTATCTACCTCGATCAGTCCGATAATATCGGGATCGACGGACTTGATGAACCGGGCTATCTCTGGCAACACGCTCTGGTTGCCGATCAGGTAGCCGGCACCGGGCAATGCCATGCGCGTACTGCCTCCGCCACCGACAGCGTATCGAATATTGTATAAAAGAAGCCGCATGCGCCGCTACGATACCGAAACCCCCGGGGCATGGAAACCATTGAAAACATTCTGTGACGAGGTTTTCGCGAGTCGGCTCCGAATTGGCTAAACTAGGCCAATACGCGACCATTAATGGAGCTTGCGGTGTCTGAGAAAAACCCGATCCGGGTGTTTGCTACCCACAGATTTGAAGAGAGTGACGATTACCTGCGCATTTTCGAGTTTCTCGAGGGCGTGGATCGTTTTTATTACCTGAATGTCAGCAAACCGGAGAACATCCCGGGGGCCGGTGGTATGCAAGCGATCAAGGACGAACTTATCCAGCAAATCAAGCAGTGTGAAGCGGTATTCGTCTTGCCCGGGCTTTATGAGGAAGAGAAGGATCTCGTGGAATTCATGATGGACGTCGCAGATGCGAACGAAAAGAACATGATTGCCGTACGGCCGTTCGGCGGTGTCGCCGAGGTGCCCGAGGCGATTGCGTCTCGCTGTAAAGAAGTCATCGAATGGAATGACCGCGAATTGGCTGACGCCCTGCGACGGCAGGGCGCGCGGAGAGGATACGGCACGCTGGGAAGTGCTGGATTTCCCAGGATTTGATGCAGATGGCCCGACCGAATAAGTAATTAAAACAATTAATTATGACTTTTAATTAAAGTTATTTAGTCGATGCGGCCTGTTGTCATAGCCCATCGCGGCGCGTCCGGGTACCTGCCCGAGCATACGCTGCCCGCGAAAGCGCTCGCTTACGCGATGGGGGCCGACTACCTCGAACAAGACGTCGTCGCCGCACGTGACGATGCGCTCGTTGTCCTGCATGACATCCACCTCGATCGGGTCACTGACGTGGCCCGCCGGTACCCCGGGCGCCAGCGGCAAGACGGCCGTTACTACGTCAGGGACTTCGATCTGAGCGAGCTCAAGTCTCTCAAGGTGCATGAGCGCAGCAATGCAGACGGATCGCCGGTCTACCCAGGCCGATTCGATTCCAGCGACGAGGTTTTTCGGATTCATACCTTCGCCGAGGAGCTCGAATTCGTGCAAACACTGCAGGTCGCCAATGATCGGGCCGTCGGCATTTATCCCGAAATAAAGCGGCCTGAGTGGCACCGAGGTGAGGGCGTTGATATCACACCGCAGTTCCTTGGCATTTTGGCCGACTTTGGCTACGAGGAGCGCTCCGATCCTGTCTACGTGCAGTGTTTTGACGCAAAAGAACTGCGGCGCATTCGGCATGAACTGGGTTGCCGCCTGAAGCTGATCCAGTTGATCGGGGAGGACAGCTGGGGAGAATCGCCAACACGCTATGCACCGTTGCGGGCCCAGAAAGGCCTCGAGCGACTTGCCCGGACGGTTGATGGAATCGGTCCCTGGATTCGGCGAGCCTACCGCGTTGCCCGGGGCAGTGGGGAAATTCGGTCCACGGGGTTGGTGCAGCGGGCCCACAAGGCCGGTCTTTCGGTTCACCCGTACACATTTCGGGCGGACGAACTGCCTGAGGGATTCGCTTCATTCGACGCGCTGCTGGCCTTTTTTATAGACGATTTGGCCATCGACGGCCTGTTCACTGACTTTCCTGACCGGGTCGTGCAATTTGTGCGAAGGATTTCTCCGTAGCATGCCTCTAACCACAGAACTTACAGGGGAAGCGGGCAGTGCAGGGAGGCATTCGATGAAGAAACCGTTGTTGATGACAGCGATATTGGTGGTCTGGGCGATTACCGTTAGCGCGGTCGCCTGGTCCGAAACGACCGTTAGCGAGAATCTGGATCTCTCCGAATACAGGGGCAAAGTAGTCGTAATCGACTTCTGGGCTTCCTGGTGCGTGCCGTGCCGGCGGTCATTTCCGTGGTTGAATACCATGAACGACAAGTACGCAAAGGATGGCTTGGTCATTATCGGTGTCAATGTCGACAAGGAAACCGAAAGTGCGGCCGAGTTTCTGCAGAAATTCCCGGCGAAATTTAGAATTAGTTACGATACCAATGGCGTTCTCGCGAGAAAATTCGACGTACAGGGCATGCCGAGTTCGTTCGTGATTGGGCGCGATGGTCAGATGAGTGCGCGTCACCTCGGATTCAAGGTACGGCGCCAGGATGAATACGAAGCCGCAATTGTGGCGGCACTGCAGCAGGAGATCGCGGAATGAACAGGACAGTTGGACTAGCGGCCATCACCCTATTGCTATGCGCCGGATGCGCATCAATGGGAGTCGAGCCCTGGGAACGTGACGTGTTGGCCAAGCAAGAGATGCAACTGACCACGGACGAGCTCGAGGCGGCGACAGACGACCATATTTACTTCAGCAAAGAAGCGTCCAGCGGCGGCCGTGGGTTCGGCGGCGGCGGTTGCGGCTGTAATTGAGGGCGCCCCGATGAGTCGAAAAGAAAATCGTTCCATATCTGCGGCGCTGGCGGCAGCGACCTGTACATTGCTGGGGTCCGGAATTTCCGCACCCGTTGATGCCCAGGAAGAGCAGGCTTGGGACTTCAACACCTCGTTGCTCTACTACGGTGAAGACGGAGACCGCGTGAAGGACTTCAGCGTCAGTGCTATCGCGCGACGCATGTTTGTTGACGACCGCTACCTAACCCTCGGCCTGACCGTTGACGGTCTGACAGGCGCCACGCCCAGTGGCGCCATTCGGCAAGATGTGGCGCAGACGTTTACTCGTCCGTCGGGCAACGCTGCATACTCGGTAGCGGCCGGTGTATTGCCGCTGGACGACACTTTCAAGGACACACGAGTGGCGCTCAGCGCGGGCTGGCAGCAGCCTGTCGGCGAAACCAGCCTGATCAACGTTGGCGCCAGCGCGTCGAAGGAATACGACTACACGCACTTCGGCGTCAATGCCAAATATGCGCGGGACTTTAACCAGCGAAATACGACGCTGTCGGCGGGCTTCGCCTATTCGTTCGACTCGCTAGAGCCAGTCGGCGGCGCGCCGACGCCACTGACACCCATGCTTGATGTTGGAGATACCAGCAACCGGCTGGGTGATCAGGATAAAGACGTGCTGGATCTTATTTTCGGCGTCACCCAGGTCATTTCTCGCAATCTTGTTGTCCAGGCCAACTATTCCTACAGCAAATCGGATGGCTACCTCACGGACCCATACAAGGTTTTGAGCCTCGTGGACGGCACCTCGGGCGACACGCTGGTACGAACCCTGACGCCAGGGGTGGAAGGACCCTCGCATCAGTTTCTTTTTGAGAACCGGCCCGGCGAGCGAACCAAGCACAGTATCTACGGGCAGGCCAAGTACTACATGAACGGCAAGGTACTGGATGCGTCGTATCGCTATATGACCGACGATTGGGAGATTGACTCGCACACGGTTGATCTGCGTTACCGGATTCCTTTCGGCGCGGACCGATACTTCGAGCCACATCTGCGTTTTTACACGCAGACAGAAGCCGAGTTCTACATGCTGAGCATTCCCGATTCGCTGCCAATACCGGGTTTTGCGTCCGCCGACTATCGGCTCGGTAATTTCGATGCGATCACCGCAGGCCTGAAATATGGCTGGCGGACACGAAATGACAACGAAATGAGTGTTCGTCTTGAAGCGTACCGCCAGACGGGCAGCGTGCCGTCCAGCCAGTTAATTGGCAACCAGGCGGGTCGCGACAATTACCCGGACCTCAACGCTATCATCCTGCAGGTAGGTTATCGCTTCTAGCCACGGACAAAAACAACGCGAGATCCGGCTCGACCTGGCCGAGGACGCGTGGCACGGCCGGTTTCGGGCGATGGGGAGCCCGTGCGAACTCGTCTGCGAAGCCCCGAAACGGCGGGAGGCGCTTGAGCTGACGCAGCTCGTGGCAGACGAGGCCTGGCGCATCGAGGACAAGTTCAGCCGCTACCTCGCCGGAAATATCGTGGACCAGGTTAATTCGGCCGCTGGCAAGCCGGTCGAAGTCGATGCCGAAACAGCAGACCTGCTGGATTTTGCCGTAACCCTGTACGAGCTAAGCGAGCGTCGTTTCGATATCACGTCCGGCGTACTCCGGCGTGTCTGGCATTTCGATGGGGGTGACCGGGTTCCAGGTGAAGATAACGTCAAGGATGTTCTGCGCCTGGTTGGATGGCACCGGGTCAACTGGCGGCGGCCGGTCCTCGAAATGCCACCGGAAATGGAAATAGACCTGGGTGGCATCGGCAAGGAATACGCGGTCGATCGTTGCGCGGTGCTTGCAAGAGAGCAGGGCGGTAGTCCCTGTCTTGTCAATTTCGGTGGGGATCTGGCCACGACCGGCACGCCGGGTCGGCGACGCAATTGGAAAGTGGCAATCGAAGGCGATGACCCTGGAGCACCGGATCGGATTATCGACCTCAAGCAGGGGGCACTCGCCACGAGCGGGGATGCGCGCCGTTTCCTGCTGAAGAATGGCATTCGCTACAGTCATATTCTTGATCCGACGACCGGATGGCCTGTACCTGACGCCCCTCGATCAATTACGATAGCCGCTGACACCTGCGTCGAGGCGGGCATGATCAGTACACTGGCAATGCTGCAAGGCGCGGAAGCGGAGAATTTTCTGGCTGCCCAGGATGTTGTGTGCTGGTGCCGACGATGAGTCCCGCGATAATGACTTGAGTTCGAAATACAGTAAGAATAGTTATATAACCTTTTGTTTATAAAGTGATTATCTCTACGTCAGCTATCACAAATGCCGATACTTATGTCGTTAACGGCCTGTGGTTGGTATCAGTAGTGAGAACTCGGTCCTTTTCTGAACAGCGAATCCCAATAATCATAGCCAGATGTTTGTCGAATTGAGCCAGAACCTGATCCTCATGATAGCCGGAGCATTCTTGCTCGGCTGGCTGCTGTCGTCGATCAGCTCGAGCCTGGGTTCCAAATTCAAGGCGAAGAAGCGCGACGCACGCGATGGTCGCATTCGTTCGCTGGAGGCCGATTTGCGGGTTGCGAAGACTGACGCCGAAAAGTCGCGCACAAACCTCGACAAGCTGGAAGAAGAACTCAAGGAAGCCCGTTCCGGGATTGAGCGACGGGACAATGTCATTACCGAGCAGCAATCGAAGATTGATCGCGTTTCCAGAGATCTCAAGGAGTCCGTCATCAAGACTCGCGAGCTGCGCGCTGAACTGGCTAACCGGGCCACGGAAAACGTGCATGCTGAGGCCAAGATCCGCGAAGTGGAGACCGAGCTATCGGTCGCCCAGGCATCACAGGACATGCTTGCGACGGGAGTGCTTGAATACGACAGCGCGGAGGGTGATGAACAGTCCGAGGACGTGCGGCCCGAATCCAGAGGAGCTGCTACCTGATCGTCGACAGGTCCGTTCTGACTGCGACCGAAAACCCTGTCCGGCGCCACGCCAGGTACAGGACCACGAAATAGCCTTGCATCAGCAGCGCAGAAATCCACTCAATGCGGTTTTCGGCCGTATCGGCATCTTCCAGAACAGCTTTCAACACCAAGTTCAGAACGCCGAGAATAAACGGTAACCCGCATAGCCACAGCATGGCGACGGCGATCCTCTTCAGGGACCTCACAGCGCATTGCTTCGCGTGCCCAAATAGTGCGATTGCGAGTGTCAGCTGTGCTGTCGCTGTTCCCAGGAAATACAGGTAGATTCCGAAGCGACGCATGAACTCGTAGAAGGGTCGCTTTGGTGCCAAGAAATGTCACGTACAACACGAGGCACAGGGCGCCGATAAATCCGGACAGCATGATCGCACCAGCCGCCTTGGTCGAAGGCGCAATAGCGCGTAACCAATGCGCAGACAAATACCAGACCACAACGAGCAAGACGGACTGTGGCAGCATCACGGCACGAAACAGCAGGCTGCCGGGCATGTACCGTCCCGTGGCACTTACGGAAGTACAACCGTCCACGTAAGGGATGCACGATGGCAGCACGTCGTTATTCACGCCCAGCCAGTAGGCCAGCGTAATGCCGGCAACAGGTGCGATTCCGGCAAGCAGGGGTAACGCTCGAATCAGCATGCAGCCAGCATACCGAAAGCGAATCTGCTATACCCTAAGGAATACAAAATCAGGTCTGAAACTACACCTCGAGGTAATTCTGAATCTCGTAGCGGCCGCTGCGCGCCAGCAGTTCTTGCCGATCGAAGTTGCCAGTTCTTTCCGTAGGAAGCTCCGTCTCCATGCGCCGCCTCAGGCGCAGCAAATGGCCCTGAACGTCGCGGATCGACGAGCGAACGATCCTGATGGTGTCGCTGTCCCTGGCGGTTGCGACAAAGCACTTCATTTCAAAATAGCGCCCGAATGTGTTTTCGTATTGCTCCACGAGGCGTGTGCTCGTGTCGTCACGCATTATGTCGATAATGTGGTTGGTCGAAATGCCGCTCGAGAACGCCAGCATGTATTGACGGTGTTCGGCGAGGATCGCCTCGTTGAAATCCAGCGTCGTGTGAAACAGACGAAAAAGCTTTTCTCGCAGTTCGCCGCGCACCTCGTGGGTCTGAAGATACTGGAACAAGGCGCGCCGATGAATCAACGCAATGTCCGCATGCCGCAACGCCAGAACCTGGTATTTCCGGGCGCTTTGCTCTGCGACCGGTAGCAACAGGTTGGCGTGTCGTAGTTCCCACTCACGATATTTCTTGTTATCGCTTAGTACCGTGCTCGCAGATACGCGATTCGCGCGGCACGGGCGATTCGCTCGCATCCTGCAACGCGTACTCGGACTCGGTCATTAACTGCCGGTGCCGACTGGAACTGTAACGGAGCATTTTTGGCACCTCTTATGTGCCTTTATTAATTATCGCTCCAGCTTATGGTGAAAAGGGCGTCTACTCAAGACCCTGTATGGGTTCAATCGAACATTCCTGCCCAGACCACCCTCCGTAATTTAACATAATATACATTATACGCATATATAGGTGGGCCTAGCTCTCTCGCCCTATCAGTGCATCCAGTGGCATATGGCCTCCACAGGGTCCGGTGTATCAATCGAGATCATCGCGGCCCACGATTCTATGACCGCTAGG
>CAWJCA010000019.1:0-17028 GCA_963841165.1 uncultured Gammaproteobacteria bacterium | reverse complement strand
AGCAGAAAGTCGGATTGTTCCGTCGCGGTGGCCAGGTGGTCCGCCAGCACGGAATATTGGTCCGAATGGAACAATTGGGACGGCACGGACAGCCTGGCAAACGGCGGCCGCTTCATCCCGAAGAATTCGAGATACGGAGGTATTGCTTGGGTTCTCTAGCGCTCGTGCCACGCACCGACTCCCACTGTTTATAATTATTTTTGTCGCGGGGCACCTGGATCTATAGTGTTCAGTGTCTTGCCGGGTCTGCCGGCCCGCCAGCCCCATTGCAGGCGCAGACCTCATTTTCATACAAAAACCAAGGTGTATAAAAGTTTATTTAGTAATAATCTGAGACATTGTCCGTAACTT
Organism: uncultured Gammaproteobacteria bacterium; assembly: GCA_963841165.1. Classification (GTDB taxonomy): domain Bacteria; phylum Pseudomonadota; class Gammaproteobacteria; order Steroidobacterales; family Woeseiaceae; genus UBA1847. The sequence continues at coordinate 16,677 of CAWJCA010000019.1, read as the reverse complement.
TTTGAAAAATATAGTTATATTTTGTTTTCAATTGAACTGGCTACGGCAAATTGCGGTGCTTTGCGCAGAATATGTTCATTATGATCAATCGCAGGAGAACGCATGAAGTATCGCCATCTCGGCAAAGCCGGCATCCAGGTCAGCGAATTATCACTGGGCTCCTGGGTGACGTTTCACACCCAGTCGGGCATTGAGTCTGTGACGGCAATGATGGCGGCGGCGTATGACGCCGGCGTGAATTTCTTCGACAACGCGGAAGGCTATGCGGGAGGAAAATCGGAAGAAATCATGGGTGCCGCGCTCAAGAAACTCGGTTGGCGGCGCGGTAGCTACCTCGTGTCAACGAAGCTGTTTTGGGGTCTGAACGAGGGTCCGAATGAGCAGAACACGCTCAATCGCAAGTACCTCCTCGAAAGCATCGATGGCTCACTGAGACGACTGGGCCTGGATTACGTGGACCTGCTCTTTTGTCATCGAGCGGACCCGACGACGCCCATCGAGGAAACAGTCTGGGCGATGCACAACATTATCGAACGCGGCAAGGCGCTGTATTGGGGCACGTCCGAATGGGAAGCGGAGGATATCCTGAGTGCAATCGACATCGCTGAGCGACACCACCTGCACAAACCGGTCGTCGAGCAACCCGTCTACAACCTGTTCCAACGACATCGCTTTGGCCCGGAATACGAGCGCGTGTACCGGGACCGCGGGTACGGTTCGACTACCTGGAGTCCGCTGGCCTCCGGTTTGCTGACGGGCAAGTACAACAAAGGTATTCCAGGTGACAGCCGCGGCGCTGTTGAAGGCCTTGGCTGGTTGCAGAAAGAACTTACCGATGCGGAAAAGCTGGCCAAAGTATCGGCACTCGAACCTATCGCCAACAGTGTGGGTGCCAGCCTCGCACAATTATCGTTGGCCTGGTGCCTGCAAAACCCTTATGTCAGTACGGTCTTGACCGGGGCCAGCCGCGTCGAGCAAGTCCATGAAAATATGAAAGCGCTGGATTTCGTGGACCGCTTTACGCCTGAGCTTACGAAAGAGATCGACCGCATTTTTGGTGCGGCGTAGTCTGCGGGTATGGACAAGTACCTGGCAGCGGCAATCGGTGAAGCTCGCAAAGGGCTGCGTGCCGGCGGCATTCCTATAGGATCCGTACTCGTTATCGATGGTCAGATCGTCGGTCGAGGGCATAATCAGCGCATGCAGAAGGGCAGCTCAGTGCTGCATGCCGAAATGGATTGCATCGAAAACGCCGGCCGCTTGAAAGCGTCCGACTATCGAAACGCGGTGCTGTATTCCACGTTGTCACCCTGCGACATGTGCAGCGGCGCTGTTCTGCTCTACGGTATTCCCAAAGTTGTCGTTGGCGAAAACAGGACGTTTCGAGGTCCGGAGGAGCATTTGCGGTCCCGCGGTGTGCAGCTTGAAATCCTGGAGGACGGGGAGTGCATAGAGATGATGCGCGAATTCATCGCCTCGCATCCTGCGCTATGGAATGAGGATATTGGTGAGACCTGAACTCGGGCCTCGTCAGCGGCTACGCTGATTTTTTCAGAAACCGTGACGTGAATCCGGCGAGGAAGCTTTTCTTGCCAACCGAGTTAATCAGATAGCCACCCTGGCTGCTCTTGTCGATCAATTCCGGTAATATCTTTGCCAGCTTTTCGCTTGCTTCGTCACGGTCCATTCCGAGCTTCATGGCAAAGGCGGCGACCTTGTGACTCCCCAGCGCATCCTGCACCTGTGAGGCCGATATCGGTTCATTCGCGCGGTCGCCCAACCACGATTTTGCCTTGCGGGCCACTTCGCCGCCGGATCCCTGGAACTTACTGACGATGTCAGCGAGATCGAAGCCTTTGCCATTCCTGGAGAGCTTGTCGAGCGCAGCCGCGGCATTGTCAGAATTGTTGGCACGCTCAATCTTGCTCATCAAAACCTGCGTCGCGAGACCTTTAAAAGTCATGTTATTTCTCCTGATAACTCATACTTTCCCACGCTTCGACTTTACCGAAATGTCCCGGCCAGGATTGTGAACATTTGTGACACGGCCGCGAAATCAAACCTGTTTCGTCTACTATTTTTGATGTAACAGGTTTACATCTTGGAATGAAAACTGAGCGGGCTGCTGAAATGACTGTCCGCCTTGCTTGGAGTCAGGGTTCAATGGAAAAAATATCGAAAAAGACTACACGCCGATATTGGCGCCGCACCGCGACGTCGACTCCGTGGTGGCCATGGGGAATCGCGCCGCTGGCAAGCCTGGCTGCTCTATTTTTGTTCGGAGCCCTTTTCATCGCCCCGCGCATCGAAGCCGAAGTTCGCGACCAGGTGTCTCATCGAATCGACGCCGCCGGGTTGCCGGCAATGGACGTCAGAAGCGATGGACAGGGAGTCACTATAAATACGCTGGCGCAGGCTGAACAAGAGCTCTATGTGGAAGCGCTTGCGGGGTCAACACGGTGCGACACATGGGCCGGAAAACTGGCCTGCCCAACGACTGTCGATGTTCGTCGAATTGAGTCACAAGCTGCGCCGGCCCTGCTCAAAAGCCGGCCACACCGGTTTACGGCAGAGAAGATCGACTACGGCGTACGGTTGACTGGCGAAGTTCCCAATCTTGAAGAGCAGGATCGAATTCTCGGCGTAGCGGGGCAGCACTTTAATGACATTACGAATGCGCTGTCGATCTCAAATGAGTCGGCAGGCTCACACTTTGAACAGGCAGCCGACCGGGCACTTGCCGTTGCCAGCCACCTCACGAGCGGCAAAGCGAGCTGGTCTGGTGAAGAGCTAAGCGTGGATGGAACCGCAAGAAGCGGTGCCATCGCTGACGTGCAAGCACAATTTACAGCGATTGGAAGTGAGTCGTTACAAGGTGGGTTCAACGTTCGTTCCCTTTACGACAGTCAGCAATGCAACATGGATTTCGATGAAATACTCGGCAGCTATTCGATCCGTTTCCAGACAGGCAGTGCGTCAATCGATTCAGGCAATGACGAGCTGCTAGGCCGCCTGGCCGAACTTGCCCAGAGCTGTCCCGGAAAACTGAATGTCCAGGGTCACACCGACAGCCAGGGCGACGCCGAAAATAATCAGGCACTCAGCCTGGCGAGAGCGACAGCCGTTCGTGACGCCCTTGTTACGCGTGGCATTGAAGCAGATCGGATCGCGGCGACTGGTTACGGTGAGTCACGACCGATTGCTGACAACAGCACCTCGGCGGGACGCGCGAAAAATCGTCGGATTGCAATCACCATTGATGAAATGAACTGAATAAATTGTCGGCGGCACCAGGCGTCGGCCATGGAGAGGAATTAAAATGACTTATCTACTCGCAAAATACACGCTGCTGTTTCTGTTGGCAGCAGCTTTGGGATTCGTGCTCGGATGGTGGTTATCGCGTCGCAATATCGAAGACGTGACGGAGAGTTTCGAGGACATGCGTAAAGCCAATGCCCGCTCGGACGAGCAAAACTGGGAACGCTTGTGGGGCCAGTTGAAGAGCGATCCCGGAACCGAAAGAAACAGACCTGACGGCCGTCTACGCACGGCTGGACGGGGTGATGACAGCCATGTCACGGCTGCCGAAGCCAGAGCCTGTCAACTTGCAGCCTGTGGCAGACAATCTCCGCAAACTCGAGAATGACATCAAGTCCATTCCGGTTCCTGCGCAACCAGCACCGGTCGATTTCTCTCCGCTGACTGGCAAGATAGACGCATTGCAGGTTGCGATACGCGGTATTCCGGCGCCTGAGCCGCAACGCGAAGTCAATTTTCAACCTATCGAGCAACGTCTTAAAGCCATCGAGTCAGAAGTCGGTGGCCTCGGCAAGCGTCTCGCGGGGCCAGCCACCGTTGAACGGACACCGCGCAGAGAGCCACGCGAAGCGCCACGGAAAGTGTCACGCGAAGAGCCACGGATACTCAAAGCCGCCCTCTATGGCAAAAAAGACAACCTGAGGTTGATTAAAGGCGTTGGCCCCAAGCTTGAGAACCTGCTTAACGAAAATGGCGTTTACTATTTCTGGCAGGTTGCAGAATGGAGCAATCAGGACATTGAAATCATCGACGAACGTCTTGACGTATTTAAAGGACGAATCGATCGCGACAATTGGGTAAGCCAGGCGGACCGCCTCCGTCGTGATCCCGAAGCTGCTAGAATCCCCGACAGTCTATGAGTAGCAAAGCAGTCACAAGGTGTTGAAGAAGATCCTGATTGCGGTCATGGTTCTCATCGGGGCCTATTACGCCGTAGAACAATCGGCTCCCGTATTTCAGCGTTCTCCGGCGTCCCAGCCGGCGAATGCTGAACTCATAAGAGCGATCGGTGAACGGCGAACGGGCTACCAGGTCCAGGGCAGCGGTACCGTAGCTCGCGTCTTGTCAGATGACAACGATGGCAGCCGTCACCAGCGTTTCATTCTTGAACTTGATTCCGGCCAGACGCTACTCGTTGCCCACAATATCGATCTGGCACCACGTGTTGGTGGTTTGAGGCTTGGCGACACGGTCTCATTTTTTGGCGAATACGAGTGGAATGACCGAGGCGGTCTTATACACTGGACTCATCATGACCCCGCCGGGCAACATGTCGAGGGGTGGATTGAACACAACGGCAAACGGCATAAGTAATTTTATTGGGCGGTGCAGATGAAGAATACTTTCCTGCTGGTCATCCTTGTGGTCATGTCTGGCCCGGCTCTCGCCGATGAAGGCATGTGGACGCTGGACAATTTTCCCAGTGCGGCTGTTAAAGACAAGTACGGTGTCGACATCAGCCGTGCATGGCTTGAGAAGGTCAGGAGCTCTGTTGCCCGGATGGATAGCGGCTGCAGCGCATCGTTCGTTTCCGCCACGGGGCTGGTATTAACCAACCACCATTGCGCACTGTCCTGTATCGCCCAGAACTCGACAACCGACAGCGACCTCGAAGCTGATGGATTTCTCGCGGCGCGCCCGTCAAATGAGGTGGCATGCCCGACCGATCGGCTATCGGTACTGATAGAGACCGAGCAAATCACGTCAAAAGTGGCTGCAGCGACAGCGGGTAAGGGCGGGAAAGAAGCCGGCGAGATGCGGCGCCGGACACTGAAGCGCCTCGTGCAGGAATGCGAAGACGCCTCGAATCTCAAGTGCGAGTCGGTAGCCCTCTACCAGGGCGGTGAGCATTGGTTATACAAGTATAAGCGCTACGATGACGTCAGGCTGGTTTTCGCACCGGAAAGTGACATTGCGGCGTTTGGCGGTGATCCGGACAATTTCAATTTCCCTCGCTGGTGCCTCGACATGTCGATACTGCGCGTCTACGAGAATGGCAAGCCGGCTACAACGTCAAACCACCTGGAATGGCGAACAGAGGGGCTCGACCCCGGTGAGACGATGTTCGTTGCCGGTCGTCCGGGGAGGACGCAGCGGCTATTGACGGTATCGGACCTGAAGTTTCTTCGTAACACGACGATTCCTCATTGGTTGGTGCGCAACGTCGAGTTGCGTGGGCGGTATATTCAATACGCTCGCACGAGCGACGAGGCCCGAAGAATCGTGAACGCGCCGTTGCAGGGAGTCGAAAACGGAATCAAGGTGCAGCGCAAGCGACTTGATGCTTTGCACGACGATGCACTGTTTGTCCAAAAGATGGCCGCTGAGCAGAAATTAAGAGCGGCGGTGGCGGCGGACCCAGAGCTTGCCGCTGAGGTGGGCTCTGCCTGGGATGAGATCGAGCGTGCCAACGCAACCTACCTGGAGTTCCGGGACGACTATTACTTCATCGAAGTGGGTGCCGCGTTTCAGGGCAAGCTATTCTATTATGCGCGGTCCCTGGTCCGCGCAGCGGCCGAAAAAGAAAAGCCCAACCAGGACAGGTTGAAGCCTTATACAGAGGCGGCTTTGCCACGCACAAAGCAGCTAACGCTCGCCGATCGTCCGATCTACCCCGAACTCGAGACCCTGCAACTTTCATTTTCGCTGGACAAAATGCGCGAGTACCTCGGGCCGGACTCAACATTCGTACGCCAGATTCTGGGTAAGAAATCGCCCTCAACGCTAGCTGCCGAGCTCGTAAGTGGAACAGGCCTGGCCGACCCCGCGGTCCGAACACAGCTCTGGAATGCCGACTGGGAGAAGATACAAGCGTCGAAAGACCCGATGATTCGCCTCGCGCTCGCGGTTGACGAAAAGGCCCGGGCTCTCCGTAAGCGTTATGAGGGCGAGGTCGAGGCGCCATCCGATCTTGCTTACGAGAAAATCGCCAAAGCGCGCTTTGCAATTCATGGCACGGCCGAGTACCCGGATGCGACGTTTACGCTGCGCGTCACGTATGGTGCCCACGAGGGATGGATCGAAAAGGGCGCCGACGTGCGTCCATGGACGACGGTTTCGGAGTTGTTTCCAAGGGTGACCGGGGCCGAACCGTTTCGACTTCCGGCGAGCTGGGCTGATGCCGCTGACACACTCGATGGCAGCACCAAGTTCAACTTTGTCGGCACCACCGACATCATTGGCGGTAATTCAGGGAGCCCCGTAATCGACAAGGATGGAAAACTGGTCGGCCTGATCTTCGATGGCAATATTCATTCGATATCCGGGTCATACTGGTTCGACAGCGACTTGAACCGCTCGGTGGCCGTTCATCCGGAAATCATGATCGAGTCGTTGCGATCGATTTATTCAGCCGACCATCTTCTTGAAGAGATGGGCCTCGAGTAGCCAAATTAAAAATGCCGGGACGCATTCGCGTCCCGGCAAGCGATCAATATCTGTCTAGAAAAAGAAGCCGAGATTAAGGGCATAGAAAAACGGATCAATCTTGACCGTGCCTATATTTTCTTCACCTGAGATCGCCGGATCCAGGTAGTACGTATCGGCATCGACGTCAAACCAACGGACATCGAAGTTCAGGACCATGCGTTCGGTGATCTTCCAGTCCCCTCCGATCTGAGCTGCAAGACCGAAGGAGTCGTCGATCTTCAGGCTACCAATCTCGCCGAGCTCAGCCTCGGGATCTTCGTACAGAGATACGAAATCGGAAGCGAATTTGGTGCTGGAAAACGATGTCCAGTTAACGCCCAGGCCTGCATAGGGTTGAAAATCGCGGTCGGGTGAGAAGTGATACTGAACCGAGAACGTCGCCGGTATTTGCTTTGTTTCCGCCATCTTGAGTTTGTCAGAACTCGAGCCGTCACTCATCGTCATATAAATGTCGTGTTCAAATGGCAGTGCCGCAAGCACGTCGAATGCCCAATTCTGGGTGAACATGTAGGTGGCCGTCAGCGTCATGCTGGTAGCGTCATCGACATCGATCGTGACCGACCCAAAATCGCTGTCACTGAATGTGAGCCCGTTGCTCTTCGGTTGAACCGTACCTACACCACCGCGCAGTATCCACGTCCCTTCTTCGTACGCCAACGCAGGCGCAGCAACGAGGGCCAGCAGGCTCGCGGCTACCAAAAAATATTTGCGTGTTTTCATGATGACCTTCCCTCGGTCCGTTTCCAGACCTGTAAGGCGCTGCGGCGCCGCAGCGCCGAGCCCAGAAGGGCCCTGCTTACGGATATGATCTCGTAAGGCCCGGTTTCAAGCCGTTACATATACGTAACCTGAGCGCGGTGACTAAGTCGGGAAATCACTGTATAATACAAATGCTTATACTCCCGTTACGCTTCCTTTGTGCGTTCTTCACCCAGACATCCCACCTATGATTGAACAAGACTTCGAAGTTACTTCTGTACTACCGATGGAGCCTCCCGCAGATTCGGACGCGTCCGAATGGCACAGCTATGTCATTACCCAGGGCGACAATACGATTCGTGGCTATCGAGAAGGAAACTTAAAAACCGTTACAGAAGCGGCCAAGGTAATTGTTGGCCAATTGAATGAACGGCGAATGGGAAAGCGCGCTCGCGCTCAGCTCGTCATCGCCAACTCCAAAAAATCCTGACCCAAGACTCCCGCGGCCGTGTCCAGTACCTCTGACAAGAATCTCGCCTTGTTTTGCGATTTCGAGAATATTGCGCTCGGCGTTCGCGATGAAAAATACGCGAAGTTCGATATCAACTGGGTTCTCGAGCGACTGCTGGTCAAGGGCAGCATTGTCGTAAAAAAAGCCTATTGTGACTGGGGGCGTTACAAGGAATTCAAGGCAACGATGCACGAGGCGGCGTTCGAGCTGATTGATATTCCGCACGTACGGCAGTCTGGCAAGAATTCAGCGGACATTCGCATGGTCGTCGACGCGCTGGACCTCTGTTACACCAAGGCTCATGTAAATACATTTGTCATCATCAGTGGTGATTCCGATTTTTCGCCGCTGGTCAGCAAATTGCGCGAGAACGCAAAGACAGTCATCGGAGTCGGCGTCAAGAACTCGACGTCCGACTTGCTGATCAGCAACTGCGATGAGTTCATCTTCTACGACGACATCGTTCGCGAACAGGCGCAGAAGGACAAAAAACCGAAAACGTCGAAAGGACGCACAACAAAACGCAAGACAGCCAGAGCCAAGCCGAAGGACAAAAAGCAAGAAGGTATCGACTTGACGCTCGAAGTTGCGGCGGCATTGAATGCTGAACGCGGTGACCAGGACAAGCTCTGGGGCTCGATGGTCAAACAGGCGTTGAAACGGGTCAAACCGAGTTTCAACGAGGGCTACTACGGTTTTGAGTCCTTCAGCAAGTTGCTGGAGGAGGCGCAGGCGAGGGGGCAGCTGGATCTGGAACTCGACGAACGATCGGGCGGCTACATTATTCGCAAAGTCGTTCGCTAGGAAAAAATCTAGGCGTAAGCGTTCAGGCTATGTGCCGAAAACACGCTTCAACAGATCCGTCGTCCGCTTCGCCGGATCCTGCCGGATCGCGGCTTCTTCTTTGGCGAGATAGTAGAAAATTCCGTCCATGCCTTTCTCAACGACATGATTACTTAAATCAGCGTCAACTTTCGGCACGAATGGCACAGAATTGTAGCGCTCCATGGCCGCCTCGTAGGAATTCGCGGCACCGACATCTGCCAGGCTTTCATCGATCACGGGTTTCATCTCGATGGCCAGTGGCCCCGACATCTTGGACCTGAAGTACTGTGTGGCTGAATCCTCCGGGCCGTTGTAGATGGCCATGACATCGTCCAGGGTCATGTCATTGATGGCGCCGATGAACAACTGTTTGGCCTTGGGTGTCGCAATTTCCGCAGCGCGGTTCAGGCGCGTTTCGAGATCGCTCAACATGGAGTCCATACCGACTTTGCCCAGTACGTTCTTGACCTGGTCGAGTTGCGCCGGCAGCGGAATATGAATTTGCGGGTCGAGATTGAAACCATCGGTGGTGCCGAGACTATTGACAACGTTTTCTGTGCCTACTCGCAGCGCTTCTTTCAGGCCCCCACCGATGTCATCGGTGCTCAGGGCCTGTTGTGTTGCCTGTTCTTCATCGCCGCCGGAGACCATGTCCTTTAGCTTATCCAGCCATCCGGCCGCAGCACTGCCACTGGCACCGATCAAGGCCAATACCAACAGCGTCGAAAGTACTCCCGGTGCCTGCGTCCTGCGGACTGTTGTTTTGACCTTACTCATGAGATTTACGTCCTTTTGACTGGAGACAGAATGGCATTATACAAGAACGCCAGTCCGCTCCGGGCGACAGGCGGCAGTGCAGTTAGGTATAAGCCAGAATAGACGGCCTCCGGGGAAGGAGTTCAAAATTGAGAGGCCGCGGAGATGCGCAGAGAGTTGTTCTTCCCAGGCAGGGGTAAACGAATAACGGGTTCACCGCATGAAGAACTTCATCGCAGAGTGTCACCGTCGTCGTGTATTTCGGGTTGCGGCGCTATACGTTGTCGGCGCATGGGTCGTCCTGCAGGTAGCCAGTCTCGCATTTGATAGCTGGGGTATTCCATCTTCAGTGCTGCGGCGCGTTTGGCTTGGCGCCATTATTGGCTTTCCGGCCGCGCTAATTTTCGGCTGGCGATTTGACTTCGTCGGCGGTCGGATTGTTCGTACTTTGGATGACAGTGCAACTGATGATTTTTCGTTGCTTCCTACCGATTACCTCATTCTTACCGCGTTGGCGATTGTCATTCTTGCAATGGTGTACGGGGTAGGCGCCGGAATTACGACAAGACCGGCATCCGAACCAGATCAAGTAACTGCCAGGATCGAAGCGAAATCGATTGCTGTGTTGCCATTTGCCACCGTGAGTCCTGACGAAGAGGATGCCGCATTTCTTGCTGTTGGGATACAGGATGACCTTCTTACACGGCTGTCAAAAATCGGTGATTTGAAAGTCATATCTCGCACGTCAGTCGAACGTTACCGCAATACGACGAAGAGCATTTTGGGAATAGGCGAGGAACTCGGCGTCGGCAAGATACTGGAAGGCGGTGTGCAACGTTCTGGCGACAATATTCGTATCAATGTTCAGTTGATCGATGCTGCAACAGATACACACATCTGGGCCGAAACCTATGATAGAAGCCTGACGGCTGGCAATGTCTTTGCAATTCAGACCGAAATTGTAGAAGAGATTGTCAACGTTTGCAGGCGACCCTGACGCCACAGGAAGCGAAGCAGCTGACGGCGATGCCGACAGAAAGCCTCGCTGCTTACACGGCCTTTCTGAAAGGTAGAAACCTAAGCAGTATCGAGTCGATTGAATCATTGAACGCGGCAATTCCAAACTTCCAGGCCGCCGTCGAACTGGATCCGGATTTTGCGTTGGCCTATGTCGGCCTTGCCGATGCGTATCTGACGCTCGGCGCAAATTTCCTCGGCGGGCTGCCAATTGATGAAAGCAACGCGCTCGCCGAGCCACCGCTGACCAAAGCGCTGCACCTGGATCCCGATCTCGGCGAGGCGTACGCCACGCTGGGACTTTTGAGGCAACAACAGGGAAACTTGCAGGCTGCGGAACAAGCTTACCAAACCGCGATTTCATTGCAGCCGAGCTATGCTCGTGTCTTTCGTTTATACGGTCGCCTGCGCCGAGACCAGGGCAAGATCGAAGAGTCGATGGAGTTCTTTCAAAAAGCACTGGTACTGGACCCGTATTCGGCACCCGTCAACGTTGACCTGGGACGAGCCTATGACGCGTTAGGTCATTTCGACGAAGCTTTGCAAAGATTCCTGCGAGTAGTTGAAATCGAACCGGATCACGCCTTTGCATATGTCTATATTGCAGCGATTCACTACCTGGTCTATGGCCAGGTCGACGAGTCCCTGATCTGGTATCAAAAGGCGGCGGAAAATGACGCTCTCAGCCCGAGTTTACAGGCAGCACAAGCGATCGCTTACCTCGAACTCGGCGACGCGGACAGCGCAAAAGTGTGGATCGACCGAGGACTGGAACTGGGGCCGAGGACTTTCTGGGCGGTCTGGGCCAGCACGCTCTTTAACTTGTACACAGGTGATGAGGTCGCCACCCAGGCCGATGCGCGAACACTGCTGGAGCTCTACCCGCGCAATTGGGGCTCTCTGTTTCTCCTCCGCAATGTAGACCTCGCGGCCGGCCGTTACGATGTTGCCCGATCCCGCTACGCGAGAGCCTTTCGCGAACTGACGGAACCAGAAGTGCCGGAGGTTAACGTCTCCAACTACCAGGCCGCAGTCGATCTGGCGCTCGTCCTGATACATTTGGATGAGCAAGAACGGGCGAACGATCTTCTCGCGGGCAGCCTGAAGGTGATCGACACGCTGCCGCGGCATGGAATGAACGGTTACTGGATTACTGATGCCCGTATTTACTCGCTTCAGCAGCGTCCACAGCAGGCGCTTGATGCGTTGCGACAGGCCGTCGATGAAGGGTGGCGGATTTTCTCGTGGCTTTATCTGCAGCACGATCCCGGTCTTGATGCAATTCGTGCAGAACCGGAATTTCAACGACTGTATGCGGAGGTGCAGGCAGACCTTGCGGCGCAAGCCGAACGTGTAAGGGACTTGAAAGCGAGCGGCGAATTATCGCGCTGAATCAAGGTTCCGGCAAAAATTCGATCAAGACCACAAGCTGGCTCACGCGTAGTGCGGATACACCGGGTGGTACATGTACTCGTGGATATCCGCCAAAATATCGTCAGGCTCTTCGCGATCCGTGAAGCCGTTGTCGTACGCCATCTTGGCGACGTCTCTTGCGATCAATGCCGATACCTGTCGAATGTGTGACAGCGCCGGATAAACGCGGCCCCGCTCCAGGTCTGCTTCTGTCACCTGGTTGGCCAGCGAATATGCGGCCGCCAGGAACATCTCGTCGGTGACAATACGGGAGCGACTGACGATCACACCCAGTCCCACACCGGGGAAGATGTAGGCATTGTTGCCTTGCCCGGGCACAAAGACCTGGTGGCCGAGTTTCACGGGATCGAAAGGACTGCCGCTTGCAAAAATCGCTCGTCCCTCGCTCCAGGTGTAGGCCTGTTCGGCGGTGCATTCGGCTTGCGACGTCGGGTTTGACAGCGCGAAAATGATGGGGCGTTCGTTGATTTCAGCCATCGCCTCGACAACTTCTTTTGTAAATGTACTCGGCTGTCCTGAAAGTCCGAGAATGGCGGTCGGTTTCAGAGCCTTTACCGCATCGGCAAAGCCGGCAATATATTCATGCTCGTGAGCATAGGGTTCCTTGTGCGCGGCGATATTGTCGCGACCAGCAACCAGCAGACCCTTGCTGTCGACAAACCAGCAGTGCTTGCGGGCTTCTTCTTCGTTCATGCCTTCTTCTTTCAGTGCAGCAACGAAGACATCGGCGATTCCGATGCCTGCCTCGCCGGCACCGAGGAACAGAATTTTCTGTTCGGACAGTTTGCCACCCGTGATGCGCATGGAGGCAATAACGCCTGCCACCGCAACGGCTCCGGTTCCCTGGATATCGTCATCGAACAGGCAGGTATTGCCGCGATATTGGTCCAGCAATCTGAACGCGTTGGTATTACCGAAATCCTCGATCTGGATCAACACGCCCGGGAACAGTTCTTTGGCGGCAGTAACGAATTCGTCGAATAGTTCATCGTATTCCTTGCCGCGAACGCGTCGGCGCTCAAGGCCGTTATAAAGCGGATCGTTCAGCAACTTTTCGTTGTTGGTGCCGACATCCAGCATCACCGGCATGCATTGCGTTGGATGAATGCCGGCGCAGGCCGTGTACAGGGCCAGCTTGCCGATGGGTATGCCCATGCCATCGGCGCCAAGGTCGCCCAGTCCGAGAATTCGCTCGCCGTCGGTAACGACGATGATGCGAGTATCTTTATGCGGCCAGTTCCGCATGATTTCCTTGACGCGACCTTTGTCCTGCAACGACACATAGAATCCGCGTGGTTTCCGGTAGATGTGCTGAAACTCCTGGCACGCCTTGCCGACGGTCGGCGTGTAGATAATCGGCATCATCTCTTCGAGGTGATTCATGATCACGCGGTAGAACAGGTTCTCGTTGCGATCCTGCAGTGCGATCAGGTAGAGATACCGCTCGAGGTCGGTCGGCTTTGCGCGGATATTGCCGAGGACACGCAGCTCCTGTTCGGCCATGGTGTGAACACGGGGCGGCAATAGGCCACGCAATTTCAGTGCATCCCGTTCGGCTTCCGTGTACGCAGTGCCTTTGTTGCGCACGGGGTCATGGAGTATTTTTACGCCAGCGTGCAGGTCGGGAGGTGTCTTGTTGATCACGGCTTTTCCTTGATTTCGGGCGCTCGCAGCCACAGCTCCGGCGGCCATCGACAAGGCGGAAGTTACTCTTTTTGTTAGATATTCATATGTCGGATTCCACGTAGGTATGCGCTAGGTACATGCTCGTATCGGTTGCGGATGACGGCGCGTGTAGCATTTGTCGGACATCACAATTGCTTGAGAAACGTCGCATGAGCCGCAAGGTGATAATCATGGGAGCCGCCGGTCGTGACTTCCACGTGTTTAACTGCTGTTACCGGGATAACGCGGACTTTGAGGTCGTCGCTTTCACGGCGACTCAGATTCCACACATCGAGGATCGCCGCTACCCGGCCGCGCTTGCCGGCGCGATGTACCCGAGTGGTATCCCGATTTATCCGGAAGAAGACCTTGATGAGCTGCTTGCAGGCAAGGGCATCGACGAGGTCATATTTGCGTACTCCGATGTGAATCTGAGCTACATCGAGGATCGTCGCAATAGAGTAGAAGCGCACGACGTCAAGTTTTCGCTGTTTGATGTCGATGCGTCAATGCTGCCATCGACGAAACCGGTTATTGCTATCACGGCGGTCCGGACCGGCTGTGGCAAGAGCCAGGTGTCGCGGCGAATCACGGATATCCTGCGAGAACTCGGCAAGAAGACTGTTGCCATCCGGCATCCAATGCCCTATGGAGACCTTGCAAAGCAGGGCGTGCAGCGCTTCGAGACTTACGAAGACCTCAAGCGGCATGAATGCACCATTGAGGAACGGGAAGAGTATGAACCACATATCGACAACGGCGTCATTGTCTACGCCGGGGCCGACTACGCGGCGATTCTGGCCGAAGCGGAAAACGAGGCCGACGTAATCGTCTGGGATGGTGGAAATAATGACACGCCGTTTTACAAACCCGATTTGTGGATAACAGTCACCGATCCGCATCGTGCCGGTCATGAGCTGGAGTACTTTCCGGGCACCGTCAATTTTCAGCGGGCCGACATCATTCTGATCAGCAAGATTGGCTACGCGGATGAAGCGAATATCAGGGTGATCGAGGCCAATGCAAAGAAAATGAATCCCGACGCTACGGTCCTGCGGCGCAACTCGCCGCTGCACGTTCCGGATCCGGATGCGATCACCGACAAGCGCGTACTGGTTGTCGAAGACGGGCCGACCACGACGCACGGCGGCATGCCGTTCGGCGCCGGTGTGCTGGCCGCAATGGAGAACCACGCCGGAGAGCTGGTTGACCCAAGGCCGTGGGCCGTTGGCGAAATAGCCGCGACCTTCGAACAATATCCCGATATCGGGGACCTGCTGCCGGCCATGGGCTATGGCGATGCGCAGATCCGTGATCTCGAAGCGACCGTCAACGCGGTGGACTGTGACCTGGTACTCGTGGCAACGCCAATCGACCTCACTCGGCTCATTGATATCGAAAAACCTCACATGCGTATCGGCTACAGCCTGCCGGCCGGAGATGGTGCGCTGACTGAGGCCGTGAAACGAGTCGTTTCGTAATTCAGGGACCGTTCACACAAATTTCATCTGCTGTTAAGTGACGGGGCACTATTCTGCAAGCGTAAACAAAGGAATGTGCTTTAGGAGCTTGTCATGGACATCGTATACGCAGCAGAGAAACCCAGCATCGCCAAGTTACTGAGTGACTACACGCGTCGCACGGTAAGGCCTGAAGAGATCCAGGTCACTGAAAACCCGGATGAGACCGGAAGTTTCTACATCGGTTTCAAGCTGGACCATTATGTCCTGTCACCGAACGGTGTGATCGAGTCGGATGGCCTGGAACTCGTTGAGTAGCTGTTGCCTTGCTTGTTGGCGCGGTCCAACCGCGCATACGGGAGGCTCTCGATCCGCGCCTGTTTACTATGCTACGCGGCGCAACTCTGTACGCGGTTTCCACAATGCGTGCAAACCATACCGACTATACAATGCATCAGAATGACGGGTTGGAGGTTCGGACATGTTGACAGGCGTACTCACGCTGACGGCGTTGAGCTTTGTGTTCGCCTCCCTGTTGGTCGTGGCTCACAGAAAACTGCATGTCGACGAGGACCCTCGCATTGAGGCTGCGAATCAGATGTTGCCCGGCACAAACTGCGGCGCGTGCGGCTACCCGGGCTGTCTCGGCCTTGCCCAGGCCATAGTTGACGGTTCGGCTCTGCCCGGGAAATGCACGGTAATGACCGAGGAAGAGCGCGAAATGCTGGCCGGGTTTCTGGGCGTTGATGCCGGCGCGGAAGAAAAGGTCGTCGCGCGACTTGCCTGCGCGGGCGGCATCAACGTTGCGCGCAATCGCGCTCACTACGAGGGCATCAACTCGTGCCGCGGAGCCGCGCTCGTCGCCGGCGGCGGCAAAGCCTGTTTCTGGGGCTGTCTCGGTCTCGGCGACTGCGAGGTGGTTTGCGACCTCGACGCGATCGTAATGAACGAGTTTGGCATACCGGTCGTCATCGAAGACCGGTGCACGGCCTGCGGCGACTGCGTCGATGCCTGCCCGAAGGACTTGTTCTCGCTGCATCCCGTGAGTCATCGCCTGTGGGTCGCCTGCATGAACCTCGAGCACGGCGAGGCCGTACTCGATGACTGCGACGTCGGCTGCGACGCTTGCGGCCGATGCGCGGCCGATGCGCCGGACGGCGTGATCACGATGGTTGATAACCTGCCGGTTGTCGACTACAGCCGCAATCATGACGTAAGAAAGGCGATCGATCGCTGTCCGACCGGCGCGATCGTCTGGTACGACACGATCAAAGGACCTGTCGCCGGCCGAGCGGCAAGGAAAGTTATTCGCCAGAGTGCGCGACAAGCAACTTCGACTTAGAGCCAGGGACCCCCGCATGAAACAGAAACAACCGACACCCAAATATCCCGGTACCCGAGCCGCGATGGACGGCAATACTGCCGCGATCATGTGCGAGCGGGAGTCCTCTGATGCCGCCGGCGCCTATCCGATCACACCATCCACACAGATGGGAGAATACTGGGCGGAGGCAGCCGCTGCCGGGCACATCAACATCTCCGGTCGACCGTTGATTTTTGTTG
>CAWJCA010000018.1:0-47460 GCA_963841165.1 uncultured Gammaproteobacteria bacterium | reverse complement strand
CGAATGGGTCCTTGCACCAGGTAACGCCTATCGATCTGGCCGCCCAGGTGCTGACCGCTGTGCGCGAACGCAATGAGCTCGACACGAGCAAACTCGACGACGTTATCTTCGGCTGCACGGCTCCGGTCGGCGAACAGGGATCAGTGATTCCCCGCCTGGCCGTGCTGAATGCGGACTACGATCAAAGCGTGCCGGGAAAACAGCTGAACCGATTCTGTGCATCCGGTCTCGAGGCCGTGAACACGGCCGCGGCACAGGTGATGTCGGGCCAGTCCGATCTTGTGATCGGCGGCGGCATCGAATGCATGTCGCGCGTGCCGATGGGATCCGACTCCGGCGCGATGCATGCCGACCCGGGATTCGCTTACAAGTCCTACTTCGTACCGCAGGGCATTGGTGCGGATCTGATCGCGAGCCTCGAAGGCTTCACGCGAGAAGATGTCGATGTGTACGCCGTGGAAAGCCAGGCGCGCGCAGCGAACGCGTGGGAGAAGGGCTATTTTGCGAATTCTGTCGTGCCGATCACCGATCAACTGGGCAATGTCCTGCTCGATCGGGACGAGCACATGCGGCCGGGAACAACGGCGGACGACCTGGCAGGCCTCAAAGCTGCGTTTGAAATTCCGGGTCACCAGGCGGGATTCGACGCAGTCGCTTTGCAGAAGTATCCGCAGGTAGAGGCGATCAACCACGTTCACACGGGCGGCAACTCAAGCGGCATCGTCGACGGAGCGGCCGCGGTGCTGGTCGGGACGAAGGAAATGGGCAAAGCGCTGGGGCTCAAGCCGCGCGCGCGTATCAAGGGTTTTTCCTCGATTGGCACCGATCCGACGATCATGCTGACCGGCCCTGCGCCGTCTGCCGAGAAAGTGTTGAAGCGCTGCGGAATGGCCGTCAAGGATATTGACCTGTTCGAGTTGAACGAGGCGTTTGCATCGGTGGTCATGTTGTTCATGCGGCAGATGGGCATAGAGCACGACAGGATCAACGTCAACGGCGGCGCAATTGCGATGGGCCATCCGCTCGGCGCAACTGGCGCAATGATATTGGGCACGGTGCTCGACGAGCTCGAACGGCGCGACCAGGGAACAGCGTTGATTAACCTGTGCGTCGGCGGCGGCATGGGCACGGCAACCATAATCGAACGCGTTTGAGTCACGACGAAACTGACGGAATTGAAAAATGAAAACACTTGATATCAAAACAGACAACAATGGCATTGCACTGATTACGATCGATCTCAAAGATCGTTCCATGAATGTCGTATCACCGGAATTCATCGCCGAGTTCGACCAGGCAATCGACCAGGTTGCGGGCGACAAGAACATCAAAGGTGCCGTGGTTACATCGGGCAAGAGTTCATTTGTTGCCGGCGCCGATTTGCTTCAGATCGTTGACGAAATCGATCCGGGAGCAGACCCGAAAGTGGCCTTCGCCAAATGGAGCGGCCTGCAGCAGCTTTATCGCAAGCTCGAAACCTGTGGGAAGCCGGTCGTTGCCGCGATCAATGGCACGGCGCTCGGCGGTGGCCTTGAACTGTGCCTCGCCTGTCATTACCGTGTTGCCGCCGATAACCCGAAGGCAAAACTGGGCCAGCCGGAGGTGCAGGTCGGGTTGCTGCCCGGCGCCGGCGGCACGCAACGCTTGCCGCGGCTGATCGGGCTCGAAGCGGCGCTGCCTTTGTTGCTGCAGGGCACGCACCTGTCGCCCGCGAAAGCGGCCGAGCTGGGCGTCGTCGACTTGCTGGTTGAACCGGGTCAGGAAGTCGATGCCGCGAAGCAGTGGATCCTCGACGGTGGCGAAGCCGTACAACCCTGGGACAAGAAAGGATTCAAGGTGCCTGGCGGTGCCGGCCTCATGAATCCCAAAGCCATTCAAACGCAGATGTTTGGCGTCGCGTTACTGCAAAAAACCACTAACCACAACTATCCAGCGCCGATCGCAATTATGTCTGCGGTCTACGAAGGCTCGGTTTTGCCGATCGATACGGCCTTGCAGATCGAGTCGAAGTATTTCGCGGAGATGCTGACCAATGTCGTTGCACGCAATATGATTCGCACCTTGTTCGTCAGCAAAGGGGCCGCCGACAAGCTTGTACGTCGTCCGCAAGGTATCGACAAGAGCAAGGTCACGAAGCTCGGTGTGCTCGGTGCCGGCATGATGGGTGCCGGCGTCGCATTTGTCTCGGCTCGTGCCGGCATGCAGGTGGTATTGCTCGACCGCAGCAAAGACGATGCCGAGAAAGGCAAAGACTACTCGCGCAAGCTGCTGCAAAAACAGATTGACCGTGGTCGCATGGACGCCGACGCTGCCGCAGCAATCCTCGAGCAGATACATACGACCGATGATTATGCGGACCTCGATGGCTGCGAATACGTGATCGAAGCGGTCTTCGAGGATCGTGGCATCAAAGCAGATGTGACGGCGAAAACCGAGGCCGTGATTGGTAGCGACGCAATTTTTGGTTCCAATACGTCGACATTGCCTATTACGGGTCTTGCCGAGGCGTCCAAACGACCTGAAAGCTTTATCGGTATCCATTTCTTCTCGCCCGTTGACAAGATGCCGCTCGTGGAGGTCATCGTGGGCGAGAAGACCAGTGATGAGGCGATTGCGCGCACGCTGGACTACATCCAGCAAATACGCAAGACGCCGATTGTTGTCAACGACAGCCGCGGCTTTTACACGAGCCGCGTATTCAGCACGTTTACGCGGGAAGGCATTGCAATGCTTGCCGAAGGCGTGAATCCGGCGCTGATCGAGAATGTCGCGAAGCATGCCGGCATGCCGGTCGGCCCGCTGGCCGTGACGGATGAAGTAACGCTGGAGCTCGCCTACAAGATCGGAAAACAAACCAAAGCCGACCTGGGCGACGACTATATCGAGACGCCCGCTGATGACGTGATGGAAAAAATGGTGGTCGAACTCGATCGGCGTGGCAAGCGTTTCGGCGCCGGTTTCTATGAGTACTCCGACGATGGCAGCAAGCGCCTGTGGCCAGGGCTTGCGAAGCACTTCTCGTTATCGAGTGAACAACCTTCACCGGAAGAGGTCAAAACCAGGCTGTTGTATGTGCAAGCCATTGATGCAGCGCGTTGTCTCGAGGAAGGTGTGCTGACGCATCCGGCCGATGCCGACGTGGGTTCCGTGTTCGGCTGGGGCTTCCCGCCCTATACCGGCGGCACCTTGTCGTTCATTGAGACGGTTGGTTTAAAGGCCTTTGTTGCCGAAGCAGATCGGCTTGCAAAAAGCTATGGCGCGCGATTCCAGGTTCCTGACGGACTGCGCGCGATGGCTGAAAGCGGTGAAACCTACTACGCGCTTGCCGGAAAGGGCGAAGCCCGCTCAGCTGCCTGAGGAGACAGTTATGACTGACATCGTCAGCTACAAGCAACAGGGCGCCGTTGCCGTGATTACACTGAATCGCCCCGATGCGATGAATGCGTTCACGACGGAATTGTCCCTGCAAACACAGCTGGCGCTGGAACGTGCGGCTGCCGATGACGATGTCCGCGTAATCGTTCTGACGGGCGAAGGGCGATGTTTCAGCGCCGGGGCAGATCTCAAGGCCGGATTCGAAGGGCGCAGCGTATTCGGAAAGTTGCACTACGAGTACCGGCCCGTGTTCTCGGCGATCGCGACGATGTCCAAGCCCGTCATAGCTGCTGTTCCGGGATCGGCTGCCGGCATCGGCATGTCACTGGCGCTGCACTGCGATCTGTTGGTCATGGCCGACAACGCGTTCCTGCTGTCACCGTTCACGACTATCTCACTGGTGCCGGACGGCGGACTCAGCTGGCTGCTCGTGCGGCAGCTCGGCTATCGCCGTGCCTTCCAGCTCAGCGTCGAATCGGAGCGCATTCCTGCGAATCGTTGTGTGGAGCTCGGCCTTGCGAACAAGGCTGTGCCGGCAGAGGACTTGCAGAATGTGGCGCTGGAATGGGCGCAGATGCTTGCGAAACGGGCACCCCGGTCGCTCGAGGCGACCAAGAAGACCATGCGTCACGCCATCGACAATGACTGGGCGAGCACGTTCAGCCTGGAAGCTGACTGGCAGCAGGCATTGGCGGGCAGTGAAGACAATATTGAAGGCGTCGCGGCGTTCTTCGAAAAGCGTGAGCCGGAATTCAAGGGCAAGTAGACGCCTGAAAAATTGACAGGGTAACGGTAATGGACAGAAATATTTTCGAAGAAGAGCACGAGATGTTTCGCGACTCCGTGCGCAGCTTCATGAAAAAAGAAATCGAGCCGCACAGCGAGCGCTGGCATGAGGAGGGAATCGTTGACCGGGAGGCGTTCCTCAAGGCCGGCGAGATGGGTTTCCTGTTAATGTGGGCTGACGAAAAATACGGCGGCATTGGCGTGCGCGATTTTCGCTACGAGCAAATTCTTATCGAAGAAAACGCACATCACGGCGATGCGGGGTTCTTTATGACTTTGCACAGTCGCCTGGTGGGTCCTTACTTCGACAGTTTCGCAACCGAGGAACAGAAGGCGCGTTGGCTACCGAAATGCATTTCAGGTGAGCATATATCTGGCAGTTGCCATTACCGAGCCCGGCGCCGGCAGCGATGTCGCCGGCTTGCGCACCAAAGCCGAAGACAAAGGCGATCATTACCTCCTCAATGGCTCCAAGACGTTCATTTCCAACGGTATCCTTGCCGATCTTGTCATTGTTGTCGCGCGTACCGACCCGAACAACAGTCATGCCCTGTCCCTGTTCGTCGTCGAACGTGGCATGGAGGGTTTCGAACGCGGCAAGAACCTGAAGAAAATGGGCCTGAAGAGCCAGGATACGGCCGAGCTGTTTTTCAACAACGTCAAAATTCCGAAAGAGAATCTGCTGGGTGAGCTGAATCGCGGTTTCTACCACCTGATGCATGGGCTGGCCGAAGAACGTCTGCTGGGCGCCTGCGGCTACATTGCGAGTGCTGAAGCCGCGTACAACCTGACGCTGGAATACGTTAACGAACGAAAGGCCTTTGGCAGGACTATTGCCGACTTTCAGAATACGCGCTTTAAGATGGCGGACATGCGTACCGAACTGGACGTTGGTTACGCTTTCATCGATCGTTGCGTTGAAGAGCACAACCTGGGTCGCCTGACCGCGGATGACGCGGCGAAAGCCAAGCTCTGGACCAGTGAACTCGAAGCCAGAATTACCGATGAATGCGTCCAGTTGCATGGCGGCAATGGTTATATGGACGAGTATAAGATCTCGCGCCTTTATACCAATGCACGGGTATCCCGCATCTACGCCGGTAGCTCGGAAATCATGCGTGAGATAATTGCGCGCTCGATCGGGCTGGACCCGCGCAAACGACAAAAAGCCGCGAAAGCCAACGCGGCCTGAGAGACAAAAAGATGCGCACCGCTTTTATTGGGCTCGGCGTTATGGGCTATCCGATGGCCGGCTTTCTCTCGAAAGCGGGCCACGACGTGGTCGTATATAACCGTACCGTATCCAAAGCAGAAAGCTGGACCCGGCAATTTGGCGGCAGCAGCGCGGCGACGCCAGCAGCAGCCGCAGAGGATGCCGATATCGTGTTTTGTTGTGTGGGTAACGACAACGATGTGCGCGAAGTCATACTCGGCAAGACGGGGGTCCTCAATGGCATTTCGCCGGGCGCAGTCATCGTTGACCACACAACGGCATCGGCAACCATCGCTCGCGAAATCCACGTGCGGGCCGCGGAGAAGGCCGTGGGTTTTCTGGATGCACCTGTATCAGGTGGCCAGGCGGGCGCTGAAAACGGCCAGCTTGCAGTCATGATTGGCGGTGACCCAGATGTGTTTAAGCGAGCCGCGCCCGTCATAGACAATTACGCGAAAGCGATCACGCATATAGGGCCGACCGGCTCCGGGCAGCTTGCG
This sequence comes from uncultured Gammaproteobacteria bacterium, assembly GCA_963841165.1. Lineage (GTDB taxonomy): Bacteria > Pseudomonadota > Gammaproteobacteria > Steroidobacterales > Woeseiaceae > UBA1847. Next base: position 41,586 of record CAWJCA010000018.1, on the reverse strand, counting down.
AAAATGGTCAACCAGATCTGTATCGCGGGGCTCGTACAAGGGCTGTCCGAGGGGCTCGACTTCGCGGAACGCGCCGGCCTCGATCCCGCGGTCGTCATTGAATCGATTTCCAAAGGGGCGGCGCAGTCCTGGCAAATGGAAAACCGCTGGCAGACGATGGTGGACGGCGAGTTCGACTTTGGTTTCGCCGTTGACTGGATGCGCAAAGACCTCGCGATCGCACTCGAAGAGGCCAGGAGCAACGGCGCCAGGCTCGAGGTCACCGAGCTCGTCGATCAATTCTACGCCGAGGTGCAGGCGATGGGCGGCAGCCGCTGGGATACATCCAGCCTCATTGCGCGCCTCAAAAAGTAGTAGAATCCGTGCTTCACAGGGGTGGTCTTAAGACCTGAGATCCTCGACCGGCAGGTGCCGGGCGCACAGGGAACCCTTAGAACCTGATCCGGCTAGTACCGGCGTAGGAAGGGAATCATGCATCCACGGTCCAACAGGCGCTTATTCGGCGCAGCACTATTATTGATACTCGCGTTACCCGCTGCGGCGGCTGAGACCGATACAGATCCGGTCGACGAGATCATTGTGACAGCGGACTTCCGGGAACGCACCGTCAATGAGCTGCCCGCAAGCGTCAGCGTACTGGACGCTGAATTCATCGAGCAAAGCGCCGTCCAGCACTTCGAAGAACTGATCAGCGTGATTCCCAATCTCAACTGGTCGGGCGATGGTCATCGCGCCCGATATTTTCAGATTCGTGGCGTCGGCGAACTCGAACAATACGAAGGAGCGCCGAACCCGTCCATCGGTTTCCTGATCGATGATATCGATTTCAGCGGCATCGGTACGGTCGCGACCCTGTTCGATGTCGAGTCGGTTGAAGTATTGCGGGGTTCACAGGGCAGTCGTTACGGTGCCAACGCACTTGGCGGTCTGATCTACGTGCGCAGCGCAGCACCGTCGGCTGAGCGAAATGGGCGAGTACAACTGACAGCCGGCGATGACGATGCCCTGTCGCTGGGCCTCGCATTCGGCGGAGCGCTGGACGATGAAGAGAAAGTCACGTTTCGTGTGAGCGCCCAGACGTACGAGAGTAACGGCTTTCGCAGCAACACCTATCTCAATCGCGACGACACGAACGGCCGCGACGAGATGGCAGTGCGCGTCCGGCTGCGTTATCAGCCATCCGCGACTCTCGATGCCAATTTCGCGATTGTCTATAGTGATATCGACGATGGCTACGATGCGTTTGCACTCGACAACAGTTACGTCATGCTGTCTGACAAACCGGGCAAAGACGCACAACAAAGTACCGGGGCCTCGTTGCGGCTCGACTGGTCGGGCATGGACGTCGCGACGTTGACGTCCATTACGGCAATAGCCGACTCGGATATCGAATTCAGCTTCGATGCAGACTGGGGCAACGCCGATAGCTGGGCTCCCGTGATCTACGATTACGTGTCGCTGAGCGATCGCAAGCGGCGTACGGTGAGCCAGGAGTTTCGCCTTGCATCGGACGACGCCGGGCGGATTTTCAGCGCGACCACCGACTGGCTCGTCGGGCTGTACGTACAAGAACTGAACGATGAACTGGTGACGCTGAACCAGGGCGACTATTACGATCCGTTCTATGACTTTGCGGACAGTCTCGACGATACGTTCGGCAGCGATTACGAGGCGACAAGTACAGCGCTGTTCGGCCAGCTGGAACGCGCTATCGGTGCATCGACCCGACTGGGCGTTGGGCTGCGTATCGAGCATCGCTCGACCGACTATGTCGATACAACGTCGCAACGGGCAGCGCCGTCGGAAACCATGTGGGGCGGCGAGCTAAGCATAAGCCATGATCACTCCGCCAAACTCAGCAGCTTCGTGAGCCTGACAAAGGGCTACAAGGCCGGCGGCTTTAACCTGGGTGCTGTCCCTCAAGGTCGTAGAGACTTCGACGAAGAGCAGCTATGGAGCATCGAGGCAGGCATTAAGTCGTCATTTGCCGACGATGCACTGACGCTCAATGCTTCGTTGTTTTATAGCCGTCGCGACGACCAGCAGGTTCGCACCTCGTTTCAGCTCATACCGGGCGACCCGGCGTCGTTCGTGTTCTTTACCGACAATGCGGCGAAAGGGAAAACCATCGGCGCAGAGGCGGATCTTCGCTGGTTTGTGTCCGGGTCCTGGGAGCTCTATGCCAACCTCGGTTTGCTGCACGCAAGTTTCGACGAATTCATCGCTCCACAAGGTGACCTCGGTGGCCGGGACCAGGCCCATGCGCCGCGCTTCACGCTCGCGGCCGGTACGGTATACCGCAATGCAAGCGGTTTCTTCGCGCGCCTGGACGCAACGGCGCGTGATGCGTTCTACTTCGACGTGAGTCACGATCAGAAATCGGAGGCTTACGAACTATTGAACGCACGTATCGGTTACGAACGTGACAGCTGGTTGCTGCAGTTGTGGGCGCGAAACCTGTTCGATAAAAACTACGCCGTGCGCGGATTTTATTTTGGCAACGATCCGCCGGATTTTCCGAATACGCTGTACACGCGCCTGGGCGACCCGCGCCAGGTAGGCGTCACTATTGAAAAGAGGTTCGACTAATGAAAGTAGCCGTTGATATCAGCCTTTACCCACTTGATGCGGATTTCATTCCGCCGATCAAGGATGTGATTGCTCGCCTGAATGATCACGAGCGACTCGAGGTATGGACGAACGCGATGAGCACGCAGGTCGTTGGCGAGTTCGATGATGTCATGGACGCGTTGCGCAAGGAAATCGGTGCAACCTTCAAGCAGGTGCCAAAGGCCGTGTTCGCGATCAAGATTCTGAACAACCCGATCTTCGGATAGACATGACGTCCCTGCTGGCCCGGTTGCTGGAGCAGGCGCAGGCGTTTTCGGCGCTTGAGGTCATTGCGGTGGTGTTGGCGATCGGCTACCTGCTGCTTGCGATACGGCAAAACATCTGGTGCTGGCTGTGCGCGGGCGTCAGTACGGCGATCTACGTCTGGCTGTTTGTTGGTGCCAGGCTGTACATGGAGTCGGTACTCAACGGCTTCTATTTCGTCATGGCAATTTACGGCTGGTATTTCTGGACCACTGGCGAGACGAAAAACCATGAGCGACCCGTTGTCGTATGGCCCTTGCAAACGCATGCTGCAGCTATCGTTGTTATAATCGCGGTCAGCGTGCTCAATGGCTATTTTTTGAGCCGGTACACGGACGCTGCTTTTCCTTACATAGACTCACTGACAACATGGTCAGCCATCTGGGCAACGTTCCTCGTCGCGCGCAAGGTGCTTGAGAACTGGTGGTACTGGCTGGGTATTGATATGGCATCGGTCTTCATTTACTGGGTACGTGACCTGCAGCTCACATCACTGCTGTTCGTTATTTACGTCATCATGATTCCGTTCGGTCTTGTCGCCTGGAGCCGGTCGATGCGCGAGCAACAAGCATGACGGCGGCGCGGTCCCCGGAAGAAGTCATACGCGACCTGCCGGAGTGGCAGGGTGCGACCTTGACCGACCTTGCCGGTGGCCTGACGAACCGTACGTGGCTGCTTGAAAAAAACGGTCGCAAGGCCGTCCTCAAGATAGATGATCAACCGCGCAAGGCCCCCTACAATGCCAGGCAGGCCGAAGCAGAAGTGCAAACGGCAGCGGCACAGGCCGGACTTGCCAGCCCTGTTCTTTTTGCCGACCGCCAGGTTTACCTCACCGAGTATGTTGAAGGCTCAGCCTGGGATCCAACTCAACTCGATCAGCAAGGCAGAGTCGAACAGCTCGCCTCGGCGCTGCGGCGCCTGCATTCGCTGCCGAAATCAGGCCGATCTTTCGATGCGCGCGGGGCAGCGAAACTGTATGTGCAAGACATCGAAAATCCGGACAAGAAGCTCATCGCCACTTGTCTCGATATCATCAAGAAAGTCCGGCTTCCAAGCTATCTTTGTTGCTGTCACAACGACCTCGTTGCCGAGAATATTATTGCTGCACCCGATCTGAAGTTCCTCGATTGGGAGTACGCTTGCGACAACAACCCGTTGTTCGACCTGGCGACGATCGTCGAGCACCACGAGTTGAGCGAGGCGCATGCGAGAGCGCTCCTGGACGCGTATTTCGAGGGCTCGGGAGAATCGTGGTACCCAAAACTGGTCGAACAGCAGCAACTTTATCTTGCACTGTTGTGGCTATGGCTGGCATCGCGACCCGACAGTTCAAATAAAGCCGTCAACCGCCTGGCCGAGCGTCTGGCTACCAGCTGTTCCTGAGTTCGCGAAGTTTGAGAAACACGGCGCGCGGATCGGGGTTGTCGCCCAGCTCGGGAAATTCCTCGGCAAGTTTCGCGACGACGGTTGGACTCTGCAGGCGGAAAAACGTGTTGATGTCACGCTCCTGGGCCATGGAGGTCACTAACGCGTCCGCGGGATCCTGGTTCTCGTAGTCTCTGCTCATCTGCTGTGCGACGGCATTGTCGGGCTCACGATCGAGCGTGAACGCAAGATTGTTGAGCAGGTAATCGTGTCCCGGGTAGACCAACGTGTTGTCACCCAGCGCATTCAGCTGTTTCTCGAAAGTCTCGAATAACTCCACGGGATGTCCGCCGTTATGGCAGTTGCCGGCACCCGCATTGAACAACGTGTCGCCACTGAATAATCCGGGCTGGTCCGTGTGCGACAACAGGCAAATGTGGCACATCGTATGGCCGGGTGTATCGAGACATTCCAGTTCGACGGTACTGCCGACTTTGATAACGTCACCGGCGCCGACACCACGATCCATATTGGGTATGCGGTTCTTCGCGTTCTTGTGCGCGATGATTTTGGCACCGGTTGCCTTGACTATCCCTTTGTTTCCGCCTGTGTGATCACCGTGTTCGTGGGTGTTCAGGACCTGTGAAATCGTCCAGCCCCTGTCATTAGCGACGGCCAGGCATTTCCTGAAGTCCAGCGGATCGATCGCGAGCGCGTCACCGGTTTCGGGACAGGCGATCAGGTAATTGAAATTGCGATACGCATTACCAGTCCAGACCTGCTCGACAATCATCTGTCTTTCACCTCAACGTTTGCTTCGTAGACTTTTTCACCGCCGACCCAGGTTTGCAGAACCTGGATGTCGTCAATCTCGGAGGCGGGAATTGTAAAGTAGTCACGGTCAATAATTATGAAGTCAGCCCATTTGCCGCGCTCGAGGCTGCCAAGGCGGTCTTCCTGGTTGGCGGCATAGGCGGCGGCCAGTGTGAAAGAGTGCAGAGCTTCGGCGCGGGTCAGGGCCTGATCCGCAAACCAGCCATTTTCTGGCTCACCATCGCGCCCCTGCCGCGTGACCGCCGCGTACAGGCCGTGGAACGGGTTGGAAAGCTCAACCGGGAAATCGGAGCCGCTCGCAATCACGGCACCCGAATCCAGCAGGCGTCGCCACGCATAGCCGCCGAGGATCCTGTCGGGTCCAACCCGGTCCTCCGCCATGTTCTTGTCGCTGGTCGCATGCGTTGGTTGCATCGACGCGATGACGCCCAGCTCGGCGAATCGTGGAATGTCCTCGAGGGCAATAACCTGGGCGTGTTCGATGCGATTGCGAAATGCTGAGTGTTTGCCGTCCTGCCCCTTGTCAAAAGCATCCAGCGCCATGCGGTTACCGAGATCACCGATCGCATGAATGCCGACCTGGAACCCCATGCCATTGGCTTTGGCAACCATCCGGTCGAGCTCATCCTGTGTCCAGAAAGCCAGGCCACGGTTTTCGGCATCGTCGGAATAGGGTTCGATCATCGCAGCGCCGCGACTACCCAGGGCGCCGTCGGCGTAGAGTTTGACGGCGGCAATCTCAAGACGATCGTTGCCATAACTGTGCAGAGGCTTGCCGATTGCGTCGAGGACTTCACCGGCGCCACCCGTCATCGCGTAAATACGCATGTCGAGCTCGTCGTTGTCTGCCATGGAGATATAGACTTCGGCGTTCATGAGGTCGATGCCCGCGTCATGGACGCCGGTCATGCCTTCGGCAACGAGTGCATCGACGGCGCTTTTCAGCGCTTGCCGATAATCGTTTTTTTCAGGCTTCGGCAAATGTCGGTCGATGAGGTCCATCGCGAGGTCGACAAAAATCCCGGTAGCGTGCCCGTTGTCATCGCGGAGTATCTTGCCGCCAACCGGGTCCGGTGTGTCGTTGTCGATGCCGGCAAGTTTCATCGCGGCGCTGTTGGCCCAGCCTGCATGTCCGTCGATACGGCGTAACCATACCGGCCGGTCGCTGACAACGGCATCGATATGCGCCGCGGTAGGGAATTCCTTGACGGGCCACAGTACCTGGTTCCAGCCACGACCCAGTATCCAGCGCGCATGTGGATGTTCTTCGGCATAGACGTGAATACGACTCACTGCTTCGTCGACACTGGGTATACCCGTGATGTCCAGGCTGGTTTTCAGGAGGCCCAGTCCATAGACATGTGCGTGCGCATCGATAAGGCCCGGCAATACCGTGAAACCATCACCGTCAATCTGGCCGTCGCCCGATCTGCCGGCGAGCAATTCATCGCCGCCGGTCGCGACCACCTTGCCTGCATCGTCGAACACCAGCACGGAGAACCGGTGTATGCCGTCGCCGCTGGAGGTGTAACCGTTGACGTTGTGCAGGACTGTCTCCGCCGCCGCAGCGTCGTAGAACAAAAAGAGAAACACAAAACAACTGATTGATTTATATAAATAATTAAACATTCTTCCTCTCGAACGTTGCAGACCGGAACGATTCGCACCTGCGGCCAGCCACGATGCAGGATGCGCCGCGACACGATAACATTGACCTCTTTTGTGCGCGGCATGTCAAACCCCTCCGTATGAAAACACCCTGGAGTCTTGCAATGAAAAAGCTGATCACCAGCTTGCCCGTCCTGTCTGCAGTTTCGTTTGACGTATTCAACTAAGTGCAGTTAGTCAGCATCGAACACGATGGCCAGTTGAGCTACGGCCTCGCCGACGGCGATCGCGTCCGCGAGGCCAGCGCGGCATTTCGCGAGCGATTTCGCGATCTTCGGGCCGTGATTGCGGCGGGCGCAGCACAAGAATTGGCCGACGATGCCGGAGGCGAGGTCTATAGCGCCTCCGAGTTTCGGTTTGTTGCCGTTATCCCGAACCCGGACAAGATTCTGTGTGTTGGCGTGAACTATCGGCCGCACATCGAGGAAATGGGACGAGAGGTCCCCGACCACCCGGTCGTGTTTGTGCGGTTTCCAGCCAGCCTGGTCGGACACAATGAGCCTATCCTCCGTCCACGCGCTTCGGAACAGTTCGATTTCGAGGGCGAGCTGGCCATTGTCATTGGCAAACGCGCGCGCCATGTCAGACGCGACGACGCACTCGACTACGTCGCGGGCTACTGCTGTTTCATGGACGGCTCGATACGCGACTGGCAACGGCACACCCCGCAGTTCACACCGGGCAAGAATTTTCATCACAGTGGCGCGATGGGTCCAGGCATCGTTACTGCCGACGAGATTCCTGACCCTTCAGTGTTGCAGCTTACGACTTTCGTCAATGGTGAAGTGATGCAACGGGGACAGGTCGCCGACCTCGTTTTCGATATCCCCGCGTTGATCGAATACTGCTCGACGTTTTCGGAATTATTGCCCGGCGACATCATTGCGACCGGTACACCGGGCGGAGTCGGGGCAGCGCGGACGCCCCCGGTCTGGCTGCAACCCGGTGACACGGTCGAAGTTGAAATCCCCGGTGTGGGCCGCTTGCGGAGCCCGGTTGTGGACGAACCCTACGAAGTTATCGCTTAAGCGTTGATTTTTCAGGCAATCGTAACCTGAACGGATCGTTGTGTTTATGCCACAACAAGATCGAGACTCTTGGCATCGTGGCCAGAAGTCGTCTAAAGGATTGACAATGCGGGGGTTTTCTGCGAACTTGGATCTCAACAAACGTAGCCTTTCCACAACACCTAGGCTACGCGGCGATTGAAAGACACCTTCAGGTACGACTTGGCGGGGGATTCAGGGGGCCAGGAACCACGTGCTAACGTAGGTTTGAAAAAAGCGGTTTCGCAAGAAGCCGCTTTTTTTTGTCCGGATTTCGTGCCGCGGCGTTCCTAGGCCAGGTCGTCCAGCCATTCGCGAATCGCGGCCGCGATTTCCAGCGGAGAGTCCTCCTGGATGAAGTGACTGCCGGCGACCGTTACCTCGGCCTGGTTTGGAAAGGTCCGGCAGAACTCACGCTGTGGTCCTGTGAGAATCGCTCCCGGTTCGGCGTTGATGAACAGTTTCGGTACCCCGGAATTGCATAGCCAGTCCGCGTACCGCGCGACGATCTCATGGACGTCTGCAGGCTCGCCGTCCAGTGGTATCTGGCGCGGCCATGTCAATGTCGGCCGCCGGGTCTCGCCCTCGTTTTTGAACGGCCGCCGGTAAACGGCCATTTCGTCCTCGGTCAGGCCGCGAAGCACGGAGCCGGGCAGCACGCGCTCCACGAAAACGTTTTTTTCGAGCACCATCGTCTCACCGGCTTCGGAACGAAATCCCTGGAACAACGGGCGTATCGCCTCGGGCCACTCCTCCCAGCTCACGGGTCGCACGATACCTTCCATGTACGCGATACCGCGCACTTTGTCGGGGTGCTGGTACGCCCAGTCGAAGCCCAGTGCCGAACCCCAATCGTGGATTACAAAAGTGACATTGTCAGTGACATTTAATTTTTGCCAGGCCGCGAACAGGTAGTCGCGATGTTCAACGTATCGGTAGCTGCCAGGCCCGGGGTCATCGAGTTTGTCGGAGTCGCCCATGCCGATCAGATCAACGGCGATGCAGCGCCCATGGTTCGCCAGTTCCGGCATTATATTGCGCCACAGGTAGGACGAGGTCGGGTTACCGTGCTGAAAAACAATCGGGTCACCTTCGCCCATTTCGACGTAAGCCATGCGCTTGCCATTGACTTCAATGTACTTTTTCGGATGTTCGGTGGCTGAAATCACGAGTCTCTCCGTTATCTGCTACATTCGACAACCATAACAAGAGGGGTGGGATCTATGCACAGCGATAATCGGCTGGCGTATTGGCGGGCCAATCTGCGCCTGCTGGCCGTCTGCCTGGTGATCTGGTTTACCTGCTCCTATGTCTTCGGCATCCTTTTTGTTGAAGCGCTTAATACGATTCGGATCGGCGGATTTCAACTGGGATTCTGGTTTGCCCAGCAAGGGTCGATTTATCTCTTTGTGGTTCTCATTTTCTTCTACGCCTGGCGCATGAACCGCATCGACAAAAAACACGACGTGCATGAAGACTGAGGGCCGGGTATGAGTTTGCAGGCACTCACGTATGTCGTCGTCGGTTTTACATTCGTCGTCTACATCGGTATTGCGATCTGGTCACGAGCGCACAATACCCGCGATTTCTATATCGCGGGCAAAGGTGTATCGCCGATCGCGAACGGCATGGCAACGGCCGCCGACTGGATGAGCGCTGCTTCGTTCATATCGATGGCCGGGCTGATCGCATTTCTCGGTTACGACGGCTCCGTGTACCTGATGGGCTGGACCGGCGGCTATGTGCTGCTGGCGCTGTTGCTCGCACCGTATCTCCGCAAGTTCGGCAAGTTCACGGTCCCCGAGTTCATCGCCGAGCGTTACTACTCCAAAACGGCCCGCATCGTCGCCGTTATCTGTTTGATTTTCATTTCTTTTACCTACGTCGCCGGCCAGATGCGCGGCGTCGGTATCGTGTTTTCGCGCTTCCTCGAAGTCGATGTCGCGGTCGGTTTGGTCGTTGGTATGGGCATTGTCTTCGTGTATGCCGTGCTTGGCGGAATGAAAGGCATTACGTACACGCAGGTCGCACAGTACTGCGTGCTGATCTTCGCGTACACGGTCCCCGCAGTCTTTATCGCAATTCAGATTACGGGAAACCCGATACCGCAGCTGGCATTCGGTAGTGAAATTACGGGCACGGGAACCGCGTTGCTCGACAAACTCGACGACATCGTGACCTCGCTCGGCTTCAACCAGTACACGTCGGGAACCAAGAGTCGCATCGACGTATTCTGTATCACGATGGCACTGATGGTCGGCACCGCGGGCCTGCCTCACGTTATCGTGCGGTTTTTTACGGTTCCCAAGGTGCGCGACGCGCGCGTGTCGGCCGGGTACGCTTTGTTTTTTATCGCGATCCTCTACACGACGGCGCCGGCCGTTGGATCCATGGCGCGATACAACCTCATCAATACGATTCAGCCGGGCGAAATCGGTGCGGTCGATGGCAACCTGAGTTATGACGAGCGACCGGAGTGGTTCCGGACCTGGGAACGGACCGGGCTTGTCGCCTTTGATGACCGCAACAGCGATGGCCGGGTGCAGTACTACGACGACCGCAATCCGGCTTTTGCCCGTCAGGCTGCCGAGTACGGCTGGCAGGGCAATGAGCTCACTGTCGATCGCGACATCATGGTGCTGGCGAACCCGGAGATTGCCGGACTGCCCAACTGGGTCATTGCCCTCGTCGCGGCCGGTGGCATTGCCGCGGCATTGTCGACGGCGGCGGGATTATTGCTGGTCATTTCTGCCGCGGTTTCGCATGACCTGATCAAAGGCATCTTCGTGCCGAAAATTTCCGAGAAAAATGAGTTGCGGGCGGGTCGGGTCGCGGCTGCATTCGCGATTCTCGTGGCGGGCTATCTCGGCTTTGATCCGCCGGGCTGGGTGGCACAGGTCGTCGCTTTCGCGTTTGGCCTGGCGGCGGCCTCACTGTTCCCGGTAATCCTGCTCGGAATATTCTCCAGGCGCGTAAATCGAGAAGGGGCGATCGCCGGCATGTTGACAGGCTTGCTGTTTACCTACGGCTATATCGAATATTTCAAAGGCCTGTTCCTGAAGTGGGCCGGTGCTCCCTGGGGTGATAATGTTGCGGAACAATGGCTGTTCGGAATTTCTCCGGAAGGCATCGGCGTCATCGGCATGTGCCTGAATTTTGTCGTGGCAATTGTCGTTAGTTCGGTAACGAAACCGCCACCGGAACACATCCAGCACATGATTGAACACATTCGCGTGCCGCGACATATGGAATCACTATCATGATCAGGAAATCACTCGGTTTGATGCTCTTTCTTGTGGCGCTGCCGGCTTACGGACAGGCACTCGACGAAAACGAGCGACGGATGGTCGAGTGGATTGACATGCATGCGGAAGACGCGATCGCGTTGCTCGAAGAAACGGTCAATATCTCGAGCGGCACGATGAATCACGAGGGCGTCCGCGAAGTCGGGCGCGTCATGCGCCGCGAGCTCGATGCACTCGGGCTTGAATCCGAATGGATCGAAATGCCTGAGGAAATGGGCAGGGCCGGGCATCTTTTCGGCCGAAAGCTCGATGGCACGGCGAAGAAGTTCGTGCTCATCGGTCACCTGGATACGGTTTTCGAAGCTGACGACGCGTTTCAGGGCTTTGCGCGAAACGGCGACACGGCCACGGGTCCTGGCGTTGATGACATGAAATCGGGCAACGTGGTCATTGTTTACGCGCTTAAAGCGCTGCAGGAAATTGGCGCGCTGGACGATATTCCGGTCGTTGTCGCGTACACGGGTGATGAGGAGAAGACCGGCAGGCCGCTTTCCATCGGCCGGAAAGAGCTTATCGAAGCGGGCCAATGGGCTGATATTGCGCTTGGCTTCGAATCAGCGATTCATCGCGAAGGGTCCGACTGGGCGACGATCGCCCGACGGAGTTCGAGCCGCTGGCTTCTTACCGTCGAGGGTAAACAGGCACACTCTTCGGGCATATTCAGCGACGATGTCGGTGCCGGCGCCATTTTTGAGACCGCGCGGATACTGAATGCCTTTTATGACGAAGTGCGTGGCGAGGAGCACCTGACATTCAACGTTGGCACGATACTCGGTGGCACTGATGTCACCTACGATGCGCAGCAGAACCGTGGCACAGCCTTCGGCAAGAGGAATGTCGTGCCCCGCAAAGCAGTAGTTCATGGCGGCATGCGGACGATTTCCGCAGAGCAGTCGGAGCGCACGCGTGCTGCTATGCGAGCCATCGTGGCCAAGAGTCTGCCGCATACCAGCGCGAGCATCGAGTTCGCGGAAGGCTATCCGCCGATGTTTCCAACCGAAGGCAATCGCAGCCTGAAGGTCGTGTTGTCGGAGATTAACGAGGCGCTCGGTCGCGGTCCGATGAAGGAACTGGATCCCTCGATGCGCGGTGCGGCGGATGTCTCCTTCGTTGCACCGTACACAGATGCCATAGCAGGACTGGGTGCATTGGGCGATGGCGGTCATACGCCGAACGAAAGCCTTGACCTGACCTCGCTGCCGCTCGCGATCAAACGTGCTGCGATCCTGATCTACAGGATCAGCGACTACAACGAGTAACAGGAAGAATGGCGCAATCGCACAGGCACGCGACTAACGAAAGCAATCAACGGCGCGTAATGATTGCACTGATTCTCACCGGCACATTCATGCTGGTCGAGGTCGTGGGCGGCATCATTTCAGGGTCGCTGGCATTGCTGGCGGACGCCGGCCACATGTTGACCGACACGATGGCGCTGTCACTCGCCGCGATGGCGTTTCATGTCAGCAAGCGCCCACCGGGCGGTAATCTCACCTACGGTTACCAGCGCTTCCAGATACTCGCCGCATTTGTAAACGGACTGAGCTTGCTGGCGGTTGTCGGCTGGATTCTGTTTGAGGCAGTCAGCCGTTTCGTTAACCCGAGAGATGTGCTGGGTGAGACGATGCTCGTCGTTGCCGCTGCGGGTCTCATCATCAATCTCGTTTCCTTTGCCGTCTTGCATACCGGTGACAAGGAAAACCTGAATATTCGCGGTGCCGCCCTGCATGTTGCGGGCGACCTGTTGGGTTCTATCGCGGCGATCGTGGCGGCGATCATCATTATCTATACGGGATGGACGCCGATCGATCCGATATTGTCCGTTGCGGTGGCCGCACTGATTCTCAAGAGCGCCTGGTCACTGGTCAAGCGCAGCGCGCACATTTTGCTGGAAGGCGCGCCGGAGTGGCTCGACGTCGAAACGATGCAGGAACGCATTGTCGCAAGAGTGTCCGGCGTTGGCGAAATTCATCACGTGCATATCTGGGGGCTGACGCCTCAGCAGCTGATGCTCACAATGCACGTGTCGCTGGACGGGCCGGTCGAGAGTCAGTCCGGCGTGATCCGCGATGTAAAAACATTCCTGCAGGAGGAATACGGTATCGGGCACTCGACGATCGAGGTTGAAGTCGACGGTTGTGCCGATCACTAGTCAGTGGGTGTGATGATTCCGATGTAGGGCAGGGTGCGGTTCTTTTCCGCGTAATCGAGCCCGTAGCCGACCACCCATTCATCGGGGATATCGAACCCCAGGTAGTCAACGTCCACGTGAACTTCTGCGCAGTCAGCTTTACGGACGAGTGCGCAGGTTTTCACCGACGCCGGACCGTGAGAATTGATCATGCCGATCAGGTATTCGAGCGTGTGGCCGGTATCGACAATGTCTTCGACGATCAGCACGTGCTTGCCTTCAATATTGCCACGCACATCCATGACCAGGCGTACGGCGCCGCTCGAGCGGCTGCCCCTGCCATAGCTGGATACTGCGATGAACTCGATGACGCGTGGAATTGTCAGCTGGCGCGATAAATCTGCGAGGAAAATGAAAGCGCCTTTCAATACGCCAACCATGACGAGTTCGCCACAGTCTTCATAGTCTTTCGAGATTTGCTCGGCAAGTTCCGCGACGCGGGCCTGGATATCCGCTTCACTGATGAGAACTTTAAGGTCTTCCTGAGTCACATCGGCCTCGTATAACAAGATCTGCAGCGAGCATAGGTGATCTTCCGGGTGGATGCCAGACGCGAATGCGGTATGGTTGGCAGGCAATGAAACGGTCAATCGCGATAGCCGGCAATATGGGGACGGGCAAGTCGACACTTGTCGAATTCCTGCACAGGACTTACGACGTCGCGCCGTTTTATGAGCCCAATGACGAGAATCCCTATCTCGCCGATTTTTACAAGGACATGAAACGCTGGGCGTTTCAGTCGCAGCTCTATTTTCTGAGCAACAAGTTTCGCTTGCATCAGGAACTCGATCGCCAGCCCGGTGTTGTCGCCCTGGATCGAACGATTTTCGAGGATGCCGAAATATTCGCGACGGCGCTGCACCAGATGCGCAAGATCTCGAAGCGCGACTGGGAAACATATCGAGGTTTTTACAGCGCGATTCTCGACGCGATTCGTCCTCCGGACCTCATGATCTACCTGCGCTGTTCCATGCCCACGCTGCGCCAGCGAATCCGGCTGCGCGGTCGCAAAATGGAACAGGACGTGCCGCTGTCATACCTCAAACGGCTCGATCGTCTCTATGAAGGCTGGATCGCCTCCTACGACCTGAGCGACGTACTCATACTGGAGACGGATAAGCTGGACTACATCCACGACCTGCTGCACAGGCTTGATGTCATGGAACGCATCGAGTCGGTGTTGCCCGAAGAAATCGGCCGGCCAGCCTGTTAATCGATCCTGAATCCGGCGCGCGCGAGTTGGCGAGCGCTGCGATCGTATTCTTCGCGATTCGCATAAGTCATCACGACTTCGAATTCCCCCGTGCCGCGACGAAACCAGTCGAGGTTGAGTTCCGACGAACGTTTTTCGAGGCGCTCAATAAATGCCTCGGCGCGGTAGGGTTCACCGAACGTCAGGAGCGTTGACTGGCCGATAGCGGAGTACAGGGTATCCGGCACGGGTCTGGCGACGGAACCGCTGCCCAGGACGTAGTTCAGGTGGCGGTAAATGTAACCGGAGTACCAGGCGGCGCCCGATGGAATACCGTATCCGTCTTCGGCGATACGGCCGGGGCCATAGTTGTAGGCCGCAAGGGCAAGGTGCACGTTGCCGTCATAGCGCTTCAGCAGTTCCTTGAGGTAGCGAGCCCCGGCGTCAATATTCGTGCAGGGATCGTACAAATCGCTCAGACGATGAATTCCGAGGTGCTTCGCAGTGCCTGGCCAGAGGATTTGCATCACGCCATGGGCATTGGCGCGGGATCGAGCGGTCGCTTCGAAGTCACTTTCTCCGCGTGCGACGGCGAGTAACAGCGACTCTGGCAGGTCGTACTGCAGCGCTGCGACGCTGAAGCAGGTCGCATGGGGAAAAGTATAAGCGGGCTCGAGCGACGCCTTGTTGGCCGAATAGTCTTGCCACGCAGCGTCGAGGTCGGGTTTCGCCGCCGCGGCGGTAAAAGCGAGAACCATCAGGATGATTCCACCGAGTACAATTACGACCTGTTGACGAATTGGCTGCATGCTAGCCACCCGACAGGTCGAGACCCGTCGCCGACGAAATCTGAGTGAGTTTTTCCTGGATGTCCGAGTCGTCGGAATAAGCGAACGCGACCTCGTAAACACCAGGCTCGAGCTTAACGACGCGATAGTCCAGCCCCGTTGTTCTTTGTAACTGCGACACGAAGCCGTCCGCGGCCACCTTGCTGCGGAAAGGGCTCCAGAATGCGTACCACTGTTGCTCGATGGGTGCTGGCACGTCTTCGATCACGGCTACGGGCTCGGCCCGCGCATTGGGCGGTGCTGGCGGCATCTCGACAACGGCAGCTTCGGGTTCCGCTTGCGTCGCAGGCTGCGGTTGCGGCGCGGCTTCCGGTGCCGGCACCGGTTCCGTCAGCGGTGCAGCGTCAGGCTGCGCCACAGGTTCCGGCGGCGCTGCAGGTTCCGGTTGGGGCGCCTCGAGTTCAGGTATGCCCAACGCAACGATCAGGAACGCAACCGCGAGTGCAGAGCCCATCAGAATTCCCATCAGTCGAATCATCGCGGCTCCACTACAGTACGTCTTTGACCTTCACGGCACGCCAGTCGACTTGATTCGATGCACGTGCGGTGATCATCGCGAAATCGCTGAGCCATTCCCGAAGATCCTCTCCCTCAAGGCCCGGGCGAATCGACGCCGAACATCGCAGTGGCAGATTGTCCATGTGATTGGCCACGCGCCTCGCAAGCTGAACATCCGAGACGACGACGGCGTAGTAGGTGTCGAGATCGGGTTCCAGCAACCATTCATAGGTTTCGCTCCAGTTTTGCTTTGCTGTCGTGGTCTTGGCGATCGGAAACCTCAGCAACTCGCCGCTGCGCGCTATATGTGCCTTCGTGCGATCACGGCATTCGGTTCCGGCCAGTCGGACGAGCCCGTGATTGGCCTGGTGCTCGAGGAAGAAGACTATCGAGTCGGCGTGTGCCTCGGTCTGCAGTATTGAACATGGCCGCACGCCGGACATGTAGGTTGCTTCGCGAATGGCTATGCCGCCGTCCCGGCAATCACTCAACGAGGCCGGAGACGAGAGACGCAGTGAGCTGATCAATGAGTCTTTTCCTGCATTCGGTATGGAGATCGCCACAGGCATGGTGGCAGCCGTTTGATTCACGGTCGGACCCGGTTTCGGATTCGGCACGTCCGCCAGTTGCGTGTCGGGCAATACGATGTAAGCGCTCGCACTGAGTGCCGTGACATCGTCATCTTCGTTTTGCGGCGTCACGGTGAGCCAGTATTGAAATAACACGCCATCGATTTGATGCGCTTTGCCACCTAATACCGCATTGGTTCTCGTCTCGTCACTACTTAATACCAGTGCCTGCCGGTTTGCGAGATTGTTGCTGATCAGCTCCACCGTTCCTCGAAGACCTTCTGCCGTTGGCTCCCGGAGATCCGTAGCGACAACGTATTCGTCCGAAACGCGCTTCTGCATTGTGCAGGTCAATTGGTGAGCGAGATGCGCTGCGAGCAGGTCAGTCTGCGCCAGCGTAAACGGTACGTCCCGGGCACCAAGAAAGGTCTCGTCGATGCGTGATTGCCGCATTGCCTGGCGTTGAGTTGTGCTGAGCTGTCCCTTCCAGTGCTTGCCGAAACCAGTCACCCAGTTACGATCCTCCAGGTCCAGCGCTCGTACGTTTACCGAGTAGCTGCTATCGAGTTTTTGCGTCAGCTCGATTCCGATGTAGTAGTGCACGTCGTCCAGCGTGCAATCCTGCGACCGCGAGTCCAGCGAACTGCCGCTGCGTCCCTGCTGCCAGCCAATGGCAACGCCAGGCGTCGCCACGGCCGCCGCCAGGACACGATCGCGCAGCGACAATGCCAGCGCATTACTCGCAGATGCCGGTGCGTTATCGCGCAGCACGACGAACATCACGGTCTCGTTTTTGAACCGCGGATGTACGATCAGTTGTTGTCGTACATAAGGTATGAGGTCGCGGTCGAGCCAGCGATCGAGGTCTTTTTCTCGCGACTCGGCAACGGTTGGTATTGCTTGCGCAACCAGGACCGTCAGCAGGATCAGAGTACGTCGGATCATGAGGCCTCCCATCGGATATCACCGCTTGCCCCGATGACCAGGGCGCCGCCGCTGTGGGCCTGCATGAGATCATCGAGTTGTGTTTTCAGCTTGCCCGGTAAGGTGACGCCCCAACTGACCGCGTCGGCCCTCATTCCGGTTCGGTTCAGCGCTTCAAAGACGGCGGCCGGTACCGTGGTTGTTTCCATTTCGTGAAATGTGTTCGGCATGGATGCATCCCAGAAACTGATGCGGCTGTTACTGACGGTCATGCGCTGCGCGCGGTCGCTTTCTATTGCGTACAGGCCGACATGGCTTGCCGCGACAAGCCGCGTCAGTGCCGCATCGGATTCGAAGCGCAGCGTGAATCCTTCCGCCTCGCTTTCAAGCGGCGGTATCACGGGTGGCGATGCTTCCGGCATCGCCGGCGCAGCTGCCTGGACTTCAGGCACGACTTTGACCGGCGCGGCCTGTTGCTGAGCCGGTTGGAATTTCGGAACCCACTTGGGACGCGTCAGCGTGACGGATTTTTCGACCGGTTTTTCGACCGATGTCGCGACCGCCGGTCTTGGCGGCGCGGCTGGCGCGACTTTTTCGACTATTGGAGTCTGTTCCACCGGCGTGTGTTGTGGCTCGGGCTCGACGGGCGGCGCCGGCGTCATCGGAATGCTCTGGACGAGCGCGAATATCGCAACCAGGCACAAGGAGAGGATCGCCATGAATCGCATGATGTCGGTTTGCAGGTCAGCGGCTCCGCCACCATCCATGTCGGCAGAACGATTGAGAGGATAGGCCAACGGCGAGCGTGTCATGGCTGCACCTCCGCGGTTTCGGACATGCCGTTGCCATTGCGCAGATGCGTCTCGATTCGTTTGAGGCTCTCACGCATTTCGGAAGTATCCGCACGCGCCGCGGTGTCGTACTGTTGTTGCAGCTTGGTGCCGAGCAGAATCGTCTTGTAAACACGCATGACGTATCCGCCAACGCCGCCAAAAATCGTCGTGGAGAGCGCCAAGAGAATGCCGCCGTCTATCATGCGTTCCAGCATTGCGAAAGCACCTTGCTGCAGCGCCGCATCGCGATCGCCGAGCGCAAAAATAAGTGCGCTGCGCATGCCGATTGCGGTCCAGATGACACCGGTGCCAAAAAACAGCGTCGTCCAGGTATCGGTCAGGTGATCGAGCTGCACGATGTGGTTGATCGGGCGTGCTTTCTCCAGCGCGTCCCGCAGGCGCCCAAGCGTGACGAAGTAGGCCAGCAGCAAAATGGCGAAGACCGGAATGGACGAACCGAGATTCGTGTACGCCCAGTGCAACCACTCGCCGGGGTTGCTGATTGCCGTGTCACTGAAATGAATCACACCCATGCGGCTCAGCAGGTACAGAGAGGCCAAACCGCCGATCAGGGTACCGAGCGCACCCGCGGCGAGCCCTTTGAAGAAGACGAGGCTGCGGCTCATCGTCGTTTACTTCAATCTATCGGCTTGCCGAGCAGGCGGTGCAAGTCGCCTCGAGAACGAGCTCGACTTCCTGGTACAACTGGTCGGCACGGTAATAACCGTCATTATCAAGGCTGACTTTCAGTAAGCCACGTTCCTTTTCAGACAATTCACGTTCCATGTCGAACAGCACTTTCTGCTTATTCGGGCAGGTATGTGAGCAGTTGTTGTAATCGCCTTTGAGTGCCATGAACTTCACGTTAAAGAAGCGGTTGTAGTAGTCCTCGGCCTGTCGGTTACTGAGCAGTCCTTTGTCGGTGGACCAAACCAGGAACTGGCTGAACTCCCGCTTGTTCTCGGGTTTCGGATCGCCTTCTGCAATGGTCAGGAGATCGTCATAGTAGCGATCGAAGTGCGCATGGCAGCCTTCCAGCAACGATGACTGTGCCGTACTGATAGCTGCGCTGAGGTTCTTGGATTGGGGCGCTGCACAGGTCGGTGCCGTCGAAGCACATGATGCGATGACGAAGGCTGTCGCGATGAGTCCTGCAACAATGAGCAGCGGTTTTCTAATGGCGTTTACGTTCACGGAAATTCTCCTCACTGTACTTTTTTCATTGTTCAAGCGGACTGCGGTAGGCTTGCTCCACACTGCCCGGCGGTGGTCCGGCAACGAGTGCCTGGCCTTGCTCGTCGCCAAACAGGATGGATTTGACGCCACCGACGACTTCGATCATCTCGGGCGTGATGATGCCGAACGACTGATTCAGCTGTTCCATCAGCGTTGCGCGGGCAATCTCCTGGCGCGTGCGCTGGATCAGCAGGCTGGTCTCTTCCATGTCGAGGTAGATGTCCGACGCCAGTACCGCAAGCGACTGGTCACCTTTGGCGCCGGACGTAGCGACCAGTTGATAGTATTGATTGAATCGTTCACTGAGACGCATGCCCGAGCGACCGCGCAGAGTCGGGGAGGACTTCGTTACGGATTTGTTTGCGTCGCTGCCTATCAGCGTTTCCTGCAATGTCCAGGGTGTCATTTTCCGGCCGAGCTCATTGCGCAGACCCTTCTCGAGGCTAAGCCGCGTGTTATTCACGGTGTGCTCCATGTCTGGCAACCGCTCTTCCATAATGGTGAGCATGTCGAGATAGCTCGCGCCGATCTGGCGCGCGAGGCGTTGACAGCCGGAGTCATCTTCCGCGCCGTCGCATTTGCTTTCGTGGTACAGCTCCTGCTGCTGGTCGAGTCGGCCAATGACTTCCTGCAAGCCGGTTTCCATGTCGCGCGCGACATTGCCGGTTTGCCGCAGATCCTCTACAACCGTCGTGGGAAAGAGCCGGATGGTCGGCGTATTGGCTAGCGTCGCACGTGTCGTCAAGGTGGCGACGGTGACGAGCAGGACTGGGATCAGGATTCGGGCGGTCGTATTCATGTCGCGATCCTCGCGGTTGGTGACTGACTTGAGCGGGGTGGCCGTTATCGAGATACGCTAACCGTGAGTCAATGAATGCAGCCTGAACGCCGGATTTATGCGACATTCGTGAACTGGATCACAGGCTGAATGGCGCAAGTGCCGGATATCCGTACATTTCCCTATTGCTTATCGTAATGCGAATCATTATCATTTCAGCCATACTCACCAATAGTCTGAAACTTCAGCATTTATAGGAAGTTATGGAAATTAACGGCAACACTCTCGCGACGCTGAAACGCGGCCAGAAGGGCATCATCCAGTTTGTCGACGCTGCCGATCCACAGGTGCAACGCCTGATGGTGCTCGGCCTGGTCGAGGGTGCCGTGGTCGAGCATGCCAGTTCTGCGATTGGTGGCGACCCGATGGAGTTTCGACTGTTTGGCTGCGGTATTTCTTTGCGGCAGGAACACGCAAAGTACTTCAAGGTTTCACCTGTAGCGGCTGGTGACTAAACGCTCAGAAATCCGCATTCCCGCCAATGAAATCCCCTTTGCCAAGCGCTCAGACGCCAGCATTGCGGTGGTTGGTAATCCAAATTCAGGGAAAAGCACGCTCTTTAACCGCCTGACAGGTTTAAAGCAGCGCATCGGCAACTATCCCGGGGTCACAGTCGAGCGCCACGTAGGCCTGCTCAAGGTCGATGACAAGGTCATAGAGCTTGTCGACCTGCCCGGCACCCACTCGCTCAGTGCGCATTCACTCGAGGAGCACATCGCTGTCGACGTGATCTTCGGGCGAGTGCAGGATATGGAAAAGCCCGACGGCATACTCGTAGTCCTCGATGCGACCAATCTTTACCAGGGATTGTTCCTGGTGCAGCAGTTGATCGACCTGAAGCTGCCGATGGTAATCGCGCTGACAATGACCGACGCGGCTCAACGCAGCGGCGTGGGCATCGATATCGAACGGCTGCGAGCCGTGCTCGGTGGCGTTCCCATCTATCCCATTGTTGCAACGACCGGTGCCGGCCTGCCGCAATTACGTCAGGCAATCGCTGACATGCCAAGTCTTGTTCCGACCGAGAGAATCGTCGTCTGGCCCGAGCTGACCGAAGCGGCCAACGAACTGGCGCAAGATGCGAAGGAGCCGATACGTTTTGCGGAGCTTGAACGCTTATTGATCGATGGCCCGACAGATGCGAATCGCCCGTTCCTCGAAAAACTGGGCCGCGATGCGCAAGACAAACTGGAGTCGGTACGGGATTCGCTGTTCGGTATCGAGCCGCCCATCGCAAGGGATGCCAGGATCCGTTACGCCTGGGTCCGTAAAGTACTTGCCGAAGTGCAGCATTCGGCGCCACCGTTCTATTCCTGGCGCACGCGCATCGCGGGTTTTATTAACCGGCCAGTTCCGGGAACGATCGGCCTTTTTCTTGTCATGGCGATCGTGTTCCAGGCTGTTTTCGCCTGGGCAACGCCGATCATGGATGTGATCGACGCCGGAGCCGCGGTGTTAGGTGCCAATGTCACGCAGGCTCTCGGCGAAACTGCGTTTTCGAGCTTGATAGCTGACGGGATCATCGCAGGTGTTGGCAGTGTCGTGATCTTTCTGCCGCAGATTCTGATTCTGTTTCTGTTTATTATTTTGCTGGAAGACTCGGGTTACCTCGCGCGCGCCGCTTATCTGATGGACCGCGCAATGCGTTCGGTTGGGCTCTCCGGTCAGTCCATCATTCCGATGATCTCGAGTTTCGCGTGTGCCGTGCCCGGTATCATGGCGACGCGCGTAATACCGAACCGCCGTGACCGAATCGCGACCATCATGGCGGCGCCGTTCATGACCTGTTCTGCGAGGCTTCCTGTCTATGCTTTATTGATTGCAGCGTTTGTGCCTGCTACACGGATCGGGTTCATGAACCTGCAGGGATTGGTTCTTTTCGGTCTTTACCTGTTCGGAATCGTAGCCGGCATTCTGACGGCCTTGCTGATCCGCAAGACGGCGTTGCGCGGCCCGAAACCGTCTTTCGCGCTGATGCTGCCCGAGTTTCGGCGACCGAATTTGCAGACCGTGTTCATTCAGCTGCTCGGCCGCGCAAAGGTTTTTCTTTATCGCGCCGGTACCGTCATTTTTACAGTCGCGGTTATCGTCTGGGCGCTTGCCTACTTCCCACGTTCGGAATTGACGGCACCGGAGGTCGAGCGGCAACAGACCATCGCGGCATACACGTTGTCGGGGCCAGAGCTGGCGGCCGAGTACCAGCGTATCGAAAACGTTGCCGCGGCAGCGCAGATGGAACAGAGCTGGCTGGGCAGAGCGGGGCACTTTGTCGAGCCCGCGTTTGCGCCGCTAGGCTGGGACTGGCGCGTGTCGTCCGCCGTTATCGCAGGATTCCCGGCACGAGAGGTTGTGATCGCTGTGCTGGGTACTGTCTACGCTGTTGGTGACGAGGCAGATGAAGGAACGTTGTCGGGTCGTTTGAAAGCCTCGACATGGCCGGACGGCAGGAAGGTGTTTACCTTGCCGATGGTTATCGGCCTGCTGATCTTCTACGCGTGCTGCCTGCAGTGCGCAGCGACGCTGGCGGTTATTCGGCGCGAGACGAACTCCTGGCGCTGGCCCGTTTTCGCGTGGCTGTACATGACGTCAATTGGCTACCTGGGCGCATTGCTGGCATTCCAGCTGGGCAGCGCCTAAAGACCGCACAAGCGCTGCGCCGCGTCTTCCAGCGTCGCGTCAGCCTTGGCAAAACAAAACCGCAGCCGCGTCCCTGTGAATGGCGTTTCAGCGAACACGGACAAGGGAATCGACGCGACACCGATCTCGTGTGTCCATCGCTTCGCGAGTATGAGGTCGTTTTCCTGACTGATATCGCCGTAGTCGACAATCTGGAAGAAAGTGCTGCGTGCCGGCTTGAAACGAAATCGCGAACCGTCCAGCAAACGGCAAAAGCGATCGCGTTTGTCCTGGTAGAACGCAGGCAAATTGACGGCAAAGTCCGGGTCACTGGCCAGAAAATCGGCAATTCCATATTGCATGGGCGTGCTGACCGAAAACGTCGTGAACTGGTGTACTTTCCGAAACTCGGCCGACAATGCAGCGGGAGCGATGCAATATCCGAGCTTCCAGCCGGTTGCGTGAAACGTCTTGCCAAATGACGCGATCACCAGGGATCGTTCCCAGAGTTCGTCGTGGCTCGAGAAGCTCCGATGTTGTTCTCCATCGAACACAATGTGTTCGTAAACCTCGTCCGAAAGCAGTAAGCAATTCGTGTCGCGCAGGACGTTGGCGAGCTGGTCGAGATCATCGGAAGTAAGAATCGCGCCGGTCGGATTATGCGGGAAGTTCATGACGATCAGGCGCGTCTTGGCGCTAATCGTGTCTTCGAGGCGCTGCCAGTCCATGCAAAAGTCGTGTCCGTTATCGGCGATCAGCAGTGGAACATGCCGCGTGACGCCACCGGCCAGGGTGACGGCAGGTTCGTACGAGTCATAGGCCGGATCGATGACAATGACTTCGTCGCCGCGATGCACAACGGCCTGGATGGCGCTGAACAGGCCCTCGGTTGCCCCGGTGCATACGGTTATTTCTGAGTCGATATCGACAGCGCGGCCTTGCAGGCGCAGCGTCTTTTCTGCGATTGCAGCCCGCAAAGCGGGGATGCCGGTCATGGGTGCGTACTGATTTGCGCCGTGATTCAGGTGGTAGCTGATTCGGTCGGTCAATGCTCTCGGTGGCTCGAAACTCGGGAATCCCTGCGCAAGGTTGATCGCGCCCGTGTCATTCGCCAGTTGGCTCATGACCGTGAAGATCGTTGTACCTACGTCGGGGAGTTTGCTGGTCACGTTGCGATTCATTTGACGCAGTCTATGGGATAAGCATCAAGAATGTCTCCACTAACCTGTCACGTTTTGCAGATGCATTGAACTGAGCATGCTCGCGCTGCATCAGCAATCATTCTCTTGTTGCAGCAAGGCCTGGGTTTCTTCGTCGGGCGGGGTTGCTGCGACGTTGCCGGCATCAAAAATAACGCGCCAATCACCGTTCTCGTGCTTGCGCCAGACGGAGTTAAAAGTGCCCCAGTGCTCGGCTTCGTTGCCTTCCGGATCTTTGACGATCATGCGATAGGGCCCGCGTGTCAGTGCCAGCTTGCCGTCTTTGAGAACCTCGACAAATTGCGGACGCCATTTGATGGCAGGTCCGTCTGCGGAAAAAAACGCTTGCCAGGCAGCGACAATTTCGTCCGGGCCCCTGACGACCGCACTGCCGACAAATCGAGCATCGCCATCGAGAAACGATCGGAATGCGTCGATATCTTTATTTTCGGCAGACTGGCTGAATGCGACCTCCTGGCACCAGACGACGGCTGCGGGATCTGCCGCAGCGACGGAAGTGAGGAATGTGAGGATGGTCGTGAGAACGAGTTTGGTCATGCCCAAAGTGTAGCGCAGCGAGGCTGGACGCGCATCGTGGCCAGCTGTCGCAGTTGGACGAGCCCCGGAAACATCGCAATAATGGCGCAATAACAAGATGGATAATCGCGAAGCCCGCATGACCTCTACGAAATTCAAGTTCACGACGGTCACTGCCGTCGTAATCGCGAACATGGTTGGCACGGGTGTCTTCACCAGTCTTGGCTTCCAGTTATTGGATATCCAATCGGGATTCGTCATCCTGATGCTGTGGGCGATTGGCGGTCTGATCGCACTGTGCGGCGCAATGACTTACGCGGAACTCGGCGCTGCGTTGCCCCGTTCCGGCGGGGAATACAATTTCCTTGCGCGCATCTACCACCCGGCCGCCGGTTTCGCCTCGGGCTGGACTTCTGCAACTATCGGCTTCGCCGGGCCGACAGCGCTGGCGGCAATGACCTTTGCTGCCTACGCCACGTCGATTCTGCCGGGGCTTTCGTCCGAACCGATCGAAAAGGCACTGGCGGTGGGCCTGGTCGCGATTCTGGCCGTTATCCATGGCAGCAGCCGAAGGAACTCAGGCGGGCTGCAGGTCGTTTTCACGATTCTCAAAGTCGGCGTGATCGTCGTATTCTGTCTCGCCGCTGTAGTAGTAGTTGATAGCCCGCAGCCGATACGCTTCTTCCCATCCAGCGGCGACGGTGCGCTCCTGACCAGTAGCGCATTCGCTGTATCGCTTATTTACGTAAGTTACGCCTACACGGGGTGGAATGCAGCGACTTACCTGAGCAGCGAGCTCGAAAATCCGCAGCGAACTTTGCCAGGCATACTGTTGACGGGCACGCTAATAGTGACCGTTCTGTATGTTGCGCTTAATTTCACTTTTCTTTACTCGGCACCCGTCGATGCAATGAAGGGAGAGGTCGAGATCGGATTCATCGCGGCACAATCCGTATTCGGAGACCTGGGTGGACGATTTACCGGTCTTATACTGGCATCGCTGCTGATCTCTACAGTCAGCGCGATGACAATTGCCGGTCCGCGTGTCTTGCAGGTGATCGGAGAAGATTTCAGAGTCTTGAGTTTTCTTTCGTACAGGAACGAGGATGGAATACCCAGCCGCGCGATATACGTGCAGTCCGTTCTTGCAATCGTATTTATCCTGTCGTCGAGCTTTGAATCAGTCCTGGTTTTTGCCGGCTTCACGCTGGCGCTTAACAGTTTCGCGACGGTCATTAGCGTGTTTGTACTGCGTCTACGGCAACCAGATCTGCCGCGCCCCTATCGTACGTTCCTGTTTCCGATACCCCCGATCATTTACCTTGTGCTGACAGGCTGGACGCTATGGTTTGTGCTGATGAACAGGCCGGTTGAGGGCCTGTTTGGTATCGGTATCATTGGCTCGGGTCTGCTGGTGTACTTTTTTTCGCGCCGCTAGTCGCTCTTGCCCGATTCTGCGACCTCTTTCGCGGACGCCGTCTCTTTCAACGCCTGTGGTTTTCGGGTCCTTACGAGTTCATGCGTTGCGGCAGCAATTCTTGAATGATCCCAGGCCGAGTTGAACTTCAGGACGTTTGACATCAGGACAGCAATATAACGCGGATCCGATTCCTGCCGGCCTTCGACGGTAGCGACCGAGTTCATCAGGTTCTGGTTGTTGCCGATGTACTTGCCGCACTTGAAATCTTCCTCGGGGCGGCACGAGTACAGCGATCCGCTCTTGAAAAATATTGCCTGGCTGTTGAGCTCGGGCGCGTAGCTGTAGCGGTAACGACGTTTCGTCAGGTACATGTACTTCTTCATTTGCAGGCTGGACCATTCGTCAACGAGCCGGCCCTGTTCGATCCGAAACAGCAGGCGAGCCAGCTCGCGAGGTGTTGCGAACGATACGGTGCCTGGTACCTTGCGCTTCGAGTTACCGGTAAAGAACGAACCTTGCTGGAGGTTCTTGATATCGATTCCCGCTTCGAGCAGTGGCTCTGTATATCACTGCGCGGGCAATCGCGCTGAACTCGGATTTCGGCGTGCCGCTGAAAGAACGCCTGACGTGCTTCCTCGCTGGCGGGATAATCGCGTCCGAAGTGGCGGATTGCCATGGCCTCACGCCAGACGATCGTGCCCGCGCCGTTTGCGGATGCCGAAATTGCGTGGTCGATCCATTCACTCAGACGGAAACGGTCGTTTTCGTTGAGAACCGAGAAACGATTTCGCTGCGCCGCGTCGTCCCATTTCGGCACGACATGAATCTCGTTGTTGACCCAGTCGCCGGCTCTGGTTACAGCGGTTTTGCAGAACCATCGCGCGCTCGTCGGTGTCGGGGAACGCCTGCTCCAAGCGCGTGAAACAGCGCGGCCATACACAGCAGTTTGCCGACGCTGCCGGGATTCTGTTTGAGGTCCGGTCGCAGGCCGGCCCAGCGGACGTTCTCTGCGTCTGAAAAGTCGACGAGTACCATGCTGTAGCTCGGATCTCTTTTTCTCAGCATGTTGCCAAGTGACGCCGCGAGAATTTCGTCCTGTTCCAGCGCATCAAAATCCGGGCCGTCATAATCGAGCAGGTGCAGTTTGATTTCGCTGCTGCTCCAAAGCTGCCCGCCGGCAAGCTTGGCGCCGGATTCGCTTTGCTTGCACGAGACGATAGCCTTCCAGCCTGTCGAACGCCGGATTCCTCTTCACCGTCCAGCGGGTAAGCGCTCGCTGGCCCGCAGCTGATCGCGAGCGTTAAACTCAAACAGATCGGCAGAACTGTTTTCATTTGCTGTACTCCTGCCACGGTGGCGGTCAGGTCAATCGGCATGTTCGCTGCCTGCTTCGATTTAGTTCGTTCCGAACAGCTTACGCATCACGGCGTCTGCCCGTTGCGTGTTTTTTTCAACCAGCGGACGAATCTGAAACAAAGTCAATTCTCCGTCAACAAATCCGAACTCGATATCCCACGGACGCTTCTGACCCGATTCGTCAAACACGGGTTCATATTTTCTGTCGACTTCTTCCGCCAGGCCGCGCAGTTGTTCGATGTCGGTTTTCGTCAGGACGCGCCCTGCGGCAGCGGGCAGCCATTCCACGCCGCCGCTCGGTTGCGAGCTTTCGTCGATACGGTGTTTTTGCTTCGGAAACCAGCTGCACTTCGCCATCCGGTTTCAGCACAAGGCTCTCCGCCGCCTCGCCGGCAACGGCGCCACCGACTCCCCATGCCGTTGAAACCGTCAGGCCCGCTTCAGCACGGCGTCGCCAGGTTCGCTGTGACGAGCACGCCGGATTTTTCAGACGGCACGCTTTTCATCAACAAAACGGACGCGTAAATTTCCTCCGGGTTCGTCAACAGGGCTGGAACGCCACGCCAGCGCGCGCGGGCTGAGGACGGACGCCCAGACCCGGGGGACGGTTGCCAAGTTGCGTATCGATACCGGTCACGTTTGCGACGGTTTCGGATAAACCTGCGCCCGTAAACTGGGGCAGGTCTTCGACATTGGTATCCGAGCGCACGAAAACTCCGTAGCTCCCGGGCGGACCAAACTCTTTGGCCATCGCGTCAGTCGAGGTCGCTTCTTCGTTGCCGCTGACAGCGTCAGGCCCGCGATGGCCTGGCGGACTTGCGAAAGTTCCAGGCCAAGAGCCGTCTTTGCTCAGGCCACCCGATGCGTACGCTGCGTACGCCGATTTGATGCGCTGACGTAGACCGTGTTCTTCGAGATGCGAGGCATAAATGCCAAATGGAATTGCCAGCGCAGGCGCGACGCGTCCCGGGAACAGTCGATTGAGCTGACCCAGGTTCGCGGCCTTGGGGCCGACAACCTTGCCCGACAGAGCGCGATGAATATCGGCCAGTAGCAATATTTTCTTGCGACCCAGGTCTGGTGGCGGCACGGTGATCTGATCAGCGGGCGCCTTCGTGCCTGCGGTTAAAATCGGCTCAAGCAAATCGGTGGCATCGGCTGCGGCACGCAGCACAACGTTGCCATCAGAACTGACAATCAGGACGACTTCCTGTCCTTCCAGGGCTTGATCAGATCGATGGTTTCGAAATCGATCGCGACGTTCGGTATGCCGAAGTTCCTGGCCAATAACTGTACGTGAGAAAGAGCATTACCTTCGCCCAGTGTCAGGATACCGGCTACGGGCTTCAGTTCCGCGATGGTTTCCGGCAGCGCGACGATGTCTCCTGGTGCGGGCGTAGCCGCTTCCGCTGCCTCAAGAGTTTCGAATATTCGCAGGCGCCCGCGGGCGAGCCCGGGATTCAGAGCGATTGCGCTGCTGACGAGTGTGCCGGCGATGTCGACCTGGCTTCCCGTAATCCGTCCAAGGTCCTGGCTAAGAGTTTTCAGTACGTCACCGAGTATCCATAACGGCGATCCGCGCAGCAGGTCATCCGTAAAGCGCACGGCGCGCGCATCGAGTGCCCCGTAACGCACCAGCGCTTCGGCGAATGCATAACGCACATTGCCAGCGGCCCAGCCCGGAACGCGTTTCAGGAGGCTGATTCCGGATTGATACCTGGCCAGAGTTACCTCTGTATCGGAGTCGAACGCAAGTGCTTTTCTGGCGGCCGCGAGTTCGCCGGCCGACAGGAATCCGGATCCATACACGCAGTTTAATAGTGCCGAGGTGTTCGCCAGGATGTCAGATCGAGAAGGCGCTGGTTTTCCTTCAGTTGCGATGGATGCCAGCCGAACTTCGGTCTCGAGTCCGCCCAGTACGTCAACGAGCACGAGTCTGTCGCTCGGCGCGAGCTCTGCCAACAGATCGCGGCGGGCATCTGATGATGCTTCACATAGACCGCTGACCTTGCTTTCGTCGTTTATGCTGAGCAGTTTGACGACACGCTGCCGCCAGGCCACCGCCGCCGGCCCGCGCAACTGCTGCAGTAACTGCTGCAGTCGCGCACGACGGCCGCGATCGCCGTACAACAGGTCCAGATCATCCGCGAGCGCGTTGGCGTATTCGGCTACGGCGGTACTTTTTACGCCCTTTGCCCAGGCACGGATTTTCGCCGCCGTGGCCGCCGTCGGTGCCGTGTGAATTTCTGCGCGCCAGCGTTCGGCACCGGCATCGAGCTCCGCCAGTTCAATGGCGGAGCGGCGTACGCGACGTGCCAGGTCTGAATCTTCTCCATGCGGAATAACGCGTGCGAGCTCACGAATGAGCAGGTAGTTTTCCGACAACCATTCCGGATTTGAAACGGCGTCGAGCAAAATCTTTCGTCCTGCGGCAACTTCGTCCTCGACCTGCACGCGTCCGCGATAGGCTTGCGCACGCCGCAGCACCCAGCCGTCGTCGATATCCACCAGGTACTGCGCCAGCGGCAATTCCCGCAGGCGCTGCGCGCGTGGCAATTGACGAAACAACTCATCGAACGTCAACGGTGCGAAAATAGTGCCGACGGACCAACCCAGTTCGGCCAGGCGCTCACGATCCTCAGAGTATTCGGCATGTTGCCGACCTCCACCGTGCTCCCGGCAGGCATAGGCCACAGGAGCCAGTACGGACCCGTCATTGCAGTACCAGCGAATCCGGCTATAAGGGCCGCGCGGATTGTCGATCATTCGCTGGACAATAGTCCGCGCCTCGTTCAATACTTCGGCCGGCGGCACATCGACGGGCCCGGCGACCACACTGTATGACAGCAATCCCGACGCAACGGCAATCAATCTGGCAAGCATCTTCACTCCCCGATGACTGGACTTTCCAAATCCCCGGATCATTACTCCCCCTTCGAAAAGGCGATGCGGCTGTTCGCCGACGTGAAACCGAAAGAGGGTATGACATGCTTGATTTTGATAAGCAACATTTTTTTGATCCTCACCGCATACTATTTAATCAAGCCCGTTCGGGAGGGCTGGATTGCGATTTCAGACATCAAGGGCCTGACAAAGTTAGAGGTCAAAGCGTACTCGGCGTTCGCTCAAAGTATGGTGCTGGTTGCTATCCTGCCAGGCTATGCCTGGCTCGCGGCAGTTCTGCCCCGGCGACGCCTGATCCTGACGGTAGGCAGTGCATTCGGCGCGTTGCTCGTCGTGTTCTGGTTTGCCCAGCCGGGCATGCCGCTGGCGGCCATCCCGTTCATCGCCGTTATTTTCTACCTGTTTGTCGGCATATTCAGCGTAACGCTTGTCGCACAGTTCTGGGCGTTTAGCTCCGACCTGTATGGTCCGGAGCGTGGCAAGCGACTATTCCCGCTGATCGCGGTCGGTGCCGCCGGTGGCGCGGTGGTCGGTTCATGGATTGGCGAAAAACTGATCCGTTCCCCGTCAATCGAAGCATTCGACCTGATACTGATCGCGCTGATTCCCCTGGCTGCGGCGTTGGCGATGGCCACATGGTCGGACAGGCGTGGCACCTTCGGCAGTCCTTCTGAATGGACGACGAAACGTTGGGACGAGCCGGCGGCGCCAACGAATAAGGGACCCCTGAACCTGATTTTTGGCCACAAGTATCTTCTGGCTACGGCCATGATGATTCTCACGTTCAACTGGGTTGTTACCAGTGGTGACAATATTCTCTTTGGCATAGTTCAGGAGACGATTCAGCAAGATCTATCCGCCCAAGCGCTGGATCCCGTTGCCTACAGTGCCGCGCTCAAAGAAGCGACCACGGCTTTTTACGGTAACCTGTTTTTTTGGGTTAACCTTGTCGCATTGCTGTTGCAGTCGTTTATAGTGTCGCGGATTTTACAGTTTGGCGGCATGCGTGTGTTGTTACTGACCACGCCCTTCGTGTCGCTCTTTGCGTATGCGACGATGGCGTTCACGCCGATTCTCGGACTCATCAAGGTGATGAAAATTGCGGAGAATTCCAGCAACTATTCGGTACAGAATACCGCGCGGCACATGCTCTGGCTGCCTACGACCAAGGAAATGCTTTACCAGGCTAAGCCGACCATAGATACTTTCTTCGTGCGTCTCGGGGACGGGCTGGCCGCACTAACGATTCTGATCGGTACGCGCGTTGTGAAGCTGGATTACGTCGATTTTATTATCGTCAATCTGGTTCTGATTGTTATCTGGATAGCACTTAGTATTTATTTGCAGCGCGAACACCGTCGCTGGTCTGAAGCCAGCTTCGAAAAATCAACAGCCCCAATAGCCGAGTAACGAAGTTATGCGTAGCCTGCCTGTTCTGCTGGTCTTTACCTCCCTGCTCACGACATCAGCGCTTTCAGCCGATGCCGAGTGGCAGCCTCTTTACAATCGAGTCGATGTAGGACTTCAAAAGCAGCTCGAGGACCGGCTGAATACCAATAAGGAATGGCGTGGCCTGGTCCGTTCCAAACGAATGGCTGTTTGTGTTGTGGACTTGAGCGAAGAGCCGCCCCGGTTTGCCCGCGTCAACGGAAATCAGATGATGTACGCGGCCAGTCTTCCCAAGATTGCGATTTTGCTAGCCGCTCACGCGTCGTTCGAGGACGGAACTCTCGAAGAGACTGACGAAGTCCGGAAGGACCTGGGCGACATGATACGGGTGTCCAGCAATTCTGCGGCAACGAGAATGATTGACCGAATGGGCATGCAAAAAATCCAGGACGTTCTGCGCGATCCGAAAAACGGCATGTATGATGAAAAACGCGGCGGCGGCCTCTGGGTCGGAAAGCGCTACGCGAGCGATGGACCGCGGAAAGGTGATCCCATGCATGGGATCTCGCATGGTGCGACAGCGACACAGGTCTGCCGCTTTTTTTACCTGCTTACCTCCGGTCGCCTGATAAACGAAGAGCGTTCGGAAGAAATGCTCGAGTACCTCGTCGACCCGCGCCTGCATCACAAGTTTGTGTCGCAGATCGATGAGCGCGCGCCCAAGGCATCTGTGTTTCGAAAATCGGGCAGCTGGAGCCGGTGGCATTCCGACGCCGTTATGGTGAAGGGTATTCGCTGGAGAGATTACATTCTGGTCGGTCTGGTCGAAAGCGAAAATGGCGAACAGATTCTTCGTCGCCTGTTGCCGGCGGTCGAGGAGCTGATTATTCCGCCGGAATACGCGGAAGGTGGCCACGATCAACCAGGCAGAGCGAGGTTAAGGTGACGCGGCAGGCTGAGGACCGCTGCGCGTCGGGTCACCGCCTTCGCTTCTAACCCGGATCAGACTCCGCGCCGGCCAGTCTCTTCAACAAGCCCCGAAAGGCCTGGCGCGCCGTGCTTTTGTCCTGCACAACCTGAAAAACTTCCCGGGCGATCGGCATGTCCACGCCGTATTTCTCAGCCAGTGCCATAACAGCCGGCGCGCTTTTTACGCCTTCGGCAACCATGAACATCTCGTCGACAATTTCCCGGATCGTCCGGCCCTTGCCCAGCTCGTATCCGACCGTACGATTTCGGCTCTGTGGACTTGTGCAGGTTGCGATCAGATCTCCGGTGCCGGCGAGTCCCGCAAATGTTTGGGGCTCTCCGCCCATCGCAACACCAAGGCGCGTGATCTCGGCCAATCCGCGTGTAATGACGGCCGAACGTGTGTTTTCACCAGCGCCTTGTCCGTCACCCATGCCGGTGGCGATTGCAATTATGTTCTTGAGTACGCCGCCGAGTTCGCAACCGATGACGTCGTGATTCGTGTAAACGCGAAACAAGCCGCTGTGAAACAGCTTCTGCAGTTCCTTGACGATAACGTCGTCTTCCATCGCGATGACGCTTGCGGCGGCAAAGCCCGACATGATCTCTCGCGCCAGGTTCGGCCCGGTTAACACACCGGCCGGATGCCCCGGAAGCACCTCGTTGATCAGCTCGGTCATGCGCTTGCCGGTGCTGAGTTCGAGTCCCTTGCTCAAACTGATGACAGGCACCCAGGGCCGAATGTGCGGTTTGATCTGTTCGAGTACGCCACGGAATGACTGCGACGGAATACCCATGACAATCACGTCCATCTCTGCCACGGCTTCTTCGATGTTTGTCGTTGCGCGGATACTTTTTGGCAGCACCGCGTCGGGCAGGTACTTTACGTTGCTGTGCTTCGTATTGATCTCGTCGACGGTGCCCCGATCCCTGGCCCACATCGTTACCGGTGCATTCCTCGCGATCAATGCCGCAACGGTCGTTCCCCAGGATCCACCCCCGAGCAGTCCAGCGTTAAGGTCCATAGTGATCCCCCGGTTATTCTTGTGTGCCCGTCGATGACTCCATGTTACAGACCCACAGAATCACTACAACTCGGTCCAGCAAAAATCAGCGGCCGGGCAGGGAAACTTTGTAAGGGCCTGATCTTGAGTTGGAAAAACGGGTGGGGCGAAAGGATGGGCCGGTGCTGCGCACGGTGCTTTGCCTTTGTCGCATTGATCTTGACGTCGATCAGATAAAAAAACAATATTTTCATATAGTTACGTGAGATTGCTAATCACTTTAGGAGATTGACCTTCCAAACCAGTCGAATTATGTATAAAAATACCTTCAGAACCGAACAGAGAAACTGGCGTAGAAGGACTGCACGGCGACGCTCGGAATAGTTTCGATGCAAGGTGTCTGCCGGACGATAAGAACGTAACAAGGTAGTCGGTGGGTGGAACGATCGCTAGAACAACCTGTTGCTGATCCAACGTATCTCGAATTCTTCGGGCTAACGCAGTCGCCTTTTGCCCATCTCCCCGATCCGTGCCAATTATTTCACAGCGAGCAGTATTCGCTTCTGACGGAGCATTTGGCCAATGCGGCGGCGAATACCGATTCCCTTGTCGTCATATACGGTGCCGACGGGTCGGGGAAATCCACGCTGCTAAACCGTTTCGTCACCACCATTGGCGATCAGATCTCTTGTGTGGTTGTTGATGAGACTTGCCATGGCGAGGAGCAATTCTACAGCGCTTTCTTGACACAAATTGGATTTGAGGAAATTACGGGCACGGCAAGCGAGCTGAGGAACATCACCAAGGAGTTCCTCGTTTGTCGTGGCATCGCCAACGATCATGTCTTGATCATAATTGATAACGCGCATTTGACTGATCCGAGGATACTGGAGCAGATCCGATGGCTCTGCGAGATAAAAATCAAAGACCGCCGAGTACTTAGCGTTGTACTTGTCGGCAACGCCGATATCGTGCGCGTCGTCGACGCGCCGGCTATGCGTAAAACCAAATTTCGTAGTCACGTTGTTTTCGGTATTCGTAACTATAGCGAGGAAGAAACAGCGAACTATGTTTGGCACCGTCTCAGAATAGCCGGCGGTAATGATGCAGTAAAACTCCCGAACGAAGCCAGTTCGCTTGATTCACCGCTATTCGGGAGGGGTTCCTCACCTGATAAACAGACTGTGCGACGACATGCTGGTAGAGGCTCACGGCCTCGAATCGCGTGTAATTACCGAGAAAATTGTACGCACTGTTGCAGATAAGCAGCAACTTCTACCGCACGTAGTTCCTCTTCACGGAAAAGGGCGGCGTAAATCCGATCCCGATTTCAAGCATGTGCGAGTCGTGCCTAAGACGGCGGGCGTGGAGTCCGATAATCTGCAGCAGCAGATTGCCCGACTTTCCGAGCAACTTGGCGATCTTCGGGCTGACAAGGCGCGAGCCCTTCAGGATATCGACGTACGCAATAACGATATCACCGTACTGCGCGACCAAATCACTCAACAGAATCTGGCACTCTCCAATAGCGCTACGGCACTGGAGGACAGCGAAAACAGGGCAGAAAGACTAGCTTCTGACCTGGAGAAGGAAACCCGTGCAAGAGAAGCTGCGCAGAAGGAACTGGCGAAAACGAAAGCGACAGTCGAAGAGCTAGATCGGCTAAAACAGGAATTGCAGGCGACGGCAGATGATGTTCAGGCCGATCTCGAAGTGGCCGACGAGCGTGCCGTTGAAATCGAAGCCCTCGAGAAGCACGCGGCGGGCCTCAAAGATGAGCTTGAGGGCAAGACGGGCGAGTTGGATTCGCTACGTGACGAGCTGGCTTCGCGAAACGAGGCCCTTGCCGATCTCGAAACGCTTTTCGAAGAATCGCAGGCCGAGAACGAATCAGCGCAACAGCGCATCGCTGCGTTAAAGCATCCGCAAGAACTGGAGGAAATCGAAAGAGCCTCGGAGACAGCTCGCAGCCGATCTGAGAAAAGAAAAACGCGCGAGAAAAGCCGCGGAGAAGGACGTTGCGAAGGCCACAGCCGCAGTCGAAGAGCTAAACCAGCTTAAACAGGAATTGCAGTCGACGGTTGATGTTGTTCAGGCGGATCTCGAAGCAGGCGTCAAAGTTGCCGATGAGCGAGCTGTTGAAATCGAAGCCCTCGAGAAGAACACGGCGGACCTCAAAGATGAACTTGAGGGCAAGACGAGCGAGCTGGATTCGCTACGAGACGAGATGGCTTTGCGAAACGAGATCCTCGCTGATCTTGAGATGCGGCTGAATCGATCGCAGAGTGCATGCGAACTGGCGCAACAGAGCATCGCTGCTCTGAAGAGCCCGAAAGAACTGGAGGAAATCGAAAGGGCCTCGGATAAGCTCGCTTCTGACCTGGAGAAGGAAACCCGCGCAAGAGAAGCGGCGGAGAAAGAACTCGCGAAGGCCACAGCCACAGTCGAAGAGCTAGATCAGCTCAAACAGGAATTGCAGGCGACGGTTGATGGTGTTCAGGCTGATCTCAAGGTGGCCGACGAGCGAGCCGCTGAAATCGAAGCCCTCGAAAAGCACACGGTAAACCTCAACGATGAGATCGAGGGCAAGACGGGCGAACTGGACTCCCTGCGGGATGAGTTGAAATCGCTACGCGACAGGCTGACTTCGCGAGACAAGGACGTTGCCGATCTTGAAAGTTGGCTCCAGGAATCGCAGAAAGAACGCGCTTCGGCGCAACTTCGCATTAATGCTCTGAAGGATCCGGAAGAACTGGCGGAAGTCGAAAGAGCCTCCGGATAAGCTCGCGGCCGATTTGAGGAAAGAGACCCGCGCAAGAGCAGCGGCGGAGAAGGAACTGGCGAAGGCCACAGCCACAGTCGAAGAGCTTAATCAGTTGAAACAGGAACTGCAGGGGACAGTTCGCGATCTCAACGCCGATCTCAAAGTGGTCGGCGAGCGAGCGGTTGAAGTTCATGTTCTCGAGAGAAACGTCACGGATCTCAAAGAAGAGCTTGAAAAGAGAACTCGGGTGCTGGATTCGCGAAACCAGACCCTTGCCGATCTTGAGAAGCAGCTCGAGGCTTCGCAGAATGAATGCGAATTGCTGCGACGTCGTGCTCCTGCAGTGAAAACTGGCGAAAAAATTGTCGCGAAACAGGCTATTACCAGCGTCGGGCCGCGATGCTCGTGTCTATTCCTCTCATGTAGTCACAAAATTCGAGCAATCAATAAGCAATATTCCCGCTTATCAGACGCTTCGGGAATACGATCCGGCTTTTTATGACGGCTTGATCGTCACGTACAAGCAATTGGTCGGGCTAGATCTCACCGACAAACAGGTGAATGATGCGCTAAGGGCCAAGCAGGTCAAATTGATGGAGCGACTACTTCCGGGAGCCTCAGATGAGGCGATCATCGCTTATGCCCGATTGATCGTAGATCAACTGGACGAATTACGACTTGATGGCACTGAGCCATGTCTATCCTTGCTGATTCCGCAATCCAGTCCTGACAATACATCGCCGGCCTATTCGGAAATTACCAAAGGCCGCGAGCTTGATACTCTGGATGTAACGCTAAGGACCTACGATGCCGACAGGCAACTCCCGGCAGAGAAGAACGTTTGGCCTGACCTTGGGCCCATATTCGAAGAGCTCTTCGATGAATTTGGGGCAGATAACGTAGCGGCTATGGAAAACTCTTACGACCCAGGCGTCGACAGAGGATTGGTATGTAATGTCACCAGAGCTCTGTACTCCGGGATACTCAAACTTCCGGAAAGTAAAGCGGCAAATGCATTGCGCTGGCTGTTATCGACGTAGTGTACAGCTCGCCACTGCCTCCCGCAGGCATTTGGGTATGCATAAGCGCTTGCTTTGAATAGACATACTGGAGACACCCGTGGCGTCAGTGCCTAACAAGTCATAACTGGTCCCGTCAATTTCCAGCATGGATGAGCAAGTAGCGGTCCTGGCCTTTGACGCACAGATTCGCAAAATTCCCGCAGCAAGATCGGTCTTTCCTGTGGCCCGGTGCGAAGCAAGGGCAAGCGTGTAAAATTACATGACGGTGGATGCTACACCGCGTCAATGTACTCAGACGAATAAATAGGAGGGACAGCCTATTTATGGCTAATCCGGAGAAAGTCGAGGTATTGAGGAGTTACAACCGGCACCGAAATTGTGACTCGATCAGACTCTTCTCTGTTTATTCGACAATATGCGATTGTTATACTGTTGGATAAATTGCGGCAAAACCAAAGCGCACATTCATGGCCGACCATAATCCCGAAGCGTCACAAGTAGCGGAAGTCTGGGACAACTATTGGCACGGCGGCCCGAACAGCGCCGCATTTGCCGGTCGTGGAGCTCGCCACCCCATCATTATGTCTTTTTGGGAGGAGTACTTCAGGGCAATTAGAAACCAGTATGAGACGCTGAGGATCATCGATATCGCCAGCGGTAACGGTGCAGTCGTTAACTGCGCGAAAACCGCATTCGGCGGGCAGCCCGTAGATTTCACCTGCCTCGACGTCTCTTCGTCGGCTATATCTTTGGTTGAGCAGCTATTCCCTGGCGTACACGGCATCGTGGCCGATGCTCGCTCCATTCCGCTGGACTCCAGAGGCTACGATATCGCTACAAGCCAGTTCGGCATAGAATACGCAGGACTCGACGCGATTGACGAGGTCACACGCCTGATTGCGCCCGGTGGCCAGCTTGCCCTATTGCTGCACCATCGAGCGGGCGGCATCTACATGCAGTGCTCGACGAGCCTGAAAGCTATCGAGAAATTTCAGGAATCAATGTTTATTCCCTACGCGATCACGCTTTTCGAAGAAGGCTTTGCAGCTGTCCGCGGTGCCGACCGCGCAAAATACGAGGCAGCAGGAAGTCAATTCCAACTCGCCATTCGAAAAGTCGAATCGATATTCGATCAGCACGGACAACATGTTGCCGATGGCACGATCATGAAGTTTTTCAACGATATCCTCAAGGTCCACAGCCGAATACAGTATCACGATCCATCAGAAGTGCTGAACTGGCTCAACAAAATGCAAAGTCAAGTGCAGGCATTCGCAGGGCGAATGGCTTCGATGTGCAACGTAGCAATCGAGGCTAACGTATTCGATGAACTGTGCGAAAGAATACGCGCCGAGAATTTCGAGATATTGCGTAGCGATCCGCTAACTAATCCCGAAGACGATGTAACGTATGCTTGGGTCCTCGTGGCGGCGAGAGCGTAGGCAGTAACGCTGAAAGAAAAAGGTGCCAGTGGCGCGTGTATGGTCGGGGTGAGAAGATTTGGTTGCCAGCTCTGCTGGCAAGTCCTGCGGACCGATCTCGCTAAGCTCGATCGCCGTGATTCGCTGCGCGAAGCGCTGAACCTCTTGTTCGGTTCCACCTCCCAACCTGCATCCAGAAACAAAAAATCGGCTCCCCCTGCGGGTGAGGAAGCCGATTTTTCTTATTCTGGAATTGGTCGGGGTGAGAGGATTTGAACCTCCGGCCCCTGCCTCCCGAAGGCAGTACTCTACCAGGCTGAGCTACACCCCGAATGCGCGCAATCATACACAGTCTGTCAGTCCCGCGAAAGCTCAGTCACGCGGCGCAAAAAGGCAGTTTTCCAGCTCTTCCACAGGTATTTCGTCGAGCCATTCAGGTTTCCGGAAGTTTCGCTTGATGCCGTGGGCGAGCTTGCCAATTTGCATGCCATCTACGATTCGATGGTCGAATGTGCCGGTCAGCGGCAGTATCGTGCGGATGGCGATCTCTCCACGGCGAACGACCGGCTTCCGCTCAACCTTACCCAGTACGATAACAGCCGGGACTTTTGCGGCCGGCATCAACGACGTCATGCCGGTATTCAGGCCGAAACTGCCGATGTCAGAGACAACAAACGAACCGAAGCTGTGTGCCGAGAGCCCCAGCGCCTTGATCTCGATACCCATATCGACCGTGAGCCACTTCAGAAATCGGAACACGAGTCGCCTGAACGGCCAGGGAATGCGATTCAGCAGATACTTGTTCTGTACGGCCCTGGTCTCGACGCCGGCACGGCCGCTCGCGGCCTTGTCACGAACTTCCTCGGCGATCGAGGTCACGGTTCGTGCATGCGCATCTTCGATGACAGCGGCAGTAACACCGGAATCTCCGCCTACCGAAATTGGCACCATGACATCGAGACGCTCCCGCCCGACAACAGCGCCGCGCCGAATGAAACAGTTCATCTCGGGAACGTCGAAAGCGACAGCACGCGCCAGCACGACCGTCGCGAGATGGGTCATCGTGATCTTCACACCTGCCGCACGCTTCTTTTCGAGGAAGCGTTTGGCGCGCGTGACATCGATGTCGAGCGTACCGTAGACGCGGGAATCGGTGGGCGTTGTGTAGATTGCGGCCGACGTGACCCGCCACGGCGTGTTGAACCGATCCATCTAGCCGTTACACCGCACTAGGATCGCCGTTTGACGGCGAACTCGGCAATCGAGATCAGTGCCTGTTTGTACTCCGAGTCGGGAATATCGGACAGCGCACAGATGGCGATATCGGCGGCCTCATGCGCTCTTTGTGCCGTGTACTCCAGCGCGCCGGTTGATTCAATGATCGCCTGGATCTTGTCGAGTTTTCCGAGCCCGCCTTCGACGATGGCCGCGCGGATCAGTGCACATTCGCTCTTCGAGCCGACGCGCATTGCATGTATGAGTGGCAGCGTCGCCTTGCCCTCCGCCAGGTCATCGCCGAGATTCTTACCGAGTTCTTCGGGTGATGCATTGAAATCGAGAGCGTCGTCGACGAGTTGGAATGCCGTACCCAGATTCTGCCCATACTCGACCATCGCGGCTTCGTCTGACGATTCGCGTGCCGCGAGCACGGCGGCAATCTGTGCGCCGGCCTCGAACAGTCGGGCTGTTTTGCGGTAAATCACCTGGCGGTAGTCGTCTTCGCTGGTATCCGGATCGTGGACATTCATTAGCTGCATGACTTCGCCGGCCGCGATGGTATTGGTGGCGTCGGCGAGGATTTGCATGACGCGCATGTCATCGATGTCGACCATCATCTGGAACGATCGCGAATACAGGAAATCGCCCACCAGGACACTGGCCTGGTTGCCAAATACGGTGTTCGCCGAATCCATGCCGCGCCGGCGATCCGATGAGTCGACGACATCATCGTGGAGCAGGGTGGCCGTATGGATAAACTCGATGATGGTTGCGGCGCGGACGTGTTGCTTACCCTCGTAACCCAGGGCGCGGGCGGCGAGCAGCACAATGAGCGGGCGCAGCCGTTTGCCGCCGCTCATGACGATGTACTCCGAAACTTGCGATACGAGAGCAACGTCGCTCTTGAGGCTGACGGCAACAAGCCGGTCGACCGCTCGCATGTCGTCAGCGGCTAGCGCTGCGACGTCGTCGAAGCTCAGGGGAACGGCTTTCTTTTCGGCCACTTGCATAGGTTTGGCGATAATGCCTGAAAGCGTTGCTATTGGCGAGATTGCTAGCGGATTTCCGGATCGCCTAATGGGATTGCAAGCTATTGAAATTCGATACAATTCTCCGCCCCCCGAACGTTGACCCCGGGCGGCGGAGTCTATAGAATTCCCGCTCTTTCGTGGCGCCCGCCGGTTTTTGCTTGCGCGGCAGACTGATCGTCCCACAGAAAACTCTTAATTCTCAGTGAGTTGCAGAGATTGCGACTGACGTTTTGGAGCAAACATAATGTATGCGGTATTTCGTAGCGGTGGCAAACAGTACCGCGCGGCAAAAGGTGACGTTCTCCGTCTCGAGAAAATCGAGGCCGATGAGGGCGCATCCGTCGCTTTCGACGACGTCCTGCTGATTGGTGAGGGCAGCGATATCAAGGTCGGAAACCCGGTACTCTCGGGCAGTTCGGTGAGCGCCAAGGTGCTGCGCCAGGGCAAGAGCAGGAAGGTTTCGGTCGTCAAGTTCAAGCGCCGGCAGAATTACTTGCGGCAGGGCTCGCATCGCC
>CAWJCA010000017.1:0-5417 GCA_963841165.1 uncultured Gammaproteobacteria bacterium | reverse complement strand
TCAGGTTTCCGGAAGTTTCGCTTGATGCCGTGGGCGAGCTTGCCGATCTGCATGCCATCTACGATGCGATGGTCGAATGTGCCGGTCAGCGGCAGTATCGTGCGGATGACGATCTCTCCACGGCGAACGACCGGCTTCTGCTCAACCTTACCCAGCACGATGACAGCCGGGACTTTTGCGGCCGGCATCAACGACGTCATGCCGGTATTCAGGCCGAAACTGCCGATGTCAGAGACAACAAACGAACCGAAGCTGTGGGCCGAGAGCCCCAGCGCCTTGATCTCGATACCCATATCGACCGTGATCCATTTCAGAAATCGGAACACCGGTCGCCTGAACGGCCAGGGAATGCGATTCAGCAGATACTTGTTCTGTACGGCCCTGGTCT
Organism: uncultured Gammaproteobacteria bacterium; assembly: GCA_963841165.1. Taxonomy (GTDB): domain Bacteria; phylum Pseudomonadota; class Gammaproteobacteria; order Steroidobacterales; family Woeseiaceae; genus UBA1847. The sequence continues at coordinate 5,029 of CAWJCA010000017.1, read as the reverse complement.
CGACGCCGGCACGGCCGCTCGCGGCCTTGTCACGAACTTCCTCGGCGATCGAAGTCACGGTTCGTGCATGCGCATCTTCGATGACAGCGGCAGTAACACCGGAATCTCCGCCTACCGAAATTGGCACCATGACATCGAGACGCTCCCGCCCGACAACAGCGCCGCGCCGAATGAAACAGTTCATCTCGGGAACGTCGAAAGCGACAGCGCGCGCCAGCACGGCCGTCGCGAGATGGGTCATCGTGATCTTCACACCTGCCGCACGCTTCTTTTCGAGGAAGCGTTTGGCGCGCGTGACATCGATGTCGAGCGTACCGTAGACGCGGGAATCGGTGGGCGTTGTGTAGATTGCGGCCGACGTGACCCGCCACGGCGTGTTGAACCGATCCATCTAGCCGTTACACCGCACTAGGATCGCCGTTTGACGGCGAACTCGGCAATCGAGATCAGTGCCTGTTTGTACTCCGAGTCAGGAATATCGGACAGCGCACTAGATGGCGATATCGGCGGCCTCATGCGCTCTTTGTGCCGTGTACTCCAGCGCGCCGGTTGATTCAATGATCGCCTGGATCTTGTCGAGTTTCCCGAGCCCGCCTTCGACGATGGCCGCGCGGATCAGTGCACATTCGCTCTTCGAGCCGACGCGCATTGCATGTATGAGTGGCAGCGTCGCCTTGCCCTCCGCCAGGTCATCGCCGAGATTCTTACCGAGTTCTTCGGGTGATGCATTGAAATCGAGAGCGTCGTCGACGAGTTGGAATGCCGTACCGAGATTCTGCCCATACTCGACCATCGCGGCTTCGTCTGACGATTCGCGTGCCGCGAGCACGGCGGCAATCTGTGCGCCGGCCTCGAACAGTCGGGCTGTTTTGCGGTAAATCACCTGGCGGTAGTCGTCTTCGCTGGTATCCGGATCGTGGACATTCATGAGCTGCATGACTTCGCCGGCCGCGATGGTATTGGTGGCGTCGGCGAGGATTTGCATGACGCGCATGTCATCGATGTCGACCATCATCTGGAACGACCGCGAATACAGGAAATCGCCCACCAGGACACTGGCCTGGTTGCCAAATACGGTGTTCGCCGAATCCATGCCGCGCCGGCGATCCGATGAGTCGACGACGTCATCGTGGAGCAGGGTGGCCGTATGGATAAACTCGATGATGGTTGCGGCGCGGACGTGTTGCTTACCCTCGTAACCCAGGGCGCGGGCGGCGAGCAGCACAATGAGCGGGCGCAGCCGTTTGCCGCCGCTCATGACGATGTACTCCGAGACTTGCGATACGAGAGCAACGTCGCTCTTGAGGCTGACGGCGACAAGCCGGTCGACAGCTCGCATGTCGTCAGCGGCTAGCGCTGCGACGTCGTCGAAGCTCAGGGGAACGGCTGTTTTTTCGGCCACTTGCATAGGTTTGGCGATAATGCCTGAAAGCGTTGCTATTGGCGAGATTGCTAGCGGATTTCCGGATCGCCTTATGGGATTGCAAGCTATTGAAATTCGATACAATTCTCCGCCCCCCGAACGTTGACCCCGGGCGGCGGAGTCTATAGAATTCCCGCTCTTTCGTGGCGCCCGCCGGTTTTTGCTTGCGCGGCAGACTGATCGTCCCACAGAAAATTCTTAATTCTCAGTGAGTTGCAGAGATTGCGACTGACGTTTTGGAGCAAACATAATGTATGCGGTATTTCGTAGCGGTGGCAAACAGTACCGCGCGGCAAAAGGTGATGTTCTCCGTCTCGAGAAAATCGAGGCCGATGAGGGCGCATCCGTCGCTTTCGACGACGTCCTGCTGATTGGTGAAGGCAGCGATATCAAGGTCGGAAACCCGGTACTCTCGGGCAGTTCGGTGAGCGCCAAGGTGCTGCGCCAGGGCAAGAGCAGGAAGGTTTCGGTCGTCAAGTTCAAGCGCCGGCAGAATTACTTGCGGCAGGGCTCGCATCGCCAGTTCTTTACCGAGGTCGAGATCACGGGCATAAGCGCCACGGGCGCGAAAAAAGCGGCGCCGAAGAAAGATGAAAAGGCCGCCGAGAAGGCTCCGGTGAAGAAAGCGGCAGCCAAGAAGGCTCCTGCCGGGGATAAACCAGCGGCCAAGAAAGCGGCCGCGAAGAAACCGGCGGCCAAGAAAACGGCTGCCAAGAAGACGGCCAAGAAAAAGGCCGCAAAGAAGACAGGCAAGTAATTTTCCAGGACCAGGCCTCGCCTGGGTCATGACACAGACAGGTACAGTACAGTGGCACATAAGAAAGCAGGCGGTAGCACCAAGAACGGTCGCGATTCGGAAAGTAAACGCTTAGGCGTCAAAATCTATGGCGGCGAGAAAGTGGTTGCGGGCAACATCATCGTGCGTCAGCGTGGCACACGTTTCCACCCCGGCGTGAATGTCGGAATCGGCCGCGATCATACGTTGTTCGCCAAGAAAGACGGGCACGTGAAGTTCGAGAAGAAGGGCCCGCAGAACCGCCAGTTCGTCAGCGTCCTCGACGCATAGCAGGAGCTTGCCCCGGCGAGCAATCGCGCAGAGGGCAAAAAACGAATTACGAAGCCCCGCTGATGCGGGGTTTTTCGTTTTTGATTCATACAATGGCACACAGATGAAATTCGTCGACGAAGCAACGATTCGCGTTCTCGCGGGCAACGGTGGTCACGGTTGCCTGAGCTTCCGGCGTGAGAAATACGTCGAAAGGGGTGGGCCGGACGGCGGCGACGGTGGCCACGGTGGCAGCGTCTACCTGGTTGCAGATTCCTCGCTGAACACACTCGCGGATTTTCGGGTGGCCCGAAAATTCAAAGCGGAGGGTGGTCAGGGTGGCTCCGGGCGCAACAAGACGGGCCGATCCGGTGACGACCTCGATGTCTTGGTTCCGCTCGGCACGGTCGTGCATGACGTCGACACGGGCGAGCTTATTTGTGACCTGACCGAGCCCGGGCAACGCCAGAAGGTCGCCGATGGTGGCCGAGGCGGCCTCGGCAACACTCGCTTCAAAAGCAGCGTCAATCGTGCGCCCAGAAAAATTACGAATGGTACGCCCGGCGAAGCCCGGCACCTGCGCCTGGAACTCAAGGTGCTGGCCGACGTTGGTCTTCTTGGTATGCCGAATGCGGGCAAGTCGACCTTGATTACCGCCATGTCCGAGGCCAAGCCGCGCATTGCAGATTACCCGTTTACGACTTTGCATCCGAACCTCGGCGTCGTTCGCGTAGGCCAGTTGCAGAGTTTCGTCATGGCGGATATTCCGGGCCTCATCGAGGGCGCTTCAGAAGGCGCCGGGCTCGGCATTCAGTTTCTCAAACACCTGCAGCGTACGCGATTGTTGCTGCACCTTGTCGATATCGCACCGATCGATCCGGACGTGGAGCCGGCCAACGAGGTCAAGGCAATTGCGAGTGAGTTGGTGAAGTTCTCTGCAGAGCTTGCCGAAAAGCCGCGCTGGCTCGTGATTAACAAGATTGATCTGTTAAGTGACGAGGATCTGCCGGTCGCGAGTGACATGCTGCTGGAAGCGCTGCAATGGACGGGCCCGGTGTTCGAGGTCAGCGCGGCAACAGGAGCTGGGACCGAGGAACTGGCCCAGGCCGTCATGCAGCAATTGGAATTGATTGATCAGGAAGCCGAAGCCGTCGAGGAGTTCGACCCGGCCTCGAGTTAGGCGCTGAGCGTTTTTACTCGCTGGTTCAGGCGGCTCTTGTGACGCGCGGCTTTGTTCTTGGTGACAATGCCTTTGTTGATCATGCTGTCGATAACCGGCACGGCAGCTTTGTAGGCGGCCACAGCGGCGTCCTTGTCGCCGGCATCACAAGCATTGACGACGTTCTTGATCTGCGTGCGCATCATCGAGCGCATTCCCATGTTGTGCTTGCGGGTCTTCTCGGCCTGGCGGGCGCGCTTGCGGGCTGATTTGATGTTTGCCACTGGTTTTTCCGTGTCCTGCTCTCGAAGAGCCGCGTATTATTCGTGGCCGGAGAGGTATTGTCAATGCCAGCCGGAGGCTGTAGTCGCGCAGGCTCGACATAATGTGTAAATGACTGATTTCATGAATTTTTTAGGCTAAACTCCTCGCTCCCATGACGACCAAGAAACGCACTTCCGGACTGAAGTTAGCGCTGAAGACCTCGGTCGTAAGCGGCATGACCCTGATTTCCAGAATACTGGGACTGGTCAGGGACATTGTTTTCGCTCGCTATTTCGGGGCGTCGCTCGTGATGGACGCATTCCTGGTCGCACAACGCATTCCGAACATGCTGCGGCGCTTTTTCGCGGAGGGCGCTTTTTCTGCCGGCTTTATCCCGGTCATGGCTCGTTATCGTGAAAAGCACGATCACGAAGAAGCACGTGAATTTGTCGATGCGGTGGCCGGCACTTTCGGCATCGTGCTCTTCCTGGTGACGCTGCTGGGCGTTATTGCATCGCCGTTACTGGTCCTGATTGTTGCCCCCGGTTTCATAGGCGATGGCGGCGACTTCGATCTTGCCGCACTCATGTTGCGTTTTACGTTTCCGTACCTGTTGTTCGTTTCGCTGACGGCATTTGCAGGTGGAATCCTGAATACTTACGGGCGTTTCGGAGTGCCCGCGTTCACACCGGTTATTCTGAACGTGGTTTTGATTGTGGCGGCGATCTGGGTTGCGCCCTTGCTCGAACAACCGGTAATGGCCCTGGCCTATGCGATCCTGGTTGCGGGCATTCTGCAGCTGCTGTTTCAGCTGCCGTTTCTCGCACAGATACGCGCGTTTCCACGACCGATCTGGGCGCCGCGGCATGACGGCGTGCGCCGGGCGTTCCGGCTGATGGTGCCCGCGATTTTCGGGTCCTCTGTGGCGCAAATAAACGTACTCATCGGTGGTGTCATTGCGTCCTTACTCCCGGTTGGCAGTATCAGTTACCTGTATTTCTCTGACAGGCTCATGGAGTTTCCGTTGGGCTTATTCAGTATCGCGTTGGCAACCGTCACGCTGCCGACGCTGTCGCGCCTGTGGGCCAGCGACGACAAGACGGAGTTTTCGCAGACGCTGGACTGGTCGATGAGACTT
>CAWJCA010000016.1:0-30857 GCA_963841165.1 uncultured Gammaproteobacteria bacterium | reverse complement strand
GTGGCAACCCCGGCCTGACGCCCGCCGGACGTCGTGCCGCGATGTAGGTTTCGTCCAGCAGGTTGTCGACCTTCACATAGGTCGAGAACTTCTCAGTGACGTTGTACGCGGCGACCATGTCCCAGACGGTGCGTGAGTCGATCGTTTCCAGCGGCGCGATACGCGCCTTGTCCGGCCTGCGTGCGCGTCTTGCCGACGTAGCTCGCGGCCAGGTTGATGCGGAAATTTGCGTGTTCGAGTCCGGCTGTTACGCGGAACTGGTTTTCGGGGATGTAGGGGAGTTCGTCGCCGACTTCGACGTTACCCCAGGGCTCGAAGCTGGACTCAAATGCACTCTTGAATTCAGCTTCGGTCGTCCACGTATATTGCAAAGCAACCGGGATATCGAATGCGCCAATATTGAAGCGGTAACCCGTGCTCAGCTCGAGACCGCTGACGACCACTTCGCCGCCGTCGAACTGGTCGCCGATGTCCCGCCGCCGCCGGTCGACTCGGTGACCGTGCCAACGAGGTTGTCGTAGTCGTTGACGAAGTAAATCGACTCAAAGCTTAGTTTGCCGTTGTCAAAACGCGTGCCGGCCTCGACATTGAGGCTGCTTTCTTCACCGGCCGTGCTGCCCGGTGCCGGCGGGTTGAATCCCTTGTGAACGCCTGCCAACAGCCGCCAGTTTTCGTTGAGACGATACAGCGCGCCCATGCCGGGGATGAACACCTGCACCGAGTTCTCTCGCACGCGTGTCGGGCCCTGTGCGCGAGTCGGGTCGCTCGTCGAGTAGTCGAGGCGCCGCATGTCGATATCCTCGAAGCGCACACCCGGTGTGAAAATCCAGTCGCCCGCGCGAACCTCCGCGTCAACAAAAACCGAGGTCACATCCGCATCCGACAACCGGTTCGTCTGCGAGCCGCCGGCCGCTGCCGTCGTCAGTACCAGCACGCCGTCTTCCATGCGGTAGCCGTCCTGGTGCTGGAAGCGGTCTTCCTCATCCTCGTGCAGGCGCAGGCCCGTGTTCAGCGATACTTCGCTGCCACCCAGTGCCAGGTCCCATTCGATCTTCGCCTGCACGCCTTGTGAAAAGTAGGCGCGGTTGTTGGCGCGAATCTGGATGGCGTCGTCGGGGCTGGTCGTACCGGTGAGGTAGCCGTATTCGGTCGCAAATGTGCCCGGGTCGACCAGCACATCGTTGAGGCTGGCACCGCCGACCGACTGCATCTTGTACCAGTTGCGCGCGAAGTTGTTGCGGTAGGCCGTGATCTCGCCGCGCCAGTTCTTGCCCGCGTCGATGACATAGGTCGCCTGGTACTGTTCGTGGTCGCTGACGAAGCGGTCGTTGGCGGACGCCGCATAGCGGCGATTCGGATTCACGGCAAAGTCGGCGTCGGTCAGTCCAAGGTAGGTCTCGTTCGAGACCTGGTCGGTGTTGCCGAGCTTTACTCGCAGGCTTTGGTACAGCGTACTCGCCGGGTCGCTGTCGAACTGCAGTTTCGCGACGTAGTCCTCGACGTCGTAACCCGTGTCGCCACCGACGGGTCCGTCAATGGTCTTGAAGCCATCGTTGCTGGCCTGCACGGTCTCGAGCAACCAGGAAACGCGTTGGCCGCGATTGCCGACGTTGACGTGCGCGTCGAGCGTGCCATAGTCGCCGCCGCGCACGTCGAGGTTCGCACCCATCGCGTCCGGAATCGGTGTCGAGATCATGTTCATCGCACCACCCGTCGTGCGCGGGCCAACGGCGACAGCGGCCGGGCCTTTGAGTACCTCGACCGCGCTCATGCGACGCTGCGTCGGGAAGTAATACGCGGAGGAGGCCGCGTACGGCGCGGGCGCGATCAGCACGCCATCTTCCAGCAGCGCGATACGTGCGCTGCGATCGAGACCGGAGCCGCGTATGCCGATGTTGGGCCTGAGACCAAAGCCATCTTCTTCCTGGATATAGACCCCCGGCACCGTGCGCAGCACGCGCAGGATGTCGCCATTCAAATAGGCCTCGAGCTCCTCACTGTCGATCACGTGCGCAGAGCCCGGCACGTCCGCGGCATCGGCCTGTCTGCCGATGATCGTGACGGTATCGATCTCCTGGAGGGTCTGAGTGTTGTCCTGGGCGAGCAGGGTAGCGGGTAAGAGGAGGGCGGCGTAGGCGGCCGCGCGCAGCGTAAGTGATTATGTTCATTGAGTTTTTCAGGGTAGCTGTCAGCGGGATTGCTCAACGTTAATCGAAATGCGAATGATTCGCAACTGCGTTAAATACGTATTCGAGGGCAACGTGGGAGCGGCCTCCCCATTCGGGGACAATGCCAGGCCGCGATAAATGGGAAAACGGCGCGGGGAGGTCGCCGCCTAAGGCCGCTCCTATCGGCACTGGTCCACACACCTCCCTGTGAACCATCCACTGCAATCCGGTACCGGTTCTGGCACCATTGCACATCAGGCGCTTGGGCGCGTTCCTGCAAAAGAGTTCATGACAGAGCAAGCTCGAAAACTGCTGATTGTCGAAGACGATCCCGGCCTCCTGGAGCAGTTGAAATCGTGTTTCGATGGCTACGAAATCTCCACGGCTGACAATCGTGAAGACGCGATCAATGAGCTGCGCCGTCATGAACCCGCCGTAATCCTGCAGGACCTCGGCCTGCCGCCGAAGCCTGAAGGCCTGGAAGAAGGGCTTGCAACGCTGGCGGAAACGCTCAGGCTCGCGCCGCACACGAAGGTCGTTGTAATGATCGACGACGTCGACCAGGCGGTCGCGATGTCGGCTGTAGCTCAAGGTGCCTACAACTTTTACAAGAAGCCTGTTGAATCCGATACGTTGAGACTGATTGTCAATAGAGCTTTCGCGATATCGGAGCTTGAAGCCGAAAACCGTCGTCTGCAAAACAAGGTCAACGAATCGCCGCTCGACGGCATCGTTGCCGCGAGCGAAGGCATGCTTGCCGTTTGCCGCATGATCGAGAAAGTCGCGCCGACGGACGTGACGACCTTGCTACTTGGCGAAAGCGGTACCGGTAAAGAACTGCTCGCGCGTGCACTGCATCGTCTGAGTCCACGTGCCGAAAACAACTTCGTTGCGATCAACTGCGCCGCCATCCCCGAGAACCTGCTTGAGTCTGAACTGTTCGGCCACGAGAAGGGCGCGTTCACGGGCGCGCACAAGCAAACGATGGGCAAGGTCGAGCTGGCCAACGGCGGCACATTGTTTCTCGATGAAATCGGCGACATGCCGATGGCCCTGCAGGCCAAGATGCTGCGCTTCCTGCAGGAGCGCGTGATTGAGCGCGTCGGCGGTCGCCAGGAGATCTCGGTCGATGTTCGCGTTGTCTGTGCGACCAATCAGAACCCGACAGCCATGATCGAGGAAGGCTCGTTCCGCGACGACCTTTATTATCGCGTCAGCGAAATCACGATCAACATTCCGCCATATCGCGATCGCGAGGAAGGGCGTCTTATTCTTGCGCGCACCTTGCTGCATAAATATGCGAAGCAACAGCGGCGCGCGATCAATGGTTTTTCCGATAAGGCGATACAGGCCATCGAAGCTTTCTCGTGGCCCGGCAACGTGCGCGAACTAGAGAACAAGATCAAAGGTGCGGTCATCATGGCCGATGGCAAGATGGTCACGGCTGCAGACCTCGGGCTCGAGGTCGGCGATGAAACGGGCGACTCGCTCAATCTCCGCGAAGTGCGGGCGCGGGCCGAGTCCAAAGCGATTCGCGTGGCGCTGACAAAGAGCTACGGCAACGTGTCGAAGGCGGCCGAACTGCTCGGCATTACCCGACCTACGCTCTATGACTTGTTGAACAAGTACGGGCTCAGCGCCGAAGGCTATTCGAAGAAAGCCGCGTCCTGATTTTCCTTGCCGAAGCACGTCGTAAGTCTGTAAATTTAAGCAGACTTCAAACCGGGAAACGGCGTGAGCAAAATAACACTGACGATCAACGAGCAACAGCACGAGCTCGATGTCCCATCGGATATGCCCTTGCTGTGGGCTCTCCGTGACAAACTCAACCTGACGGGAACCAAGTACGGCTGCGGTATCGGCACCTGCGGCACCTGCACCGTGCTGGTCGATGGCGTTCCGATGCGCTCCTGCGTGATGCCGGCGAGCGGCATGGCGGGCAAGGTAATTACGACAATTGAGGGCCTGGATCCGAACGGGCAACACGTTGTGCAGCGGGCCTGGAACGACGAAGACGTTCCGCAATGCGGCTATTGCCAGGGAGGGCAAATACTCGCGGCCAGCGCGCTCTTGGAGAAGAACCCGAATCCCAGCGATGAAGACATCAACGCGGCTATGTCCGGCGTCCTCTGCCGCTGTGGCACGTATCACCGCATTCGCAAGGCCATCAAACGCGCAGCAGGGTATGCGGCCCCTGACGGAGGTGAAGCATGAACGCCGCCGAGATACCGGGCGCGATCGACCGCCGCTCGTTCCTGAAGGTCACCTTGCTCGCGTCCGGTGCGATGCTCGTTGGTGTTGGTTGCGATGACCCAAAGCAAATCATTGAGCCGCAGGACGGTGACTGGACGGCCAACCTGTATGTGCGCATCAATACCGACGGCACGGTCACTATCATTAGCAAGAACCCGGAAGCCGGCCAGGGCGTGAAAACGGCCTTCCCGATGGTGGTTGCCGAGTGCCTGGAAGTTGACTGGAACAAGGTGCGGGTTGAGCAGGCGCCGCTTGACGACCGCTATGGCCGCCAAGCCGTCGGTGGCAGCCGTGGCACCCCGGATGGCTGGGATGACCTGCGTATTGCCGGCACGGCCGCGCGCGAGCTCCTGCTCGCAGCAGCCGCCAAGGAGTGGGGTGTCACAGGGAGCGAGTGCGAGGCGAGGGCAGGATCAGTCGTGCATACGGCCTCCGGCGAAGAACGCCGCTACGAGACCTTGCTCGAGACCGCGGCCAGCCTGCCGGTGCCCGAGGTCTCAGACCTAAAGCTGAAGAGCCGACCGTCAGATTTCTCACTCCTCGGTACATTTGTTCCGGGCGTCGACAACCCGAAGATCGTAACGGGCAAGAGCCTGTTCGGCTCAGACGTCCGTCTCGAGGGAATGCTGTACGCCGTTTTTGAAAAATGCCCGACGTTCGGCGGAAAAGTCGTCAAAGCCAACGTAGACGAGATCAGCAAATTGCCCGGTGTAACGCATGCATTTGTCGTTGAGGGCACGGACAAGCTAACCGGCCTTCAGCCCGGTGTCGCCATCGTTGCCGAAAGCTGGTGGCAGGCTCAATCGGCTCGCAAGCAACTGCGTGTCGAGTGGCGGACAAACCACGCTGATTCCACGAAAAGCTTCAGGCGCGAGGCCGATACGCTTGCGAAGGAAGAGGGTGAGACGCTGCGTGCCGACGGCGATGTAGAGCAGGCACTCGATTCCGCGGCGCGTGTCGTAGAGGCGAGCTACTATTATCCGTTCGTGTCGCACGCGAACATGGAGCCGCAAAACTGCACGGCACTCTTTCGTGAATCGGGCGAACTGGAGCTGTGGGCACCTTCGCAAAACCCGAAGTCAGGTCGCGAGTTGATCGCGGAAACGCTGCAAATGTCGGAGCAGAAGATCCACGTGAACATTGAGCGAATTGGCGGAGGTTTCGGCCGACGCCTGCGCAACGACTTCATGGTGGAAGCTGCCTGGATTGCGCGCGAAGTGCGGCGACCGGTGCAGCTGCAGTGGACGCGTGAAGATGACATGCGACACGATTTTTACCGTCCCGCGGCCTGGCATCATTTCAAAGCGGGCATCAATGCTGACGGCAAGATGTCGGCGTTCGACCATCATTTCATTACCTTTGGTTCCAATGGAGAACTTGTCTCGGGCGCAGGGTTGTCACCGGGACACTATCCCGCAGGATTGGTGCCGAATTTCCGTTTGCGGCAATCGATCATTGAAACGCAGGTGCCTACAGGGCCCTGGCGCTCGCCCGGCCACTCGGCGTACTGCTGGGCGTACCAGAGTTTCTTTGATGAAGTGGCACTCGCCGCGGGTCGCGACCAGCTGGAATTTCGCCTGGACCTGTTGTCACGATCCTATGGCGAACCACCGCTGGACCTGAAACGCACGAGTGACACCTTGAAGCTGGCCGCCGAGAAAGCGGGATGGGGCAGCCGCACGCTCGACGCCAACCGTGGCATGGGCATGGGGTTTCATTTCGATCATGGTGGCTTTGTTGCACACGTGGCTGAAGTTGTTTCGGACGGTTCCAAAGTGAAAGTCGAGAAGGTCTATTCGGGTGTCGATGTTGGCCCCATCCTCAACTTAAGCGGCGCAAAAAACCAGGTCGAGGGGGCCGTCATTGACGCACTGAGTACGGCCCAGTTGGAAATTACGTTCGCTAATGGTGCGGTGGAGCAAAGCAACTTTCATGACTACGGGTTGCTGCGTATCGACCAGGCACCGGAAGTCGAATGCCATTTCATCCAGAGCGACAACTCGCCAACCGGTCTCGGTGAACCGCCGATCGCGGCTGCGACGCCGGCGATCACGAACGCGATCTTTGCTGCAACCGGCATACGAATTCGTGAGTTGCCGCTCAGGCGTTCAGGAATCTCGATATAGGATGACGCGACGCATTACCGCGTCTTGAACGTATCCGGGTTCAGGTCGTGGCGTGACAGCAGCTTGTAAAAGTCCGTGCGATTGCGTTTCGCGAGCCTTGCCGCCTGGCTTACATTGCCCATCGTGATCTGCAGGATCTGTGAGAGATAGTTCCGGGTAAATTCATCACGAGCATCCGAGAACGATGCCAGTTTGCCCGCGTGTTCACCGAGGGACTGTTGCACGAGTTCGGCGCTGATGACCGGCGAGCGCGACAGGGCAACGTTCTGCCGCACGACGTTATAGAGCTGGCGAATGTTGCCCGGCCATTCGGCTGTCACGAGCATCTCGACCGCTTCGGGTGCGTAGACTTTTCGTTCCTGGTCGGCTTCGTTCGCAATCACCTGCAGGAATTTAGCGACCAGCAGCGGAATATCCTCGCGTCGCTCATCCAGCGTCGGCAACTTGATGTTGACGACATTCAGGCGATAGTAGAGATCTTCGCGGAAACGACCTTGTGTCATCAGGTCCTGCAGGTCACGGTGTGTTGCAGAGATGACGCGCACGTCAATATCTTTTGCGTTCGTGCTGCCGACCGGGCGTACCTGGTTCTCCTGCAATACTCGCAGCAGTTTGACCTGCAGCCGCATCGGCATGTCGCCGATTTCATCGAGCATCAGCGTGCCGCCTTCGGCCGCCTGGAACAGGCCTTCGTGACTCCGGGTTGCACCCGTAAACGCACCCTTCTCATGGCCAAACAATTCGGATTCGAGCAGATTTTCGGCCATGGCGCTGCAGTTGATTGCAACGAACGGTTTGTTTTTTCGATCGCTCGCGCGGTGAATAGCCTGTGCGAGCAGCTCTTTGCCCGTGCCGCTTTCACCCGTGATCAGCACGCGCGCATCGGTTGCCGCAACCATCTTGGCCTGCTGCATGATCTCTTTCATCGTTTGATTGCGCGTGATGATCTCGGACGACCAGTCTTCGTCCACGTCAATGGAACCCGAGAATTTCAGCGCGCGCTCGACCAGCGATATGAGTTCGTCTTTGTCGATGGGCTTGGTCAGAAAACCGAACGCGCCGTGCTGCGTTGCCGTGACCGCGTCGGGAATCGTGCCGTGCGCCGTGATGATGACAACGCGCAGGCCCGGCGAACGCGTCTGCAGTTCTTTCAGGAGCCCGATGCCATCCATCTTGTCCATGCGCAGGTCGGTGATGACGAGGTCCGGGCTGAAGCGACCGAGCGTGGCAAGCGCATTGTGCGCCGATTCCACGGCTTCGACCTCGTAACCCTCGGCACGCAGCCGAATGCTCAACAGGCGCAGGAGACCGGGATCGTCATCGACGAGCAGGATCTTGCCTTCACGCTGTGGTTGTCTGGCGGCCATGAACTAGCAGATTAGTTGTATTTGCAAGGTGCGGCAAGGGCATCCGGGTGTTCCGGCCGGGGTCCGCTCCTACATTATTCCTGTTCGCGGATCGATCGTTCGATCGAGGTGATGGCCTCGAGCTTGTTTTCGGCCTCTTCGAGTTCGCGACGCAGCCGGCGGTTCTCCGCTTCGACGCTCGACAGGCGCTGGCTGACGGCCTGTTCCTCGGTTTGTGCCGCGCGCGAGCTCGAGGTGCGCAGACGCCGCGCTTCGGCATTGGCGACGATGAAGCGCGCAACGTTATTCAGATGGATCGTCGCGAGCGCAATCTCAGCCGGTGTCAGCAGCTCGGTCTGCGCCAGAACCTCGCGCAACAGGCTCTCAGCCTCCACAGGGTTCGATTCCGGGTGGCCCGGTGTTGCCAGCACCAGCCCGAACCGAAGTTGGGTATTCGGGCCCGGTGTCAGCGTGGCGCCGGATTTGGCATCCGCGTAAATTTCGGCCTGTGTCGCCGGGTCGCCCGCGGCGAGGTCGTAAAGTTCCTTGAGGTAAGCCTCGGCTTCCGGCGCGCCCAGGATAACCGGGTTGTCGGCTTTCGCCGTGCGACGGCCTTTCAACCAGTCTGTCGCCTGGGTACAGCCGGCCATCGTCGCCACGATCACGGTGATCAGTGCGATGCGATGTGCCCTGCCTGTCCGTCCCGAATTATCCATTCGCCGCCAGCTTCTGTTGCGCCACATCGTGCTTCTGTGGAATGTGGATCCTGAAATGCGCGCCCGGGAATTCACCCGAGTCGATCAATTCCACCGAGCCGTCGTGCGCCTGGATGCACTCCAGCACCACGGACAGCCCGATGCCCGTACCACCCACCTGGCCGCCTTGTTCGCGCCGGCCCTGGAAGAACGCCTCGAATATTCTCGGGCTTTCTTCTTCGGGAATGCCGGGCCCCGTATCGCCGAACTCCAGCACGAAACTCCTCGGAGTGCGGCTTGCGCGAATCGTGATCAGGCCGCCTCTTGGCGTGAACTTGATCGCATTCGACAAGAGATTATCAAGCACTGTGCGGATTTTGTCCTGATCCGCGTTCACAATAATGTCCTCAACTTCCAGTTTTAGTTGAATATTGGCGGCTTTCAGGGCCAGTCGCTGTGATCGCGCGATCGAAATCACCTGCGCGCGCAGTGGGAAATCGGTCAGTGTCAGTACTTCGCTCTTGGCCTGCCAGGCGCTGAAAGACAGCAGGTTTTCGATGAGCTGCTGCAGCTTCAGGCCGTTCATGCGCAAGATATCGGTCACTTCCCGCTGCGATCCCTCGAGATCGCCGACCGAGCCATCGAGCAGCAGCTCGGTGCCTTCGCGAATATTGGCGAGCGGTGTCTTGAGTTCGTGCGACATGTGCCGCAGGAACTTGTTCTTCTCCTGCGCCAGTTCGAGCAGGCGCATACGCAGCCATTCGAGCTGACGGCCAAGGCGCTCCAGGTCGGTCGGACCCTTGATTTCGATCGGTTTCGAAAAACCGCTTTCGCCGAGCTGGCCGATCGCCTCGTCGATCTGGCGAATAGGTCGTGCGACGAGCAGCGTGAAAATCAGCACGAGAACCAGTGTGCCGGGTACCAGTGCCGCAACCAGCCACGCCGAGTAGCGCTGCGCTTCACGCGCTTTTTCCTGCAGCGTGTTCAGTTCCAAATCGATATACGCCGTCAGGATGCCGGTCAAATTCGTAACGCGCTGCCGCAGGGGCGAGAATCGGGCAACGGCGGCCGCAACCTGTTCTTCGTCCAGGCTCGGGTCGGACATCGCTGCAACAATGCGGCGTGCACTGGCTTTGATCACTGTGGCCAGATCGGCGGCACTCGCTCGCTCGAGCAGTGGTGCCATACCGTCCAGCTGTGACTCCAGCGACTGAAGATCCTGCGCCATGAGCTGCAGGCTGTCCGGGTTCTTCAACACCTGGTACTGGCGCGCAACGCGCTCGAGCGAACTGACCTGTTGTTCGAGGCGCCGATTATTCTCGGCCGCCGACACGCCCGTTGTTACCAGCAGTTCGCTTTGTTCAGCGACCCGGTCGAGGCTGAAGAGCGCCCAGATCACGGCGACAAGCAGCGGCAGGGCGACAAAGCCAAATCCGACCAGAATCAGTCCGTTAAGCGATCTTGGGCGGTGAAATCTCATGGTGAAAGTGTAGCACCCGCGTGCTTGCAATAGTCCCTGCGCCAGGTCTCAGTTGGCCCAGTAGGCCGACGGGTCACGGGCCGCGATTTTGCGTTCCCATTCGAGACTCGTCTGCACGATCGTGTCGAGGTCATCGAATTGTGGAGACCAGCCCAGCACCTCGCGCACGCGTTTGGCGACTGCGATCAGCTCCGGCGGGTCGCCGGCACGGCGGGGTTGTTCCGATATATTCAGCGCTGCGTCATTGGCTTTCTCAACGGCGGCGAGTACCTCGCGTACGCTGTAGCCGTGACCGTAGCCGCAGTTCAGGACTGTCGAGTCGCCGCCGTTGCGCAGGTAGGTCAAGGCATCGAGATGAGCCGATGCAAGGTCTTGAACATGGATGTAGTCACGCAAGCCGGTGCCATCGGGTGTCGGGTAGTCGGTTCCGAAAATCGAAACCCCGGGACGGCGTCCCGTTGCGGCTTCGCAAGCGACTTTGACGAGCAAGGTCGCTTTCGGCGTCGACTGACCGATGCTACCGGTCGGCTCACAACCCGCCACGTTAAAGTAACGCAGTGCGACATACCTGGGTCCACCAGCGGCAGCGAGATCGCGCAGCATCCACTCGGTCATGAGTTTCGACGTGCCGTACGGGTTGATCGGCTGGGTCGGTGAATCTTCCGACGCTTTGCCGCCCTCCGGGATACCGTAAACAGCGGCCGTCGACGAGAACACGATATTTTTCACGCCGTTGTTTGCCGCCGCTTCCAGCAGCGTGCGGCTGGAGGCCGTGTTGTTGCGGTAGTACTTCAGCGGGTCGGCAACCGATTCCGGAACGATCGTGTGCGCCGCGAAGTGCATCACCGTGTCGATATCATTCTCAGTGAAGATGCTCTCGAGCAGCGCCGCGTTACCGGTATCGCCGATAATCAACTCACCTGACGTCACCGCCGCTTCGAAGCCTGTCGATAGATTATCGAGCGTGATGACGGACTCGCCCGCAGCGCCGAGCTGCCGCACGACATGGCTGCCGATATAACCGGCGCCGCCAGTGACCAATATCTTCTTGTTTTTCATGAACTTTTTTACCCAAACGAAATATTTGCGCTGAAACTGTGAACCGAGCGCGTGATAACAGGACAAAGCTTATCAATACTGAAGGACAACAATACGGACCTGCATCGCAGTCTGTGAGGCGATTTAACAGTTTCACTGTCGCCATAGTCGCACACCTCGGGTTATGTTCCCGTTCATTATTAGTCGTTACAATTAGATGTAGCCTCCCCGGAGCACCAGTCGCCAAATGGTTGTAGATTTAACGCGGAAAAATGCCCTATTCGCAATATCACTGCTTGCCCTGGCGGCATGCGGCGGCGGCGGTGGTGGCAGCGCACCGGTCGGCGGCGGCACCACCAACCGTGCGCCGCTTGCAAACGCCGGTGCGAATCAATCGGTCGACGAGCAGACGACGGTGACACTCGACGGCACGGCCAGCAGCGACCCGGACGGCAATACCTTGAGCTACAGCTGGACGCAGACCGGCGGCGGGTCGGTTACGTTGAGCAATGCCACCTCGTCCGAGGCCAGTTTCGACGGCCCGGACGTTGGAATCGGCAGCAGCACGACGCTGACCTTCCAACTACGCGTTGGTGACGGAAACGGCGCCTTTAATACCGCCAACGTTGACGTGATCGTCAACGGCGTTACGAATACCGACCCGGTCGTCAATGCCGGCAGCGACCAGTCGACCTCCGAGGGTGCGACCGTGAACCTTAGCGGCACGGTTACCGACAGCGATATAGGCGATACGCTGACGTACACCTGGACACAAACGCTTGGAACCGCTGTGACGATCAGCAACGGCGATCAGCCTGCGGCCAGTTTCGAAGCGCCGGCGGTTGGTGCCGGAGGTGAAACGCTGACCTTTCAGCTGGCCGTCAATGACGGCACGGCGACCGTCATCGACACAATTGAAGTTGCAGTATCGCAGGCAGCGGCTGCGGTGAACATCTCGGGCAAAGTGCAGTATGAATTCGTGCCGCCGAATGCGAACTGCAACGGACTGGATTTCAGCTCGACAGAGACGCGTCCCATTCGTGCGGCGACCGTACAACTCATCGATGACGCAACGGGCGCCGAACTCGATTCGATGGTGGCGGCGGACAATGGCGACTACGTGTTCAATAACGTTGCCGGCAACCTTGATGTGCGTCTGCGCGTGCGCGCCGAGCTCAAACGCGACGGCGGACCGACCTGGGATGTCGAAGTCCGTGACAACGTGGATACTTCGGGCAGCCCTCCGCCGCTCGGCGATCGCCCGCTGTATGTCGTCGACAGTGCCACGTTCAACACAGGGGGCGCCGACGTCACCCGCGATCTGACAGCAACGACAGGCTGGGATGGCAGTTCCTACACGGGCCCGCGAGCGGCGGCGCCTTTCGCCATCCTCGATGCGATCTACTCGGGCATGCGGCTGGTGCTCACCGCTGATGCGACCGCCAACTTCGGGCCCATGGACGCGTTCTGGAGCGTCAACAACACCTTGACCAGCCCGACGAATATTGACGCCGGAGAGCTTCCCACGTCGTTCTACCGCGGCGATCTCGATTCGCTGTTTCTGCTCGGTGACGCCGAATACCGACACCGAAGAATTTGACGATCACGTTTCCGTGCACGAGTGGGGGCATTACTTTGAAGACGTGTTCTCGCGGTCGGATTCCATCGGTGGACCGCACTCGGGCGGGCAGAGTATCGACGCACGTCTCGCGTTTGGCGAAGGCTGGGCCACGGCGCTCGCCGCGATGGCACTTAACGAGCCGCAGTACTGTGACACGGGCGCTGCAGGAACAACATCGGGATTCGGTATCGATACCGAAAACTTCAATTTCGGCCCACAGGGCTGGTTCAACGAAATGTCGGTCGCGACCTTTCTCTATGACCTTTGGGACACCGCTATCGATGGCACCGATACCAGCTCCATCGGGTTCGGGCCGATCTTCGCTACGATGACAGGCCCGCAGAGCAGCACCAATGCATTCACGACATTGTTTTCGTTTGCCACCGAATTGCGCCCAATGCTGAATACGGCACAACGAACCTTCGTCGATTCGCAGTTGGCACGCGAGAACATCGATACAACGGGCATCGATATCTGGGGAAGCAGCCAGGACAATATCGTGACCTCGCCGAACCAGGCGCGCGACGTCCTGCCGCTGTATACGACGTTGCCGACGGACGGCACCGTTATCAATATTTGCGCGAACAGCGACTACGATTCAGGACGCGACGGCAACAAGCTGGCCGAGTACCGATACCTGAGATTTACGACAACGTCAGCCGCGAGCTACACCGTGACCATTACGACAACAACGCCAACGCCGCCGACAAACGATCCACCGCCGACACCACCTGATGAAATCCGCGATCAGAGCGACCCGGACATGTTCATTTATCGTAGAGGACAAATTGTCGCTATCGGTAATGGTCCCGACGCGAACTCCGAGGTATTCACGACCCAGGTGCTCCCGGCAGACACCTATGTTGCCGACCTGCGAGAATGGCGCTACGCAGACGAGGACGGCGCGTCCAGCGACTTTCCCGAGCAGATATGTTTTGACGTTTCCATGAGCCCGTAATAGTGGCTGAGCGACCGGCCGATCATCAGGTGAAAAATATGAACAGAGCGAAAATCATTGCATTGTCGGCGCTTGCCAGTTTCGGCCTGAGCGCCTGTGGCAATAGTGACGTCGACGAGTCAGCCATCGAGGCAGAAACTACGCCGGCCAAAAACGCGCCTGCAGTCGTCGGCGCCAGGCCGGAATCGAGCTACGACGGCACGATCGCCAAACCCGGCGCGCCGTTCAGCGTCAGCTACAAAATAATCGGCACGCCGATCGTCGGCAGCCCGGTCACGATCGACCTGCTGGTGACATCGACGCTGGGATCGGAGCCGGTCACGGTCAGTTATCGAATCAACGACGCGTCCGCGATGATGTTCCACGAGGCACAGCCGGCGCAGGTGCGGACAGCGCCCGTTGCCGACGAGGGATTCATCAAGCAGCAGGTCACGGTCATTCCGCAGCGCGAAGGTCGCCTGTACCTGAACGTGGGTGCCTCTGTCGAGACAGAGAGTGGCTCGATGTCCAGCATGATGGCTATTCCGATCCAGGTGGGTAGCGGCGGCCGCAAGCTCGAGGAAAACGGCGAGGTGCAGGTCGACGAAAACGATGAAGCCGTGAGGGTTCTTACCCCTGAGTAGACACATTCCAGACGTCGGCCCCATTAGGGGTTTCTACTTACTTTTCAGGGAATTATTTCCCAAATAAAAATCCAGAATTGAAGTCACGTCACAGATCTGGGCGCGACTTCGCTTTACAGTATCCGGCACTGCTACAGGATTAGCTGGCCGATGCAACAGGATCTTAGGGAGAGAATCAGGGCTGCCACCGAGGAGTCCGGTATAACGAAGCCGGCCTTCGTAGAACTGCTTCGCCTGGTCAGCCAGCATTATGACAAAATGGAAGCGACCATCACGCAGTCTGTCCAGACGCGTGTGCTCCAGGACAACACTCCCATCGAGGCCATTTTCGACAGCGTTACCGATGCGCTGCTCTCGGTTAGCGCCGACGGCGTCATTCGTAACTGCAATAAGGTCTGTGCCCATTATTTCGGGATTCCGAAAACCAAACTGATCGGCTCAGAAATCGTGACGATTCTGCCCGACGCACGCGGCCAGTCGCTCGCCAGCTTTCTGTCACCCTTCATGACGAGTGTCGATGACACGCACATCGAGTCTCACGGATTTCCGGTCCAGGCAATGCGCGCCGGCAGTGAGCCGTTCGTTTCAGAAATCAGTGCAAGCCAACTGGATATCGCCGAGGGACCAATATTCGTCATCAGTCTGCGCGACGTAACGGACCGCAGACAAGCGGAAAGCGCGCTCCGTGAAAACGAAGAACGCTATCGCGCTCTGGTCGAAAACGCACCCGAAGCCATCATTGTTCTTGATGTCGACGAGCAGCGATTCACCGATGCGAATGACAACGCCTGTACGCTTTTCAATCTGTCACGTGCCCGCTTGCTCAAGGTGGGACCCGAGGCGATCAGCCCGAAAATGCAGCCCGATGGGACGCCTTCGTTCGGTGTGCGTCGCGGCTTCATCGATCGGGCACTTGCGGGCGAACATCCGATCTTCGAATGGATGCACAGAGATTCGAGCGGCAAGGAATTTCCCTGCGAGGTTCGCTTCAGCCGCCTGCCGTCGGATGAGCGTCGACTGATTCGCGTCAGTATCAATAACATCGCCGAGCGCAAACGCAGCGAGGCATCGTCTTTTGCACAGAATAAAGTGCTGGAGATGATCGCAGCGAATACGCCTCACGACAGTACTTTGCGTGCCATCTGCCGATATTCCGAGAAGATCGGCGATCACTTCAAAGTCGCCATCATGCGTCTCGATCCGAAAAGCCAGACTTTGTCGGTAGAACAGGCACCGAGCTTGTCAGACCCCTTCAAGCTGTGTCTCGAATTCATCAAAGTCGATGCCGGCAGCCTTACCTGCGGCGCCGCTGTGCACCAGCGCGAAGACCGCATTACCGAGGACATTCGGGAAGATGCGGGCTGGTCAAGGGCAGAAAAGGAAGCAGCCAAACACCGAATAAGGGCGGCGTGGTCGTTTCTTGTCTATGGCGCGGCCGGGCGTGTCATCGGCACACTGGATGTCTATGTTAATGAGCCCCGCGCACCGACTACCGAAGAGCTCGACAAACTTAGCCAGATGGCGCGACTTGCGGGTATTGCGATCAAACGCGAGCAGGACGAAGAAAAGCTGCGTACCAGCGAAGCGCGTTACCGCGGTCTGTTCGAGAACGTCGTCGATGGTGTTTACATCGCGTCGCGCGAGGGCGACATCATCACGGCTAACCCGGCGCTCGTGGAAATGCTTGGATTCGATAGTGTCGAAGATCTCAAGGCCGCCGGCAAGACGACCGTCTTGTATGTAAACCCGATCGATCGCGAGCGAGTCTTCGCGCGCCTTGAGGCAAAAGGCGTCGTAAAGAATTTCGAATACCGGCTGCGCCGCAAGGATGGCACCACGATAGTCGTTCTTGAAAACTCCCGCGCCGTCTACGACGACGCAGGCAAAATCGTGGCGCACGAGGGTACGATCACCGACATCACCGATCGCAAGCGAGCCGAAACACGCGTTTTCGAAGAGAAGGAGCGCGCGCAGATTACCCTGCAGTCCATCGGTGACGGGGTCATCACGACCGACGCCAATGGCAAAGTCGACTACATCAACCCGGTTGCGCAGGACCTCATCGGCCGAGACATGCGCAGCTCAAAAGGCAATTGCGTTACGGAAATCATGACGATCGTCAACGAGCATACGCGAGCGACTGTCGAAAACCCGGTAATACGATGCCTCAAGGAAGGTCGCGTCATTTCGCTGGCCGAGAACTCGGTCCTCATTACGGCGAATGGCGAAGAGGTTCCGATCCAGGATTCGGCGGCGCCGATTCGCGATCGTATCGGCAATATCATCGGTTCGGTCATGGTATTCCACGACGTCAGCAAGGAATCACGACTGTTCCGCCAGCTCAGCTACCAGGCGTCACATGACACCTTGACGGGCCTGGTCAATCGCCGTGAATTTGAAAATCACCTCATCGGCGCGCTCGAAAGAACACGGGACAACGCCGATGAAACGCATGCCTTGCTCTATGTCGACCTCGATCAGTTCAAGGTCGTCAATGATACCTTCGGACATACTGCGGGCGACGCATTGCTCAAGCAGCTGACCGAGCTGATACAGAAAAGTATTCGCTCCACGGACGTACTGTCTCGCCTCGGCGGCGACGAGTTCGGAGTGTTGCTCGAACGTTGCGATGAACAGCACGCGATCGAGGTGGCGGAGTCGATTCGTGGCTCGATCGAAGGCTACCGGTTTGAATGGCAAGGCTCATTCACAACGGTGCGTTGCTCGATCGGTGTGGTGCTCGTTACGAATGAAAACGCGGACGTCGCGGCCGTGATGAGCTCCGCCGACGTTGCCTGCTACTCGGCGAAGGACATGGGTCGCAACCAGGTCCATCTCTACAGGCACAGCGATGCTTCGCTGCGCCACGAGGAAATGAAGTGGGTCTCGAGAATTACGAGCGCGGTTGAAGAAGATCGTTTCGAGCTGTTTTTCCAGCCGATCATTGGCATCGGCAAAAATCATGACAAGGAACGCGGTCATTACGAGCTGTTGCTGCGCATGCGTGATGAAAACGGCGAACTCGTCCCGCCGGATATGTTCATTCCGTCGGCCGAGCGCTACAACCTGATGTCAACACTCGACCGGTGGGTCATTCATGAAGCGCTGACCGAACTTGCGGATCGGAGCGATGACGGCGAGGCGCGCTATACCCTGGCGATCAACCTCTCGGGTACGTCGCTTAGCGAAGATCGTTTCCTCGAATTCGTCATCGACGAACTCAAGAAGCACAAGCTGCCTAAAGGCGCGATCTGTTTTGAGATCACAGAGACCGCCGCAATTTCCAATTTGTCGCGCGTCGTGCATTTCATGCAGACCTTGAAGAAGCTCGGCTGCAAATTCTCGCTGGATGATTTCGGCAGTGGATTGTCTTCCTTTACCTACCTCAAGAATCTGCCCGTGGACTACCTCAAGATCGATGGCCATTTCATTCGCAACGTCGTCGAAGACAGCGTCGACGAGAGCATGGTCAGGGCGATACGCGAAGTCGGTCATGCAATGGGTATCGAGACGATTGCGGAACGCGTCGAAACCAAACAGGTACTCGAAAAACTGGGCTCCCTCGGCGTCGAGTTTGCGCAGGGCTACTACATTGCGCGTCCGGCCTCGGTGGCGTCATTCGAGCCCTGGCGAGATGTCACCGATTCACAACTGCTGGCTTGACCTTTGTCGCCATGGGTGGCGTCGGGCCTCCGATACGGTACACTTCCCGACACCCCGTGATCTCATGGTGAGGCATGAAAGAAGGGCCCGACCACAATAGAGTCTCGACGCTACTTGCTCCCGACGAACCGGGGCCTTTCAGAGTACTCAATCCACTTGCCGACCTGCCTGTCATGCTGGTCTGCGACCATGCGAGCTGTCGTTTTCCGAAGTCACTCGGCGATATGGGACTCGATCCTTTTGCGCGCCGCTGTCATCTCGCGATCGATATCGGTGCCGGCCCGCTGACCGAGAAGCTTGCCGAGAGCCTCGGCGTTACGGCGGTTGTTCACAACTATTCCCGCCTCATCATCGACTGCAATCGACAGCTCATGGATCCGGGCGCGTTCCTCGAATACGGTGATGGCATCATTGTCCCGGGCAACCGTAACCTGCACCAGGCGGACAAGGATTTTCGGGCGAGCGCGTTGTATTGGCCCTATCACTGTGCCATCGACGAGCAGATTCAACGCCTGAGCAATGTCGGACCGCCGCCGGCGTTCATATCCATTCACAGTTTCACGCCGGTATTGAACGGTGAATCCCGCGCGTGGCAGATCGGCGTTCTTTGGGACAAGGATGAGCGGCTTCGCGAGATCTTCCTCGAGGGCTTTCGTGCCGCCGGCTATTACACTGGGGATAACGAGCCGTATTCGGGCAAGGCACCGCAGGATTTCACGATTGATCATCACGCGGAAGAAATCGGTCTGCCACACATCGGTATCGAGATTCGCCAGGATCTCGTTGGCGACGAGGAAGGTGTTGCCGAAATTGCGAGAGTGATGCACAGGATCATCGCGTCGATTCCCGATCGCATCAATACGAAGGACGAACGAATAACCGCGTAGAAGTCAGAAAAAAAGGGGCAGGGGATGGCGAGAAAAGAACCGGCGTTTACGATCGGTGTAGAAGAAGAATACCTGTTGGTGGACAAGGAGACCCGCAGTCTGGTTGTCGACCCGCCAGAGACCCTGATGCAGGAAGCCGAAGAGAAGTGCGGATCGCAGGTAACCGCCGAGCTGCTGCGCTCGCAAATCGAGATCGGTACGAAGGTCTGCAATAACGTCCAGGAAGCGCACGAAGACCTTGCGCGACTGCGCCGCAGCATTATTGAGGTTACGAATCGTCATGGCCTCGCGCCAATCGCAGCATCGACGCACCCGTTTTCGAGCTGGACCGAGCAAAAGCATACGCGGAAAGAACGCTATGACAATCTGACGCACGAGATGCAGGGTGCCGCAAGACGCCTGTTGATTTGCGGCATGCATGTGCACGTCGGCATCGACGACGACGAACTCCGCATCGATCTCATGAACCAGATGTCGTATTTTTTGCCGCACCTGCTCGCGTTGTCCTGTTCGTCGCCGTTCTGGAACGGTCGCGACACGGGCCTGAAGAGCTACCGCCTGACCATATTCGATGCCTTGCCGCGAACCGGTCTGCCTGAACGCTTCGCGAGTTTCGCGGAATACCAACGGCATGTGAGTATTCTCATGGAGGCCGGGCTTATCGAGGATTCCACGCGCATCTGGTGGGACCTCCGTCCGAGCGCGCGTTTCCCGACGCTCGAAACCCGCATCATGGATGTCTGCACGCGACTCGAGGACACCGTGGCATTGGCGTCGTTATTGATTTGCACGATGCGTATGTTGTATCGCTTGCGCACACGCAATCAGCGTTGGCGCATCTACACGCCAATGCTCATTCGGGAAAACCGCTGGCGGGCAATGCGCTACAGCTTTGACGAAGGTCTGATCGATCTTGCCAAAGGCGCCGTGGTGCCCTTCGAGGATCTTCTCGATGAACTGCTTTCGCTCGTTGCCGAGGACGCGAGAGCGCTGGGCTGCGTGAAGGAGCTTTCGGGAGTACGTGACATCCTGTCGCGCGGCACGAGCGCTCACCGGCAGCTCAAGGACTACGAGCTGGAGCGCGCGAACGGCGCCAGCGTGGAAGAGAGCCTCAAATCGGTGGTGGATACGCTGATCGCGGATACGGCTGAAGGCCTTTAAAGACGCGGCTCCTGGGCGTTTCTGCGGGCAGTTTCGTCCGGAATTGTGACGTATTGCCCACTGCGGCGGCGGTAATGCGGAACAGGTCGCATTATGTCGCGCGGGTCCCCGATAGCATGGCCCAATGTTCACGAGTGACTCTTCGACAGACTCCGGGATCGGCTGATGCTGGACGTGCTGCAGCAATTTCTTGCGCCTTTGCTGGGCATTGCCGCCCTGGCCTATTGCGTGCTCGCTGTGCGGGTGTCTCGCGCGGGGCCGCAATATGCAAACAGCATGGTCAGTTTTCTCATGTTCCTGTTCGCTGGACTCATCGCCGGTACGGCGTTGTCTTATGGCGCTACGATTGCAAGCCTGCACAATGTCGGTTCGATCTTTACGTATTTCTCGGCCGGCTTCATACCGATCGTTTTCTATATCATTTACCGCGAGTACACGGTTGGTTCACCCAGTGCGCTGGTAATCGCGATGCTGTCCATAATCCCGATAGCAACGACGGCACTCGCGCTGACGAACTCGATGCACAATATTCTCTGGACCGTCATCGAAACGGACGCCGGACTCCGGGTTTCAAATGTCACTGAGCACTACTGGTACAACCGCATCTATGCTCCCTTCGTTTATGGCATGATCGGTTTTTCCGCGATCGCGTTGGCAGGGCGCTTGTCCTCGATTGCGCCGGCACATCGGAGTACGGTTTTACTACTGCTGGTCTGCGGGATGCTGCCGTTTGTAATTGGCATCGCGGATACCTATCTCGGGTGGGGCCCGGCGGGTTTTCCAACCGGAATCGTCGTGTTGACCCTGCTGTGGCCGTTCTTCGCCTACCTCAGTGTCAAAGCGCGCGTGTACGAATTCAGCCCGCTTGCGTACCAGACGCTGTTCAACCACGTGCGTGACCCTATTTTCGTAATCGACAGCGAGCAGTGCATTATTTGTGCGAATCACGCCGCCCAGGAATTGCTCGGCGGCAAGGAAAAAGAACTGATCGGCCGCAAGCTCTGGGAAGACTTCCCGGCTGCTCGCGCCACGCTCGAAAAGGCGCGCGAGCTCGACCTGACGCAGACGCTGCGCATGGACACGGAGAACATCTATGAAGTCAGCGTTGGTCCCTTGACCGGTCCCAAAGGTCAGAACATGGGCATGGTCGTCGTATGTCGCGATGTGACGGAACGCCGCAAAGCGCTGAGCCAGCTGGCAAACAGTGAACACCTGATCCGCACGCTGATTGAAACGTCGTCCAATGGCATCCTGCGATTCAAACGCGACGACACGGATCCTCTGCACAAATTCCGCTGTGTGTTTGCCAACCGATCGGCACAGACGTTTGTCGGCGACGGGCAGGGAACGCTCGTTGGAATGCCGCTGGAAAAACTCGAGCAACTGGATCCGGAGCGCTTGTTGAAGCACTTCGCGGCCGAGGAACAACCCTCGAAGCAAGTCAGTTTCGAGACATCTGCTTTCGGTGAAGAGGGCGACCGCTGGCTCAGAGTCGTGGCCGAACCCGTCGGCGAGGATTTCTCGGTGACACTCGTCGACATTACCCAGCGCAAGCACAACGAGGACAAGATGCTTGCGGACGCGTTGCGCGATCCTCTGACCGGCATCCTGAACCGGCGTGGCTTCGAGCAGGAAGGGGTGGCCAGTCTTCACCACTGCAGCCAGGGCGGAGTTTTGTATCTCGATCTGAACCAGTTCAAATCGATCAACGACCGTTTCGGACATCAAGCCGGCGATGCGTTGCTCAAGGCATTCGGTCATCGACTTGGATTCTGTCTGCGTCCCGAAGATACATTGGGCCGGCTCGGTGGCGATGAGTTCGCGATCATCCTGCCCGGAGTTTCCGTTGAAGACGTCAAGCGCATAGCCGGGCGCCTCGTGGAAACCGCATCCGAGGCGTACATCATCCAGGGACAGGAAATAAAGTGCACGGCGAGCGTGGGTATCGCCCTGATACCGAAGCACGGTGAAGAGCTCTGGCATCTCCTGAGCGTTGCCGACCAGGCCATGTATGACGCGAAGTCCATCTCCGACGAGGACGCTGCAAACGACCCGGCAGCCTACGTGGACGCCGCCACGGCCAACTGATCTGGCCGTTTGACGAACGCCAACATCGCGGTCGGTGTTATTCTGCGCGCGTGAACATACTCGTCTTATGCACAGGTAATTCGGCGCGCAGCATACTCGGCGAAGTGCTGATCAATGAACTCGGTGGTGGCGAGCTTCGGGCATTCAGCGCGGGCAGCCATCCCGCCGGCCGTGTCAATCCGGGTGCGATCGACAAACTGCAGCGAGAAGGACATGCCGTCAACGGACTCGAGTCCAAGTCCTGGGACAGGTTCAGTGGTGACGACGCACCGGAAATCGATATCGTCATTACTGTCTGCGACAACGCCGCCGGGGAATCGTGCCCGGTCTGGAACGGCGCGCCCGTCACCGTGCATTGGGGAATTCCGGATCCCGCGGCCGATGGTGATTTCGACCGCGCGTACGGTCAGCTGCGCCGGCGCATCGAAGCAATGCTGGCACTACCGCTCGGAGAAATGAACGCGGCCGAGCTTGCCACCGCGCTCGACCAGGTGCATCGATCAGGGGGTCGGGCCACCTGACAGAAAGAGAACGTCGAGCACAGCGGGATCGACCGTATCGACGATGATCATGTCAACAATGTCACCCAGGGCGACGTCGATTCGATAGGGCCCGGCCAGCACGACTTTTTCCAGCGATTCGGTAATGTAAATGTCGTAACTGCCGGCGGCGAGCGGCACCGTGGCGGTCAACAGCCGCGGTGACAGTCCAAATTGAACCGGGTTTGCATCGTCAACACTCGTGTCGGCCGCAACCGCGTAAACATCCACGAAATCAAAGTTGTTCGAAACCTGGAACGGCAGCAGCTTGGCATGCGTCTCTACAGGACGGCGATCCGGAATAAGTGCAGTCCCGGAAAATTCCCCGGCCGCACCGGAGGCGACGAGGCGATAACGGTTGCCATTGAATGCCGTCAGTGTTGTTTCGAGCGTTACGGCCGTCGTATCGCCGGTTGGGGTGTAATAGAAGGTATTGGCTTCGGCGGGAATGTCCAGCTCCGCAGACACCTCAAGATAATCGTGATTGGCGACCAGCTGTGAGGTCAGCAGTTCATCGTCATAAATATCGGATGCCCCGAGTTCCATCGAGGCGTTGATGAACTGAATGGTTGGTGGGAATCGCGGATCGGGCAGCGAAATACTGTCACCGGCCGTACTAATCGCGCGAACGACGACAGGTGCAGTGTTGCTGGTACTGCCCTCAAACGGCATGAAGATGAAGGTTCCCTGTGCGGCAATAGCCGTTGTATCGGAGACGTACACGACATCGGTCGGGTTGTCTGCCGTCGTAATCGTCAATACGAAGTCGCCAGCTTCAAAATCGGCTGGCGCGGATATTTCGCCGAATGAAAGCGTGGCCACCTGGTTGCCGAGTGCCGGGGCAACGGTCGGGTCGGCGAAGTAATAATCAAGTGCCCCAAGCGACGCGGATGCGTGCGCAAACGTGGCTTCGAACACCGTGTCCGCTTCGTCAAACGTGCGCTCATCACCCACCCATAGTGTAAGGGTGGGACTGGCGAGCGAACCGCTGACAAGCACGGTGTAATCCTTGTCTGCCTCGAAATCGATGAATTGACTGGCGATACGGCGGAACGCCGTGTCGCCTGCATAGAAAACGTCGATATTGAACGTGTAGTCGAGGTCATCATATTCGGCAGATGTCGTTGCCGACGCATAGGTAGCCGAACCAATTAGCCGCTCCTCGATCAGGAAATTAAATTCCTGCGATGTCTTGATTGCATTGATCGCACGTATGCTGGCTTTGCCCGTTGCCGCCGGTAGCGTGGAATCCTTTCCACAAGCGCCGAGAAGCAGCGCGGCTGTGCATGACAGCAGAACTAAAATCCGTTTCATTGTTTCTTTCTCGCCTCGTAGCCGTAAATCGACTTGACCTCCAGGAACTCATCGATACCGAATGCTCCCCATTCACGTCCGTTGCCAGACTGCTTGAAACCGCCAAACGGTGCCGCCGAATCGAGCCATGCCCCGTTGATATGAACCATGCCGGTACGCATCTTCGATGCAACGCGACGCGCGCGTTCCAGGTTGGACGATGAGACGTAACCCGACAGGCCGTAGGGCGTGTCGTTGGCGATGCGAACGGCATCATCTTCATCATCGTAAGGAATAATCGACAGGACCGGGCCGAAGATCTCTTCGCGCCCAATCGTCATGTCATTACTGACATTCGCGAACACAGTTGGTTTCACGTAGTAGCCCTTGTCGAGTCCGTCAGGGCGACCCGTGCCGCCGGCGACCAGCGTTGCGCCCTCGTCGATGCCTTTCTGGATCAGGCCCTGGATCTTGTTCCACTGCAGTTCCGAAACGACCGGGCCAACGGCGACGCCTTCATCGCGCGGATTTCCGACTTTCGTCTCAGCAGCTACTTTTGCCGCGATCGACGCCGCTTCATCCATGCGCTCCCGCGGCACGAGCATGCGCGACGGCGCGTCGCAGGACTGACCCGTGTTTTCGAACATGTCGCCGGCGCCCGATGCGACCGCTTTCTCGAAATCGGCATCGTCAAGCAGGATGTTGGCCGACTTGCCGCCGAGCTCCTGGGCTACGCGTTTGACGGTCGGTGCCGCATTTTGCGCGACCAGCACGCCGGCGCGCGTCGAACCCGTGAATGAAATCATCGCGATATCAGGGTGTCCGCTCAGCGCCGTGCCGACGCCGGGTCCGTCACCGTTGACGAGGTTGAATACGCCCGCCGGCACGCCCGCTTCGTCGAGGATTTCTGCGAAGATCATCGCATCGAACGGTGCGATTTCGCTGGGCTTCAACACCATCGTGCAGCCGGCGGCCAGCGCCGGTGCGACTTTGACCGAAATCTGGTTCATCGGCCAGTTCCACGGCGTGATCAGGCCACAGACGCCTATCGCTTCTTTGGCAACCAGCGTAGTGCCGATGCGTTCTTCAAATTTGTAAGTCTCGAGCGCCTTGAGCGCGGCCTTGATGTGCTGCGGACCGCTCGCTGCCTGCGCGTTCTTGGCGAGTCCCCAGGGGGCGCCCATCTCGTCCATGATGGCTTCGGCCACTTCGTCGTGACGCCTGGCGTAAACGTCCAGTATCGATTGCAACAACGCCATGCGCTCTTCACGCGTCGTCTGTGAATAGGTTTCAAACGCGCGTTTCGCTGCAGCGACTGCTTTATCGACGTCGGCAGCCGAGCCCAGGCTGATACGGCCATAGACTTCTTCAGTCGCCGGATTGATGACGTCGTGGCTTCGCGGCTCAACGGGATCCACCCATTTTCCATCGATATAGAACTGGAGTTTCTCGAGCATGCAGGGTCCTCCTCAAACGAGGCGCGAATCATAGTGGATTTCGGATATTGACGCTATGGGTAGCAGGAATGCGACAATGCCGGAACCTGGCCATACGCCGGGTCGCGAAACAGCCATATCAGATTGATATTGATGGAGAAGTCCCGTGACGACGAATAAAGAACTACTAGCCTCGCGCGTAGCCGAAACACCGCGAGGCCTCGGTACGCAGACAACCGTGTTTTCGGACAAAGCACGGAATGCCGAGATCTGGGACGTCGAGGGCAAGCGCTACATTGACCTTGCCGCAGGCATCGCCGTTACGAACACCGGACACAATCACCCTAAAGTCGTGGCCGCCGTGGAGGCACAACTAAAGCGTTTCAGCCATACCTGTTTCCAGGTGACCCCTTACGACGTTTATGTAGCGCTGGCCGCGCGACTCAACAAACTGGCTCCGGGACCCACAGCCAAGAAAACGATCTTCCTGACCACGGGCGTTGAGGCGGTCGAGAACGCTATCAAGATATCCCGCCGATACACGGGCCGAAGTGCGCTTATCGCGTTTTCCGGTGCATTTCATGGCCGCACGATGATGGGCATGGCGCTTACGGGCAAAGTGGTGCCGTACAAGGTCGGCTTTGGACCGTTCCCGGCCGAGGTGTTCCATATCCCGTTTCCGATCGACTATCACGGCGTTTCCGAGGCGGACTCGCTCGCGGCGCTCGACAAGCTTTTCAACGCAGATTTGGAGCCATCGCGAGTTGCCGCGATGATTATCGAGCCCGTTCAGGGCGAGGGCGGTTTTTACCCGGCGCCGCCGGCGTTTCTGAAAACGCTGCGGAAAATTTGCGACGAGCACGGCATCGTCATGGTTGTCGATGAAATACAAACTGGCTTCGGCCGCACGGGAAAACTGTTTGCCATTGAGCATGCCGGTGTCGAACCGGATCTCATGACGGTTGCCAAGAGCCTCGCGGGCGGCTTCCCGTTGTCGGGTGTTATCGGCAAGGCCGACATCATGGACTCGGTGGAACCTGGCGGGCTCGGCGGAACGTACGCGGGATCACCGTTAGGCTGTGCGGCGGGTCTCGCCGTCCTCGATGTCATCGAGGAAGAAAAACTTTGCGACCAAGCACAAAAAATCGGTCAGCAAATCAAGCACTGGGCGCAACAGGTGCAGGCGGATACCAACTGCATTGGTGATATTCGAATCACGGGTGCCATGTGTGCGATCGAGATCGTCGCCGACAACGATGCGGATCGGCCCGACGCCGATCTGACCAAAGCCATCGCGGCCGAGGCCACGAAGCAGGGCGTCATACTCCTGACCTGCGGTGTGCGCGGCAACGTCATCCGATTCCTGCCGCCGCTGACGATCGGGGAGGCGCTGCTGGACGAGGCACTCCGACATTCTCGGCGGCTATCATCCGCGACCTGGCCGGTAACGTCCGCAAAGCCAGCTGACGACACCACCCACCACCTTTCAAATCGATCGCGACGTCGATCGATGGCGCACTTGAGGCAACCGGCCGACATGCTTTGCTGGCGGACTGTCTCGCTACGCTCGCTTTATGTCTCGCCAGCAAACATCTCGTCCACTTGCCTCACGCAGCACGATGGGGCAGCGGCGGTGAGTGCCGGGGTGTCTCACAAAGCGAGTTTGCGAAGCAGCTGTCCGAGCGACTGAGATTCCCCGGCGATCGACGCCGCTGTCCATATAGCGGGAGTTTGGTGCCGCGACGAGATAGTTGGGTGGTGGTACTAGGAGATCGCGAGGAACTTCTGCCGGTATTCGGCGGGCGGCACGTTGTACCAGGACTTGAACGCCGTCGTGAACGTAGAGATGTTCGAGTATCCGAGCAGCATCGCAATTTCGAGCGATTTCAGGCGCGCATCGCGCAGGTAGTTGACAGCCAGTTCGGCGCGAACTTCCTTGAGGACTTTCTGGAAGCTGGTCTTCTCTGCTTTCAGGCGTCGCTGCAGCGTTCTGCGACTCAGTTTGAGTGCCCGGCACGCTGCATCGGCATTGGCCTCACCATAGGCCATCAGCTCCGCGAGCTTGCGTTTCAGCTCGCCCGCGATATCGTCCTGCTGGTACAGCGACCTCAGGTATTTTTCAGCCTGGTCTGTGAGTTGCCGGTACATCGTCGTAGTATCCAAAGCCGGAAGAGTCCGACCATTCGTATTACAGTACAACGTGCGCCGTCATTTGCAAAGGAGTGAGCATGTCGCAAGCAGTCAATTATGAGATTGAAGGGTCCGTCGGTGTCATTACCGTGGACAATCCCCCCGTCAACGCGCTGTCGCTCGAGGTCCGGAAGGGCCTGCTGGATGCGGTTTCGGCCGCACAGGATGACGCAAGCGAGGCGCTGGTGATTATTTGCAACGGTCGTACGTTCATCGCCGGCGCCGATATTACGGAATTCGGGAAACCGCCCAGGGAACCGTTTCTGCCGGACCTGCTCAATACCATCGAAGCCTCGAAAAAAATCGTGGTTGCGGCCATCCACGGCACGGCGCTTGGTGGCGGACTGGAAACAGCGATTTCCGCGCATTACCGCTGTGCACTGGCATCAGCACAAGTCGGGCTGCCCGAAGTCAAGCTGGGCCTGTTGCCCGGTGCGGGCGGAACGCAAAGGGTGCCGCGACTGGTCGGCGTCAAAGCGGCCCTCGACCTGATCACGAGCGGTAATCCCATCAAAGCGTCGCGCGCACTCGAACTGGGTTTGATTGACAAGATCGTCGAGGGCGATCTCCGCAAAGAGGCGATTGCCTGGGCGCGTGAGTTGCAGAAGCAGGGCGCTGCTACCAGGAAGTCCAGCGAACAGGCTGTGCCAGAATTCGACGCCGGGCTATTCGACAGCTATCGAGCGACGCTTGCCAAACGCGCGCGGGGACAGATTGCGCCGCAGCATATTGTGACCTGCGTCGAAGCCGCGACGAATCATTCCTTCGAAGACGGGCTCAAAGTGGAACGCGATCTTTTCCTCGACTGCATGAAGAGCACGCAGTCGGCGGCCATGCGGCACCTGTTTTTTGCGGAGCGGCAGGCGGCGAAAATTGACGATCTTCCCAAGGACACGCCGAAACGACCCGTCGAATCGGTCGGGATTATCGGCGGTGGCACCATGGGCGGTGGCATCGCCATGAGCTTCGCCAACGCGGGTATTCCCGTCACGCTGATCGAGATTAATGACGATGCGCTGGCGCGCGGCCTGTCGATAATTGACAAGAACTACGGGGCCAGCGTCAAACGCGGCAAACTTACGCCGGAGAAAGCGTCGCAGTGCCGCGAGCTGATCGCGGGGTCGACCGACTATGCGTCACTGTCTGAAGCCGACCTCGTTATCGAGGCCGTGTTCGAAGACCCGGAGCTCAAAAAGACGATTTTTGAGCGCCTGGATTCGGTGTGTAAGCCAGGTGCAATACTCGCAACCAACACCTCCTACCAGGACGTCAACGAGATTGCGGCGGCGACCAAACGTCCCGAAGACGTCATCGGGCTGCATTTCTTCAGTCCAGCGAACATCATGAAACTGCTGGAAGTCGTGCGAGCTGAAAAAACCGCGGATGACGTGCTGGCCACGTGCATGTCGCTCGCCAAGACCATTCGCAAAGTGCCGGTCATGTCGGGCGTGTGCTACGGCTTCATCGGCAATCGCATGCTCACGCCGTATTTCCGCGAAGCGCAGTTGTGCCTGATCGAAGGAGCGACGCCGGAGCAGGTCGATAACGCAATGGAGGAGTGGGGCATGGCCATGGGGCCCATACGTGTCGCCGATCTTGCCGGCATCGATGTTGGCTACAAAGCGCGGCAGGCTCTTCCGGACGACAAACGCGGCGATCCGCGCGCGTCGCGGGTTCCCGACGTGCTGGCCGAGATGGGCCGGCTGGGGCAGAAGACCGGTGCCGGTTTCTACCAGTACGACCCTGAAACGCGAAAACACTCGAGTGATCCCGCCGTCATCGATATTATCGAACGCGAAGCAGCCGCTTTCGGCATCGAGCGTCGTGACATTCCCGACGATGAGATCGTCGACCGCCTGATCTATGGGCTAGTCAACGAAGGAATGCGCATTATCGAAGAGGGCATCGCGCAGCGCCCCGGCGACATCGACGTCGTCTATGTATACGGCTACGGCTTTCCGGTATCGCGCGGCGGCCCGATGCACTACGCCGATGCGGTCGGCATCAAGCGCGTCTATGAACGGGTTTGTGAATTCCAGGACCGCTTCGGTGCGGAGGCCTGGGCCCCCGCACCGCTGCTGGTACAACTCGCCACGGAGTAGTCGCTAGCGAACAGCGACCTGAACGAGTTCTTCGCCGTCCGGATCCGTCACATGTACGGCGCAGGCGATACACGGGTCAAAGCTGTGGATCGTGCGCAGTATCTCGAGAGGTTGTTTCGGGTCATGCATGACGTGCGCATCCTCGAGTGCGGCTTCGTAAGCGCCGGGCTGACCGACCGGATCACGTGGTCCGGCGTTCCAGGTGCTCGGAACGATGGCCTGGTAGTTGGCGATCTTGCCATTCTCGATGACTATCCAGTGTGACAATGCACCGCGCGGTGCCTCCATCACGCCTACGCCC
This sequence comes from uncultured Gammaproteobacteria bacterium, assembly GCA_963841165.1. Classification (GTDB taxonomy): domain Bacteria; phylum Pseudomonadota; class Gammaproteobacteria; order Steroidobacterales; family Woeseiaceae; genus UBA1847. The sequence goes on along the minus strand of CAWJCA010000016.1, from coordinate 889 downwards.
TGGCACTTGGACGGCCAGCTGGACGGCTCCCACAGCGACTCGTCAAAGGTCTTGGTATCACCTGCCCTGATATTGGCGATCAGCGAATCGAGCCAGCCCTGCATGCCGTCCGCGAGGATCGCGGTTTCGAGCGTGCGAGCCGCGGTGCGACCCAGCGTCGAGAACAGTGCGCGCGGGGGCAGTTCGAGCTGCGACAGCGTGCTGTTCACGAGGTGCTGAGTGAGCTCGTGGCCTTTGACATAGAGCATCAGGACGCGAGCCAGCGGACCGACTTCCATCGCTTTGCCTTTCCAGCGCGGCGACTTGAGCCACGAATAGGACTGGTCAATATCAAGTTGATCATAAGGTGGCTGCGGTCCCGTGTAGTTCAGGTTGGTTTCACCGCTCCAGGGATGAAGACCGACTTCCTTGCCGCCCGAGTAGTCGTAATAGGAATGTGAAACGAATTCCTGGATGCCGTCTGTATCATCGAGCTGCAGTTCATGGATCGTCGTCAGATCGCGATCAAGAATGATGCCGCGTGGGAACAGGAAGGAATCAGGATCATCCATGCTGGCGCTCGGCAGGTCACCGAAGCACAGGAAGTTGCCAAGTCCTTCGCCGCGTGCGAACCAGTCTTTGTAGAAACTGGCGATTGCAATCGTATCCGGAACGTAAACCTGCTCAACAAAGACCTTCATCTTGTTGATGATGTCCTGAACCTCGGAGAGTCGCTTGCTGTTGATAGCAGAGTCTGAGTTCAGGTCGATCGGGCAGGGTACGCCGCCAACGACGAAGTTCGGGTGTGGATTCTTGCCGCCGAATATCGCATGCAGCCGCGCAACGTCACGCTGCCACTCCAGTGCATCGAGATAATGCGCAACCGCCATCAGGTTGGCTTCAGGCGGCA
>CAWJCA010000015.1:0-27379 GCA_963841165.1 uncultured Gammaproteobacteria bacterium | reverse complement strand
TATTTCGGCTTACGTCAATGCGTTGCGCGCGACGCGAAATGAGGACGGCGGGGCTGTCCTCGTAATCGATGCCGGCGATATGTGGCAGGGAACGCTGGAATCGAACCTGGTCGAAGGCGCCGCGGTCGTCGAAGCGTATAACGCGATCGGTTTTGCTGCCGCAGCAATTGGCAATCACGAATTCGACTTTGGGCCGGTCGGTAGCAAGGCCGTCCCCGAGGATTCCGGCGACGACCCTCGCGGAGCGCTCAAGCAACGCGCCAGCGAAGCGGCCTTTCCGGTTCTTGCAGCAAACCTGATTGATGAAGCAACGGGCAGACCCGTCGATTGGGAGAACGTTCGTCCGTCCGTCATCCTCGACGTAAGCGGCATCAAGGTTGGCATCATTGGCGTTATGACCTCACGCGCCTTGCAGGCGACCATTGCCGCTAATGTAGTCGGTTTACGTGTCGCACCGCTGGTCGAGACCATTGCAAATGAGGCGCGGGCGCTGCGCGAACAGGGTGCTTCCATCGTCGTGGTCACGGCACACGCTGGAAGTCGCTGCATGGCATTTGATAATCCGACCGACCTCTCTTCCTGCAACATGGCCGGCGAGATCATGCGCGTAGCTGCTGCACTTCCGACCGGCCTGGTTAACCACATCATTGCAGGGCACGTTCACCGGGGTATTGCACATATCGTCAACGGTATATCGATCACCTCCAGTTATTCGAACACGCGTGCGTTCAGCCGGGTCGACTTTCGCGTCGACGCAAAAACCGGAGTCATAGTCTCACGAAGAGTATTTCCTCCGCACCGGGCATGCCTTTCTGTCGTTCGCTCGAGCGGAGAATGCGCGTCTCCAGGTGACGCGGCGAGCGAAATTGTCAACGCGGTGTACGAAGGTCACGCAGTGAAAGCAGACCCCCGGGTTCTGCAGATTGCCGCGCGCGCGGCGGCGTTTGCCGAGGACACGAAGCAACAGGAGCTGGGTGTTCACCTCGAGTCCACCTTCGAACACCCACCCAGCACCGAGTCGCCCCTCGCGAACCTGATGACTGACGCAATACTCGAATCGACGGGCGCCGATATCGCTATCCACAATGTTGTCGGGGGCATCAGAAATACCCTGCCGCAAGGCGAACTCACGTTCGGTTCGGTCTATGAAATGTTCCCGTTCGATAACCGGGTCGTAGAACTCCAACTCACGGGCCGTGAACTTCGCAAGATCATCGCAGAGCAGGCGCACAATCACGGACGGCGCGCGGGTTTTTCAGGGATGCGTGTGTTTATCGAGTGTAAGAACGACAAAATGGCCGTCGTCATGGAACTCGACGACAAGACGGCAATCCACGACGACGATCGTCTGACCGTAATAGTCAATGACTACCTCGCGTTGGGCGGCGATGGAATACTGACGCCGGTGATGCCCGAGGGTGGCTTTGACGTTGGCGATGGCATGCCCTTGACGCGCGATGTGTTGGTCGAGTGGTTTGGAAACAACGGCGACTCACTGAACCCCCAGGATTTCGTGACCGCTCGAAACCCGAAGTGGAACGTCCCGGATTCGCTGCCCGCAAGTTGCAAGCTCTGAAGGCTGTCGGTGTGCTGTTTATCTTGTTGGCCGTGGCAATGATGACGGTCGCCTTGAAGCAAATTCGGCTTTCTGTAAGCGGCACTGCGTTCTGCTAGTATTGGTCGCCCAATAAGTTGTGCCCTAAGTGGCAGGCGTATGCTTACAGCCGCGAACAACTTATCGAGAAACTCGACGCAGCCATGAACACCGAGTAGCTAAAAATGACCACGCCGAAACAACTGTCCGGCCTTGACTCCCTGTTCCTCTACCTTGAGAACAGCAGAATACCCATGGAGGTCAGCTCGCTGCATATTTATGATCCGTCGACGTCGCCCAATGGCATCGTCCGGTTCAAGGAAATACTGGCGACATTCGACAACCGCATCGAGAATGCGCCCATTTTTCGTCGCAAGATTCGCGAGCTGCCGTTTTCGATCGACAATCCGTATTGGGTCGATGATGAAAACTTCGATATCGAATACCACGTCCGACATATTGCATTGCCTAAGCCCGGTGACTGGCGACAGCTCATGATCCAGGTCTCACGACTGCAATCGCGGCCGCTGGACAAAGCCCGGCCACTTTGGGAGGTTTATGTTATCGAAGGCCTGGACAATGTCAGGCGCCTGAAGAAAGGTAGTTTCGCGCTGTTCATGAAAATGCACCATGCGACGATCGATGGTGTCTCCGGCGCGGCCCTGCAGGCTGCAATTCACGACCTTGAGCCGATTCAGGCCGACGCATCCGATTACAAGCCCGGTATTCGCAACTACGCGGAATCAACAGCGGGGCTGGCCACGCTGCTGGCTAAGAGCCCGTTAAATAACCTCAGGAAATCGGCCCAGCTGGCACTGGGGATCGGAAAATCGATCCCACGCATGGTCAAAGCACAACTGGCCTCCTCCGACGGAGAGAGTACCGAAGTGCCCGCAACGGTGTTCAATCGAGGGGGCGTTTCTGCCAACCGTGTTATCGATGCTCGAGAGTTCGACCTGAATGACGTAAAGGCAATTGCCAAGACTCAACCCGAAGCAAAGGTGAACGATGTTGTGCTTGCTGTTATCGGCGGCGCACTGCGGAAATACCTTGAGTCGCAAAATGACTTGCCGGCCGAATCCCTGATCGCAGCCTGCCCACTGGACATTCGTTCGAATGTATCCATGGATTCGGACAACGTGGTCAGCATGATGAACGCGCCCCTCTGCACGGACATATCGGATCCCAGGAGACGTCTGCAAGCGGTCGTCAGGGGAAGCCGGAGAGCGAAGGGAATCACAGAGGTGCTGGGGGCGGAGACATTGACCATTCTTACGATGAATCTGCCGGCGTTCTTTGCACAAGGCCTGACGTCGCCGCTGATGAGCCTTGCGTCGCGACTTGATGCAATGGCGTTCAATACTATCGTCAGCAACGTCGCTGGATTTCAGAAGCCGCTTTACTTCTGCGGTGCCAGGATGATCGCGCTATACGGCATAGGTCCGATCGTTGAACAAGCTGGCTTGAATCACACCATCTTTTCCTACAACGGCAAGATCACCATCACGTTTTCAGCCTGCCGTGAAATGTTGCCCGACCCCGGGTTCTATGCGGATTGCATACAAACTTCTTTCGACGAACTGAAGAAAGCGACGCTGGCGCCGAAGACGAAGGCGCGCAAAAAGACGGCCAGAAAAAAAGCCAAGACTGCGAAGAAGAAGACCGTTCGCAAGAAAGCTGCCAGCGTTAAGCCCGACACATCCATTCGACCTTAATCAAGGTGCTCGTCGATTGTATTCTCGATGGCGGAGCGAATTGGCGCTTCCATGAACTTCAGCGCAAACCCCAGCTTGATTTCCAGCTCGATGCTGTCGTCCTCGACGTGCAAATAGCCATTCACACCACTGCCCCTGACCACCAGGCGATCGCCCTGCCATTTTGAAGTAAGGGAATACTGCCGTCCGAGGTGCGCGGCGATTTCGTTGGCACGTCGCCTGGCCTCCTCCGCCCCGAGGCGGTGACTGCGTCTTATTCTCATTAAATTTCTTCTCTGACGGGCCGAGGATTAGTGTGATCACCCTAATCCTAACAGCTAGCATTCATCCATGGCAGGCAAATCAATTCCAAGGAGAATGATCATGGCAGGCAAAAAAGGTAAGACAAAACAGAAAGTTAGCGACAAGAAAGTAACGGAACAGTTCGAAGATGCGTTCCTGGCAGGTCTCGGTGCATTGTCAAATGCCCAGAAGGCTGGAGCCAAGACGTTTGACTCGCTGGTCAAACAGGGCGAGACATTTCGCAAGAAGACAACCAAGAGGACCGAGTCTCTTATCGACGACGTTCAGGCAGCGATTCGCGAGATGAACGAAGACGCACAGTCCAAAGCGACTGGCCTTCTCGACCAGGTTCGCGACAAATCGAACCTGAAAAAGCTGAACAGGGCATTTGACTCCCGTGTCGCCGATGCAATGGACCGTCTGCACGTTCCGAGCAAGAACGACGTCGACGCTATCAACAAGAAGCTGAACAAGATTCTCAAGCTGCTTGAAGACAAGCCCAAAGCCGCGCCGAAAGCGAAAGCGCGCCGAAAGCGAAACGCGCCGAAAGCGAAAGCGACGAAAAAGGTAGCGAAGACGCCGGCCAGGAAAGCGGTCAGCAAGACGGTTAAGAAAACGGTCAGCAAGACGGCTCAGAAAGCAGCCTAGTAACTGACGCGTAAGGAGTAATGAAATGACGGAGAAGAAAGTGAAGAGCACAAAGAAAGTGACGCGCAAGAAAGCGGTCACCAGGAAAGCGCAACCCAAGTCTGTATTTCAGATGTTGGAAAGCAGCGTAGTTGGCAAGCCCATAGAGATCGCGAACAAGACGTTTCTTGCGAGCCTGGGCCTGGTCTCGACGATGCAGACCGAGTTCACGAAGTTGCAGTCGGATTTCGAAAAGACGTTTGAAAAACTCGTGAAAGACGGTGAAAAGGCCCGTGATCGTTATCGTGCCGGTTTCCGCGATTTCCGCGAAGACGTCAAGGACTTCAGTGTCGATGTCGTTGAAGACGTTGTTGAAGCCAAAGATCGCGTGGTTGAAAACGTTAAATCGGCAGCTTCTAGCTAAATAAGCCAGATAGCCAAGCTGAAAGACTAAGGGCCGCTTTATGCGGCCCTTTTTCTTGGTGCGCTTAAGTCTCGTAGTACGTGGCCAATTTAGCCAGGTGTCCAGCGGCGTCCTCGGCAACGAATGGCTTCAGCATGTTAAGTACGGCGGCGGCAATGTGTATCGCAGAATCGTCGGCCGTACGTGGAGAATCAACGAGGGCATCGAACTTCTCCGAGAACAGCGCTATCACAGCGAGGTTCCTGCTCACTACCCGAATGTCGCGGTTGTCGAGCCGGATTTGGCCACCTGCCGCCAGCGCGTGCAGATACAACTCGAACGACGCAGCGAGCCCCCGGGCGAAGTGCTTGAGTGCATTTCCAACCTTGGGATATTCAGCGATGAGGGACTCCATGTCGCGAAGCAGGAACCGATACGCGGCGGTCAATTCGAGAAGCAGGTGCAGGAATACCCAGAAATCATCGAGCGAGGCTTGTTGCGATTCGGGTGGCCGCAAAACCTGTTTGGCGTCCGCCTGGAACTCGAGTAGCAACGCGTCGACGAGGTCTGACTTCTTGTTGAAATGGTAGTACAGATTCCCGGGGCTGATATCCACTTCATCAGCAATTTCATTCGTCGTCGTATTCGGCTCGCCGTTCTCATTGAACAGCAATAAGCTCGATACGAGAATTCGTGTCCGGGTATCGCGTTTCATGCATCCATCCGTCTTTGAGCCCCACTCTACCCGGATCTGCAAGCCTACGGGTACTACGTATTGTAGATTCTCATGGCGCTACGTATTCATAGAAACTGGGGGCAATAATAACAACATGCTCGTTTCCAAAAGAGCTGCGCCGCCTGGCCTGTAAGTCGAAGGCCTTTTGAATTCCGCTGGAATTTCAAGGGGATCGAAGATGAAGTGGCACGTCCTGCGCCCATTGTGGGTTGCAATCGGATTAGTCGGGGCAATCCTCGTTGCCCGCGTATTCCTTGTTCCCGATGACTTCGGCGTTCACGGCAGAAATTTTACCTACGGTTATTACCGCCTCAGCAATGTCCAGGAGTGGAAGGACTTCCCGGTCAAGTACCAGGGCAGAGAAGGCTGCGTTGAATGCCACGATGCAAACGTCGAGACGCTTAATGCGTCGAGCCATGCAACCGTAGAGTGCGAAAACTGCCACGGCCCCGGAGCCCATCATCCGGATGACATCGAGTCACTGCCACTGGATACCACCAGGGAACTTTGCCTGCGCTGCCACGCGTATCTCGAGTACCCAAACAGCGCCAGGGGCTCTCTTCTCAGCATCGAGGACAGAAGGCACCGGCGGCGAAGCGAATGCATCAAATGCCATAACCCGCATGATCCCAAGGAGGATATGAGATGACCTGTTCTCGTCGGGATTTCCTGAAAGACGCTGTTGGCGGCACCTTGGCGACCGTAATGCCCCTGAGCGCGTTCACGTTTCTAAGCACGGCAGAAGCCAGGACTGCTGTCGAGGACTCGAAGGTCCGCTGGGCATTTCTCGTCGACACGAACAAGTGCGTGGGTTGCGGCCTTTGTGTCAAAGCCTGCAAGAACGAGAACGAAATTCCTTACGACGCAGAGGTTACGCGAACCTGGGTCGAGCGATACGTGATCACCAAGGACGGCAAAACGCATATCGATTCGCCGATGGGTGGGCGCGACGGCTTTACGAGCATGGCAAGTAGATGGGCGAGGAAATCGACCCGGACGATATTGAAAAAGCCTTCTTCGTTCCGAAACTCTGCAACCAATGCGACAACCCGGCCTGCGTGCAGGTATGTCCGGTCGGTGCGACTTACCAGACCAATGACGGCGTCGTGCTGATCGACCGGGATTGGTGCATTGGATGCGGCTACTGCATCATGGCCTGCCCCTACGGTGTCCGGTTCTTCCATCCGGTACACAAAGTCGCCGACAAATGTAACTTCTGCTACCACCGGATCAGCAAAGGCATGGAGCCCGCGTGCGTCGAGTGTTGCTCGTTCGGAGCGCGTCGCATTGCCAATCTCAAGGATCCGGATGACCCGGTAACCAAGATCATAACGACCGAAAGGGTTGCGGTTCTCAAAGACGAGTACGGCACGAAGCCGCATGTCTTTTACCTGGGCCTTGACGCCAACGTGAGGTGATCGCATGCCCGATGACATCATTGTTCATGGCATAGAGTGGACCGTAAAAGAGCTGTTCGTCTACCCGAACGAGTACATCTACTGGAGCATCCAGATTGTCATGTATCCGTACATGACGGGTCTGGTAGCGGGTGCTTTCGTACTGTCGTCGCTGTACCACGTATTCGGTCAGAAACAACTGAAGGAGATCGCCCAGTTTTCCCTCGTGTTCTCGCTGGCGTTGCTGCCGGTCGCCGCATTGCCGCTGCTGCTGCATCTGCAGCAACCGACGAGGGCAATGGAGCCGCTGCTTACGCCGCATTTCACGTCTGCGATTGCGGCCTTCGGGATCGTTTTTACGGCCTATGCGCTCATCGTCCTGAGCGAAATCTGGTTCGTCTATCGCAAGTACTTCGTCGAGCAGGTTCACGCGTTGAAGGACAAGCCGGGACTTTCGAACGCGATGAGCCGCCTGGTCTACCAGGTGCTGACGATCGGCGCTTACGATGTCAGCGACGACGCGATCAGGGTGGACAAGAAAGCGGCCACAGTTCTGGCGGCCATCGGCATACCGGTCGCCTGTTTCCTGCACGGCTACGCCGGCTTTATTTTTGGTTCGGTCAAAGCCAATGCTCTGTGGATGTCGCCGCTGATGCCCGTCATCTTCATAATGTCCGCCGTCGTATCAGGCATCGCGCTTTGCATGCTGACCTACATCGTCATCAGGGAGTGGCAGGCATTTCGCAGCAGGCGGCATGGCGGCGTGCTCGAAGCCAGCGAAATCAAGGGGGCCGAACAAGACGTCATTGACACAGCTGCTCGATACCTGCTGGGGTTTCTTGTCGCCGCGATCAGCCTGGAAATGCTGGACCTGATCTTCCGCGGCTACACGGCGATGAAGTCCTGGGACATCCTGCGTTCGGTGATGTACGGCAAAGACTTCATGAACATCTTCGTCCTGCAATACACGCTGGGCAACCTCGTGCCGTTCGTGCTGTTGCTTCTGCCCGGCCGAACCCTGAAACGTACGGTTCTGGCTCTTCTTCTTGTTCTGTTCGGCGTGTTCATGATGCGCTGGAACGTGGTCATCGGCGGCCAGGCGTTCTCCCTGTCGTTCTCAGGCTACATGCATTATGAGATTCCGATCATCCCGCACAGTGTGGAGACGTTTAAAGAAGGTCTGTTCGGCGCGCTGACGGTCATCTCGGTGCCGTTCGTTCTGTTCTGGATCATCAACAAGTTCGTACCGTCGCTACAACGAGAAGCGAGCGGCGAATAGATGGAAGATCGCGTAGCCGAACTCGAGTTGCGTCTCGCCGCCGTCGAGCAGCGGCTAAGCAAACTCGAGGGTCAGGCGCCTGGCGCATCGGCGACTGATGAAGTCGATTTTGAGCCTACGCTCGGCAACGGTTCTCTATCCAATGCATCGACGCTTATTGGCCGGGTTCTTCTGATCTTTGGCGGCGCCTATCTCCTGCGCGCCATCACTGAGAACGCAGGTTGTACCCACGGCGTTCGGCATATCCATGGGCGCAACCTATGCCCTGTTTTGGCTGTTCATGGCGCATAGGCGAGGCGGTGACGAAAGCCAGCGAACCGGAGCCCTGTTTTACGGTGGCGCATCCACACTCCTCGCACTGCCGCTACTCGTTGAAGCCACAGGCCGCTTCGCGCTGCTCTCCGGGCTTCAAAGCATCATCGCGCTTGCCGTGTTCTGTGCATTGTCCCTGTTGGTAGCCGCGGCAAGGGACCTGCGACTTCTCGCGTGGCTCACTACGGCAGGCGGCATCGGCACAGCCTTTGTTGTTCTGAAACTGTCTCAAAGCGCGGTCCCTGTGTCGGTGTTTCTGATTTTTCTGGGCGTCGGTACGTTGTGGGCTTGTTACTGGCGGCAATGGAAGGGTCCGCAATGGCTGGGAGCTTTGGGCGCGAACGCCGGTGTGCTTGCGCTGGCCATGATCAGTAGCAGTGAACAATGGACAGTCGCGCCCCTGTCTGTGTTCCTGACGGGCGCCATGCTGTTGCTCGCGTATCTCTTGAGCTTTGCGCTTCACACTCACATCCGCAGTCACAACGTCGGCGTATTCGAGGCAGTACAGGCCCTGTTGGCAGTCGGAATCGCGTTCCTGGCCGCCAGCATTGCGGCCCGAGCTGGCCAGCTCGTGATGTTACAGGTCGGCATCCTGACCCTGCTGCTCGCAGCCTGTTCCTATGCGCTGGCGTTCACGCCGCAGACGCGCACTGCCCGCGGCCGTAATTTCTTCTTCTATTCCACCCTGGGTCTACTCCTCCTGGTCGTCGGCAGTGCCCTCGTACTGTCACCTGCCATCGCGGCAGCCGCATGGTCGCTGCTGGCGTTGGCCATGGCCTGGTTCAGTGGGCGATACGGCAGGGTTGCCTTGAGCCTGCAATGCACGTTCCTGTTGCTGGCTGCCGGAGTGAGCTCGGGAATCCTCGAGACAGGGCTGCAAGCGCTGGCGGGCGATGCCCTGGCATCCTGGCCGCCGTTGGTACCCTGGCACCTGGTCATTGCGACTGACGACGGTTGCGTGCCTTTTCATTCCCGTCGCGCAGCATTCTGATCGCTGGGGCGTGCTGGCTGGCGTGCCGCAGTTGATCGTGCTGGCACTGTCGGTCTGGGAGGTCGGCGGACTCATGGTCGTCTACTTCGCGCCCGTCCTGGCCGGCGCCGGCACCGCGGAGGCCAATCAGGCAGTGCTCGCCGCCTTGAGGACGGCGGTACTGTCCATTTCGTCCGTAACGCTGGCCTTGTCCAGCCGCTACCAGCGATGGCCCGAGGCGCGTTGGCTGGTATACCCGGTCCTCGTCCTGGTCGGCATCAAGCTGTTCCTGGAGGACTTTCCGAACGGCCAGCCCGTGACGCTTTTTGTCGCCCTCGCGCTGGTCGGCAGCGCTTTGATCCTGGTTGCCAAATTGCTCGGTCGCGACAGCGCTGCGGACTGAGAGCCAGGGCTTTATTCGAGCGGCAGGTAGATCACGGTGTTCGTGATGAGGATCATCACGAAAATCAGGCAGGTAATCATGGGTCCAAGGTAGATCGAGCCGGTCATGCGAAAAAAGTAGCGATTGAAATACGGCAGCACGAACATCATCGGTACGACGGCAAACAGCAGATTGACGTACAGCCAGCCGTCAGTCCAGTACACCATTCCGGAGATCGCGAACGTCAGGTATTGCACGACAACGATGAGCAACAGTCCGAGAGAATTTGCGACCCCGGCCAGCAGCATGCTCCGCCACTCCGGCTGCCCTTCGAATCGCATGGCAGCGTTGACGCGCAGCGAATTGGACAGAAAGAAAATGAAGAAAAAGGGCACGTACATGATCAGTAGAATGAGCAACGCCGGTTGAAATACACGCACGCCCATGAAGAGAAACCGGTAGTCAACGTGAAAAAAGTAATACACCGAGAAAAGAAACAGGAAATAGAAAACAAACAGGCAACACGCGAGCAAGAACGTTTGCAGCAAATGCGATGGCTTGATTCTCAACCCCAACATGTCCATTGACACGCCATTCTTGCGGCCGAAATAGCGATAACTGAGCCAGAACATCAGGAAGCCGACCGTGCCGTTGAGAACAGCCCAGAGCATGACCGCGTTGTTCATGCGCTGCGGGAAGAACCACGTCAACTCTCGGCGGGATGCGGCAACGAACAGTTTCTGTGAGAGTTCAGCCATCGGAATGTAGGTAAAGCAGGCGATAAGCGCGCCCAGTGCAAACGTTGACCAAAACAGGATCTTGCCCCTGCCCCGTGGCTTGGGCAGCGGCTTGGGAAGCGGCTGCACCAGCGGTTGGAACCAGGGCGTCTCGAGCAACAGCCTGCCGAATGGAATGACCGCAACCAGGGCCACCGCCAGCGAAATCATGCTCAATAGCTCCTTCCACTGCCATATCTGGTCAGAACTGCCTATATCAGACCGAAAATCGAAAACGTGCTCGAAGTAGTCGATCTGGTTGGCCGTCGCTTCCCTGTTGTACGGTTGAAACGGGTGCAGCACTCGTTCGTTGTGCATGACGCGCAGCGTGCGCTGGCTCTTGTCGCCGTAGTACCTGCCGATCTCTACTTCGGCGACGAGGGTAGCCCCGGGCTCGCGACCCGCATTGACGAGCCGCAGTGCTTCGGGAGCGATGCGCATGTCACCGTTCTTGAGTTCGTTACGGTAAGCGCCCTCGTCGTAATACGCATAGCTCGCCCCGACATTGGAACGCACGTCCTTCAGAACCTCGTCGGTCAAGGTCAACACGTACCCTGACACGTACACGGAATGGAGTTTGCTGGGCCGCCCCGTTCTTTGCGCCTCCCGGCCAAAGTAATTGGCGCCCCGAATGGCCGCGTTGCCGCCGGCGGAATGCCCTGTTGCACCGATCCTGCTCTTGTCAACGTAATTGAGATTGCCGGAACTCGCCGCGTAGTCGACCACGGCAAACATGCCGTAGCCCTCGGTCGTCGCCGCAATGCGGCTCAAGGATGCGCTGGATCCTCCTTGTGCGTAAGGGTCGATGCTGATCGCCACGAAACCGCGGCGGGCGAGCTCAATCGCAATGTTGGAGAGCGATTCCTTGGAACGCTGGAATCCCGGTACAACAACGATTAATGGCGCCGGGTTGTCGCGTGTCGCATTGTTCGGCTTGAAGAGGTCGCCCGCCACCCACTGTCCGTTGTGGGTTGGGATCTTTATGTCACGTACCTGGACCTCACCGAATGATCCCTGTATCTGTGATACGAAGAAGCTCGAAACGAGTACGACGAGTAAACAGATCAATAAGAGCCTGTGGCTGTTAGCTGGATCCAGTTTAGTCTTGGCCATCAAGTGCTAGGCGAGCTTGGCTGCAAGATCCGCGGTCGTTTGTTGTCCCCATTCCGTTCGGTACAAGATTGCCCGGTTGCGCCCCTGCGTCTTGGCCTCGTATAACGCGTCGTCGGCTTGCCGTATCAGTTGTTCGGGCGTAATGCTCGCCGGGCGACTCGGTTAGTGCGGCACCGACGCTTACCGTGACGCTGCGTGCGGTTTCGGACGCCTTGTGCTCGATGTCGAGATCAACGACTTTTTGACAAAGGTCGCGCGTAAATGACTCGAGAAAGTGCGCGGTCGGATCGTACAAGACCATCACGTATTCCTCGCCGCCATATCGGGCAACCATATCCATTGGGCCGGCTCACAGCTGCTGCCAGAGCGTCGGCCACCGCTTTGATGCAGTCGTCGCCGATCTGGTGACCATAGCAGTCGTTGTATAGCTTGAAATGATCGATATCGACGACGACGACCGCAACGTAGGTGCCATCGCGCCGCGCCTGCTTCCAGACCAGTCGGAGATGTTGATCGAACATTCGACGATTGAACAAACCGGTTAGCACGTCTGTGTGTGCGAGTCGCGTCAACTCCCGCCTGTTGTCGAAAATCTCCCTCGCATCGCGTTCCAGCAGGTAACTGGCATAGGTGCCGATGAGGTTGGAAAAGCCGAGAAACATGGCGCCGTAAGCGACTTTTTGCATCGGCGCGTCAAATCCCAGGCTCATACTCAAATAAACCAGGAAGATCGGCCATCCGACCGCAACGCTCTGTCGCAGAGTCAGGCCAAGAACAAGATAGACATTGAAAGTCGTAAAAATTAGCCCCCAGGAAACTACCGGGGCACCGGTCTGCATGGCGATAGCACCGACAATGAGTATTGACGCCCCGACGATGAACGCCACGGAAGCAATCATATAAGGCAGCCACCGGTGTTCCCTGAACACGAACGTCGCGCCCAGAATTCCAGCCAGAGGTACGAGCGTCGCCGAAATACGCACGGGCATTGCTTTCTCAACAAAGTCCGCCGGCATGAGGTATAATGTCGAGAATACAGACGATTGCCGTAAGCAAGAATCCCAGGCCGATGCCCGCTCGCGCGACCGGCAGCATACGATGAACATAGTAGCGACGGAATTCCTGATCGAGAGCCTGCAGTTCCTCGTTAGTGGCCCAGGAACGCGGCAAAAAACTCGGAGTGAGCGGTAAATGTGTGGCCTTGTTCAGCATTAAAGCGACTCTGGCATTATCATCAACGACTATTGGCCGACTATCGGCAATCCGCAGGCCTGGCCTCTGAATCGGAATACTGAGTATCAAATCCGAAAAGTTCCCCGAGGCTCGGAAAAGAATATAGCATTAAACCTGCACAACCCCGGGTGACACACATGCGTCTTGGCGTTTTCGCGCTGGTAACAATATTCTCGACAACGGTCCTGGCCGGCGGGCCGCCGGACAGCAATACGCTCGAACAGGATGCCGCCGTCATTGGCGAGATCACACTGGAAAAATTGACGGTTTTTGACCTGTCGAACCCCGATGAAAACAACTGGCTGTATCGCCTCGCCAATCGCCTGCACATCGTCACCCAGGATAAGGTCATCAAGAAACAGTTGTTGTTTCGTAGTGGCGACGTTTACTCGACCCGACTGATGGACGAGTCCGCACGCATTCTGCGCCAGAACCGCTACCTGTTCGACGCTGAAATCAGGCCTAGACGCTATGAAAATGGCACCGTGGATATCGCGGTCGTTACGCGTGATGTTTGGACCCTGAACCCGGACATTTCCGTGACAAGAAGTGGCGGCGAAAATCGAACCAAGGTCGGCCTCGAAGACACCAACCTGCTTGGCCGGGGCCAACTTCTTCGCGTCGCGCGAATCGAGAACGTCGATCGAACCTCGAACAGTTTCGAGTTTGCCGACGATCATTTGGGCAGAAGCTGGGTGTCGACATTCCTGAAGATCGCTGACAACTCCGATGGCAAGTCCAATGTACTCTCCGCCGTCCGCCCGTTTTATGCGCTGGACACGCGCTGGTCGGCCGGCGGCCAGATAATCGATGACGACCGTCGAAGCGCGCTCTATGCACTCGGCAATGAAGCAGCCGAGTACCAGCACGAGCGTGACTACCTGTCGGCATTCGGCGGTTGGTCCAAAGGCCTGCGGCAAGGGTGGGTCAGGCGCTGGACGGCCGGTGTAGTACACGACGAAAACCGCTTTTCGCCGGTGCTGAATCCAACGCTGCCCGCCGCAATTCCCGCCGATCGCAAGCTCGTTTATGCGTTTCTTGGCCTGGAGGTCGTCGAGGATCAGTTCGAGACAACCAGGAATCGCGATCAGATCGGCAAGACCGAAGATTTCTACCTGGGCTCGCGTTTATCGGCATCCCTCGGCTGGTCCGATAAATCGCTGGGCGCGGATCGAGATGCCCTTATATTCTCTGCCAGGGCGAGCCGCGGTTTTGGCTCACTGGACAAGACCGCACTGTTGCTATCGATGGCCACCGATGGCCGCCTCGAGTCGGGTCACGCAAGGAACACGCACCTGACAGCCAACGCGCGTTATTACCGCACCCAATCCGAAAAACGCCTGTTCTTTGCGACCATCGCCGCAACGGCGGGCCATACGCTGGATCTCGATAATCCGGTTCAGCTCGGCGGCGACAGCGGTCTGCGCGGTTATCCGCTGCGCTACCAGAGCGGCGACTCGAAGATGCTGGTCACGATTGAACAACGTTACTTCACCGACTGGTATCCCTTTCGCCTGGTCCGCATCGGCGGTGCCATTTTCGCCGACGCCGGACGGGTTTGGGGAAAGAACCCGGTGGGCAGCGAACCCTACAGCTGGCTGAGCAACGTCGGCTTCGGATTGCGATTTGCACCGACGCGCAGTAGCGCGGCCAAAATGATCCATCTCGACGTCGCGTTCCCGTTGGGCGGCGACAGCTCGATCGACTCGGTCCAGATCCTGCTGGAATCGAAACGGGGCTTCTAGTCAGCTGCGAAAGACTGCGTCAGGGCGTTTGCAGGAGAATGTCCCACATGTAGTCCTGGTGCCTCCCGCATATCTCGTTCATTTCTTTAGCCGCACGTTCCACCTTGCGGTCTTCGTATTCGGCAAGGATCGCCGCTCGCGTCACGCATCAGCGTCTTGTGATCAGCGGCACCCATGATAAGCACTCGTCGCCACTCGCCGCCAACATTGTGCTTCAGCCAGTTCCACGACGTTAGTTTGCCTTCGCCGACATGCTTGTTGTAGACGGGAGCGAAAACCTTGGCAACCAGTTCATCCGCGCGTTCTTCACCGTTCATGTCGCATTGCATGTAAACCGAGAAACCCGCCGCACCGCGCTGCTCTGTCACAGCCGCGGAACCGAGACCCGGTGTCGTTTGCCAGATATAGTCTTCATGCGATGCGCAAGTGCCTGAAAAAGCACGCCCCGCTTCGGGCGTCTTGTCGCTGATTATTTCCCCGAGCGCCCCCGAGGCGTCAAGTAGTGAATCCATGTCCTCTGCGATGATTACCAGCACACGCCGCCATGAGCCACCAACATAATGTTGCATCCAGCTCCATGACAGGATGTCACCGTGCTCGACGGCGGCATCGTAGTGCGGTTTGAAGCTGGACTTAACGATTTCGTCGGCACGAGACTCGCCGTCGGGGGCGCACACAAAGTAGGTCGCATACGCATAATTGTCCTGCGCGCCCTGGCCCTGTGCAAATGAATTACCGGCCAGGAATGCGAAGGTCAGCAGCAAAGTTGTCGTGATTGTCTTTTTCATGGCATACATCTCCCCAAAGATATGCGTTTCGATAAACGGAGCCGTCTTCTTATTTATAGCAGTTCCTGAGAAATCTGCTGATCGTGAACCCCCTTCGTGGTACTAATCGGGCACCGATCGACCTGACATTACGACGCCAAAATGAACACACCCGCGACAAACAGATTCCCGGGCCGCCCATGAGCCACCGCCTTGTCTTTGGGGCAAGTGGCTATATCGGCAGCCACCTTGTGCCGTACCTCCTGGCGCAGGGACTGTCTGTACGTGCAACGTCGCGCAACATCGAAGTCATTGCAGGCCGAGGCTGGGACGGTGCCCTGCTCGCCGAGGCTGACGCGTTACGCCCGGAGACGCTGGACGACGCACTGCGGGACGTTGACATTGCTTACTACCTCGTACACTCGATGGCGGCTGGCAAAGATTTCCCGCAGCTCGATGCCACCGCCGCACGTAATTTTGCCGACGCGGCGGCTCGGCAGGGTGTAAAGCGCATTGTTTACCTGGGAGGCCTGGTCCCCGAGGCACCGAAATCGACGCACCTGCGCTCGCGCCAGGAAACCGGCGATATTCTCCGGGCCGGTTCGGTCCCGGTCACCGAGATTCGGGCCGGCATGATTATCGGGCCGGGGTCCGCGGCCTGGGAGGTTATCCGCGATCTCGTCAACCACCTGCCCATCATGATTACACCGCGCTGGGTCTTTTCGCGGTCAACGCCGATCGCACTGAGTAATCTGCTGCATTATCTTGCGGATGCGCCGCTACTGGAGGAGACGGCAGGCGAGATCTATGACGTCGGCGGACCTGATGTGTTGACCTATGAACAGATCATGCGTCAGTACGCAGAGCTGACCGGCAAACATCCGCGCATCATTCCGGTTGGCGTCCTGACCCCGCGCTTGTCGTCTTATTGGCTGCGCCTGGTAACGTCGGTGCCGACCAACATCGCCCGTGCCCTGATCGATGGTCTTTCGCAGGATGTCATTGCCAACGATGATCGGCTGGTTCAGTTAATACCGCAGAAGCTCCTCGGGTTTCGCGAAGCCGCAACGGAAGCACTCGAAGCCGATCGCCAACATGCGGTGCCTGCGCGCTGGGTCGAAGGTTCGATCGCGTGTCGCGAATTCCGGCCGGAGTATGCGTTTTATGCCAAGCAGGCGGGAGACAGCACCGTCAGCAGCGCCAGCGCAAACGCGCTTTGGCGCGTGATTTGTCGTATCGGCAGCGACGGAGATTTCTTTTATGCCGGCTGGCTCTGGTGGCTACGTCGGGTCCTTGACTGGACCGTCGGCGGACCGAGTTTCCGTCGCCAGCGCCGGCATCCGGACGAGCTTCGCGTCGGCGACGCCGTCGACGCATGGCGGGTTATCGCCATTCAGCCTGATGAAAGGCTGACCCTGCTGATGGAAATGAAGGCGCCGGGTGCCGGCGTACTCGAATTCTCGATCATGGATTCTGAAGGCGGCCGGCGCCTGGCCGTTAACGCCTATTTTCACCCTGCCGGCGTGTGGGGGCTCCTCTACTGGTATGCGCTGCTGCCGTTCCACGCGTTCATTTTCCGCGGTATCACGCGTGTCGTTGCTAAACGCGCCGAGTCCATGGGCGAAGCTGCCTAGCTCTTGTGAAATTAACACTGTGAAATTTTTTCTGTAAAATTTCATGAATCTCGTGGGTAAACTGTCTTTACGTAAACGACACACCCGCTGTCCAGGCGGGACACACGAGGAGATCAACATGCCGCAACAAGACACGCCCATTGCCCTCTGTGGAAAACGGATCAACGCACTTTTCGGCGACAGCATCGCCAACGAAGAAAAGATCGTGACCGTTCTCGATGACGTGATTCCGCTGCAGGGCGCGAGCCACGCCGATGTCTCCGAGTATGTCGTCGAGAGTCCGATGCGCTATGCCGAGTGTTTCGCAATATTGTCCGACGGACGCAAGATCGGGCTTCAGGACCCGAGCGCATTCGTGGGCTGGTCACGACATGACCGCAATCGATCCCTCCTGTTTCGCAGTAACGGCAAGCACTTCGAAGTGGCGGTTGAAGCCTCACTGCGCGGACATTCGCCCGGCTGCATCCGCGAAGTGTTGCTCGAGGCCGAGTCAGACCATAGCTCAAGTCTCGCCCGCAAGTTCATCGGCATAGATGGACACCCGGTGATGCTGCCGGATCTGCCCGCGACTAATTAGGCTGCGCTGGCCGTCACACCCGCCTGCGTCGGGCGTCCGGGCGCACGCACCGTATTGCATGAATCATGCTAGGCGAGGTCCGTCCGGCTTCGGAATAACCGTATAGATCTCACCGCTGCTACACTCATAATCAGTGTATTCAATCCAGTGTAGAGGAAATCGGCGATGGCCTATGGAACCAGCGATATTCGTAACGTGTGCCTTGTGGGACCCGGCAATGCCGGCAAAACGCAGCTCACTGAGGCGCTGCTGCACGCCGGCGGCGCGATTCCCGAGTGTGGCTCGGTGGATCAGGGCAACACCGTGTCCGATTACACGCCGCGCGAGAAACAGCTGGGCCATTCGCAGTTTTCTTCCGTTTGCCATCTGGATCATGGCGGCATCCACGTCAACCTGATCGACACGCCTGGATACCGGGATTTCATCGGCCGTGCACTATCCGTACTGCCTGCCGCAGAAACCGCGGCTGTTGTCATAGATTCCCAGAGCGGCGTCGACATGATCTGCCGGCGCATGATGGAAGCGGCGAAAAAACAGCGGCTCTGCCGCATGATCATAGTCAACAAGATCGATGCCGAGGAAATAAACCTCGAGGCATTGCTCGGCGAAATCCGGGATGCGTTCGGCGCGGAATGCCTGCCGTTGAACCTGCCCGCTGCGGATGGCGAGGGCGTTGTCGACTGCTTTTTCCAACCTGAGGGCGCGGACCCGGCGTTTGGCGACGTCAAATCCGCACATACAGAGATCGTTGACCAGGTTGTTGAGGTCGATGAAGCGCTGATGGAGCTCTACCTCGAGCAGGGGCAGGAGCTCGAGCCCGAGCAGCTGCACGACCCGTTCGAGAAAGCACTGCGCTCCGGCCACTTGATTCCCGTCTGTTTTGTCTCCGCCAAAACCGGCGCCGGCATTCGCCAGCTTTTGCAGGTTTTCGAACGCCTGATGCCAAACCCGATGGAAGGCAACCCGCCGAGATTCCTCAAAGGTGAGGGCGAGGACGCGGAAGAAGTCGTTATCTCACCGGACCCCGATGCGCATGCGATTGCGCATGTTTTCATGGTGAACATCGACACGTTCAAAGGTCGACTCGGGACGTTCCGAATTCACCAGGGCACAATCCGGCCGGGCAATCAGCTCTTTGTCGGGGATGCTCGAAAACCGATCAAGGTCAATCAGCTGCTGAAAATTAACGGCGGCACGCATACCAAGGCAAAAGTCGGCGTGCCCGGTGATATTTGTGCGATCCCGCGCGTCGATGAAGTGCACTATGACGCCGTGCTGCATGATTCCCACGACGAAGATCATTTCCACCTGAAATCGATCGACCTGCCGCGACCGATGTACGGCCTCGCGATTAAGCCGCCGACTGACAACGACTCGCAAAAAACCTCGGATGCGCTTCACGTTGCCGAAGCCGAAGATCCTTCTCTGCAGGTGGAACACAATGCCGCCCTGAACGAAATCGTCCTGCGCGGACTCGGCGACCTGCACCTGCGTACCGTACTGGAACAAATTTCCGATCGCTACGGCCTGCAGGTCATCACTTCCCTGCCCTCCATCGCGTATCGCGAAACGATTACAGCGAATGCCGAGGGTCATCACCGGCACAAGAAACAAACCGGCGGCGCAGGTCAGTTCGGCGAGGTGTACCTGCGAATCGAACCGCTGCCTTCCGGCGAAGGTTTCAAGTTTGCGAGCGCCGTCGTTGGTGGATCGATTCCCTACCAATACATTCCTGCCGTCGAAACCGGGGTTCGCCAGGTCATGGAATCCGGTGCCATTTACGGCTACCCGCTGCAGGACATCATGGTGACCGTCTACGACGGCAAACATCACTCGGTAGACTCCAAGGAAATCGCTTTTGTCCAGGCCGGCAAGAAAGCATTCCTCGATGCCATTTCGAAAGCATCGCCAATCGTCATGGAACCGATCGTCGATGTAACGGTTACGGTGCCGAGTCGATGTGCCGGGGGCGTTACAGGGGATCTGTCATCTATGCGTGGCATGGTTACAGGTACGGAAGCGCTGCCCGATGACCGCATCATGGTGTCCGGACAGGCGCCGCTCAAGGAGATTCAGGGCTACCATTCGAGGCTGAAATCGCTGACCGGCGGTGACGGCAGCTTTAGGATGGACTTCAGCCACTATGCCGAAGTACCGCGGGAAGCGCTGGAACTGGGTCCTGCAAAGTCGAAGGCGGCTGGCTGACAAGCGACGTCGCGGGCCTTTGAGTGTCTTTAACTACTGTGAATCACATCACAGGGTCGGCGCCCCGATTGCGCTATACATAATAAGGAAGACTATATCGCCGACGAGGATCCGGGCCTATGCACCAGAAGGGCAACCAAGATCGGGTAGTGCCAGTTCCCAACCTGCTGGACTACTTTCGGACCTCGATTGAATGCGTCATTTCCGAACAGGGCGTCGACGTGAAACCGCATGCGACGCATTACGTCGTCAATTTGCTCACGCTGTTCTCGCGCTCCGAAGAACTGTATGAAGATGACGGTGAGACTTTCGGACTCAAACCCCTCGCGCTGATGCTCGCGGACGCGACCGACGCGCCCAGCCCCGTGGCGCGCAATTCTGCACTGCAACGCATCGGTGATGTCGCACTGTTCATTTCCGGCTTCTTCGCTGACAGCCTGGCCACCCACGCGGTCGACCTCGACTACTACATCCACATGGGCGGCAGCGCTTACGGCTCTCTGTCGGAGGAAGTCCGCGGTACGTTCCGAGGAAAGGCATTTGCGGACACCTACAGCGAACTTGCCGCCAAGTTCCAGGTTCTCGTCGACGTGCTCAATGAGATGCGCGACCGGGAACGGCAGGAGTCCGATATAGACCTGCTTCGCACGTACAGCGTTTGGCGCAAGACGGGCAGCAAACGCGCCGAGAACCTGTTACGGCAACAGGGCGTCGTACCGATTGCTACGGCCGGCGAAATACGGCGACACTAACTGCCCCGCATGCGGCTGATGAATGCATCGGCCTCGTCTATAGCGACCTGCATGTCGCGGATCAAAGCATCGACCTGGCCTTCAAGCACCGACGTCTGGCCTCGTAATGCCGCTAGTGCCTGGGCGTTCAGACTGTGTTTCAGAAACAGCACGTTGTCAGTCAGCACGGCCATAACCGGGTCGACCCTGTTACGCGCCGTTTGCATGCGATCGCGCATTACCAGGAACTGCCTGCGCGCCAACGCCAGTTTGCGTTCCTGATCCGACCTGAGCGCGGCACTGCTGTAAAGATCCAGTTCCGACTCCCATTCATCAAAAAGGTCCTCGCTGACACGATCAATATCAGACAGGTGCTCATCAAGATCCTGAGTGGCCTTTCGGGAACGGTCCACCTCTTTACTCAGTCGCTCGTATTTCTTCTCCAGTTCGCCACCTTCGTGACCAACCAATGCGCTGAGTTCCTCGTAAGCCGTAACAAGTTGCTCTCGAGTTTCGCTCTGCGCGTCGCGTGCATCTTCGACACGATCGACCAGTATGTCGCGCTTGTGTATGCCGACCTTCTCGAGCGCCGAATACTGAACCGACGCGCAGCCCGATAGCGCGAACAGCAATGCGCAGACGAAGCCCGCACGACCAATTTGCAGATTGCCAGATAGTTGTGTCATCTTTGCGATTGTTCCTGGTTAAATACTTTTGCAATGAACCCGCTAGTAGCAAAAATCATAGCGTTGATCCCATCGATACTCAAAAAGAAGCGATCCTGGGTAATGATGGTGGCATTGCTCGGCGCCGGATATTTTGCCACCGGAAATCTGAGTTCCGGAATCGACTGGATGTGGAAAGAACCACGCGAGGTGCTCGTCGACCGCGTCGAAGAGGCCCGCGACAGCCAACACGCAGCGGCTGAACAATTTCGCGACGCACTCACCGAGTTTAAAGCCGTGGTTGACCTTCCGGAAAGCGGCCTCGAACGCCAGTACAACAAGCTCAATGCGGCACACAAGCGCAGCCAGGCTGCTGCGGATCGCATCAACAAACGCGTCGATCGCGTTGTCGATGCCAGCAACCGGCTCCTCGACGAATGGAGCTCTGAACTCGATGACTACAACGACCCGGCGCTGCGTCGTATTGCGGAGCAGCAGTTCGATCAGACTCGCGAACACGCCACTCGCCTTATTGCATCGATGCGACAGATAGAAGACCGGATGCAGCCTGTTTTGGCTTCATTCCAGGACCAGGTGTTGTACCTCAAGCACAATCTCAATCTCTCGGCCATCGCCGCTCTCGAGGGAGAGGCGACGATCATCGAGTCAAATGTCGACATACTGATCGCTGACATGAATCGCTCCATCGCGGAGGCGGACGCATTCATCGCCGTCATTCTCGAACGCGGATGATCGTGAAGTCCCTATTGCGGCGACCCTTACTTGAAGAACTTCGAGGCAAGGCCGGCCAGACCTTTGGCGCCGCCCACCGAGTCCAGCAAATTGCCGCCCTGGCTGCTCTTGTCGATAAGCTGCGGCAGAATCTGAGACAGGCTGCTGCTGGCCTCTTCTGTACCAATACCGAGTTTCGATGCAAATGCTTCGATCTTGTCGCCACCAATGGCATCCTGAAGCTGCTCCGGTGAAATCGAGTCGTTGGAGCCGTCGCCGAGCCAGGACTTGGCTTTCGATGCCAAATCGCCGCCGGAAGCAGTGAATTGGCCGACAATATCGCCGAGATCGAAACCGCCGCTACCACCAACCAGGTCGTCGAGTGCCGATGCAGCCGCACCGGAATCATTCGCACCGCCGATCTTGCTCATTAGCAGTTGCGTTGCCAGACTTTTGATATCCATGTTTTCCCCTAGAAGTAAACAGTCATACAGATAGCCAGTTTAGCCAGAATTCGACCGGGAGATTGTGAACATTTGTGTCAAGGTCAACCTTTGGTCCAATCAATACCGGCCGTGTTGCTTGAAGATGTAATTATTGAGTTCGATGAATTCGGTGTTCATTCGGTGCACGATCCGGTGAGTAGAGCGAGCGATCGCGCGCATCACTTTGTACACCAGCTGCGGCTGCGCATCGACGACACTTTCGAAATCCTCACGCTTCAGAGTGAGAACATGGGTCGGGCACAGCGCCCGCAGGCCGACCGTGTGTTCATGGCCGTCGATAAAGCTGAGCTCGCCCGCAAGGTCGCCTTCTCTGAGGACCGCGAGTCCGGCAATATCACCGCCGCCCGTGTGCTTGACCACCTCGAGCTTGCCCTCCAGCAACACGTGCAGCGAATCATCGGTTGTACCCTCGGTAATAAGGTAGTCGCCGTCCGCGAGCTCCCGCGGGCTCATGAGGTCGCTGAGCACGGCCGCCTCTTCCTGCGAGAGCTCCGCGCCCAGAGAGGACAATAGAACCAGGTTGGCTGTGTCGGTCATGGTTGTTCCCCAGGAGCTGACTTGTTACACGGAATAATAGTGAAAAAAACGCAATAAAAACCATACGTAGAAGGCCCAAAGAGCATGGCATGGTCGACAGGCTACGAGTTCTTGCCGGTACCCATCAGCTCGTAATGCCCGCCGCGATCGAGCGCCGCTTTATAAGCCGGTCGTGCGCGAACGGACTTGAGAAATGCCGCGAGATGCGGATAGTCGGAGTTGAGATCGGTCCGTACTTCGGCCGCCTCGAGTGCAAAACTCATCTGCACGTCGGCGGCCGTGAACCGGTCGCCACAGAACCACTTTGACTCGCTCAGCGTTTCCTCCATGAAATCGAGGTTGCTGTTGACGTTGGCGTCGAGATAGCTTGCGCGCACCTTGCCGGCAATGCCTTTCGCGATCGGTTTCACAAAAAACGGCATCGGCGAAGTCTCTATGCGTGCGAGAATCAGCGAGATGATCATCAAGGGCATGAATGTGCCCTCGGCATAGTGCATCCAATACGTGTATGAGCGCCATTCCGGCGTGCCCGCTACCGCGTGCAATCTGCCGTCGTCGTAGGTGTGCACGAGGTATTCGATGATCGCACCGGATTCGGCCATCGTGACATCGTTATCTACGATGACGGGCGCTTTGCCCAGCGGATGAATCTCCTTGAGCTCCGGGGGTGCCAGGCTCGTCTGCTTGTCACGCCCGTAACGCTTGATCTCATACTCGACGGCGAGTTCTTCCAGCAACCACAGGACACGCTGTGAACGCGAGTTTTCCAGGTGATGAACAATCAGCATTGTATTTTCCCCCTCAATTTTTCATTTTATACAGGATACTGCAATTTAAAGGCGGCGGCCGCATAGGAGGTAACTCCCATTTTCCAATCCGGTCACGCGTAAAGTGCATGTACTACTAATTTCTCGTAGCATGAGCCACTTCAACCGTATTGAAGCCCGGCCAACCATTGATCCAATGAAAATAGTGCATTCGACACGCCTGCTTTTGCTGCTGCTGGGCTTCCTTTTCGCAGCGCACAGCTTCGCCCAGGAGCCTCAGGGCAGTGAGGAACCCGCCGCACCGGACCTGCTGTCCCTGCAAACCAACTGGTGGGCTTACTTCGAGGGATCGCGCGCCGAGGTCGAACCAAGGGTCGAGGCCTACCTCAAAGATACGGGTGTCCAGATCGCCAAGCTGGCGCCGCAGAACCAATTGATCGCCCAGTCAATACTGGAAGCGGCACAGGACAACCTCACCGCTTTCCTCGCGCTTCTTGACGACACCGAGCTCGAGCCACAGGAACTGGAGCCGGCGGCGGCAAGTTATTCGATCGATGACTTGCTCAAACTCGCCGCAAATGCGCGGGCTGCGCGCTCCGCTGCGGCCGACGAGCAACTCGAGGTGGATCGCGAAAAGCGCGTTCTCGACGGCACTACCCGGCACCGCGACGCTGTATTCGACGATTACGTGGACGCTCCGGCCGGCGATGAACGTTTTTTGGCCGGTCTGAGATTGCTGCAGGCACGCTCGGCGACGGCCATTTCAACCCGCCGCCTGGCGCTTTTGACCAAGAGATCCGAACTCGCCAACGCCTATGCAGAAGCAAAGGCGGAACGTGCGGATTTTGCCAGGGATCGATTGGCGACAACGGCCGAAAAAGCGAATCTCGATGCCTTGTACAATCGCGTGGATGCTGACAAGGCTGCGGTCGATACAGCCGAGGAAAAGCTGCGTGAAGCTCAAATTGCCGCGAGCGGGCTCGATCTCAATACGGCACAGGGCCGATCGCAGCAGCGCTTGCAGCAGGAACGGCTTACAGCGGCAGAGATCAGCCTCGCGCTGGCCAAAGCAAGGTTGGCGCGATCCGAGGCGCAGCGCTGGTGGACCGAAATGGTCCTGGATACGGCCCTTGATTCCAGCGCCTTCGAAGACAAGGCGCTGGAATGGTCAGAATTTGTGCGCAGCGTCGAGCAACGTGTACCCGAGTGGAAGCGGGAAACCGGGGATGAGCTGCTTGCGATTCAGAGCGTCAACCGGGACGGTCTCGATCGAGCGTCGCGTCGCCTGCTGGACCAGCGACTGGGTATCGCCCAGCAAACCCTGACGCAGATCGGAGAACTTACCGCGTCGGTTGCCGATCTGAAGCTTCTTATGCTGGTCGTTGATAATGCCGCCGCCGAATACACAGGCGCGTTCAAGTCCTGGCTTTCGACCGTAAGCCGCTCGATCAAAACCGCTTACATCCGCGTCGTCGGGCTGGCCGATGTAACGTTGTTCTCGGTCGGAGAAACGCCGGTTACGGGCGGCGACATACTGCGCGTCCTGGTCATTCTGACCGTCGCGTATCTTCTGTCCCGCGGCATCCGTCATGCAATTCGGCGTGTTGGTTCAGGCGAATCGAGTGGCACGCAGGCATCGCTTTACACGGTTGGTCGACTCAGTCACTACACGATCATCATTTTCGGATTGGTGATAGCGCTGTCCTCCATCGGGCTCGACTTCAGCAATCTCGCGCTGGTTGCCGGCGCGCTCAGTGTCGGCATCGGTTTTGGTTTGCAGTCCATCGTCAACAATTTCGTGTCCGGACTGATCATACTTTTCGAGCACTCGCTGCGGGTTGGCGATTATATTGAGCTCGATACGGGACTGACGGGAACGGTTAAAGCCATCAATGTGCGCAGCACGCTCATCAACACCAATGACAACATTGACATCGTCGTGCCTAATTCCGAGTTCGTCACCACGAAACTCACGAACTGGACGCTGGGCGAACGCATATTGCGCGTCCGCATTCCGTTCGGCGTGGCCTATGGCAGCGATAAGGAAACGGTGAAAAAAGCGGCACTGGAGGCAGCGGCCGAAGTGCCTTATACCCTCACCAACATGAAGGGCCGCGAACCCGATGTCTGGCTCGTGGAATACGGCGACAGCAGCCTGAATTTCCTGCTGCTGGTCTGGGTTAATCGGCAGGGTGCCCGACGCCCGACGAGAACCCGATCCGCGTATCTATGGGCCCTTGAGACCAAGCTAACCGAGCATGGCATCGAAATTCCGTTTCCGCAGCGCGACCTGCACCTGCGCTCCGGATGGCCGAGTGCGCAGCAACCCGCACCAACAACACCAGCCCCGCCACCGACACCACAGGAAGAATAATGCAAGATCAAACCCTGGCGATCCACGCCGGCTTCAAATCAGACCCTGCAACCAAGTCCGTCGCGGTACCAGTTTACCAAACCGTCGCCTACGAGTTTGACAACGCCCAGCACGGCGCCGATCTGTTCAACCTTGCGGTGCCGGGTAATATCTACACGCGCATCATGAACCCCACGGTCGATGTGCTCGAACAACGATGTGCGGAACTCGAGGGCGGCATTGCGGGCCTGGGTCTGAGCGCCGGCAGCGCCGCGATCAACTACGCGATCCTCACGCTTGCCGAGACAGGCAACAATATCGTCACCGTGCCCCTGCTGTATGGCGGCACTTACACCTTGTTCAAGCACATGCTGCCAAAGCTCGGCATTGAAGTGCGCTTTTCAAGCGACGACAGTGCCGCGAGTATGGATGGCTTGATTGATGACAAGACTACGGCCGTTTTTTGTGAGTCGATAGGCAATCCTGCCGGTAACATCGTCGATATCGAGGCGCTCGCAAAAATGGCACACGATCACGGCGTGCCACTCATCGTCGACAATACGGTGGCAACGCCAGCACTGATAAAGCCCATCGAATGGGGTGCGGACATTGTCGCCAACTCGCTGACGAAGTACATGGCCGGCCACGGCAACTCGCTCGGCGGCGTCATTGTCGATGGAGGCGAGTTTCCCTGGGCAGATTACCCCGAGAAGTTCCACATGCTGACGCAGCCGGAAGATTCGTACCATGGCGTCGTGTACACCGAGGCGCTGGGAGCCGCGGCGTATATTGGTCGTGCCAGGACCGTGCCCTTGCGTAATACCGGCTCGGCGCTGAGCCCGATGAACGCGTTTTTGATACTGCAGGGCATGCAGACCTTGCCGCTGCGCATGGAACGACATTGCGAAAACGCCATTGCCGTTGCGAAGTACCTGAGTGACGACTCGCGCGTTGACTGGGTTAACTACGCGGGATTGCCGGACTCACCCTATTACGACCTTGCGATGAAATACACCAACGGCAAACCGTCCGCACTGCTGTCATTCGGAGTCAAGGGCGGTTTCGACGCCGCCGTGAAATTCTACGATTCGCTGGATCTCTTCCTGCGGCTCGTCAACATCGGTGACGTCAAGTCACTGGCGGCCCACCCGGCTTCCACAACGCACCGGCAATTATCCGAAGACGAGCTCAAGTCAGCCGGCGTAACGCCCGACATGATTCGCCTCTGCATCGGTATCGAGCATATCGATGACATCATTGCGGATCTCGACCAGGCGCTTGCGGCGGCAAGTTAGCGACACGGAATTCGGAATGCCCCTGTTTTTGTCAGGCAGACGCAGC
>CAWJCA010000014.1:0-139255 GCA_963841165.1 uncultured Gammaproteobacteria bacterium | reverse complement strand
CTACGGCCAAGTTGCCGTAGTCGCTGTCACTTGTCGCGATCGCGGTGCCCACCACACCGATCTGCAGCAGCTGGCTACGTGATATCTGCGCCGCCGTATGTCGGGCCGCGGCGTGCACCACTTCGTGCCCCAGCACTGACGCCAGTTCCGCCTCGGACTCGAGTTCGGTCAGCAAACCCCGATTGATCGCGATCTTGCCGCCGGGTAAAGCCCAGGCGTTTGGAACCGAGTTATTCAGTACGACAAACTCATACGGCAGATTGACAGGACTTTGAGCCGCGAGGCGCAAACCTACGCCCTGCACATACTGCGTGAGCACAGGGTCAACGTCGTAATCCCCACCCTGCGACTGCCTCATCGGAGCGTAGTTTTGTTGGCCCATCTGGACTTCCGATGCCGTACTGACCGTCATCAACTGGCGCTTGCCCGTGACGGGATTGACCGCACAACCAGCCAGAAATGCGACCCCGACCGCGAGCAGTATCGTGACTTTCCGCATTTTCATACCTCACTAATATTCACTCGCAATTATAGCGCCTGTTATAATCGCCGGGTTGGAAATAAGTCCAATTAACAGGGAGAACCCAATGGGACTGTTTGACTTTGTAAAAGATGTGGGGCGCCAGGTTTTCAATACGGACTCCGAGGCGGCCGACAACATCAAGCAACACCTCGAGATTAAGACCAGCGGTCTCAGCAATCTCACGGTGGAATTTGACGATGGCGTCGCGACGATTTGCGGCGACTGTAAGAACCAGGCAGTGCGCGACCAGGCGATCCTGATCGCCGGCAACATCAAGGGCGTGGAAAAAGTTGTCGCGGACGACCTCAAGGCACCGAAACCGAAAAAAGAAGAACCGGTGGAGAAGTCTGAGTTTTACGAGATCGTCAGCGGTGACACGCTGGGCGGTATCGCGAAGAAATATTACGGCAGCGCCGGCAAGTACATGAAGATATTTCGAAGCCAATCGCGACATCATTTCGGACCCGAACAAGATCTACCCGGGACAGAAAATCAAGATTCCGCTCGATTAAACACGACTAAAGAACTCTCGTGAGCTTGAAATGGTCGGCCATGCGCCGGCCATTTTTTATGGGCCGGCGACGCTACTGAAAGATGGTGCGGATATACTCTGCCGATGGGCGAGGAATTTGATCTCTGGAGACTGGCTGCCGGCCTTGGCCTGTTTCTGTTCGGCATGCATGAGTTGGAGCATGCGCTGACACAGCTCGCCGGCCGCTCATTCAAGAAATTCCTGCGCCAGTACACGGCAAAACCGCTACGCGGAGTACTCGCAGGGGCGGTCACCACGGCTGCACTGCAAAGCAGCTCTGTCGTCAGCCTTATCGTTCTCGCGTTTGTCGGCACCGGCATAATCTCGCTTGCCAGCGCACTCGGCATCGTGTTCGGTTCCAACCTTGGCACGACAATGACCGGTTGGATCGTTGCGACGATCGGTTTCAAACTCGATATAGAAGCACTCGCACTGCCGATCATAACCATCGGTGGATTCGGTGTGGTCTGGTCGGCGGCCGGAACCAGGCGAGCCGGAGTCAGCCATTTCATCGTCGGCCTCGGCCTGATGCTCATGGGGCTCGAGTTCATGAAGTCGGGTGCCCTGGTTGCGACGGCGATGTTCGACCCGACCGCCCTGGCGGGCTACCCGCTGATCATTTTCCTGCTCGCCGGTCTTTTGCTTACGGCCATCATCCAGTCCAGTTCCGCGACCATCATGATTACGCTGAGCGCGCTCTATGCGGGTGCCATCCCGTTGGAGTCCGCGGCCGCGATTGCCATCGGCGCCGACCTGGGCACGACGATCACCGCGCTTCTGGGATCGCTTGCCGGCTCTGCTGCCAAGAAACGCGTTGCAGCAGCCGTCGTCTTATTCAACGTGGTGGCTGACACGATTGCGTTCCTGAGTCTTGTGCCGCTGCTCAAGCTCATTACCGAGATCATTGGAATCTCCGACCCGCTGTTCGCGCTCGTTGCGTTCCATAGCCTTTTTAACCTGATCGGCATTGTGCTCTTCCTGCCCGCAATTCCCTTGCTCAGCACAATGGCTTGACCGCCGGTTCCGGGAAGACGACACGCCGCTGCTGCGGCACATAAAAGCCAGCGACACCGCCGTCGCCGAGGCCGCTCTCGAGAACATCACGCGCGAGACACTGCGGCTGATTGACCAGGCGGCCGCATTGAATCAGGTAACGCTCGGTCTGCCGCCCGACCATACGTTTTACGACAGCGGTGAGGATCGCAAAGGTGTCGCCGTTTTTTCCGCGGAAGTCGATTACGATCGCTGCTATGCAGAAATCAAGCAGCTGGAAGGCGAAATACTTCGGCACGCGCTCGCGCTGCAGGGCAGGCCGCTGGAAGCCGATGAGTCGGAACGCCTGGGCCAGATAATTCCGTCGATCCGCAACGCCGTGCAGGCCGCCAAGAGCATGAAAGACGTGAGCGCGGACCTCGAATTGTTCCGCGGCTCAGTGAATGACCGCTTCAATGCTTATTTCGGACAGTTTCGGGAAGCCGCAAGAGAGTTTTACGAAGCGCTCGATTCCTTGCGCCGATCTGATATACCTGCTGTGCGCTTTGAGACGCTGGTAGAAATCAAGAATAAGTCCGAGTCGGTGCATAATCGCATGCGTCATCGCATTTACGACGAGGTCTCGCGCGGGGAGCTCAGCGAGGTAGAGATATCCACGCTGCTGAATGTAAACCGGGAGCTGCTCGTCGCGAGTCAGAGCCTGGTCTCCGCGCTGGCCGATGCACTTCTGAATATGGATGCCGCGCGAGATTTCGCCAGTCTTCCTGCTGCAAGGTAGGTCCCCGTAGGTGATAATCCGAATAGCCGGAATGCACCGGGTCAGCCACGATTAGAGCCATGAGTACGATCAGGAGTCGAGATGCAGTCTGAAGCCAGAACGCTAATGAAGGAATTGCGGGAAGATCATCGCAATATGTCGATCGTTCTCGAACTGCTCGATGATGTCGTAGAGCACGCGTCTTCGGGAAAGGATCCCGATTTTGAACTGCTCGATGAGATCATGCGTTACATGACCGTGTATCCGGATGCCGTCCACCATCCCAAAGAGGACATCATGTACGCACAGCTGCGCGACAAGCGCCCGGATCTCGCAGAGGGCCTCGACAGCGTTCCCGACGACCATAATGAAATCGCCGCACTGGGCTCAGCACTGCGCGACGAGATAGAAGCTATCAACGCCGGCGCCGCGGTGCGACGCACGAAATTGATCGAGGATGCGTCGGGCTACGTCAATCGTCTTCGATCGCACATGGCCTGGGAAGAGCGCGACTTGTTCAAGCGCATCGACACGATGCTTGACGACGAACCCCAGGAATTTGATATCGCGAAATTCGAGCACATCAAGGACCCGGTGTTCGAGCTTGAAATTGAAGCGGGATTTCGGCGCCTGTTATCGAGCCTCAAGCAAGCCGGTCAGCCTGCGGGCTAGAAGTACCAGGCGAACTGGGCAAACAGGCCGGCACCCCCGGATAGATAGCGGTCCGGCAAGCCAGATTCGATGCCACCGAATTCGCTGCCTTTTGGGCCCAGCGGCACGTTGATGCTTGCCAGAAAGGTCATGTTGTCGGCCACACTGTAGTTCGTTACCAGCTGAAACAGGCCGCTGGGATCCGACACATTTGCGAGCACCGTGGGTGTAAGCCCCCAAAGCGGCGTCATTTCGATCATGACGCTGGCAGCCAGGTAGTGGCGCCCAACCGAAAATAGTTCGCCGCGCGTGATGCGGTCGACGAGGTCCGGATTATTGGCAAGGCTAACTGAATCGTAGCGACCGGATCGCTGGCCGAAGCCATTGAAGAAATACTCGACCGCACCGCTCATGTTCCTGTCGAACCAGTTCCAGGAATACGTGAGGTTTGTTACCAGCTGCACGTACGTGTCGAGGTCGGAGTCTGTTACGACAACATCACCGCGCAGAATGGCGCCGCCGACACTCTTGCTGGCGCCCAGCCCCACGACGGTATCTCCGTAGTTTTGTGCCAGCAACAGATCGAATTCAGCCTC
This sequence comes from uncultured Gammaproteobacteria bacterium, assembly GCA_963841165.1. Classification (GTDB taxonomy): domain Bacteria; phylum Pseudomonadota; class Gammaproteobacteria; order Steroidobacterales; family Woeseiaceae; genus UBA1847. The sequence goes on along the minus strand of CAWJCA010000014.1, from coordinate 135,203 downwards.
CCCAAAAAATCCGTGGTACTTGACAGCCGCCGTGGACTCATCCGCCTCAACGTCGCCACTCGCAAGATCACGACGCGCGACGTACGCGCCCTGCACGTCGTCACCGCTGTCACGCAAATACTGCACGTACAGCATATCGTCTCCGCCCTTGTACTCGGTATCGACGGCTGCCGGATCGAACGGGTTCACGAGGTCCATCGGCGCATAAAACAAGCCGTTCCCCCAGGACAGGGCCTGCCGGCCGAAGCGAACGACTGCCTTTTCACTCGTGTAGCCCAGTGTCAGTCGATCCAGGCGATGCAGCACTATGGTCTTGCCGCTGTCTCGCATGACATCGGTCAGGTCGAACAACCGGCGCCCGTCATCGGGCAATCCCGGAAAGAAAATATCGGTACCGCCCGGCAGCGCACGTCCAAGCTCGACACTGTCGCCATTCAATGCCAGTAATTGATAAGCGGCATCGAAGGACCATCGTCCGACGTTGCGCTTCAAATTGAGGCGCAAATCCCCGGTAACGTCGAGCGTGCTACTGCCGACCAGGTCCCTGAACAAACTCTGATCCGCGTACGCCTGGCCGGTCAGTGAAAACTTCGTATGGCCGCCCAACTCCGTCTTGTTGTCATCCGCAATCGCTGCAGCCGACAGGAAAAAAAGCGCCAGGAAAACTTTATGCAGCATTTTGCTCGATGTCGTCGACGATGCGGCCGTCCAGCATGCGGATGAGGCGCTTTGCATACCCCATTACTCGCTGGTCGTGCGTCGCAATAACGAACGTCGTATTGTGATGCTCGTTGAGTTCGGTAAAGAGCGTCATCAGTTCGTCCGACGTTTTCGAATCAAGATTGGCGGTCGGCTCATCGGCAAGCACCAGCGCCGGCCGCGAGACGATCGCACGTGCGACGGCGACGCGCTGCTGCTGGCCTCCCGACATTTCGGCCGGTCGCCGACCCTCGAGCCCCTGTAAACCGACTTCCTCGAGGATCGCCAGTGACTTTTCGCGTCTTTCTGCCGCCGGCACGCCCTGAACCTGCATGACGAACTCGATATTTTCCTGCGCCGTCAAAACGGGGATCAGGTTGTAAGCCTGGAATACGAAACCGATACTCGAAAGCCTGAGATCGGCGAGCTCACCTTTGCTCATTTCATCAATACGCTGGCCCGCAATCCAGACCTCGCCGCTGTCAGGTATGTCGAGCCCTCCAATCGCATTGAGCAGAGTTGTCTTGCCGCCGCCCGAGGGTGCGGACAGACAAACGAATCCGCCCTGTTCGATTTCGATACTTACGTGATCGAGCGCCTTGATATCCTGATCGCCCTGCCGGTAGGTCTTGCACAAGTCAACACAACGTACAGCTGCCATCATCCCACCTTTGTGATTGCTTCGACCGGCTCGTAACGCGACGCGCGCCAGGCCGGGGACAGGCTCGCGAGAAATCCAAGTACCAGCACGACAACGTTCGCAAGAATCATGTCGTTCAAATATAACTTCGGATACAAAATGCTGGAGGCACCCATCATCTCCATGCCCTCCGCTACCGCCGAAATGTCGATGCCTTCCTTCAGCGGCTGAATCGTTGCCCAGGCCAGTACATCTCCGATCGCCAAACCCACAACCAGCAACAGCATCGACTCAATAATAATCTGCCCGAGGATGCTCGACGGTTTCATGCCGAGCGCGAGCATGAGCCCGATTTCGCGGATTCGTTCGAACACGGCCATGACGAGTGTATTGACCAGGCCAAAAGACAGCGCGAGGAAAATCACTATTACCCAGATCAATACAAAACCATCCATGACTTTCATCATCGTGCCCAGGTAGGTATCGACTTCGTACCAGCGACTGACTTTGAGTTTGCCATCCATTGTTTCGATCACGCGTTCATAAGTCGGGTCGACATTTCGATAGTCATCGCCAACAAATACGATCTCGGTTGTCGTATCGCCGATACGCAGCATCTTCTGCGCGGTCTTCTTGCCAACGAATACGTACATCTCTTCGAACGCGGGCATGCTGGCATCGAACAGTCCTACGACGCGAAAGCCCCGGTCTGCGATCTCGTTGTCCGGATCCTGGCTCATCAGGACGATGCGCTTGCCAACCCGTGTTTCCAGCGTTTTCGCGAGCTTCCGGCCGATCACAACGCCTGTGTCTTCAGCGCTCTCAAGGAAACGGCCTTCTACCTCATCGTAAATTACGAACGAAAATTCGCGCTCGGCCGCCGGATCTATGCCCAGCAACGTGACGCCGCGCGATTCGCGTTCGCTGGTAATCACGGCCGGCACTCTCACGCGACTCGCCCAGGCTTTGAAGCCCGCCGGGTCGAACATCCTGGATAGTTCTTCATCGCCTATGGTGATGCGATTAGAGACGCTTGGATCGTCAAGGAATTGCGGATTGTGAACCTGGACATGACCAGGCAGGACGCTGATCCCGTCTTTGATCATCTGGTCCACCATGCCACGCGTCAGTGCCGTCATGAATATCATGGCCCACACACCGATTACGATCGCACTCAGCATGATGATCGTGCGCCGGTGATTGCGCCAGAGATAACGCCACGCGAGACGGGTGAGTACGGGAACCATGCGCATCAGTTCGCCCTCATCGCTTCAACCGGGTGCAGTCGATGCAGTCGCAGCGCAGGATAAGCCGACGCCAGCAATGTAAACAGGAACACGACCGATGGGCCAGCCACCATCGTCCAGGGCGTGACCTGCGGGTAGATTCTGGCCGGTAGATTGAAATTCGCTGCCATTTCCTCCATGCCCGGAATCGACAAGCCGTTGACAGTGAACCATGAGGTAAAAATTACGCCTGTAATGCTGCCAATGATCAGGCCGATCATGCCCATCAACGCGGTTTCGAGCATGATCAAACGGCCGAGACGGCCGGCCTTGAGCCCCAGCGACATCACAATGCCGAACTCGTGAGTGCGCTCCAGGACTGACATCAGTTGGGTGTTGAGGACACTAAACGCCACGAGGATTACCAGGATCCCGTACATGAAGAACGCACTGCTCATGTCCGCCTGGATCGCCTGCTTGAGCCCCGGCTGCAATGCGTCCCAGTCATGAACGACAAGATCCGTACCCGCGGGCAGCGCGGCGATAATCTCAGGCTCCAGCAATTCGGCGTCGTCCAGGGTAGCGGCGCTGACCACAACCTGGTGGCCGGCTCCGTCCATATAGAAAACGTCCTGGAAGGCTCCGAGTGGCATCTCGCCGAAATTGCGATCGATGTCGGCGACGCCGCTTTCGAATACGCCGACGACATTGACGACGGCTGCCGCGAATGAGCCATCCAGACCGCTGCCGAGCAACGTCAGTTCATCGCCGATCGCGACGCGCAGGTTGCGCGCGAGAACGGCTCCAATGACGATCTCAGTGGCATCGTTGTCGCGGAGGTACCGGCCCTCTTTAATCAGTCCCGGTACGCTCGACACGCTGGGGCTCGAACTCGGGCTCGACGCCGAAGATGCCGATGCCGTAGCTGCGCTCTTCGCTCGACGCCAGACGCAAACGCCCAACCTCGCGCAGTGATCGCCTGCGTGGGGAATTCTTCCCTGAGTTGCGAAGCAAGCGGCACGATGTCGGGGCACCATCTGCCGCATTTTCTGGTCGTCCTTGTAGCCCGGCGCCTGGATCTGCATGTGGCCGGTAAACACCTTCAGCGTGTTATCGATCATCAGGCCGTACATGCCAAACTGAATCGAGATCATGAAGACCAGCAAGGTATTCGAAAACACCATCGCCCCGATAGTCAGCCAGGTGCGCTTGCTGTGTCGCCAGAGATTGCGCCATGCCAGGCGCAGAACGATATTCATCAGTCTCGCGGATTGCGCAGATTCGATAAGGTGAACAAACTGTCCTTCAGTTCGATTTCGTATTCAACATCGTTGACGCTGATCTCGGTCCACTCATTGGGTTCCTCGATTTTTACCATGCGCTGCCGCTTTGCGATCGTACGACCGCCCATTTCATCGATCTCCAGGGACACGAGTTTTTTTACAAGCTCGTCGTCCTGATCAAAGAACGCATGCTCAAGCACGACATAGTCGTCGCGAATTCTCAGCACTTCCCTGCCCCAGACCACGGCTGCGTCTTCGTGCGGAATCGACTGGACATCATAAACAGTAACCCCATCGACCTCTTCACGCTGGAGGATCGTGTGATCGTATTGGTCGACAATGTCATCAGCACGAGCGATGTCCTTATTAGAGAAATCAGAACCCATCCAGCTTTGCCCCATCATCGACGACGGTATCTTGATGACACGGTTCACCTTCGGCGAAAACGTCCACATGCTGTTCTTGTCGGTCAGGGTGCCGTTGCCGCGGTCCTTTTTGGGTTCCACAACGCGTACCAGCGTTTGGTCCTGTCCCTTTAGTCCAGGCGCGCATGGTCATGGACCGTTCCCAGTCCGGACGGTGAATGACCATGGTCATTTCGGTGTACGATGAAAGGCCGCGCCAGTGATCAATTGCTTCCCGGACAATCCGGGTCGCATCCGGCTCTGTTTCGGCGGCAAACGTCGGAATCATAAACAGAATCAGGGGCAGAAGAAGTCGCTTGTTCATGCTGGATCGGACCATCTCGACGCGGGGGCGTTCAGTCTAGATCAACACCCTGCTTTTGCAACTCCTGCAACACCGGCTGCAGCCATGGACCAGCCAGGTACCGGCAAAATACGTGTTTCTCGCAATAGCACTCTCCGCCGTCATCGCTAAACTGAGTAGTAGTTAGACGAAGCAGAAGGACGGGGTTATGTTCACCATCGAGGCAATCATGAGTACCGATCTGATTACGGTGACGCCGTCCGCAACGCTGGCCGAGGCCCGCACGCTGATGCACGACAACCGGATTCATCACATCCCGGTTATCGATGACGATAAATTAGTCGGGCTTGTGACGTTGACGAACGTGCTGGCAGCCACGGACAGTTTCCTGCGCGATCAGAAGAATCGAATCCACGCGAACGAAATCCTTATTGAAGATGCAATGGTCTCAGATGTCGCTACGGTCGATATCAACGCCAGCCTGCGTCAGGCAGCGCTGTTTATCGAGAAACATGCCATTGGCTGTTTGCCGGTCATGGACGACGAAAAGCTCATCGGAATAATTACCGATACGGACTTTGTGGCTGTTGCGATCAATCTCCTTGAGCAGATCGAAGAGACAGAACCGGATGTAGACGATTACGATGACGTAGACGTCGCCTGATCGACTTCTGAAATATCTTCTGCGGTCCTGCTCCGGAGTTCGTGCTCGGCATCGCGCTCCGACCCCAGCAGGATGGCGACCCAACGCGTTCGTTCATCATTCTCCAGCGCCAGCTTGAGCGTCATCGTGAGCGGCACGGACAACAGCATGCCGACAGGCCCGAATACCCAGCCCCAAAAAACCAGTCCGACGAACACGATAAGCGGCGAAATGCCAACACCGTAACCCATCAGTCGCGGCTCGATCAGGTTGCCGAAAACGACGTTGATCGCTGCGAAACCGATGGCCGTCGCGCTCGCCTCACCCGGTCCGAGTTGCACCAGCGCCAGTAGTACCGCAGGAACGGCAGCGATAATGGAGCCAATGGTCGGAACATAGTTCAGCAAAAACGCCAGCATTGCCCAAAGCAACGGAAAATCGAGCCCGACCGACCAGGTCAACAGGCCGGCGCACAAGCCCGTCGCCATACTCACGATTGTTTTGATACCGAGATAGCGGCCAAGATTCTGCAGGAAGATCCTCGGTCGGTCGAGCGAGTCCTCGTGACGACCGAACGCCGCTTCAACCTTGGTTTGCACGCTCGACGCCTCGAGCAGTATGAAGATCATGGTGAAGACAATGAGAAACGTATTGGTCAATACGTCTTTCAGGCTGTTGAGGATAGTCGCCGCCAACCCCATCGCCCAGCCCGGATCGATCATATCACCCAGGCTTTCAATGGACTGGTCACCCTTCATGTTCTCGGCAATAAACCTGACCATGCCGTCGACAATCGTGTCGAGTCGCGCCTGGTAGCCGGGAAGCGCCGCCGTAAAGTCGGCAATCGATGTACCCAGAATCATGCCGACCAAAGCGAGTATCAACACGATCATCGTCACAATGAGCAATGCCGCCAGAATTGCCGGCACCCGCTTCTGCTGCAGCCAAAGCATCGGCTTCACCGTGATCAAAGCGAGGAACACTGCAATCAGGAACGGCACCAATACAACCTTGGCCATTTGCATGCCGTAGATCACGACCACAATGGCCGCAAGTACGATGATTGTGCTGCCTTTTTGTTCCGACGTGTTGTTCACGCAGACCCCGAACTTCAATCCTGCTCCGGATGATCGCACAACAGCGGGCCGTTCGCATGCCACTGGACCGAGGCTTTTGGTAACCTGTGCCGGTCTACGGAGAAAGGGATCGGGAATATGGTTGCGGTCGAATCACAAATGCTGCCCTTGGGAACCGAGGCGCCTGACTTTTCATTGCCAGACCCGGACGGTGAGCGTCACTCACTTGACGACAAGGCCAGTGCATACCTCGTGATGTTTATCTGCAACCACTGCCCGTTTGTCAAACACGTTCGCGAAGAACTGGCACGCATCGGACGAGACTATGCCGCCCGCGGCGTTTCGATCTATGCAATCAACAGCAATGACGTTAACAAGCACCCGGACGATAGCCCCGACGATATGAAAGTCGAGGCTGAAACCTGGGGTTATACGTTTCCGTATTTGTTCGACGAAAACCAGGACGTTGCGAAAGCCTATCATGCCGCGTGCACACCTGATTTCTTCGTGTTCGACGCGAGCAAGCGCCTGGTCTATCGCGGCCAGCTGGACGATAGCCGGCCTTCGAATGCCTTGCCCGTCGACGGGCACGATTTGCGCGCCGCGCTCGATGCAGTTCTCGACTCGAAACCGCCGTTGGCCATGCAGAAACCGAGCATAGGCTGCAATATCAAATGGGCGCCGGGAAACGAGCCGGACTATTTTTGAGGTGGCTATTTGGGACGGTGAATCGTCCCGCGTCAGATTATTATCTCGGCGTGTATAGCTCGGCCTCTTCGCGAGTGAGCTGATCGATCTTTACTGTCCAGCGAGCCAGTGATGAACTGATTCTCAGCTGATACAGCCCGCCCGACTTGAATAACTTGACGCCGTTGCCCTTACGCTTGGTGTGCAGAACGCGGCCCACGTGTTTTCCGCTTTTGGCCTCGAGAAGCGTTATGTCGAGGGCGACCAACTCATCGAAGTCACCATCGAGTCGCCAATCGAGTACCCACGGTGACTCCACCCTGAAGATCGCGGTCGTTGTGTTGCCCGTGCCACGAAACTCCGCCACGCGATCAGCCGCATTCGCCGGCGCGAGCGCGATCATCAGCAACGCGGCTGATATATACAAAAAAATGGAAAATCGACCTATTTCAAACTTCATCACGAGATGCCAGAACCCCGACTAATTGTCTGCTGAGGGCCATTCTACCGCAATGCTTGCCAGAGTCGCATGGGAGAACTAGATATCCGAGCGACGCACTATTTCGTCGATTGTCAGCGCCGGGGCATCCGCTCCGATCATGACCGGGGACAGGTTTTCTGCGTCGCTGTAATCCACGTCACCATTCTGGTTTGTCAGCGCGAGAGCAGCCACAAAGCCAGCATAAAGAAACATCCACGACCGGAATGTTTTTCTTACTTGGAGAATCATGTTTTTTCCTCAATATTGAATGCGGCTGCCATCCCAGGCAAATACGCCGCCGCTGTCCTCAGGACAGAGTTGATTCATAACGTTTAGCAAGTGCCGTGCCGATGTCTCCGGGGAAAACAAAGCGTCCTTCGGCGTCCGGGACGTATAGGGTTGTGACAACGCGGTATCCACGGTTCCAGGATGCAGTCCGGCAACCACTGAATCCGGCCATTGTCGTGCATGCTCGATGGCAAGTGTCTTGAGCAGCATATTCAACGCCGCTTTCGATGCCCGGTATGAGTACCAGCCACCAAGGCGATTGTCACTGATGCTGCCTACGCGTGCCGAAAGCGACGCAAAAAGTGTTTTAGAATTCTTGCGTAGCACGGGCAGAAAATGCTTTGCCACCAGAGCCGGGCCTGCGGCATTGACTGCGAACAACTGCGTCAGCCTCCGGATGTCGAGTTCACGCATACTTTTTTCGGGCCGCAGGTCCTCGCCTTCCCAGAGGATGCCGCTGGTGACGATAACGAGGTCCAGAGTATCGTCCTTCGTGGCAAGCTGTGCCGCAGTCGCGATGGAATCCTCGTCGGCGAGGTCTATGAACCCGGTCGTAGACTTTCGGCAAGCTCCCGTCTGCGGCGCTACGCGCGAAGGCATGGATGTTCGCCACGCGGGAATCATCAGCCAGCAGTCGCAGCATCGCCTGGCCGATACCGCCGCTGGCGCCTATTACCGCGACGTTACACTCAGATGAGAATGATGAGAGCAGGGACATAGTCGGAAATGCGGCACTTCCTTGTGCCGCCCTTGGGGATCACCTCGATCAGTTAGGCAAAATGACGGTGTCAATTACATGAATGACGCCATTGCTTGCAGAAATGTCGGTCTTGACGACATTAGCATCATTGATGCTAACGCTGCCGTCACGCACTGCGATGCTGACATCCGCTCCATTTACCGTCGTAGCAGCCTGCAGTTTGACGACATCGGCCGCATATACTTTTCCAGCCACGACGTGATACGTGAGAATGGCTGTCAGCTGATCCCGATTTTCAGGCTTCAGTAATTCAGCGACGGTTCCTTCGGGGAGCTTCGCGAACGCGGCGTCGGTGGGCGCGAATACGGTGAATGGACCCTCGCCTTTCAGCGTGCCCACCAGATCGGCAGCTTCGAGAGCTGCCGCCAGCGTGTTGAACTGTCCAGCGTCGACAGCCGTATCGACGATATCTTTTGCTTTGTGCGCTCCATGATGGCCAGCGTTTGCAATAGCTGCAATAAAGCCCAGGCAGGCGACGGCCCAGATTCCGGTGCGTTTCGAAATTGATGGTTTCATTTGCTTATCCTTTGATTGCCAGTTGTCAGGGGTCTTAACGAATCCGCAATCTAGCGATAAGCTGGTTGGCATTGGTGACAATCCTGTTTTCAGGTGTAACAGGAAGTTTCTGCCTACTCGATAAGGTAGCCCAGGGCGTCGACGCTGAAATCCTGTAGTTCCCTGCCGATCAGCCGTTTCAGGACCTCAGGATCCGCCGTGTTGCCCTCTTCGAGCATGGTTAGCTGGCCCCGCGTGACGGGGAAGAACGGCAACCAGTCAAAAAGCGTTGCGCCGACTCGCATGATCCAGATGGGCATTGGCAGGATCCACTTTTTTCGGCCGGTTGCTTCGGCGATACGACGAACCATTTCTGTCCAGGACAATACCTCGGGACCGCCCAGAGCGAAGGTTTGGCCAATCGCCTTGTTGTTCTCGAGCGCCGCAACAAATGCACTCGCAACGTCGTCGATATGGACCGGCGACATCACGACCGCGCCTTTCTCTGGACTGTGGCCCGAGAAAAAACCGACGGCCGGAATCGGCGGGCGCACCATGTCATTGAAGAGCTGCGTGGCGAATTCCATTTTCCCGTCGGGATCGCCGAAGATTACCGAGGGGCGTAGTACAGTTACGTCGAGCCCGCTTTGCCGTGCATACTCTTCGGCCCGGAACTTGGTTTCCTGGTACGGGGTTCCGGGTTGCTTCACCCCATTGGCGCTCATAAGCAAGAGGCGCTTTATGCCAACCTGCCGAGCGGCTTCGACAGTGCGTACGAGCCCTTGATATTGTGATTCTTCAAATGTGATCCCACGGCTGGGAAATTCCCGCAGGATGCCAACGTTGTAGATGACAGTAGAACACCCCGCCATAACCGACTTCAGCGCTTCCGTGGATGAAATATCGCCGGGTGAAGTGCGAACACGCTCGGACCGGCGCGCTTTTGACTCGCTGCCGGCACGCACCAACAGTGAGACCTCGTGGCCGGCGGCCAGCAGAGCATCGGTCAAATGACCGCCGACAAACCCGGTACCGCCAATGATCGCGACTCTCATCAGTCTTGTTTCCCTTGCAATGAGCTGTGTTACAAATGAATACGTCTGTACCGGGCCGATGATCTTATACTTAGCCGAGAAATTCGACTCTTCAGGACCCCGAAAATTCGATGGCTGATTCTGCACCTGCAATTGTCTGGTTCCGGCAGGACCTTCGCCTGGCTGACAATCCGGCGCTCGATGCGGCCATGCGCCAGAATCGACCTATCCTGCCGATCTACATTCTCGACGACGAGAACGCCGGCGAATGGAAAATGGGTGCGGCGAGCCGCTGGTGGCTGCACCAGAGTCTGGAAAAACTAAATACTTCACTGACGGGCAGCCTGCTGTTTTTTCGCGGCGACGCGAAGACCATCCTGCCGGAGCTGGCGCGCAGTGTTGAGGCCAGCGGCGTGTTTTGGAATCGCTGCTACGAACCGTGGCGCATTGCGCGCGACACGATCATCAAGGACACGCTGCACGGCGACTCGGTGCGCGTTAAGAGCTATAACGGATCCGTCCTTTTCGAGCCGCCCAATACCAACAAGCCGGACGGTACTCCTTACAGGGTTTTTACGCCTTTTTACCGGAGGGGCTGCCTGCAAAATGGAATTCCTCCCCGGCAGCCGCTGCCTGCGCCGCGCGGTATTCCGCTGTGCAAGACCGATGCAGGGATCTCGCTCGATGAGCTACAGCTCATGCCGAACATCAACTGGTATTCGGAGATTGCCGAGGTGTGGGCGCCGGGCGAAGATGGTGCTGTGAAAAGGCTGGAGACCTTTTTGTCGTCAGGGATCGGCCACTACGACGAAGGCCGCAATCGCCCGGATCAGCAACATGTGTCGCGGCTCTCGCCGCATTTGCACTTCGGCGAGATTTCACCGAACCAGGTGTGGTTTGCCGTGCACGAAAGGAGTTCGGCTGAGGAACTCACACCTGACGCCGATCGCTTTCTCAGCGAACTGGGCTGGCGGGAGTTCTCGAATAATCTTCTGTATAACGAGCCAACTATTACCACCGACAATCTGCAGCGCAAGTTTGATCGCTTTCCCTGGCGAGACGACGACGAGTCATTAGATCGCTGGCAACGCGGCAAAACCGGCTATCCAGTCGTCGACGCCGGCATGCGCGAACTCTGGCGCACCGGATACATGCACAACCGGGTGCGCATGATCGTCGGCTCGTTCCTGGTCAAGAACCTGTTACAACACTGGCACCATGGCGCAAAGTGGTTCTGGGATACGCTCGTCGACGCCGATCTCGCCAACAACAGCGCGAGCTGGCAGTGGATCGCCGGCTGCGGTGCGGATGCGGCGCCCTACTTCAGAATTTTCAACCCGGTGACGCAGGGAAAGAAATTCGACCCGGAGGGCAGCTATGTCCGACGCTACGTACCCGAACTCGCCGCGATGCCGGACAAGTTCATCCACAATCCGTGGGAAGCACCGCAGGAAATCCTGCTCGAAGCTGGCGTGGAGATAGGCCGCGATTACCCGGAGCCCGTTGTTGACCTCAAGTCGTCACGCGAGCGAGCGCTGGCTGCATTCAAGTCGCTGACTCCTTCTTCGTCGTAGGCACCTTGCAGTCGCGGTCCCACCGGGGCGCGCCGGAAAAACGCTCTGCCAGAAAATCGATGAAAGCCCGCACCCGGTACGAGAGATGCCGTGTCGGCGGGTAGATTGCGTAGGCGGGCGTTACCGGCCAGTCGTAGTCCGTCAGAATCGGCACGAGGTTGCCACGACGAATCGATTCGGACGCAATAAAAGTGGGTTGAATGACGAGACCCATACCATGCGCCGCGGCGTTTGCCAGGAAATCGCCGCTGCTCGCCGACATGATGGATTTCACTTCGATCGTGTGCTTGTTGCCATCCTTATCCAGGTACGTCCATTTGTTCGGGTCTGCCAGGTTGGAGTAAACAAGACAGCGATGATGACGCAAATCGCCTGGCGTCTGTGGTTCACCGTGGACGCTCAGGTAGTGAGGTGATGCGCAGACGACCGCACGCACATCGAACAGGCGCCTTGCGATATACGATGAATCCTGCAAACGCCCGATGCGAACCGCGACGTCGACACCCTCCTCGATCAAATCGATGCGGCGGTCATTGAGATCCAGGTCAAACTCCACTTTCGGATGCAGTTTGCTGAAAGCCGCAATGGGCGTGCACATATGGCGCACACCGAATGAGAGGGGCAACGCAACCCGCAGCGTGCCGCGGAGTTCTCCATGCTCCTGCTGGACCGCGGCTTCGGCCTCGTTCAGATCGGCCAGTATCCTGGCACTGTGTTCGTAAAAGCTGCTGCCGGTCTCTGTCAGGTTGAGAACCCGTGTCGTACGGCGCAAAAGCTGGACACCCAGGCGTTCCTCCAGTGCCGAAACGCGCCGGCTTATGGCCGATTTTGCCGCATTCAGCCGTTCCGCCGCCGCGGTGAAGCTTCCGGCCTCGACGACGGCGACAAACGCCTGTAAATCCTCGAATTTATCCATATTGTTGCGATTACAAAGAACAATCTTATCTCCAGAGTAGCCTTTATCTCGGTATTGTCAACATAGACACTCTGTTCATCGTTAAGGGGCAAAGCCCAGACAGGAGAGCGAGACATGCAGGACAAAATAACCCGGGTTCTCGAGGTAAGTGCCAGCGGACGGACCGCAGGTTCGGCCAGCCGTGAACTGACGCGTGACCTGATCGCGGCGCTACAGGATCGCCATGGCGACGTACAGACGGTTCGACGCGATCTGTCGAAAGGTGTGCCGTTCGTCGATGACGCCTCGTGGATCGAGGCTAACTTCACGCCCGATGAGTCTCGCACGGATCAGCATCGCGACGCCCTGGCGTTGTCGGATAGCCTGGTTGCCGAACTCAAAGCTGCGGACATTCTCGTTATCGGCACGCCGATATACAATTTCTCGATCCCGGCAGCGCTGAAAGCATGGATCGATATGATTGCGCGCGCACGACTGACGTTTCGTTACACGGAAAATGGGCCCAAAGGTCTGCTCGAGGGCAAGAAAGCGTATCTTGTGGTTGCAACGGGCGGTGTTCCCGTAGGCAGCGCCGTAGACTTCGCGACGCCCTATCTCAAACATGCCTTGGCATTTATCGGCATCACCGACGTTGAAGTCATCGCCGCCGATAAGCTCAACAGCCAGGCGGAAGAGTCAATGGATGCGGCGCGCGCACGTATTGCAGACCTTGTCCATCTCACGCCGCGAGCAGCGTAAGACTGAGGAGTAAAGCAATCATGCTGGACGTTATTCAATCCGAATCGAGAGGCAGTGCCGATCACGGCTGGCTGCGCGCGAAACACACGTTTTCGTTTGCCGAATACCAGAATCCGGAGCGCGTTCAGTTTGGCAAGGTGCGCGTAATCAACGAAGATCGCATTGCGCCCGGAAAGGGGTTTGCAACTCATCCGCACAGGGATATGGAAATTGTCACCTACGTTATCGACGGTGCGATTGCGCACGAAGACAGCATGGGTAACGGCACGGTAATCACGGCCGGAGAAATACAGCGCATGACCGCCGGTACCGGCGTGCAGCACAGCGAGTTCAATCATTCCCAGGACAATGAGCTGCACTTGCTGCAAATCTGGATTTACCCTGAGAAGAAGGGTCTCGAACCCGGCTATGAACAAACGCGCTTTTCGCGAGAAGAAAAGCTCAATCGTTTGCGATTGGTCGGCTCACGCGATGGCCGCGACGGCTCGATAACGATCCATCAGGACGTCGATCTCTATGCGAGTGTTCTCGAGGCCGGCAACGAGCTCTCACTCGAATTGCGGCCCGATCGCAAAGTGTTCGTTCAGGTTGTCGATGGGGACATTGTGGTCAACGGACAGCAACTTTCAGCCGGTGATGGCGCACAAATGGAAGACGAGCGTGCGCTGCAAGTTTCAGCCATCACAGAAGCTGAGTTCCTGGTCTTCGATATGACCTGACGAACTAAAGTCTATTCAGGCTTACGGAATTTTAGTGTCATGCGATTTGATTCGCCGATCGCTTCCATCTCGGCTTTGAGTTCGGGATTGTCCTGACTGGTGCCCAAGCTCGGCGGCAGGCGCCAGACGACGTCCTCCTCGCCTGGCTGATCTTTCGGATTCTCGTTGATATCGCTTTCAGCGACAAACTCGAAACCGGCTCGTTCCGCCGCGGCGATGACGAACGACTTCTTGAGATAGCCGTGACTTCCGTCTGCGAATCCATCCGACATGTCGTCGCGCGCCTGATGTTGCACTACTCCTAATACACCGCCGGGCTTGAGCGCGGCATAAGCATCAGCCATCGCCTCAGTCAGGAAACCGCGCTCTTCTGCTTCGAAGTTTGCGAGGTTGTGCAGCACTCTGGCCAGGAACACGACGTCGGCCGTGCCTGCAATCGATTCAGGCATCGCACCGAAATTGAAGGCGGTCACCGTTGCGCTATCTTCGTCGCGCCATTCTTCTGCACCGGCTGGCCAGTCGGTCGTCCAGGTGCTTTGCATCTCCAAAAATTCTGCGTTAGCGAAAGCAAAATTCGGCCACATGTCCATCGCATAGGTGGCACCGATCAAATGGCCGTCTTTCCCGAGATACGGCAGCAGGATTCTCGTGTACCAGCCGCGGCCCGGGAGCCCCTCCACTACGGTCATGCCCGGCTCAATGCCGAAAAACTCCAGCGTTTCCTTCGGATGACGATATTGATAACGAGCCTGGGCCTCTTCTGGCTGTGTATCGAGCACAGTCACAAGCCGGTTGTATTCGTTTGCCGGCGCGTCGCTTGCTGGTTTTTCCGCGGCGCTGTCTGTTTGAGACTCGGTTGCCGGTTGGCAGGCAGCGAGTGTCACGGCCAGGAACAAGACGATGAACTTATGCATGATTTTCCCCAATTGCGTGCAATTTCAACCTGCCAAAATTATGCGTTAGTCGAGGCTCTGCAGCAATGCATGCGTGTCCTTTCGTACCGCCGCCATTGCATCGATTATTCTGTCGTAGCTGTCCCTGTCCGGCCCGAGGCCTTGCCAATTCCTCTCCCACACCTGCCAGAGCTCCGTGCCAGATACCGGGACCTGCCCGTCGAGTACCTGCGAGAGGTCCTTGATGGTCAGCACAAGCGCCCATCCGGTTCGCGGATTGCCCTTGTCGGTCGCATCCATGTCCCAGTGACGATGATAGACGACCTGCTGGAGTTCTCCGACGTTTCGCAGCACTTCTATCGACAAAAGCCGTTGGTTCCGGTTGTGCTCACTGGCCTCATTTCGCCAGGTGTTATAGCCAAGGCTGCTGATGGCAATGACAAGGCTGATAAGCGCAACCGCGTTTCTTTGTAATTGTTCTCTTATTCGGACTTTGTTCGGCATGAGGCGCTCCCGTGGCGGTATTCAAGTAGACCCGTCTTCGGCAGCAATTATTTCGTGCTTGATTTCATGTCAAGCGCAGGATCGTGCGGCCAACCCACGCGCGAGTTTGACCGCTGTAGCCGCAGCAAGCCTGCTACAACCAGGATGCCGACCGCGGCGACGGCGGTCAGAAACAGGAAGTAGTTTTGATGTCCCACAATGCCTGGCGATGCATCCAGGATTCGGCCTGTAATCGGCGCAAAGAAGATTTCCGGCGTGTAGCCCACGAACGAAACCATGCCTGTCACCGCCCCCGTGAAATACGCCGGTGTCTTGTTTTCTTCGAGCAGTGCAAAATATACGCCGCGTAGCGCGAACACAGCGAAGAAGCTGACAAAGATATTCGCGTAGATAACCGCAAGCCCAGGCCCATCCGGCAGAGCAAATGAGAGCATCGCATAAGCTAAGAGCAGAATAACGAATGAAGCACCAATGGTCCGGCTCGCGCTCCAACGGTCTGCGAGTAAGCCGGCCGCGACGGCGGCAACCGGTCGAATGTAGGCACCGTAGGCCGATAACTGCGCGCCCTCCACTTCATTCATGCCGAGAACCTGCACCGCATAAAGCGAGTAATTATCCAGACCTTTGTAGCCGCAGTAGGCACAGATAATGATCGCGGCCTGCGCCCATACGAGTGGGCGAGTAACAACGACCGCTGCACCGTGAAAAAGGCTGCGACTGGAGTCGCCAAAGTGTTTTGCCGTGGGAATCAGGAACCAGGTGAGCAGGGCTGCCCCGATGGCAGCAAATGAGTACAGCAGGATGACAACCCGAAATCCGGCGCGACGCTCTTCGTCATTAGCAAGCGCTGCGTTGTCCGGCAGAACCCCGGCGAACACAAAAACTGCCAGCGTCGCAAAAAGCGCGGCAGCAACACCACGGCCACCATCAAGAATACCGAATGCCCTGCCTTGCGATGTAACGCCACCCCATTCCCGGGTGGCCCGAATAAGCGCGGCCCAGAAAAGCAAAATGGTCGTTACACCCCAGTAACCATATAGCAGTGCCATACCGAGGGTTCCGGGGTACGTGGCCATATAGAATCCGCCGACACCGGTCGTGACAAGTGAAATCGTCAACAGCGCTCTTGCCGAGAATCGATCGGCCAGTATGCCGCCGGGAAAATAGGCGATCATTGCCGTCACGCCATAAATAGCGAATACATCACCCAGCTGAGTATTTGTAAATCCGAAGGCCTCGAGCAGCGTTGGCCGGAAAAAACGTGCCGTGTGAAAAGGCAGGCCAAAAATGATCTCGCCAGCAATTACGAGCGTAGCCATGTGCATGAATCGGTACATAAGCAGCCTTATGCATGGCGGCGAGAACAAACACTATACGCGTGGTAGGATGCCGATCAAATTCGAATGACCACTCCCGTTTTTACAGTTTTCCAGCGAGTTATTTAATGAGTCACCACGAACAACACAGAGCGCATCGCGTGGGCTGGCTGCGTGCTGCAGTCCTGGGCGCCAACGATGGCATCGTCTCGACAGCAAGCCTGATCATCGGTGTTGCAGCAGCAAGTGCTGCGCACGACAATATTCTCCTTGCCGGCGTTGCCGGATTAGTCGCAGGCGCAATGTCGATGGCGGCCGGTGAATATGTATCTGTCAGCTCTCAGTCGGATACCGAAAACGCCGACCTCGAACTCGAACGGATATCGCTCGAGGAAAACTATGAGACTGAGAAAGAGGAACTTGCCGAGATCTACGAAGGTCGAGGGCTTGAACCCGAGCTCGCGATGCAGGTTGCCGATCAGCTGATGGCCCACGACGCGCTGGCGGCGCATGCCAGGGATGAAATAGGCATATCGCATGTTGTCACGGCCCAACCCGTTCAAGCGGCATTTTCGTCGGCTGGAACCTTCCTCGTCGGTGCTGCATTGCCATTGATCGTGGCATGGGCTATTCCGGGTCCGCTACTGATACCGGCGGTCGCCGCATCATCGCTTGTCTTCCTCGCGTTTCTTGGTGGTCTCGCCGCGCGTGCCGGCGGCGCGCCTATTGCTCTCGGCAGTGTCAGGGTGCTCTTTTGGGGCGCGTTCGCAATGGCGCTGACAGCGGGTGTCGGTCGACTATTCGGTGTTGTCGCCTAAATACTGATAACGCCTTCCAACTGAAATCCAGGCTCAGGTTCTGAGTTTGTAGCCTGTCTTGAATATCCAGCGCACGGCTAGCAGGCAGGCCGCCAGGAAAGTAATCGCCATTCCCAGGCTCAGGGCGACACTCACGTCGGCGTTTTCGTAGAAACTCCAGCGGAAACCGCTGATCAGGTACACCACGGGGTTGAAAAGGCTGATGGTCTGCCAGGCTGGCGGGAGCATGCTGATCGAATAAAACGTCCCGCCCAGGAACGTCAGCGGCATGATGACCAGTATCGGCACGATTGTGAGCTTCTCCCAGCCATCCGCCCAGATCCCGAGAATAAAGCCGAACAGGCAGAACGACACGCAGGTCAGCAACAGGAAAGCGACCATGATCACCGGGTGGGCGACTTCCAGGTCAACGAAAAGGCTCGCTGTGGCCAGGATGATTGTCCCGATGATGACCGACTTGGTCGCAGCCGCGCCGACATAGCCCAGCACCACTTCGCCGTAGGACACAGGTGCCGACAGCACCTCGAAAATCGTGCCGGTAAACTTCGGGAAGTAAATGGCAAACGACGAGTTGGAAATGCTTTCGGTCATGACCGACAGCATGATCAAACCCGGCACGATAAACGATCCGTAGCTAACGCCGTCGATTTCCGTAATTCGGGAACCAATTGCGGAGCCAAAAATTACGAAATACAGGGACGTGGACAGCACTGGTGCGACGATGCTCTGCACCACGGTCCGGAACATGCGTGCCATTTCGTAGCGGTAAATAGCTTTTACGGCCTGAAAATTCATTGTGCTTTGTGTACCAGGTCTACAAAGATATCCTCGAGCGAACTTTGCGACGTCTGCATATCATTGAATCGAATCTCGGCATCGCGCAACTCTTTAATCAGGTCCGTGATACCGGTGTGTTCACCTTTGGTGTCATAGTTGTAGGTGAGCGCCTGCCGGTCATCACTCAACTCGAGATTGTATCTGTTGAGCGATGCCGGAACCGTATCCAGCTGTTCGTACAGGTGCAGCGTTAGCTGTTTCTTGCCCATCTCACGCATAAGCCTGTCTTTTTCCTCAACGAGAATGATCTCGCCGTGATTGATGACGCCAACGCGGTCGGCGAGCTGCTCTGCTTCTTCAATATAGTGCGTGGTGAGAATGACAGTCACACCCTCCTCGCGGAGCGCTTTCACCACGTTCCACATATCCTGACGAAGCTCGACATCGACACCTGCAGTCGGTTCGTCAAGAAACAGAATTTCCGGCTCATGGGCCAGCGCTTTTGCAATAAGCACGCGGCGCTTCATACCACCGGATAATTCCATGCTTTTCGTGTCTTTCCTGTCCCAGAGGGACAGCGATTTCAGCACTTTCTCGAGATGCTCAGGATTGGCGGCCTTGCCGAAAAGACCGCGGCTGAATCGGCAGGTGTTCCATACCGTTTCGAAGCTTTCCGTCGGCATCTCTTGCGGCACAAGACCGATCTTGGCCCGAGTCAAACGAAAGTCGCTGACGATATCGTGACCGTCAACCAGTACTTCGCCTTGGGTCAGACGGGTGATACCACAGACAATGTTGATCAACGTCGTTTTGCCGGCACCGTTGGGGCCCAGCAGCGCAAAGATCTCGCTCTTGTTGATGGCCAGGCTGACGTTCTTGAGGGCCTCAAACCCACCGGCGTAGGTTTTTGTAAGGCCACGGATGTCGATCACGGTTTGCACGCCGCAATGATACGACGAAAACGTTTTCGATAGTCAGCCCTTCACGGGTGGTTCACCCCTCGTTCTGACGAGCATGCCGGGAAGTAGAATCGCGCTCAGCAGAAGGAACAGGCACTGAAGCTGGGTCACAGTCATATTGCCCAGCACAATATATCCGTCTGCCCGTAAATACTCGATGAAGAATCGAAGAAAAGCATAGGCGCAGATAACGACGACAGCCAGCACTCCAGCCGGAAATCGCCGCCAGGGAAAACGCCACAGCGCGAGCAGCAGGACAAGCAACAGCGCGCCTTCATAGAGCTGAACGGGGTATACCGGTAGCGACGCCAGTGCGTTCGGCTCGATCAGACCCAGTGCAAGGTGCTGTTCGTAGGGCAGGCTGCCGGGTGGATAGCTCACACCACTGCTTAAGCCGCTGAGAAACGGCAGCGTCTGCACCTGCGATGCAAATCGCGTGGAATACTCATTGGAGACGATGTCGCCCCAGCAACAGCCAGCGAGGAAGCAGCCTATGCGATGAATCATCAGACCGGCGAGCGTTGGCAGTGCGAAGACATCGAGCAGGCGACGAAACGACAGCTTTACGATGCGGCTGTAAATGAAGATCGCGACCGCACCGGTCGCCAGCATCCCGAACAAGCGTACCCGCACACCGGTCTGCATCATCTCGCCGGCGATCATCTGGTCCATTGGCATGAGCAGCGACAGCAAAGTGCCGCCCGCGATGCCGAAGATTATCGTGACGGGTATCAGCAAGTCGATATGCGAACCGTCGATATTTACCGAGACCGCATTTCGCCGCGCAAGCAACCAGGCCACGACGATGGCGAACAGGAAAATCAGCCCGAACGGCGTCACCCAGGTGTTGGAGTCGAAGTGTGAGTACATGTGCTTACCTGTCAGTCGGTAGCGATGACATCGCCAGCAAGTTGCTTGAACAACGTAAGGTGCTCGGGCTTCACCCTTACCAGGCGTACTACTTCCTCGGAGTAAAGCGCTTCGTTCCTGGCGTTCTTCTTGACGACGCGCTCGTAGGCTCGCCGTGTCTCCTCGACGCCCTCGAACAAGTCGTCGTCGAGCATGGTCAGAACCAGCGTGTCCTCATCCGGTCTGTCCAACCGGAAAACGAACCAGATATCCGGTGAAAAACTGTCGTTATCGAATACGGTCTTGGGCTCCCAGGTCATGAACCATTCACCACCGAGCTTCGTCCGCCATACCTTGTAGTTTTCGATATTTCCGGCGGTGAGGCCGTCCCGGCCGACGACCGGCTCTTTATCGATAAATTCTGCGAAATCAGAATAGCTTTCGAATTCACGGTCGCCAAAATCGGCGTCATCGCCCTCTTCAATCGGCACACCTGTCAGCAGCCAGGTTCGTTTGTCGTAGGGCTCAAACGCAAAAAATCCGGGATTCCCGCTGTCACCAAGCATGACCCAAACGCCGGTGATATCCGGATCAATGCGGCTGCGTTCGGGGTCCCCGATTGGTACCGGCATGCAGGCAAGCAATCCTACGATAAGGGGTATGATTACCAACATCAGCAATGCGCCGCTGGCGGACCGGGTGTTTGGCTTCATGATCGCATCCTCCTGTTTCTCGCAGACGGTACTGGCATGACTGTCACCCTAACGGGCAGTCAGTCAACTGACCTGACGAACCGCTGATGTTTAGCTGATGATCGCGTAATACATCCACCCTACGGCCGGTCTCTGTACGATATGACAAAAACAT
The DNA here is from genome assembly GCA_963841165.1 of uncultured Gammaproteobacteria bacterium. GTDB lineage: Bacteria > Pseudomonadota > Gammaproteobacteria > Steroidobacterales > Woeseiaceae > UBA1847. Next base: position 114,253 of record CAWJCA010000014.1, on the reverse strand, counting down.
CAATAGCAATAGGGGTCCTGCTGGTCCTTGCATTTGTCGTGGCGACCTTCTTCTGGGTCAACCGGCCGCGCAGGGTCATAATAGACGCGCCCGTCGTGGCAGGCTTTCCCGAGCAGGGTTTCTCGCATGACGCCCTGGAAGAATTGCTTCGCGAATACGTCACTCCGGCCGGCCAGGTCGATTACGATCGGTGGCACGGAACCGCGGACTCCGTTTCACAACTGGACGGCTACCTGTCTGCCGTCAGCAAATACAGTCCCGACAAGACACCCGATCGATTCCCGGAGCGCAACGACGCACTCGCCTACTGGATGTACGGCTACAACGCCTATGTCATCAAGGCCGTGCTCGACCGCTGGCCGTTGTCGAGCGTCACCGATGTCAAAGCGCCTATCGAAGCGATCAAAGGCATGGGGTTTTTCTACCAGCTTCGATTTTCGTTCGGCGGTGACTATTTGAGCTTGCTGGCCGTCGAAAATGACAAGATTCGGGCACGCTACAAGGACGCCCGGATTCACTTCGTGCTTAACTGCGCCAGCGAAAGCTGTCCCGTGGCCCGCCCCGAACTGCCGACCGGCGATGCGCTTGAAGAACTGATGACAAGAGCGGCAGGCGATTTCGTGAATGACCCGGATAACGTGTCGGTCGACCATGAGGGTCGAATCGTATTTCTATCGTCTATTTTTAAATGGTACAAAAAAGACTTCATCAACGATCTTCGTGCCAAAGGTCTTCCCGCTAACCGTGGCCTGGTTGACTATGTCGCCACCCTCGCGACGGGCACGTTGCAGAGCGACCTCGCGCGTGCGCAGGACTACTCGATCGAGTTCAGGGACTACGACTGGGGTCTCAACGAAACTCACTAAAACGCTTTCGGCAATGTGAACTGCCTGCCAATTCGGTAGACTCCAATCTCGTTGAATCTCGAACTGTCAGGAACTCAACAATGCAGCAACCAATCCCGAGTTACGGGCCACCAAGCCGGTTGGCAACGCTTTTGGAGCTGCGTGCGCCGCTGGACTGGGCGTCACTGCTCTTTCGGGCACCGCAACTCGCCTCGGCACCCAAGGGTGACGGCAGGCCGGTGATGCTGATCCCGGGCTACGGGACGGACGAAAGGTCGATGCGGCCACTTGACCGTTATCTTGCGTACCTTGGGTATGACGTTTATGACTGGGCGCAGGGACGCAATCGCGGCGACGTCGAGAACGACATCCAGCGCGTTGGCAAACGAACGCGAGAAATTCACGATGCGCTCGGCAACGCGCCGGTAACCTTGATCGGGTGGAGCCTGGGTGGCGTCTCGGCAAGGGAAGCAGCCAGGCTTTTCGAGCCCTACGTCAGGGAAGTCATAACACTGGGTACGCCGATCATCGGCGGCCCGAAGTACACCACGGTCGGTCGCCGGTTCGCGGAAATGGCGAACCTGGATCTGGATGAGTTCGAGAAGGAAGTCCATGCACGCAACTCTATCGGTATCAAGCAGCCCGTTACGTCGATTTACAGCAAGGCGGATGGAGTAGTTGCCTGGCAGGCGAGTATTGACACTTACAACAAGCAGGCCCGAAATATCGAAGTCAACAGCTCGCATTTTGGACTCGGCGCTAACGGCAGGGTTTGGCACCTGATCGCGAGTCTCCTCGCAAACGATTCAAAAAATTACGATTCAGAAGGATCAGCACGAGCAATGAAAGCAATCTGGAATGATGAAGTAATAGCCGAATCGGATGACACGGTCGTTGTAGAAGGAAATCACTATTTCCCGCTAAGCTCCGTTAATAAGTCCTTCCTGAAACCCAGCAACAAGACCACGGGCTGCCCGTGGAAAGGCACGGCGAACTATTACACGCTTGATGTTAACGGCAACGAGAACACGGATGCGGCCTGGTATTACGAAAACCCCAAGGATGCGGCGAAACAGATCGCGGGTCGTGTGGCATTCTGGAGAGGCGTTCAGGTCGTCGACTAGGAAATATCTTGTAAGAAGCAGATCTTTCACTTTTGGGCTCTGCTTGACCCCGAACGATTTGAACTCACCAAACCCCGTCAATCAGGCCATCGATCGCCGTCCGGCACTCGGGCTCATTCAATAACGGAACATGCCCCCGGTTTGAAACCGGAACAACCTCGAGGTCGGGTTTGCGAGCCTGCATTTTCTTGACGATATCCTCGGTCAACAGATCTGACAAAACACCCCACAGCAAGACAACCGGTGTATCGGACAATGTATCGAACATCTTCCAGAGATCACCTGTCTTCGGTTTTAGCTTGCGTGCAGCCTCTCCTACATTGAGGTCAACATCGAGCTCTGGGATTCCCTTTTCATTTTCGCGGTAACCACGCTGCACGAGTTTCTGCCAATCCATATCTGACAGTCCGGGAAAGAAGTGTGCATAGGTGCGCCTGAATTGGTCGATCGCCTCGTCCCAGTTACGCACAGGCTTCGCAAGACCCGCATATTCCCTCACTCTTTCTGCTCCCGCAGGATTGATCTCCGGGCCGATATCATTCAAGACAACGCCTGCGACTCTTTCTTTTTGCTGCGCAGACATTGCAATGGCGCAGACCCCGCCGAGCGAGGTGCCAATAACAATGACTTTATCGATTGCCAGCGTATCGAGTAGTGTCCAGGCATCCTGTACATAGGTAGACGGACGATAGTTGCGCCACTCCGGATCGTATTCGGAAAGACCGCGACCGCGAAGGTCCGGTGTCAGGACGCGGCGTCGAGCACTCAGGTAGGTGGCGAGATCCTCGAAGTCCCTGCTGTTGCGTGTCAGTCCCGGCAGACAGAGCACAGGCGTGCCGCCTTTGTTGCTGGCAAAGTCCCTGTAGTAGAGCTGAAGTCCGTCCGAACTTTGAAAGTAGCGCGCGTTCTCGAAAGGCGGCATGTTAATCGAGGCTCAAGGTGTCCGCATAAGCGAACAGGCCAGCCGCACCACCGGTGTGCAAGAACACAATAGTGCTCGCAGATTCGAAAGCGGCCCTTGCGAATGTAGTCAATCATGCCGGCGAGCGCTTTGCCGCTATAGACCGGGTCGAACAACAAACCCTCGAGGCGCGCCAGCATGAGGACCGCCTCGTTCATCGAGTCAGTCGGTTCGCCATAACCGGGGCCGATGTAGTTGCAGTCCGCAATAATGTCGTCCCGCGCGACGACGCCCGGTACGCCGACGAGATCCGCGGTCTCGCAAGCGAGCGCGTAAACGCGCTCTTCCTGCTCGTTCTGTGGTGCATTGACGCCAATACCGAGAATGGGTAAATCACTGCCGCCGCCGCGAATACCGACCGCAAGCCCCGCATGAGTGCCGGCACTGCCTGTTGCCGTGACGATGTGATCGACGTTCAACGCCTGGTCGGCAAATTGCTGCAGCAGTTCGAGGCCGCATCCGACATAGCCGAGGGCGCCAACGGGATTCGACGCACCACCGGGGATGATATAGGGCGTGCCGCCAGCAGAGGTAACCTCATCGGCAACCTCGGCCATCGCGGCATCGAAGTCGGTACCTTTGTCGTACTCGCGCAGCTTGGCGCCAAAGATCCTGTCGAGAAATACGTTGCCGGAGTTCCTGTAAAGATCGCTTGGATGTTTTACGCGGTGCTCCAGCAATACTTCGCACTTCAGACCGAGCTTGCAGGCGGCCGCCGCTGTCTGGCGCACGTGGTTGGATTGCACGGCACCGACAGTAACTACTGTATCGGCACCTTTTTGCAAGGCCTCCCCCATCGAATACTCGAGCTTCCGCGTTTTGTTGCCGCCCGTCGCGAGCCCGGTGCAATCATCGCGTTTGACGTAGATCTGGGGACCACCGAGATGATCGCTCAGGCGCGGCAAGTGTTCGAGCGGTGTCGGCAAGTGCGCTAGCGAAACACGCGGAAATTGGGACAGCTTCATTTCTTGTTCCTTATTGTTGTTGCAGAGGTTCATCTGACAGTGCCAGAGCAACCGTTTTTTCGGCCAGCACGTCGGTCGAAGAGACTAACGGTACGGTGAACATCGACGAGTTCAGCACCAAAGGCAACTCGGTGCATGCAGCGATGAGTGTCTTCGCGCCGCGGGACAACAGTCGTTCGGCCAACTCACACAAACCTGTCACGACGGGCTCCGACTTGTCGCCAGCCTTGATGCGGTCGATTAATGCAATGGCTTCTTCCAGTTCGTCCGGGGTCTGCAAGACGGCTTCACGATTCGCGTCGGCAAGCGCCTCCTGGTACAGGCCCGCCGCGAAGCAAGCCGGCGTCGTCAATATGCCGACAGCACCATCATCGGGAGCCAGTTGCAGCGCTTTTGACACGGATGCCTCGATGATACTGATGAAAGGGATATTTACAGCGGTATCGATGTCGTTCTGCCAGGCGTGCGCGGCGTTGCAGGGCATCACGATGAAATCAGCACCAGCCGCTTCGAGGCGTGTGGCCATTTCTGCAAGAAAAGGACCCGGGTTTTCGCCATCGCCACGCATTGCCAATTGGCGACTCGGGATACGTGGATTGTGCTCGACGAGCATGCGTATATGATCCTGGTCCTTGTCGGCGGGCGTCTTCTCGAGGACCCGCGACATGAAATCGATCGTGGCATCAGGACCCATGCCACCGATAACCCCCACCAATCTTTCGCCCTTTGCCATATCCCGTGCCCTGTACTCGTAGCAGTCGCGTATCGTACTCCATCTTCGTTACACTGCTGAAACACTTCGCAAGCCATCGCAAGGACCGGAGCCACCCATGAAGCCTCCTTTCTGGAAATTACCCGGGCTTCTGGCCGCGCTAATCACATTCGAGATGCTCATCGCATGCTCGGACCCGAGAACGGCCACGGAATTTTGCCTCGATGGCAACTTCGATCTTGGAGCGAGATATCAAGGCATGCGCCCGGAAGCCGGCGAGAATTACCAAACCCGCTTTTGCTACATCATCGAGGACGGTAAGGGTAACGTCATGTTTGACGGTAAAGGGCAGTCGAACCCTGACATGTCGGGCGACTGGAAAGTGTCATTCTTGCCGCCTGACACAGTGCGAATCATCAATCGACAGGCTCCACCGGACATTGAATTCACAGGCAAGAATATCGTCGACGAGGCATTGCGTTACCGGCGCACGGATCCCAAACGCCTGCTGACCGAAATCGATTCTCATCCAGATTGGGTAATAACACCATCGGATGATGGCTGGATCCGAGTGCAATATCCGGGCGCTCAGCATGAAGCCAAGGTGTTAGTCATTAATGGCCGGCTCCAGGAATTTCGAACAATGACCGATATGCCACTGCGTGGCCGCGTACCCGTGGTATGGCAGTGGCGCTGGTCTGATGATGACGCACCCGAACTTACGATGCTCGTCGACGAAGATGTCGTCTTCACTGCACAAGGTACATGGCGAATATTGAGCGCAGCGGAGACCGCTGCACTGTGGCAATTGAGCGGTGATCTGGAAGCGATCGACCTCCCCGGCGATCGATGGCCGGCAAAAATAAATCTCGAGACGCAGCCGGTCGCAGCCGGCGTACACCTGGTAACCGGGGTACGAACCGGGTTCTCGCACCTTGTAATTGAGACGGCGAAGGGTCTTGTAGTAGCAGATGCGCCGGCTGGATGGATCGAACTCCAGCAATTGCCACCGGCTGACCTGGTAGCAGGTTACGGTATCAGCGGATTATCTGAGAATTTTATCGATTATCTCGCTGAACAGTTTCCCGACACACCGATTCGCGCGGTCGCCATTACACACGCACATGATGACCATGCAGCGGGTGCCCGTGCCTTTGCGGCGGCCGGTGCCGATGTTTTCGCGCCACAACCTGTTGCCGCTTTTCTGACGAGGGCATTGAACCGACCAGCCATGCCCGAGGACCGGCTGAGCGAAATTGATGGCCAAGTCAGGGTCAAACCTGTGGTTGATCGGCACACATTGGGCGATGCTGCCAACGAAGTCGAACTTGTCGTCTTACCAGGCGGGCCGCACGTTGACACCGCGCTCGGTATCTGGGCCAAAGACGCCGGCGTGTTTTTTCAATCCGATTTGCATGTGCCGCGATCCGACGCTGACAGTCCGCGTGAGGACCGCGCCGCGACCGAATGCTGGTTCGCAGAATGGGCCACCGCCCACTTGCCAGCCAATACGATTGTCGTGAACTCTCATTCATCGCCGCGTACACCGGTATCCCGACTGGCGAAATACGTGGAGAGTGATCTCTGTCGCAATCCCTGAATATTTGGCACGACCGAGCCATGCCCTTCCAATTGGCTGCCACTCTGTTATAGTCCGCCGCGTCTTGGCGCACATCGGTCTGCGCCACTTACTCCGACCCCAGCAATTTCGCGGGTTCCGGAGCCTTTAAAGAATTCCCAGCCTGGACCGAACCCCACGCGGTTACATATCGCGAGCGGTCAGGCGACCTGGAGCAACAAATACAATGTTATTCAATCAACTCGGCCTGTCGGCCGAACTGCTGCGTGCGGTCGATGAAAAGGGCTACAGCGATGCTACCCCGATCCAGCAGCAAGCAATTCCTCACATACTCGAAGGCCACGACCTCCTTGCGGGCGCCCAAACCGGCACTGGCAAGACGGCCGGATTCGCGTTGCCGCTATTGCAACGACTGCAATACGGCAAAATCAATCGCCGCAAGATTCGGGCACTCGTGCTGACACCAACGCGTGAACTCGCTGCGCAGGTGGGTGAGAGCGTCTGTGAGTATGGTCGTTACCTGCCATTCAGAACCGGCGTCATCTTCGGTGGCGTCAGCATCAACACCCAGATCAGCAGACTGCGAAAAGGCGTCGACGTTGTTGTTGCGACGCCCGGTCGACTGCTCGACCACATGCAGCAAGGCACCATTGATCTTTCTGCGGTCGAGGTACTCGTTCTCGACGAGGCCGATCGCATGCTCGACATGGGCTTTATTCGTGATATTCGCAAGGTGCTGAAAGTGCTTCCGAAGGAGCGTCAGAATCTGTTGTTCTCGGCGACCTTCTCGAAAGAAATAAAACAGCTCGCTGCAAGCACGCTAAATTCGCCTGCCGAAATTCAGGTCGCACAACAAAACACGACGGCGGACAAAGTCACCCAGGTTGTTTACCCTGTCGACAAGAATCGTAAACGCGAACTGCTTTCGCATCGCATCGGCAGGGAAGACTGGCAACAGGTTCTCGTCTTTACCCGTACCAAGCACGGCGCTAATCGCCTGGCGACTCAACTCGAGTCTGATGGTATTACTGCGACCGCTATCCACGGCAACAAATCCCAGAGCGCGAGAACTCGCGCGTTACAGGACTTCAAGAACGGTTCGGTGCGTGTATTGGTTGCGACCGATGTTGCCGCGCGCGGTCTCGATATCCAACGCTTGCCGCACGTCGTCAACTACGAACTGCCACACGTCCCTGAGGACTATGTGCATCGTATCGGCAGAACTGCCCGAGCAGGATACGAAGGTGCGGCGGTTTCGCTGGTCTGCGTCGATGAGCTGAGACTACTGCGCGACATCGAGCAAATGCTCGGGTCGGAAATCACGAAAGAAATCGTGCCGGGTTATGAAGTGGATCCTCGAATCAAGGCAGAGCCAATACAAAACGGCCGATCGAGGCGATCGAGCGGACCCCGAAATGATGGAGCCAAGAAACACCGCTTTAGTGCACCCAAAAACCGCGGTGGTAATAGCAAAGGCGCTCCACGGCGGCGGCGCAAACAGGCCTAGCGCCGTCGGTTCCATTTTGTGAGTTTCTAGTCCGTCGATCGACGGTTGCTTTCCTTGGTAGCGATCACTCGTTTTCCGGCTCCGCATGTGTGCAAATTATCATCGCTCGATGGAGTAGATTGCTCCAGAGTTTTTCAGTTGTTTCAAATCAGCCAACTCGAGAAGGATGATTTCGGCATTATAATAAGTATCCGCAGACGCCTTGCCTTGACGAATGTCTTTCTGCACGCCCGATGCCTTGTTGTAAGCCATATTAGCGACCTGCATTTCTATTCCATTTGATGACACGTCTGTAATGCGCATAAGACCGTACGGATACTCGGCATCGACTTCGTCATACATCTCAGTGAGTTTGACTACATAGTAGTCATCGACCGCCGGCTGGGCGATATAGGTGGCTTCGCGCGCATCGTCTTGTTGCGCTGCATATACCCCCAACATAGCAAGAACACCGATTATGATCAGACCAGAGAACATGGGTAGCGTATTCCCTGTAGTGAATACGCCGGACTTGATTTGTTCAGCAAGATGCGATGGCAATTCGTCACCAACGAGGGTTCGTTTGCAGTGCATACACTCAATGCCGGCTTTTCTTGATGTAAGAAATGTCGGAATCCAGTAAAGATGGAAGTAATTCAATATTCCGAATGACGCGTGCTGGCTATTTTGACAGCTCGGGCACTGAACGCCCTGCACCACCTCTCCAGCGACGACCTTTCCTTTTGATCCGAAAAAAATCATGAGATACCTCCCGTACCTGTGCGCAAGCCACACAAGATTAGAATGTTACAGAGGGGGGTTCACCTGGAAGCTCAGAAAGCTGTGACGCAAGTCTCATTGCTTACAGTAAAAACGAGACGGCCTGCACGAAGGGCACTTCAGATTGAAAGGACCCACTTGAGCGAGTGTAGGTCACAAAATTCGAAAGGTCTGCTTTGGATCAGTAGACCGCCGTTCGATTCTTTCGCATGAGCCTGCCAACTCACCTTCATGACGATGAATAGCATTAGCGTTGCAATAGCGGTAACTATGCTGACAGGTATATTGCCGTCCATAAGCAATATCGCCAAAGACACAAGGAACGTGCTTGCGACAATGGCTGCCCCAAAGAATCTTGTCTTCTTCAACGGCATCATGATGCCACCAATCAGTTGAGCTGCTCCGAAAGCGATGAGCATAGTGTTCGAGAATCCATACCGACCAAAAAACTCAACATCTTGTTGCATCAATAAAATTTTCGTCACGCCCGATGAAACGGCTAAGAGAAGTCAGTATGAATAAAAGGATTGCAAAGGCTATTTTCATGTTTGGAACCGTTAAGTGACCGTCTGCTCTTGAGCGAGCTGCTGAACATTCTCAGACCAGACGATCAGCGATGCTGGTCAATCAGTATCTGATTTCCGTCCGGGTCAGAAAGCATCAGGCTCGCGGGACCTAAGGTTGAATCGTCTGCTTCACTACTGAGGGTAATCCCCCGGGCTTTCAGCTCGCGCTGTATCTCGCGCACGTCGGTAAACGAGTCAAGATTGTTTCCGCTTTGGTCCCAGCCGGGGTTGAACGTCAGCAAATTATTTTCAAACATGCCCTGGAAAAGGCCAAGCACATGATCGCCATTTTTCAGTATCAGCCAATTCTGTTTCGCATCACCGCCAACCTCTTTAAATCCAAGTTTCTCGTAAAAAGCCTGCGAGGTCGCGAGATCTTTGACGGCAAGGCTTATCGAAAATGCTCCCAATTTCATGGTTCACCACCCGCGCCTATCGAATAAGCTTGTATCTTAGCAAGATTGGTTGCTAAACAACGAATCACCAAAGTAAGGTAAATACCCGAATGAGCAACGTCCGCTTTCGGATACAAAGCGGTCGGTCAACTAGACACAGGCTTGCGCGATTTCGGCAATATAGTTATCAGGCAGAGCTAATTTGACCGCCACTTGCAGGAGCGCTTTTGCATAGTCCCTGTTGGTTTCGGTGATCTTGTCGTCAGGCAAAATATAGCAACTAGCTTCAACTTCGCTCCCGTCCATGAGTTCGACGGTTATAACTTCAGGCACATAGTCTGCGACACTGCTCTCTGCATACAAGTCCTTCGCTTCACCAGAAGAGATCTCCATCATGACTCCGTACGCCCGGGCACCAGCCGAGCGTAAAAGTGTTGCGCGCTCTCCGATATGCAGACTGAATCCGTTTACATTCGCGACCACAGCGACCTGCGGAGTTATTCCCTTCTTGGCGAGAAGGTCGACGTCCATAAAAAGGCCGTAAAAAAATACCTTCAATGTCTGACAGTCACTGACTTGACCTGGGCAAATACCTGGTCGCCTTTTTTGAGATCAAGCCGGGCAACGGAACGCCTCGTAACCAGCGCCAGCAGGTAGTCGGTACCCAAGGCGAGGCGTACCACGGCCGATGAAGGTCCCGACGTTTGCACGTCGTCTATCTCGGCGGCGAGGACGTTCAGGATGGTCGTATCATCCGGCCTGCTCAGACAGATGCTGACATCTTGCGCTGCAATCCGCAGACGAACGCTGCGCACATTCGTATCGTAGCGGCCCGGCACACTGAGCTCTCCTCCCGAAAAATTGACCTGCGTCAAATCGTAGTCGCGGTCGTAGCGCCAGGGTTTGGCGTCTATGACGGAGCCGGCGTTGGATCCCGATAGCATGGGCAGATCCAGTCGTGACAACATCTCATGCAACTCACCGCTGGCAACAATCTTGCCGTCATCGATTAACAACAAGTAATCACACAGCCGACTAACCTCGTCGATGCTGTGACTGACGTAAATCATCGGTACGGACAGTTCATCGTGCAGGCGGTCAAGATAGGGCAATAACTCGTCCTTGCGGCGCTGGTCCAGCGACGCCAGCGGTTCGTCCATCAGCACGAGTTGTGGCGATCGCAGCAATACGGCGGCTATGGCAGCGCGCTGTGCTTCCCCGCCCGACAGGCCATCTGGCATGCGATCAAGCAGGTCGCCGAGGCCTAACATCTCGATCACCTGCTCGCGATCGACCTTCGGGACTGATGATCTACGTAAGCCGAACTCGATATTTCTTCGCACATCAAGATGCGGGAAGAGCTGCGGCTCCTGGAAGACGTAGCCGACACCGCGCTCGTGTATCGGGCGAGTATCATGCGACAGGTCTGCCTCGAGCCCGGCAATACACCGCAGCAAACTTGTCTTCCCCGACCCCGACTCACCGAACAAACCCGTAATGCCGGTCGCAGGAATCTGCACGTCGACGTTGAGTTTGAAATCATTGCGGCGCAACGCGTGTTTCAGCGTTACGGTGGCATCGTCGGAAGCTATGCCGGCGATCCTTGTCATCGCGTGCTCCAGCGTCGGTTGATGACGAACATCCCGAACAACACGACAAAAGCAAACGCCAGCAACAACAACGACATCTGGTGTGCGGCGCCATAATTGAGCGATTCGACCTGATCGTAGATAGCAATGGAAATTACACGCGTTTCGCCGGGGATATTGCCGCCGACCATGAGTACGACGCCAAATTCGCCGAGCGTGTGGGCGAAAGCAAGAACGGAGGCACCGATGAAGCCGCGAACTGACATCGGCATTGCAACGGCGAAGAACGCATCGAGTTTCGATGCGCCTTGTGTCCAGGCAAACTCCAACGTCTGCCGGGGCAAAGATTCGAAAGCGCTTTGCAGGGGCTGGACCGCAAACGGCAGGCTGTAAACGCACGACGCAATGACAAGCCCTGAAAAAGAAAACGTCAATGCACTTCCGCTTACTTGCACCCACCAGCTCCCGATTGCGCCGTTTGGGCCCAACAGAATCAACAGGTAAAAACCGATTACGGTCGGCGGCAGTACTATGGGCATCGCTACGACAGCTTGCGCGACCGGTTTGAATCGCGACGGGGTTTGCGAAAGCCACCAGGCAATTGGCGTACCAATCAGTAACAGCACAACCGTGGTCACCAGCGCAAGCTGCACCGAAAGCAGGAGCGGCGCGAAGATCGACATGCCGGTCAGCTCGTTCACTGGTCGGGAACCCCATAGCCGTGTCGGCGGATGATCTCTCTGGCGGCCGGCGTACGCAGAAATTCAAGAAACTGCCGTGCACCCACATTACTACGCGCCCTGGCCAGCAACACCAGCTGTTGGTGCAGCGAGGCCTGCGAAGGCGCCGGAACGGTCCAGGAACAGGTGGCGGAAGGCAAATGAGGTTCCTTAGTTTGCGACAGCGCGACGAACCCCAGTGTCGCATTACCCGTTGCGACAAACTGTAGCGTCTGCGCGATATTTTCTCCGAATACGGCACGCTGCGATGCAGACTCCCAGAGACCGGCGTCTTCAAGATACTCACGCGCTGCCGCACCGTACGGGGCAGTTTCCGGGTTGGCGAGTGCCAGCCAACGATAGTCACCTTGCTCGAGCACCTCGCGACAGTCTTTGCCTCGCAGCCGTTCATCACGCGACCACAAGACGAGGCTGCCGATCGCGTAGGTCCGCCGACTGCCAGTCACGGTGTGCCCGGATTGCTCGAGTAACAGCGGGCGTTGAGAGTCTGCTGCCAGAAAAAGGTCGAACGGCGCGCCGTTAATGATCTGAGCATAGAGCTTGCCCGTTGACCCCGGGCTGATGCGAACCGGAACTGCAGAAATTTTCGTGAAAGTCGCCGAGAGTTCCGCTGCAGTTGTTGCGAAGTTGCTGGCTACAGCAACGGTGACGGCATCATCAGCAAGCAACAAACCAGGCAGCAATGCCGCCACAAGTAGCAGTCGCACGGCCGCGGACCGCACGTTTTATTTCACAAGCTGCGCTTTCTTCTGCCGGCGATAGCGATGCAAGAGCGGTTCGGTATAGCCGTTGGGTTGCTTACAGCCATCGAACACCAGTGCACAGGCGGCTTCAAAAGCGATGCTTGAGTCAAAGTCGTCACTCATGCGTTCGTATGATGCATCACCCTCATTCTGCCTGTCGACGATTTTCGCCATGCGCTTGAACGTCTCGAGTACCTGCGCTTTGTTCGTTATGCCATGTAACAGCCAGTTGGCAATATGCTGACTCGATATTCTCAAGGTGGCCCGATCTTCCATCAGGCCAACATCGTCGATATCGGGGACTTTGGAACAACCCACACCCTGATCGATCCAGCGAACAACGTAGCCGAGTATTCCCTGCGCATTGTTGTCCAGCTCAGCCTGAATCTCGTTCGCCGACAATCGACTGAGATCGCCCAGCGGTGGCGTCAGGATATCGTCAAGGCTTGCCAGCTTTCTTTTTGCGAGCGCCTTTTGCCGTTGGCGCACGTTAACCGCGTGATAATGCATGGCGTGCAGTGTTGCCGCGGTCGGCGACGGCACCCAGGCGCAGTTGGCTCCGGCTTCCGGATGCGCCTGCTTTGTCTCCATCATTTGCAGCATCTCATCGGGCTTCGGCCACATGCCCTTGCCGATCTGCGCTTTGCCCGGCAGCCCGCAGCGTATGCCGATATCGACGTTCCAGTCTTCGTAGGCGTTGATCCACGGTTCTTTCTTGATTGCTTCTTTGGGAAGCACAGGCCCAGCCTGCATGCTGGTATGAATTTCGTCACCGGTGCGATCCAGAAAGCCGGTGTTGATAAACACGATGCGTTTTTTGACGGCACGAATACACTCAGCAAGATTGACGGTGGTGCGGCGCTCTTCATCCATGACACCAACCTTGATCGTATTCGGCTTCAGTTCGAACAACTCTTCGACACGGCTGAAAAGCTTGTCCGTGAAAGCGACCTCCTCGGGTCCATGCATCTTTGGTTTTACAATGTAGATGCTGCCAGTCGAGCTGTTCGGCTGATACCCTTCGCGCCTGCGATCGGTCATGGCGCATGCTGTCGTGATTACGGCATCAAGTATTCCTTCGAAGATCTCGTCGCCCGCCTGGTCGAGTACGGCATTGGTCGTCATCAGGTGCCCGACGTTCCGGGCCAAAAGCAGGCTGCGGCCCGACAACGCCAGTTCGCTGCCATCGGTGGCCGTGTATACGCGATCCGGATTTGGCCTGCGCGTGATCGTCTTGCCCGACTTCTCGAGCGTCGCTTCCAACTCGCACGTGATCAAGCCCAGCCAGTTTCGATACACGCCGACCTTATCCTCGGCGTCGACCGCGGCGACCGAATCCTCGCAATCCTGGATCGTGGTTATCGCGCTTTCGAGAATGACATCCGCAACGTCGGCGGTCGCGTCCCTGCCAACCGGGTGATCCGGGTCGACCTGGATTTCAATGTGCAGGCCGTTGTTGCGGAACAGATATCCGAGCTGATCGTCAACGGCCGAAAACCCGACGAACTGCTGCGGGTCTTTCAGCGGCTTCGTTTCGCCGTTGGCGAGTGAAGCCACGAAGACCGTGCCGGTATCGAGTCGATCGAGCCCGTAGCTATTCACGTCAGCGTGGCTGACACCATCGAGCGGAATGGCGCGATCAAGAAACGCTGTCGCATAGCGAATGACGGCCGCACCGCGCGCTGGATTGTAGGGGCCCTCGCGCTGCTGCTCGTTGTCCTCGCTGATGACATCGGTACCGTAAAGCGCGTCGTATAGACTGCCCCAGCGAGCGTTCGCGGCATTGATTGCAAATCGTGCATTGCTAACCGGTACCACGAGCTGTGGTCCGGCGATCTCTGCGATCTCGGCATCGACGTTGGCCGTTTCAATCTGAAACGGTTTTCCCGCATCGGCGAGATAGCCAAGGTCTTTCAGAAACGCGACGTAGTCCGCCTGTTGCCAGGGTTTGCCTTGCCTCGCGACATGCCATTCGTCGATTTTCTGCTGCAGTTCATCGCGGACTGCCAGCAGCGAGCGATTGATCGGCGTCAGCTCGGTGACGATCGATTCAAGCCCGCGCCAGAATACCTCGGACTTGAAGTCGATCGCCGGCAGGAGTTCCTGCTCGACGAATTCGAAGAAAACGCGAGAAATGCTCAACCCGCCAACGGGTTGTCGTTCGTCAATACTCATAGAGTTAGCCGCTGCTGATTCCAAGAGTATTAGCTCCTGCCGGACACGTACCTGTCAATCGGTTTATGCGACGAATTGCTCTTCTTCGGTGCTGCCGTCAAGCGCGGTAGTCGATGACAGTCCGTGCATGATCGTATTCTGCACCGCGTCAAAGTACCCGGCCCCTACAAAGGACTGATGCTTGGCGGCGCGGAAGCCGAACTTCTCGTCCGCGAACTCTTTTTCCTGCAATTTTGAGTATGCGTACATGCCATCCTGCTTGTAGGCGCGGCTCAGATTGAACATGCTCGAATTCAGCGCATGCCAGCCTGCCAGCGTGATGAACTGGAACTTGTAACCCATCTTGCCGAGTTCTTCGCGGAAGACTTTCATCGTCGCGTCATCGAGATTCGCTTTCCAGTTGAACGACGGCGAGCAATTGTAGGACAACAGCTGGTCCGGGAATTCGGCGTGAATCGCATCGGCGAAGACCTTTGCCTGCTCGAGATCCGGCTTCGACGTTTCGCACCAGATCATGTCCGCATAGGGCGCATAAGCCAGCCCGCGCGCGATTGCCTGATCCATACCGGCCTTCGTGCGGTAGAAGCCTTCCGGCGTGCGCTCACCCGTAATGAACGGATGGTCACGATCATCTGAGTCAGACGTAATCAGGTTTGCCGCGTCCGCGTCGGTACGCGCCAGTAGCACGGTCGGAACGCCGCAGACATCGGCGGCAAGCCGGGCGGCATTGAGCTTCGCCACGGCCTCGTGCGTTGGCACCAGGACCTTGCCACCCATGTGACCGCACTTCTTGGCGGAAGAAAGCTGGTCCTCGAAGTGTACGCCGGCCGCGCCAGCCTTGATCATCGCCTTCATCAGTTCGAACGCGTTGAGGTTGCCACCGAATCCCGCTTCGGCGTCGGCAATGATCGGTGGCAGCCAGTCAATGCTGTCGTCGCCGTTGAGTGCATGAATCTCATCGGTGCGCAGCAGAGCATTGTTGATGCGCTCTACCATCTTCGGCACTGAATCGACCGGGTACAAACTCTGGTCCGGGTACATTTCGCCCGCGCTGTTGCCATCGCCGGCGACCTGCCAGCCGGAGCAATAAATAGCTTTCAAACCAGCCTGAACTTCCTGGATGGCCTGGTTGCCTGTCAGGGCACCCAGCCCGCAAAGCGGTTCTTCCTGGTTAACCAGACGCCACATCTTCTCGGCGCCGAGGCGAGCGAGCGTGTGTTCGATCTGCACCGTGCCACGCAGTTTAACTACGTCTTCGGCGCTGTAGCCGCGCTCGACACCTTTCCACCGTGGGCTGTTCGCCCACTCCGATTTGAGCTTGTTAATCTGTTCCTGTCGCGTCATGGCAATGTCCTCTTTTCCCTGGGCACCGTAAATCGTGCGAAAAATCACTTGCTGCCTATTGTACGCCCCATTATTATGAAATTTCACAGCGAAAATTTCACACTGTCAATTTCACAAGAGGGCTCGACATGAGCAGCCACCAGGGGCTCCGCCGCAAAGCGCACTTTTTAGGCACTAAAATCAAGAGCTTACGAAAGCGCAACAACCTCACGCTGGAGGACCTGTCGGTACGCTGCGTGCAGATCGATGCCGATGCCGGCCCGTCGGTTTCATACCTGTCAATGATCGAGAACGGCAAGCGGGTCCCTTCCGAACGCCTGCTGGAAATCATCGCCGAGATATTCCAGAAGAAAACGAGCTGGTTCTTCGACGAGTCCCTTGACGACGAAGCGATCGACACGGCGCCGGCTGCCGCGGTCAGCGGCATGCCGCTGGAGCCCGGCTTTCTGTTCTCGGAATCATTGTTGCAGCTCGCGATCCCCGAACTGCTTGCACAGACCGGGACCACGGGACGACAGTTTGCCCACCTGCTTATTCGCGCGCACCAGGAGGCGAGCCACAACCGCTTCCCCGATATTGAGCGCGCCGCCGATACTGTCGGCAAGAAACAGTTCCCGATGCACCTCGACAATTTATTCGCTATCGCCCGCGATCTCGGCCTCAAAGTTCAGTGGTTCGAAAATTCCACGTTCGAGGACAAGGGCGAATCCGATCAACCCCTCAACACGCTGGTGCGCTCCTTCTTCGATGCGCCGGACAAGGTGTACCTGAACCGCGAGCTGGAGAAGGACCCAGCAAGACTGAAGTTCGATCTCGCCAACCATATCGGCCACATGGTTCTGCATGGCGGTGATGGCGCACGTGCGCCGCAGGTCTCCGGGGGGCGCGTATCCGGCCGTCGCCATGACGGCGAATCGATGAATGTCGACGCAAAGGACATCCTGTACGCGTGGCGCGACTTTGAATGCAGTTATTTTGCGGCGGCGCTGCTCGCACCGAAGACACCGTTTCGACAATTCCTTGCCCGGCAGGCTTACGCTATCGATGCCGGTGACAAGATCGATCTGACCAAGACACTCGTGATGAGACGAATGCCGAGTGTGTCTCCTTACCCGCACTGGCACTATTTCGACGCCTACCCGCCCGGTCATCTGCGAGCGGTTTATCGCGGCAACGGCATCCCGTTGCCTTGGGGCAACATGACCCTGGTTTCGGATCCTTGCCAGCACTGGGCCGTCTTTCGAATGCTGAATACCCGATCGACCAAACCCTCTTCGCAAATATCCGTACTGCGAAGCGGCGATGACAAGCGGCTCTATTGCTGTCAGTCGATACGCAGCGAGGACGCCGCCGGAAATCCGCACGTCCTGTGTGCCGGCGTAGACCTTTCGCCTGCGCTCATTGCACAAAGCATTGACCCGAAACGCACAATCGACATGATCGAAGCGAGCTGTAACAGTAGCGGCGGCTCAGGGCCAATCCCGAGCGAGGCACGCCAGCAACTTGAGAGCATCTCCAAGATTCTGAATATCGGGTGGATCGAACAGGGGGCGGCGAGCGATGCGACGATTATTTGCCAGCGCAGCTCCAGCTGTCCGCGCGAAAATCATTGCCTGGGCAAAGCACCGCCGAAACTCAAGCCTCAGATTGACAAGATTCGCGAAGCGGTCCTGAACGCCTAGCTGACCTGAACGAGTAGGCGACCACTTGAGCGGTTACGCGCTGATCCTCGAGCATGCCACCCGCCGTCAGCCAGCGTGCCGCGAAAGCGCACCAGCCCGCGATGATCCATTGAACCGGCCGCATCAGACGTCAGCGTGCCGTCCACGCTCGCTGCTCGAGATCATAGCGCATGATTTCCACGACCGGTTGTGATGGCTCGCCGTTGTAGCCATTCCATCGTAGTTATACGGATTGTCGCTGCCGCCTACGAACACGACCGCGTTCATGTCGTCGATGCCAGCCGCCGCCATGCGGTAGCGCGATGCCCCGGGATGCGGCGGCACGGTTCGCCAGTCGATGCGTCGCGGATTGTCCTGTTCGTCGATCTTGCCGGCGAAGCACTGGTCGTTGCTGCCGACGAAGTCCCGGCGCCGATTCGCACGCGGGCTCGATCGCAACCCCGTCGCAGTAGACGATCGTATTTCCGACGATGCCGCCCGCATGCCCGAATACGCCGCGACCCGGCGTCGGCGTCGCCTGTGACCAGCTGTCCGTTTGCAGTGTCGTAGCGCTGCACGAGGTTGACGTTACCGTCGATCATGCCAGCCGCTAATCAGGTAGATAAACCGATCGTCGTAGGTGACCGCGACAGCGTCGTCGACAGGCACCGGCATTGGCTCGTCGCTCCTCGAACGAGCCGGGTCAGCGGGTCGAACGCGTGTACCCAGGGCGTAGAGATCTCGCTGCCGTCCGCGCCACCGTGTAGCCGCCGAAGACATAAGGCAAAGTAAAAGCGTTTTTCGACGAAGCGACGTTCACGGTTACCTATGTGGTCAGCGACCCGGCGACCCGGCGGGCCGCAATAATCGATCCCGTACTCGACTTACGATCCCGCCTCCGGCCGCACGTCAACCGCGTCGGCGGACCAGGTCGTTGCATACGTACAGAAGAACAAGCTCACGATCGATTGGATTCTCGAGACCCATGTGCACGCGGATCATATCAGCGGCGCACCCTATCTGAAGGAACAACTGGGGGGCCGGACAGCAATTGGCAGGGGCGTTACCGCGGTCCAGTCAACGTTCAAGAGCGTGTTTAACCTGGCTGATCTTGTTGCGGACGGCAGCCAGTTCGATCATTTGTTCGACGACGGCGACGCGTTCGAGATCGGCAACGTCGGTGGACGCGTGATCGCAACGCCGGGGCATACGCCCGCATGCATCACCTACGTCATTGGCGACACGGCTTACGTTGGCGACACGTTGTTCATGCCTGATTTTGGCACCGCCCGCACCGACTTTCCGGGTGGCAGCGCGGCACAATTGTATGGCTCCATCCAGAAGATTCTCGCGTTACCCGACGACACGCGGCTTTTTATGTGCCACGACTACAAGGCGCCCGGGCGCGATGAATTCGCGTGGGAAACGACGGTGGCCGCACAGCGCGACGGCAACATTCACATCAACAAGAGCGTCACCGAAAAGGCGTTTGTGGAAACGCGCGAGGGCCGCGACAGTCAGCTCGGAATGCCAAAGCTATTGTTGCCGGCGATCCAGGTGAATATTCGCGCGGGCCAGCTTCCGGAACCCGAAAACAACGACATTCGTTATCTCAAGATTCCGATTAACGCAGTTTAGTCGGGTGTGTGGGTGTTAAATTCGGATGCGTCATTCCAGGCTGCAGGTATGTCATCGAAGAAAACAGAAGTGAACAACGGACCTGACGACAGAATCGTGGCGATGGCTCGGCGCGAGCGGGAACAGCGTGAGAAGGGTTATCGGGCGCAAGCGTTCAAGCTGTATCCCAAGATTTGTGCGCGCTGCGGGCGCGAATTCAGCGGCGAAAACTTGCGCGAGCTCACTGTCCATCATAAGGACCATAACCACGACAATAATCCGCCAGACGGCAGCAACTGGGAGCTGCTGTGTCTGTACTGCCACGACAATGAGCATGCGCGGTATCAAGAGGCTGACTCAAACAAGAGCGCAACGCCGGGCGATGAGCCAGTGCCGGCGTCTTCGCATACGCCATTTGCCGGCCTCGACGAATTACTGAAACACAAGAAATAAGAAGACCATGCAAATCTATAAACTCACCGAGGCATGCTGCGTCGCCGGGCAAATTCAGCCAGCCGATGTCGAAGCACTAAAGAACGACGGGTTTACTACGATTGTCTGCAACCGCCCGGATGGTGAAGACTTCGGTCAACCGACGGCTGCATCGATCGCAGCAGAGTGCGCGAATCACGGCATTGCGTTTCACCATCTGCCGGTTTCAAATACGGGCATTACGCCGGAAATGATCGAACAGTTCCAGAAGATCATCGCCGACAGTGACGGGCCGTTACTCGCCTACTGCCGTTCGGCTCAGCGCTCGTCGGTGCTGTGGCAGTACAGCGGATCGCCCTAGAGCATTTTCTTTCGAAAACGCTGCATGCCGCCGATCCAGCGGTCGTGATCGCTGGCCTTGCGTTGCACGTAAGTGGTCACCTCTGGATGTGTAAGAATCAGGAAGCGGCCGGCCAGCGCTTCGTCGACGATGATATCGGCGACGGCTACCGGTTTCATTATGCCGTCGACGTCATTGCCCCTGAAACCGCCCTCCATTGATTCCGAATCGTCTTCGATGCCGATCATGCGGGTCGCTACCGCCTGCGGGCACACTACCGATACAACGATACCGGCATCACCGTAGTCAATTGCCAGCGACTCGGCGAAACCGACGGCCGCGTGCTTGGTCACCGAATACGCCGAATCGCCGATCTGGCTCAACAGTCCGGCGGCTGACGCAATATTTACCAGGTGCCCGCTACCGCGTTTCAGCATGCGCGGCACCAGCGCTCTCGCCGCGAAGACATGTGCCATGACGTTTACTTGCCAGCATATATCCCATCGATCGTCGATGGGGTTCATACCCCCTTCGGCGGAGATGGCGCCGCTGGCACCATCGCCGTAACCGACACCCGCGTTCGAAACGAACATGTCGATCGGGCCATGAGCTTTTTCGACTTCCTCGATAAGCCGGGCTATCGCCTGTTCATCACTGACATCGAGCATCTTGGCAACACCGCCGATCTCGTTCGCAACGGTCGACGCTGCCGCTTCGTCTATATCCGCAACGACGACCATCGCGCCATCCTTTGCCAGGCGACGACACAGGGCGCGACCGATTCCGTGACCACCGCCAGTAACGACAGCGACCTTTATCTTCGATTCATTCAAGGTGCGTTACTCCGCGGCCGAGTCATAGACGACTTTACCGTCCATCATTGTCAGGACCACTTTGGTCCTGTGTATGTCGTAGGCATCGACGTCAAAGATATCCTGGTCGAGTACAACGAGATCCGCTTTCTTGCCGACTTCAATAGACCCGATCTCGTCTTCCATGTGCATCTGGTAGGCCGCATCGATCGTGAAGCCGCGCACCAGGCTCTCAACATCGAGTCGTTCGGTTTCTCGTGGCTGTACCGGTGCGTCAGGCTCTCCGGGGTTTTGCCGCGTATGTCCGATTTCAATTTGCACGACCGGAGACAAGCCCAAAGTGCCTGCGCCGCTGGCCGGAAAATCGCTGCCGAACGAAAGCCGCACGCCCAGGTTCTTGAGGCTATTGAAGCGCCAGAACCGGCTGAACTGGTCGTCACTGACGAACTGCTCGCCGTAGGTGTCGTACGATGCCCAGAGCGGCGTGCTCTGAGCAATGACGTTGAGCTCGGCAAATCGCGGCAAATCCTGGTCAGTGATGACCTGGATGTGGCAGATCGCATAGCGGGTACTGCTTTCGGGTGCGACCTTTCGGGCCGCTTCGATAGCGTTCAGCGCCTCGTGTATCGCGCGTTCACCAAGTGCGTGAATGTGCACGTCGATGTCGTTTTCTGCCGCGCCTACGACCATTGACGTCATCTCTTCCTGCGTAAAGACCGTCTCGCCGCTGTTGCCTGGCTCGCCCTGGTAGTCCTCGAACATCGCAGCCGTGCGACCCTCGACAGTACCGTCATCCATGATTTTCAAGACGTTGTAACGATAGCGATCGCCCCTGATCATGCGGCCCCATTTGAGCGCTTTGTCCACTGCTTCGGCCGACGTCCTGGGGCCCGCGAGGCCGGTACGAGCCGACCAGTCGCACAGTCAAATCACCGCTTTCTTCGGTTCGCTTCAATACTGAGGCTGCGATGTTCTCGTAGCCGATAACACCGGCATCGTAGGCTGCCGTAACGCCGTAGGCGTTCATGATGTCGAGAATAATGCCGAAGCCCTCGACGACAACTTCCTCGGTAATGACGTCGAGGCTGTCCATTGCCATTCCCGCCGTGCCTTCCAGCAGGTAGCCGGTCGCATCGCCGTTTGCATCGCGCTTGTAGTAGCTGAAGCCAGGAACCGGATCAGGCGTGTCCTGGGTGATGTTCAACGCTTCGAGCGCGGCCGTGTTGGCCCAGGCAGCATGGAAACCTTCATCCATGATCAATACGGGCCGGTCGGGGACAATGGCGTCGATGAGTTGCCGCGTCGGCCCAACGGGGCCAAACGTCGTTGCCAGAAACCCGTACCCGAACAGGACCGGCGCATCTGCATTTTCGGCTGCGTAGTCCGCGATCGCCGCGACCCAGCCCTCAACAGTTCCAGACGTATCCAGCGAAAGCGCCGTTGCGTAAGCACCGCCGGCAATCGGATGCACATGCGAGTCGATGAATCCCGGCAGCAATAACTGTCCACCTGCGTCGGTACGCACAGTGGAAGCGCCAACCAGGGCTTCCGCCCCTGCCGCATCCCCGACGTACACGATCTCGTTGCCCTTAATCGCGACTGCTTCCGCCCATGGTTGCAGCTTCGTTGACCGTGTAGATCTTCGCGTTCGTGAAGACAAAATCCGCAGCATTTCTATTGGCTTCGCGCTCACCGCATGCGTTCAGCAATACCAGGCAAAGCAGTGCCGTTATGATTCTACTATTCAAGCCCTGATCCATCCTCTGAATAAATCACCCAAATCTTGGTGTATCCCTGCGTGTCCCAAACGCCGGTCCACTCCTTTGCAATGGTCACGGCCTCACCGGCGTTAATCACCTGTACCACACCGTCACTGGACGTCAGCGTTACGCTGCCTTCGAGGAAGTACATGAACTCATCAACGCCATATGGCTCGGTGATTTCGAACCGCACCGCACCGGACTTGTACATACCCGAACCGAATTTCTTGTCGCTCGAGAGGAACGACGTTACATCGAGCGTCGTATTGCCGTTGTCCGTGTGCTCGATCATTTCCGCGCGATCGAAGACCTCGCCGGCAATATCGCCTCGTGACAATTTCGCTGGATGCAACGGCTCGTTCACCGACGCGGCAGCCACGGTCCCAATAAGAACCAGTAGCACTGTATTCAAAAGCCTGGTTTTTCATCATGCCCTCTCCCATCCGGCCTGGTCTGGTCTGCGGTCGATTATCGCCGGGCCCCAAGATTAGCCTTGGCGTCGCGGTTAATCCACAATGTGGCCTGATGCGGTCGTTTGGAGACGCAAAATGCAGCAATGGCGATACCCGAAAGTTCTTTCCGTCATATCGCTCCTGCTGGCCACGACATGCTTGTTCGCGGCTGGTGATGTCACCGAAAAGCGCGTGCTGGCAGAGGCTCGCGACGGCAGCAACTGGTTTTTGAAAGGCGGCAACTTCCGTGGCGAGCATTACAGTCCGTTGCGATCCATTGACGATGAGTCCGTAACAGAACTCGGACTCGCGTGGGCTACGAACCTGCCTGTCCCGGACGGAATATCCGCAACACCCATCGTAGTTGACGGCGTCATCTACCTTTCAGGTGCTTATTCGCTGGTATTTGCCATTGACGCCGCGACCGGCAATGTCATCTGGCACTACGACCCCGATGTGCGCTCCCGACTCGCAGAGAATCCTCATATGTCTTGGACCGCCCGCGTAAACCGGGGCGTCGCCGTATGGCAGGGCAAAGTTCTCGTAACAACAACGGACTGCAGGCTTGTCGCGCTCGATGCAAAAACCGGCAAGGTAGCCTGGTCGAAGCAGACCTGTGATCCGGCACTTGGCTACAGGATCACTGATTCGCCCTATGTCGGCGGCGATAGCGTATTTGTGGGTAACGCCGGCTCGGAATCGTATGAGAAAAACCGCGGCTATGTCTCGGCCTATGACATCAACAACGGCGCACTAAAGTGGCGCTTCTATACAGTCCCGAGTGACAAGCCCGAAGAAAACACGTCGGCTGCGATGAAAATGGCGGCAAAGACCTGGTCCGGAACCGCTCTCGAAAAATTCGGCGGTGGCGGCAGCGCCTGGAACGGCATGACCTATGATCCCGAGTCCGGACTGCTGTATTTCGGCACGGCAGGCGCTTTACCGTACGACTTTCGTCTGCGCAGCCCGGACGGCGGCGACAACCTGTTTCTTTCATCCGTCGTAGCGGTGAACGCCAGCACCGGCGAGTACGCCTGGCATTACCAGACTGTTCCCGAAGACAGCTGGGAATACAACGCAACGATGAATATCGTTCTCGCCGACCTGAACATCGGTGGTAAACAACGGCAGACGCTGCTGATCGCCCCGAAGAACGGCTTTCATTACGTACTCGACCGGCTCACAGGTGAACTCATCGCCGCCGACAAGTTTGCGAAGGTGAATTGGGCGACACATATTAACCTCGAGACGGGCAGGCCCGTTTACGATCCGGCCGCCGAATACTGGGCGCGACCCGATGAGGCTGTTGCTGTCTGGCCCAACATGTGGGGTGCGCACAGCTGGAATGCGATGGCGTATCACCCGCAGCTCAAGCTCGTTTACATTCCCGTCATTGACGTACCGACAATCGTGACCGGATACGACGATGGTGATTTCCTTGACACGCTCGAAATGCTCACCGAAGTCGATGGGCAGCCGTTCAGCCCGGGCAAGCTTGTGGCCTGGGACCCGGTAAAAAACAAACCGCGCTGGACGGTCGCGCACGACCTGCCATTCAATGGCGGTATCCTGGCAACGGCCGGCAACCTCGTGTTTCAGGGCGATGCCTATGGACGTTTTAACGCCTATGCGGCAGACAATGGCCAGAAGCTCTGGTCAGTGGCAACAGGATCCAACATTACGGCCGCGCCCGTCAGTTATTCCCTCGATGGCAAGCAGTACGTGCTGGTGCCCGTGGGAGCAGGCGGTGGCGTCCAGTTCGTCTATCCACAAATGCACGCCGGCGATCATGTTCGGGGTCCGACCCGCCTTATGGCATTCGCGCTGGACTCAGATTTGCCCATGCCGCTTGTGAAAGTCGAGCCGCGCACGCTCCCGACGCAACCGGAATTGAAAGCAAGCGCCGAAGAACTCGAAACCGGCCAACAGATTTTCAGCTGGGAATGCAAGGGCTGTCATGGCAAGAACGCCGTCGCCCGTTTTGGGGGGTCGGTGCCCGACCTCCGTTATGCGACGGCCGATACGCATTCGGCGTGGCACGGCATCGTGATCGGCGGCGCGCTTCAGGTTAACGGCATGCCGCGTTTCGAACTCAGCATCGAAGAATCGGAAGCGGTTCGTAACTACGTGTTGTCTCAGAGCCTGTCGATCAGCGAATAGTAAAACATGGCGAGCACCATGCCCGGGTAGCGCAGCAGCGTACCGCCGGGGAACATGTGTGTTGGCAAATCCGCAAATACGTCAAATCGTGTCGCCGTACCGCCAATGGCCTCCGCGATAACCTTGCCGGCGAAGTTTGCCGTCGATATTCCGTGTCCGGAATAGCCTTGTGCAAAATACACATTCGGTTTCAGACGGCCAAAATGTGGCAGACGGTTGACGGTGACCGACAGGGTCCCGCCCCACGCGTAGTCGATCCTGGCATCGTCGAGTTGCGGAAACAGTTTGAGCATGTACGGACGGACGAACTTCGATACGTCCGCTGGAAATTCCCGACGGTAATTTTCACCACCACCGAATAACAGGCGATGATCGTCCGACAGCCGAAAGTAGTCGACGACGAAGCGGGTGTCATGAACACCGAAACGTCCGTTAATAAGTTCCCGTGCGCGTTGCTCGCCCAGCGGTTCGGTCGCGATCATGAAATTATTGATGGGCATGATCTTGCGGGCAACGCGCCGTTCGAGCTTGTCGAGATAGCCGTTGCAGGCCAGTACCACGAAATCAGCTTTGACGGAGCCCTGTGACGTCTCGACCAGCGCCGGGTCCGTTCGCGAATAATGGGTAACACGCGAGCGCTCAAAAATACGCACACCCGCTTGCGATGCAGCGTTCGCCAACCCGAGCGTATAGTTCAACGGGTGCAGCGCAAGGGCCTGCGAGTCGTACAGGGATTCCAGAAAACCATTCGTCGCAACGCGCGCCCTCGTCTGCTCTGCATCCAGCGATTGACAGTGGGGATAGTCGTATCGCTCGGCCAGCGCATCGCTCAGCTCCTGCGGCCAGCCCTGATAGCGTTTTTTGTGAACACCGACCAGCTGACCGTCTTGCAAATCACAGGAAATACCGTGTTTCGCCACACGCTGCCGGATCTCGTTCTTCGCCAGTTCCGCGAAATCCCAAAGCTGCCTGGAACGCTCAAAGCCGAACGCTTTTTCGATGTCGAATACATCTTTGCGCTGGCCGCTGCCGACAAGGCCGCCACATCGACCGGACGCGCCGAAGCCAATACGCTCTGCCTCGAGCAGGACCACGTCGAATCCCTGCTCCGCCAGGTTTAATGCGGCCGACAGGCCCGTGAAGCCACCGCCAATGACACAGACGTCAGCACGCTCGGCACCCGCCAGCGACGCGTGCTCGTGCATGCCCACGGCGGTGGCCGCGTAATACGTGTCAGGATAGCCCGAAGACAGTTTTTGCTCTTTTTGCACAATGCCCCTGCAATTGGACGGGTCGCCGGTATTAGGCTATTGTTTCACCTTCTGAGCGAAGGCACACCAATGATACTACGCGACGACTAAAGTGAAGCAGCACTGCCACATATACTTCGATCTCGACGGCACACTGACCGACCCCTACGAAGGCATCACCAAGTGCATTTTATACGCGCTCGACGAACTCGGTTTTGCTCACCCGAGTGACGAATACCTGCACAGCTGTATCGGCCCACCCCTATACGATACCTTTCCGGAGATGGTCGGCAAGGAGCTGACGCTTAAAGCGATTGATTTGTATCGGGAGCGATTCGTTGACGTAGGTTGGCAAGAGAACGAACCCTACGAGGGAATACTCGACGCACTGGAGACCATTTCTGCTGCCGGTCACACACTTTTTGTCGCCACCAGCAAACCCCACGTGCACGCCAGGCGAATCGTCCAGCATTTCGGCATGGGGCAGTACATCAAACAAGTGTATGGCTGCGAACTGGATGGCACGCGATCGAACAAAACGGAATTGCTGAAGTACGCGACCGACGAAAACCCGGGCGCCGAAAAACGCATGATGATCGGCGACCGAAAACACGACCTGATCGGCGCGATCGCGAACGGCATGCGGCCGATCGGTGTTTCCTATGGTTATGGGTCGATTGACGAACTGAGCAGCGCCGGCGCCGTCGATATCGCCAGCACGCCTGCGAGCTTGCCAGCGGTTGTTTTCAACGGGCTCGCCTAGCTAGAACTGCGTCCACCTGGCCGTAATTCCCTTGAGCATCTGAACAAGGAGCCAGAGAAAGGCCAGCGGCAGGATTATGGTTTGCAGTACGAACAGCACGATAAGATCCACGATGTGCTCGGCGGCTTTAGACGCGTTTTCCTGCAGGTTCGCCAAACGGTCAGAGATATTGACGGATGCCAGCGACTCGTCGATTACCGAGTTAAGACGATCCATGATCGACTGGTCATCAGTAAGCGGCGTCTTCACCTCCACGTTTGCTTCTTTGATCGCCTTTCCCGTTACCTCCAGCGCCGCTGTTGCTTCGGCCTGCTGTGGTGCGAGGAACGTATCCGAGACCAGGTTAGTCCCGATGACCAGCAACGGAATAATGAAACGAATAAACAGCATCACCAGTAGTACGCGCGACGCTCCGGCAGCCATTTTGTTTTTGTTTAAGCGCGGCGTCCATAGAATGACAATGGCCAGCAACGAAGCAATAACCAGCGCGATGGTCACGGCTCTCGATGCCGTGATAGTCAGCAGCACGTTCTGCAGGCCGAGAGAACTGGCTGCAACCAGCATCACGCTGGAGAATTGTTCGACCAGGTCGTTGATCGGATCCAGAATCTGGCCAACCGAAACCGTCACACCGACGCCAACCTCAGTGCTTTGCACGACCGAAATGACGCCGTTAAGCGTTCGCGCAGCGGCAAACGTTACCAACGCACGCTTGAGCGCATCCTCGGCATAGGAATCCGCTGCGTGGTCGGCCACGCCACTCACCGCAACAGCCGAGGCAATCAGCGCAAGCAGCGTCCAGATTGTTCTTCGTCGGTCCATGGTAAGTTCTTAGAATAGCATCGAGCGCGCTATTGCGTATAAAGTGTCGGACAATATGCTTACTCAGCAACCCTTGCCTGGATTCAAGTGGCCTGTCTCGGTCGCACAGCCCATCGCGGCTCCGGCTCAGAAAGTCTGGGATGTCATATCGACGCCAGGCAACCTTGAACTTTGCCATCCCTATTGCAAACGAAATCCCGTGCAGGTCTGGCGCGGTCCCGACTCGTGTGACGAGGTTCACTATTTCAGCGGCTGGATTTTTGAGCGTCGTTTTCGCCATTGGGCCGAAGGAGTCGGCTATGACCTTGAGATCGGCAGACCCGGCGGCCGAACATCTTTCGTTTCATGGCGAATCTTGCCTGCCGATGATCGAAGTTGCAGGCTCGGCATAACAGTCTATCCGGACGCGCTGCAGAAAATTCCTGTCGTGGTGCGCTGGTTGCCGCACATGATTCGCCTTCGGCCCATGCTTAAGAACTATCTCGAGTCCGTTACCAGGGGATTCGAATGGTATGTGACCCGTGACGAGCCTGTTTCCCGTGATCAGTTCGGCAGGCACCCCTGGTTCTCAGCAGAACCGTCGTGAGGTTCTGGCACAAAATCCCGATCGTCATCCGCGCTATTGTCGTCGGCTTTCTTGTCTTCGCAATTGCCGGCTCCGTGGCGTGGACACTGGTCTTGTCCCTCATACCACCACCTTGGTCGGTTTTGGCAATGGTCGTCATCCTGTGGCTCTACTGGCGGTATTTCCGGGGAGACTGGTGGCCTGATTCAACGCGGGCGTTCAGGAAACAAGTGTTTTCGCAGTACCAGGCTACCGTTAAAAATCTGGACATGGAGCCTGATCGCGGCGCTCACCGCTGCCCTGCTTTTGCAATCAATACTCGTCGTTACGTTTCGCATCGTGGAATTCCCGGCAGAAGCATGGAAATTGCCGTACGACTTTTCCGCACTCCCGGTTTGGCAAGTCTGGACGCTGTTGGTCCTGGCCGCAGTGGTGGCTGGCATCACAGAGGAGATTGGTTTTCGCGGCTACATGCAGGTTCCGCTTGAAGAGCGCTACGGCCCCGCAGTCGCAATCACAATTGTATCCATTGTATTCACGATCGCACATTTCACCCAGGCCTGGGCCGGCGGCATTGTCATCATATTGTTCGCGATCAGCGCCGTGTGGGGAGTGCTGGCTCGCGTCTCCGGCTCACTGATCCCCGGCATCGTCAGCCACGCGTCCGCGGATGTCGTTAATTTCTCCTACTGGTGGACGGATATCGCCGGATCGTTCGACAAGAAGCCTGTTGGCGAGACAGGTATCGATTTACACTTTGTTTTGTCGCTCACCATCTTTTTGGCGTTACTTGCGCTGTTTGTTTTTGCCGCTCGCAAGACGCTGCTCGTCCGCCAGGCATCGAATCCGGGGTAAACTCATCGCGAGCAGCTACAGAGGTACAGGCCATGGTTACGAGAGCAATTGCACGTTTGCGCCAGACCGACTGGCGTATCTTCATGGGCAGCATCATCACCGTACTCTGGCTCATCGCTGCCGTCGTCTACATTCGCGGCGGTAATTTCAACAAGGCGACAATCTACGACATACCGCTCGAGGACCTCGGCAGTTTTCTAGAGGGCGCGTTCGCACCACTCGCGTTCCTGTGGCTGGTTATCGGCCTTTTTATTCAGCAAAGAGAGCTGGCCGACAATACGGAGGTTCTGCGTCAAACCTCGATCCAATCTGAGAAACAAACACAGGCCATCGCGGCCACCGAGATGAATGCTCGCCAGGAGACGTTTTTCAAGATCGCCGAGAGCGTCAAGGGCCAGCTGGGTGGAATCACGGGCATGCTGTTCATCTCATGCGTGGGTGCGACAGAAGGTCAGCTCGTTCCAAGAGACCGAATATCGGAGATGTGGCACATGCTTGCCAGGCGCGATGACCAGGTATTTGCACGTGAGTTCCTGCTGTTTGACGCGGATGATTATGGCGGTTACGAGGCGCTGTTCTACAAGACCGAAATTCGCCGCCGACATACACGAAACTTCATCAGGACATTCGATCGGCTCATGGAAATGGCCAGAAACTGCGACAGCCCCAACGGCATAATC
Source organism: uncultured Gammaproteobacteria bacterium (assembly GCA_963841165.1). Classification (GTDB taxonomy): domain Bacteria; phylum Pseudomonadota; class Gammaproteobacteria; order Steroidobacterales; family Woeseiaceae; genus UBA1847. The sequence goes on along the minus strand of CAWJCA010000014.1, from coordinate 84,080 downwards.
GCCGAGTCAATGGCGCAAACCGCACACGGGCTTCTTTACAACCAAATGCGGGAACATCAACCTGACGAACTAAAAATTGAATGCGCACCTGTCGATACGGCGGACTACGAAGAAGTATTCGAGCAAACTCAAGCCTGACGATGCAATCCAACCCAAGGGAAAACGCACATGGCTACAAAAGTCGCCGTCATTCAAAAACCGCCGGTTTTGCTAGACCGGCAGAAAACCATTGCGAGCATGCTCGATTCTATCGACGAAGCGGTCGCCGAGGGGGCGTCGCTGTTGGTCTTTCCCGAAGCGTACATCCCGGGCTATCCAACCTGGGTCTGGCGCCTTCTACCCGGCGGAGACATGGCGCTTTCCGCAGACATCCATGCCCGGCTGCGGCAAAACGCCGTGGACCTTTCGAGCGGTGACCTGCAGCCGGTGCAGGACGCGGCGGCCAGGCACAGCGTGACGATTATTGTTGGCGTGCACGAGCTCGAGAGCGAATTCAGCGGTACGACGCTATTTAACACCGTGGTCGTTATTGGTCCCGAAGGAGCGATTCTCAATCGACACCGTAAATTGATGCCCACCAATCCTGAGCGCATGGTGTGGGGCATCGGTGATGCGACGGGGCTCCGCGTGGTCGATACGCCGGCCGGCCGGCTCGGTACGTTGCTTTGCTGGGAGGCGTATATGCCGCTGGCACGATATGCCCTGTATGCCCAGGACATCGACATCCTGGTAACACCAACCTGGGAGTGTTCCGACCGTTGGCTGGCGAGCATGCGCCACATTTCGACCGAAGGAGGTTGTTGGGTCATCTCGACGGCGACCGCCCTGCAAGGCAGTGACGTGCCCAGTGATTTTCCGGAACGTGACAGGCTGTTTGATCCCGACGAATGGATCAACGACGGCAATGCGGTCGTAGTCAAGCCAATGGGTGAGGTCCTTGCCGGGCCAATGTGCCGGGAAAAAAGCGTCCTCTACGCCGAAATTGACAAGGAAGAAGCGCGTCGCGCAAGGCGCTCACTGGATGTTTGTGGCCACTATGCGCGGGCCGACATTTTTTCTTTTTCCGTAAATCGGCGACCGCTTGATCCCGTGACATTCTCGGATTAAGCATGAATATGTCGTTGGAAAACGTAATCAACCTGGAGGAATACCCCTTAGGTAACGACGATTTTCGTAGGGAGTGCAAGCGCACGCTGGACAAAAATGGCGCGCTGGTCATGCGTAATTTTGTGAAACCGGCGGCCATAGCGTCCATCCAGCGCGAAGGCGAAGCGCAGCAGCATCTCGCCTACTACACGGTCGATAAACACAATATTTATCTCAATCCGCCGGACCCCCGATACTCTGCCGACCATCCACGCAACCGGGAAGTTTCTTCATCAAAAGGTTGCATCACGACGGACCAGGTCCCCGATGGCTCGGCGCTGCACACTCTCTATGATGCGGCAGAGTTTCGCGAATTCCTGTGTGCCGTTCTCGATGAAGCCGAGCTGCACGAATACGCTGACGCGATGTCTTCGATCAATCTCCACTATGCGAGCGAGGGACAGGAGCTGGGCTGGCATTTTGACAATTCTTCCTTCGCCATCACGCTGATGATCCAGAACCCCGAAAACGGCGGCGCGTTTGAATACGTGAAAGATGTGCGCGATGCCGATAGCGGTGAGATGAACTACGAATTGTCGGGGAAGATTCTCGATGGCGACGTGTCGACGAATACCCTTACGATGGATGCCGGCACTCTCGTGCTGTTTCGGGGGCGTAATTCCATGCACCGCGTGACACCGGTCAAAGGTAACCGTACGCGCATGCTGGTGGTGCTTGCATACAATACCGAGCCCGGCATATCGCTTTCGGAATCGGCGCGCATGACATTCTATGGGCGGCTCGGATAAGCGGCGGCTTTCTTAAAAGCTGACTTCACAAGCAGGCACGACGCTTGCTACTGTAGGGGCTGCGAAGCGGAGTGAGTTTATGCCCAGATTTGTCGGCCTGTTTCTCACCATCGGACTCCTGGCAGCCTGCCAGCAAGCTCCGGAATCGTCTGCACCCGCGGAAAAGGCTGACAAAGCCAGCAAGACAGAGACTGTCGCAGCGAGCAAGCTGGCCGACTCGGTCTATCATTCCGGCCGAATCTACACGGTCAACCCGGATCAGCCCTGGGCGCAGGCGGTCGCGATTCTCGACGGCAAAATCATTTTTGTCGGGTCGGACGACGCGGTGCGCAGTCACATTGGCCCGAAAACAGCCGTGCATGATTTGCGGCGTCGCCTGATGTTGCCGGCTTTCCAGGATTCACACATTCATCCGATCATGAGCGGCATCGATGCCGGAGCCTGCGATCTCAACGGTCTCAATGATGTTGCACTTTACCGGTCCAGAATTGCCCAGTACGCGACCGCCAATCCTGACGTACCGTGGATTCTCGGCGGCGGCTGGTCGATGGCCGTGTTCGGCCCCGGCGCATCACCAAGCCGCAAGATCCTCGATGAACTGGTACCTGACCGGCCCGTCTACCTGAGTTCGGCGGACGGCCACTCCGGGTGGGCCAATTCTGTTGCCCTCAAGATCGCGGGCATCTCCAAAAACACGCCAAACCCGCCCGACGGCATTATCGACCGTGACCCCGAATCGGGCGAACCCATCGGCAGCCTGCAGGAAGGCGCCATGACTCTCGTTACGAAACACATCCCCGAAACAACGCTCGAGGACCGTGTAAAGGGCCTCAGGTACGCGCGCGACATGCTGCATCGATACGGCATAACATCGATTCAGGACGCATATGTGTTTGAGGGCGATCTCGAGGCTTACGCCGCGCTTGATTCTGTCGATGATTTAAATCTGCGTGTCGTGGCCGCCCTCTGGTGGGAGCGGAGTGAAACTGAAGAACAGATCCCGCACTTGCTAGAACTCCGCGAAAAGTTCAACAAGGGTCATATTCGACCGACCACCGTGAAGATCATGCAGGACGGCGTCATGGAAAATTACACAGCCGTCATGCTGGAGCCGTATCTGACCGAAGACGGCACGCGCGGCATTCCGATGGTCGAGCCGGAATTCCTGAAGGAAGCGGTCAGCCTGCTCGACGCCGAGGGGTTCCAGGTACATTTCCATGCTATCGGAGATGGGGCGATTCGACAGTCGCTCGACGCGATCGAAGAAGCGCGCAACCGAAATGGTGAACTCGGCCACCGTCATCACATCTCGCATTTGCAGATCATCGACCCGGCGGACATTCCTCGCTTTGCCAAGCTCGATGTCACAGCCAACTTTCAGCCCCTCTGGGCATACGCAGACGATTACGTTGTCGACCTCACGCTTCCTTTTATCAGCGAGGAGCGTGCGAAGTGGATGTACCCGATCAAGTCGGTTATCGATGCCGGAGGCAAAGTGGCGTTCGGCAGTGATTGGTCCGTTTCCACTGCGAACCCGTTTCCGCAGATCGAAACTGCGATCACACGCGTGGACGCCGACACGCATAACACCGAGGTGCTGAACCCCGAGCAGCGAATCACCCTGCAACAGGCGATCGAGGCGTTCACGATCAACGCGGCATTCGTCAACAAGCAGGACGACACCACCGGCTCTATCGAGAAAGGCAAGCTGGCCGACCTGATCGTCGTCGATCGCAACCTGTTCGAGATCAAACCCGGCGAGATATCCGATGCCAAGGTCGTGCTGACGCTGTTTGAGGGCAAACCGGTGTACGGTGGTCTTAAAGCCACATCAATCCAACCGGCGGGTTAATTCAGGGCGCTCATTATTGAGCTATACTGAAACAGGAGTTGGAGTCATTTGTGGCGCTGTCGCAACAAAAGCCGCAAAGACCTTTTTGAATCTTTACCAACCGGGGAGCGAAAATGAAATATCTTGCACTCATCGCCAGGGGAATCAGTGTTGCTCTGGTACTTTCAGTTTTTTCGATTTATTCATCGACAGCGGCCGCGCAGGATGCGAACGCGGACGAGGCCGTGGAAGAGGTCATCGTCACCGGGTCTCGCATACGCCGGGATCCGCTCGATGAACCCGTCGCAATCATGGATGTCAGCACTCAGGATCTGGAACGAACCGGCCTGACAAACCTCGGAGATGCCCTGCGGCAGCTGCCGATCACCGGTTCGGCGATCAATTCGCAGTTCAACGTACCCGGCAACTCCGGATTTCCGCAGGACGGCTCCGGTATCGGTGCCGGCGCGGTCCAGCTCTCGATTAGAAATGTCGAGGCGAAGCGCACATTGGTTCTGGTGGACGGAAGGCGCTGGGTTGCCGGCGCATCGGCCTCTGGCGTACCAAGTGCCGTCGATCTCAACACTATTCCGGACAATGTCATTGAACGAATAGAAGTCCTGCAGGACGGCGCATCGGCTATTTATGGCTCCGATGCGATCGGTGGCGTCGTCAACATCATTACGCGACAGAACTACGAGGGTTTCAAGCTCAATGCGCAGACCGGCAGTTACATATCGGACAATGACGGCGAGTCGCTGGATATTTCCGCGCTGTGGGGCGGCGGCAATGAAAAGACCCATTTCGTATTCAGCGCAAGCTATAGAGAGGAGCGCGGCATCGAGACATGGAATCGCAGTCGCTCGAAGTTTCCAAACCCGGACGCGACGAGTTGTGATGTCCCGGGCACGTTCTGCTCTTCGTTTACTCCACAAGCACGCGTTATTTTCGGACCTAACCAGGCTTTCGACCAAATCGTACTGAACGACGGTGTGCTGAACGACGGCATGGGTAGCGTCGACTGTGACCCAAACACCCCAGGCGACTGCATTGCCAGCGGAAACTGGCACGCATGGTCAAACGCAGATCGCTTTAATTACAACGGTCCGGGCTTCAACTTCCTGAAAACGCCAAACGAGCGCGTGAATTTCTACGCGAACGTTCGGCACCAGTTGGCCGAGAACATCACGTTATTCGCGCGAGCCTCGTACACGAATCGTTCGTCCGAAACCAAGGCGGCGCCCGAGCCGCTGTGCTTCGGTAATGGCTGCGGTAACCGAATCAATGACAATATCGTGATTTCGGCGCTGAACCCGTTTAACCCGTTTGGGCTCGACCTCTCGGTAGCGAATGGCAACCTCGAGTTCATCGGTCGCCGGCCGCTGGAATCGGGTGGTCGCTTGTTCTTCCAGGACACCAATTCGTACATGTATACGATGGGCCTCGAAGGCGAATTTGCGGCAGGCGGTCGCGATTTCTATTGGGACCTGACCGGCTCCTACGGCGACAATCGTGGTTTCCAGGAGAAGTACAATTCGCACAATGCTGCCAAACTGGCTATCGCTCTTGGCGACCCGGCGGTCTGTCTTGTAGTACCTAACTGCGTACCCTTCAACCTGTTCGGCGGCCAGGGTCCAGACGGTACCGGTTCGATTACGCAAGAAATGCTCGACTATGTCACGTACACGCAGCGCGACTTCAGCGAGCAGACGTTGAAAAATTATTCGTTCAACATTGGTGGCGATCTTGCCGACATGCCAGCTGGCGCACTCGGGTTTGCCGCAGGCCTCGAGTATCGGGACCAGGAAGGCTCGTACCGCCCCGACCCGATCGCGGAGCGTGGTGAAACAGCGGGTATTCCCGCAGGCAGCACCAGAGGCGCATTTGATACGACCGAGTTCTATGGAGAGCTGAATATCCCGCTGCTCTCAGGCGCTGCTGGGGCCGAATACCTCGAGGTGAATCTTGCAGCCAGGGCATCTGATTACAGTACGTCGGGTAGCGAATCGACGTACAAGGCCAGTGGCCTGTGGCGACCCATCGAAGAGCTCTCGTTACGTGCGTCATTTTCCACCGGGTTCAGGGCACCGGGCATCGGTGAGCTGTTTGGCGGCGCAGCGCGCGAGGACTTCACTTTCCTCGATCCTTGCGCCGATTACACAGCCATCCTCGGTTCGAGCGCTGGCGGCCGCGATACTCCGCAGCCGGCAAACATCCAGGCCAACTGCGCAAACTGGCCTGGCCAGGGCGTAGCACCCGGACTGGCGCAAACGAATCCGCAGTTGTCCGCAGTTTCCGCCGGCAATTCGTCGCTGGCGCCAGAAGAATCTGACAACTGGACCGCGGGTTTCGTTTACAGCCCGGCCTGGTCTGAAAACCAGGACTGGACCGATGGCATTACGTTGTCGCTCGATTTCTACAACCTCGAGATCACGAATGCCATCCAGGGCCGAGACCCGGGCGATCTGATCGACGCCTGTGCCGAGACCGCCGACCCGACGCTCTGCGCGCTCGCGCCGCGTACGAGTTCGGGTCAGCTCGACGTCGTCAACAATCAGCTGCAGAATATTGGTAGCCTCGAGGCGAGGGGGTTCGACTTTATGCTCAGCTACCTCAGCCCCGAAACCTCGTTCGGTCAATTCAAAGTTCGATTGAACGCAACCAGGCTGAGCGAATTCAAGGAAATCACTACCAATCCGGATGGCTCCGTCAGCGTCAACGACCTGAAAGGTCAGCATACTGACGAGACGTTTGCGCGCGCATTCCCTGAACTGCGGTTGAATACTACGGTCGACTGGATGCGTGATCGTTGGAACGGCTCGCTGGTATTCCGGTGGACCGACGACATGACCACCGACGACGGTAGCAAACTGGATTCGGCTATGTTCACCGATCTTCGGGCGAGCTACAATCCGGACATCCTGGATGACGCCTTGACGTTTACACTTGGCTTCAACAACGTGCTCGACGAGGATCCACCCGTTTGTTTCCCATGTGGCGTTATCGGTCTGAGCACGGTTTCACACGACCTGCCAGGCCGCGTCGGTTACTTGAAAGTCACCTACGAACGGTAGGCTCTCACAAACGGCACGCAAAGAACGGCCCCTTCGGGGGCCGTTTTTTTGCAACTCAATCCTCGGTCTCCAATTCGGCCCAGATCTCGTGCGCCCAGTCGCGAATTTGTAAGGCCTCTTGCCAGCGATCCGACAGCTCGTTCTGGTTGGCGTCTGTGATTGCGTAAGGCGGCGGGCCCAGTTCGCAAAGAAAAATGAGCGTCGCGTCTTCGTCATTTCTTTGCCGCCACAGGCGCATGCCCTCTTTCCACCAGCTTTTGAAAATCTCGACCCACTGCTGGTGCTGGGGAAAGTTGATCTGGATCTGTACCTGCTCGCGGTTCGCGATGCGGCCCTGGAAACAATCGGATCGTCGCAGCACCGAGCTGATGTATTCTTGATCCCGTTCCGGCACGGGTGCGCGGAGTTCGCGATCAACAACGAAGTGAGAAAGATCGGCACACAAGCGCATCTCCGGAACCAGGTCCATCAGCTGCAACGTGAAATAGAGATCGTTGAGCAGGCCGTCGCGATGGGTTTCAAACAACAGCGGCATGGGAACGGCTTCGGCTTCTTCAATCCAGCGACGTACAACAGGCACGGCATCCCCGGGCTTGATGGGCATGACGCCGCTAATCACGTTGACCATGCAGGCATCCATGCTCGACGCGAATTCCAGCAACGGCTGCATATCGTCGGGTGAGTTCGGAAACGCGTTGACCATGCAGCCAAGGCCATGCCTGTCGAATAGCGGTCGCCTTTCCAGGTTTTCCGGAATCTCTGCGACGGAAGGGTCCAGGCAAATACCGTCGAAGCCGGCGGCTGCCACCATCGCGAAGGACTGCTCATCCGTACGCTCAGGTGTACTCGGGTGCCGCAGCTGCATTCCCCAAAGTGACTGATAGATATCAAGTTTCTGCACGATCGGCCTCTCTGCGATCGCGCCCTATGGCGAGCGCATCGACAGCGATTGCGCCGCTCTCGTTGACGATGACCGGGTTAACGTCAACCTCCGATAACACGTCACGAAGCGCGTGCGCCAGCACTGAAAAGCGTGCAGCGGTCTCGCAAAAACCATCCACATCCACCGCCGGGTCACCACGAACGCCGTCGAGTAACGATCTAAGCTGCATGCGATCGACGCAACGTTGCGCATGCCTCGCATCGAACGGGGGCAGAGCGAATTGCACGTCGCCGATAGTTTCCGCCAGCACGCCACCGAAACCCAGTATCACGATGGGGCCAAACTGCGGATCACGCTTTAGCCCAAGGAACATGTCGACGCCGGTCGCAACCATGGGAGCGACAATTACGTCGTCGCCAAGGCGGTTCTTGAGAAACTGGTACATCTGTCGCAACTGATCCCCGTCGCGAATACCAAGGATCACACCGCCCGTATCCGTCTTGTGTATCAAACCTTTTTTCGCTGTCTTAAGAGTGACCGGATACCCAACGCGGCTCGCGGCGCTCAATACCTCTGCCTCATTGCTCGCCGCTTCGGGATTCGAGGTCGATATCCCAAAGTCCTCGAGCAACCGAAGAGACTCGATCTCCGCAAGCGTGTCTCCCGACCGCAGTCGGCCTTGCCATTTTTCGACTACAGTACTGTCAGGGACTGACAGGCTCCGCCGGTTTCTGTAGCAGGAAATCGCGATAAGCGAACAGCGCATGTACACCGCTCAAGAACTGACTCACGCCGTCCAGCACGGGAAAGCCGGCGTGCGTGCTGGCGACAACGGCTTCGTCGTACCCCGTGCCTTGTCGTGCTGACACGAGCGCGACGGGTTTGCCGGATTCGCCTCGGGCTCGCTGCATGTAGCTGAGGTAACTCGCGTAGATTTTTCCGTCCGGGGCACGATCATGAATAACCCCGGCGAGGGCGGCGCCGGCATCCTGCATCATCAGTGACGAGACTCTGCGTCATGACTTTGCCGGCATCCGGCCCACCGCGACTCCAGGCGTCCAGCGGATTCACGGCTGGCAGTTCCGGATCCAGGATCTTTTCCAGCGCACTCACCGTATGTTCAGACAATTCAGTCAGCGGCACGCCGGCGTCGTGGGCAAGATCGACGAGCAGCTGCCGTTCACCCCCTGAATCATGCAGCGTTACCAATCCGCCCGCGCCGACCGGATGCAGTTCCGCGAACATGATGAGCATGGTTGCGAACTCGTCCTGATCACGGGCACGCTGCACGCCGTAGCAATCGAACAGTGCGTCGTACGTCGCGTCGTCGCCCGCCATCGCACCAGAGTGCGATACCGTAAGGGCCGCTGACTTTTCTGTGCGCCCTACCTTCAAAGCGACGACCGGAATGCGCCGTTGTGCCGCTTTTGAAAGCGCTGCCCGAAAGCCGTCCGGGTTTCTTGCGGTCTCAATGAATAAGCCAACGGCAGCCGTTTCGGGCAGGTCGAGTACGAAGTCGAGGTACTCGTCCATCGTCACGCCAAGTTCATTGCCTGTCGATACCGCGACATTGATTCGTAGCCGCGCTTCGCAATCGATAATGCCCGACATGCCAGAGCCCGAGTGACTGATCAGCGCGACGTTACCGGGCGCTTCGTGCGCTGTGCTGTCGAAACCACAGCTCCACACATGATCGCGAACGTTGTAGTAACCCATGCCATTTGCGCCGCAGACCAGCATGCCGGCCTTGACGATTTTTTGCTGCACGCGATCGCGCAGGGCCGGGACCGAGTCGTTATCGATAATGAGCGGTGACTGAATAACGGCTGCCGGGATCCCGGCGGCGATAGCCTCGTCGAGTACGGCTTCGAGGTGCCGATCGCCAACGGCAAAGATGACGAGGTCCGGCGTTTCCGGCAGATCGGAGAGCGCGGCGAAACAGCGATGGCCATGCAGCGTTTCATAAGCCGGGTTTACCGGGTAAACGTTGCCTCGATAGCCACCCCGGACCAGGTTTTCCAGGACCCACTCGCCCATGGAGTCAGGTCGACTCGACGCGCCCACGATCGCAACCGAACGCGGCCGCAATAGTGGGTCTAGCCGGTGCTTCATCCTTGCAGGACCGGTTAGTACGGTCCGGGCGGTGTCGCGCCGCGGCGCGGCGGGAACCAGAACGGCTTGTCGACAACGGTCGCTTTCGCCATCATGCGATTCCAGTGCATCTCACGCTGATAGTAAATCTCGACCCATACTGAGCTGCCCGGTTTGCCGTATGGCGTTCGCACCGTGCCGAGCGCGATGTTCTGCTTGCAGACGGGCGACCATGCCGCTGACGTAACGAAACCGATCTGACCTTTGTTGGCTTTTTCGTTGCCGAAAATATAGGAATGGTGCGCCGGCTTGTTGCCCTCGATGTCGAGCTTCACCAGCCGCCACTTCGAACCATTGCGTTTCTCTTCTGCAAGAGCCCGGCGGCCGTTGAAATTCGGTTTCTTGAAATCAACCAGCCAATCGAGGCCCAGTTCCAGCGGCGAACGCGAAACGCCCGTGCGCACGGTTTCGTCGGCTGGCAGGAACTCCATGTAGGCTGCGAGAAATCCGGCTTCGATGCGCGCCAATTCCAGTGCGTGGGTGCCGATCGCACGAATGCCGAACAACTTGCCGGCTTCGAACAGGGCATCCCAGAGTGCCTCGGCCTTGTCGGGCTCGATCCAGAGCTCGTAGCCCAGGTCGGCCGTAAAGCCTGTCCGCGACACCATGAGTTCGCTGCCCTGGAATTCAAAGTGCGTCAATCCGAAAGGCTTGAGTTCTTCGAGGCCGTCCAGGCCCATTGTCTTAAGCACGCTGAACGACGTTGGTCCCTGTACGGCAAGCGCTGCAACGTCTTCGGTCTCGTGCGTAATCGTCACATCGAAACCGATGGCGGACGCTTTCAGCCAGGCGAAGTGGCGTTCCTGCGAACAAAGGCGGTACTCGCCCTCGCGCAAGTGGAAGATCGTGCCATCGTCAATCACCTGTCCGTGGTCGTCGCACCAGACGGCGTAGGCAACGCGTCCCGGGCGAATCTTGGCCATGTCACGCGTGACAAGACGGTTGAGGTAGTCGAGGGCATCAGGACCCGTAATACGATATTTCGTCATCGGAGTGAGATCGAACACGGCAGTCGCGTTTCGAATGGCGAAGTACTCGGTGTCTTCGCAAAACAACGAATCCGCACTCGAATAGCCCTTCCACTGGTGCCATTCGTTAACCGTGTCGAGGGCTGCCAGCCGAGAGTGGAACGGCGTCTTCAGGCGTCCCTGGTGAACTGCTTGGCTCTTCATGCTGCTTTCTCCCGGCCGAGGATGGCTCTCGCCGCATTTCTTCCGGCTGCACCACTGACGCCACCACCCGGATGCGTACCGGCGCCGCAAAGATAAAGACCATCGAGCGGCATACGGTATTGCGCCGCGCCGCTGACCGGCCTTACGAACAGAAACTGATCCAGCGTGAGTTCGCCATGATGCCAGTGGCCACCCGTGATATGGAACTCGCGCTCGATGTCCGCCGGCGTCAGCAGTTCGCTTGCCGTAATGCGCTGTTCAATGTCGGGCGCGTATTTGGTAATCGTTTTGATCACGGCCTCGTAAAACGTCTCTCGCGTTTCTTTATTCCATCCGCCTTTCAACTCGTACGGCGCGTACTGCACGACCGCCGACAAAACATGCTTGCCAGTCGGCGCGAATGACTCGTCGCGAAAACTCGGGAAGGTCATTTCGATGACCGGGTGCGGCGAACTTTCACCGTACTTGGCCGGATTAAACGCACGTTCAACGTAGTGCTCGTCGGGCGCGATCACCAGGCGCTCGGCAAAGTCTTTCTTGGACAGACCTTCAATTGTCGGCAGCCCGTCGAGCGCGAGATGCAGTTTGGCGGCATTGCCCTTCGAGCGCAGGTGATGAATGCGCCGGGCAAAACCGGTCTCGACATGTCTCGCGCCAACCAGGTCCATCACGGTCCGTTTCGGATCTGCGTTGGAAATAACCGTGTAACTGTCAAAGCGTTCGCCGTCTTCGGTTTCGACACCGGTAACCCGGCCGTTTTCCACAATGATGCGCTTCACGGGCATCTGGGTCCGAATCGTTGCACCCGCTATTCGGGCCGTATGCGCAAGTTCGTCGCAGACGCTGCCCATGCCACCCTGCGGTGTTGCGACGCGACCATGATCTCCGGCGAGCCGATACAGGTACGTCATGATCGTGTTGGGCGAACGCGGGCCCAAATGAGTGCCAAGTACCGCATCGAAGCTGATTGCGCCTTTCAACAACGGGCTTTCAAAACGTTCGTCGAGCTCATCGTGAATATTCATGCCGATGAGCCTCAGGAATTCCTGCATCTCCTCTTTGCCCAGACGGCGTATGTCAAAGCCCAGCTGTCCCAGTGTCACGAGGTCTTTCATGTTTTTGGTGCCGAGGCGAGGCGGCGCTTTGTTCAGGTATTTTCTCAACAGGTCCGCGAAACGCGTCATGCGCTTTCTGAAACGCCTGTAACTCGCGGCGTCCTCGTCGGATACGCCTTCAACCGAGCCTGGGGTCAACCGCAGGTGCTTGCCATTTTCGGCCAGGGCAATCGTCGTCATGTCTTCACTGGATAAGGTTGGCGCAAGCTTGAGTTCTTTGCGCACTTCGGGCTGCAGCTGGTACAGCAGGTGGGCACACGCCGAGACAGAGTAGCCATCGGCAAACTCGCGCGTCACCGCAGCGCCACCGACCTGCTCGTTTGCCTCGAGTACCAGCACGTTCTTGCCGGCTTTCGCGAGCAGCGCTGAACACACCAGGCCGTTGTGTCCGGCTCCCACCACTATCGCGTCGTATCGGTCAGTCATCGCCGAAGCTCTCCGGTACTGTATTCGGTCGCTTGAGGTCGGAAAGAATCTCCCGCGCTGCATTGGCACCCGGTGCCGCCATAACGCCACCGCCGGGGTGAGTGCTCGATCCGCACATGTACAATCCGCCCACCGGGCCGCGGTACTGTGCGTAACCCGGGACCGGTCGGTTAAACAGCAGCTGATCCATCGTCAATTCACCGTGGAATATATTGCCCTCGGTAATTCCGATCTCCGCTTCGATGTCCTGCGGTGTCCTGACTTCTGCGTGCAGAATCAGGTCTTTGAAGTCCGGGCTGTACCTGGCGATCTGGTCGATGACAGTCTTGCCGAACGCGTCCTTTTCTTCGCTCGTCCAGGCACGGCCTTCAACCTGGTACGGGCAATACTGAACGAAGCAGCTCATGAAATGCTTCCCGGGGGGCGCCATGGTCGGGTCATTTAACGTCGGAATCAGCATGTCGACGTAGGGGTCTTTCGACCAGGTGCCATCCTTCCAGTCATCGTAGGCGCGTTCCATGCGCTCCATCGAATCGATGAAATGCATATCGCTGTGATACAAGGAACTGCCCTCCGGTAATGCCGGGAACGTTGGCAGACCGTCGAGCGCGATGTTCAGTTTTCCTGATGAACCGCGGATCTTGAAGTTCTCAACGCGCTTGTGGAAAGACGCCGGCAAATCGTTCTTGTCCATGCAGGTGAGGAAGGTTCGCTTGACGTCCATGGCGGATACAACCACCGGCGCCGATATCTCGTCGCCATTTTCGAGAGCAACGCCCGCTACCTTGCCATTCTTCACGATAATCTGATCGACGCCTGCCTCGGTACGCAGCTCGCCCCCGGCGGCCTGAAACGCACCCGCGATGGAATTCGATACAGCGCCCATCCCGCCACGAGCAAAACCCCACGAACCCACGTTGCCGTCAACTTCGCCCATGTAGTGATGCAGCAGCACGTAGGCGGTGCCCGGTGAATGAATGCCAAGTGCCGTGCCGATAATGCCGCTTCCCGAAAATGACGCTTTGATGACGTCCGTCTCGAAATACTCGTCCAGGTATTCGGCGACACTCATCGTCCAGAAGCGGATCGTCTCGTACATACGATCCTCGCCCATGTCCAGGAACTTGCCGCCGATCCTGATGAGCTCTTTTATGTCGCTTGGTTTGAACGACGTAGGATCCGGCGCGGTGCTGAGCAGGAAGTCGCGAATGAAACGACATTGCCGCATCGTATCCGCCGAATACGTCTTGTACGCGTCGGCATCGTGCCGCGAAAACCGCGCCATCTCACGGTAAGAAACTTCTTCGTCCTGGTAGGAGCCGTAGTAATCGCCGTTTTCCATGAACGTCACGGACCCGCCGTAGGGTGTTACCTGCAGGCCGTGCTTGTGCAGTTCCAGTGCCCGGTAGATTTCCGGTCGTAACAGGCTGCACACATAGGAGCAGTTCGAGTACCACCAGTCCTTGTAAAGGTTGCGGCTGACCGCCGCACCGCCGATATAGTCGTTCTTTTCGACGCAAACGACATCGAGGCCCGCTCTTGCAAGGAAAGCGGCGTTTGTCAGCCCGTTGTGTCCCGCGCCAACGACAATCGCGTCATAGGTTTTCATTTATTCGAGCTCTTGGCTTTGGTTTTTTCTTCGAGTTTTGACAACGTAATGTCCACTGCCTTTTCAAATTTGTCCAGCGTTTCGTCCAGGCACCCCACATTGTGAGCTTCGCACAGGAACCAGGGTTCTCGTGAATCCGGTTCAACGAGTATTCCCTGTTCGTGAAGTTCGGGCGCAAGAGCATCGTAGAACTCGTAATCCGAATTCACCCACTCGCGATAATTACTCGGCGCTTCATCCGCAAAAAACAGACCCATCAACGCGGGATGTCCCGTAAAACTATGAGCGACGCCGCGTCTGGTCAGGATGCGGCTGAGGCCTTCCTGTAGTTTTCGACCATAGCTTTCGATGTCGGCGAGCGCCGTCGTTTCATCAAGAATCTCCAGCGTCTTTGCCGCCGCCGCAAGCGATACCGAATGACCGGTAAAGGTGCCGCCGTGTACGACGCTGTCGCCGACATGTCGCATGATGTCTTCGCGCCCGGCGACAACCGAGATCGGGTAGCCGTTCGCGATTGCCTTCGCAAACGTGCACAAGTCAGCTTTGATCCCAAACAACTCCTGCACGCCGCCCTTCGCGACACGAAAGCCTGTTTTGACTTCGTCGACGATCAACAGCACGTTATAGCGATCACAGATCTCGCGTACATCTTTCATGTATTGCCTGCGCGTACTGATGGCACAGCAGTTCCCCATGATGGGCTCGATCAGGAAAGCGCCAATTTCCTCGTGCTTGCGCTTCATGAGGTCCTCAAGCGCATTCGCATCGTTCAAGGGCACCGGATGAAAAAGACGTTTTGTTATTGCTGGAACGCCGTCGCCATAGGGCAAGAGGTCCGGCTTGCCGTCGCCCGGCTCCCAGTCTTCGACTTCCGAGTACCACATCACTTCGCTGAACACGCCGTGATAGCCACCTTCCATGACGACATGCCCGTCTTTGCCGGTGAAAGAACGTGCGATGCGCAGCGCGGCCATGACAGCTTCAGTACCAGAATTCGAAAATCGTACGAGTTCAGCCGCCGGCACCATCTTGTTGATCCGGCACGCGACCTCGTATTCGAGTTCGGTGGACAGTGCGAAAACGCCACCCACCTCCATGCCCTTTTTCGCCGCCTCGTCAACGCGAGGGTCCGCATAGCCGAGGATGATCGGGCCATACGCGAGGCGATAGTCGATGTACTCATTGCCATCGATATCCCAGAGACGACCGCCCTTGCCGCGATCGACATAGATCGTCGCGTCGTCTCCCCAGTAGCGGAAGTTTGAGGATACGCCGAGCGGCAACTTTTGATTTGCGCGTTTGAAGTGCCGGTTGGATCGGACCAGGCTGCGCATGAGCGCCCCCACAGAAAAATGAATGAGTATTCATTCATATTATGGCATGATTGAAGCATGGTAGCCACAGCCAGGAACACCAAACGCACGGCGCGGCGCGAGCAGCGGCGCCAGCAGCTGATCGATGCGACGATGAAATGCATCGCCCGCAAAGGCATGGGAAGCACGACGCTCGCCGATGTCGCGGGCGAAGCCGGGCTCTCGCAGGGCATCGTGAATCTGCACTTCGAGAGCAAGGAAAACCTGCTCAACGAGACGCTTCGCTACCTGGCCGACGAATACAAAGCGCAGTTCAACAAGGCCTATGAGAAATCCGGACCCGGCGCTGCGGAGAAGCTTTTGGCATTGATCGAGCTCGACCTGCGCCCTGCTATCTGCGACCGCCGTAAAGTCGCCGTGTGGTTCGCGTTCTGGGGTGAAGTCACATCCAGGCCAACCTATCGCAAGATCTGCGATGAGCGCGATCAATACTACGACGACATAGTCGAAAGTCTCGCCGGCCAGATTATTGCCGACGGTGGATACAAGGGCGTTACTGCCGAGTCGGTTGCCATCGTGCTTACATCCATGACTAATGGACTGTGGTTGTCGTGCCTGATTAGTCCGGCATCATTTGACCGGCACAAAGCGATGGTCGCTGTGCTTGAATATTTACACGGCGTTTTTCCAAAACACTTTCCGCAATGAGATTTCGATGCACATAGACATCAGCAAAGACGCACATCGTTGGCAAAAGATAGCTCGCGAATATGCCGACAATTACCTGCAACCGCACGAAGTCGAAGCCGAGCTCAACGAGGGCGTGCTGCCGGATGAGATCACGAAACGGAACAAGCAGCGGGCGATAGAGCTCGGTTTCACGGCAATTGACGTACCGAAAAGCCACGGTGGGCTCGAGTTGCCAATGGAGTCGCAGGTGGCGATTTGGGAGCAGCTAGGCCGCGTGACCAACGCCCTGTCCTGGTGTTTTCCCGAAGCCCAGTCGTGGATGTTCGCTGCCTGCTCCGACGAGCAAATCGAAAAATACATCCTGCCGATGATGCGCGGCGAACACAAAGACTGCTACGCAATTACGGAAGCGGGCCCGGGTTCCGACATCTCGGGGCTGGAGGCGACTGCGACTCGAGACGGCAATGACTATTTGCTGAACGGCGAAAAGTGGTACGTCACGAGTGGAAACCTCGCGAACTTCTTCTGGTTCCAGGCGCGCCTGCCCGAGGAAGATGACGAGGCCCTGTTTCTCGTCGACCAGGGCACTGACGGTATCGAGATCATCGCAAACCCGACGTTCAGTCATACCTATGCGGCCCATCATCCTACCTATCTTTTCACCAACGTCCGGGTGCCCGCGTCGCAACGTGTCGGCAGTCCAGGCGACGGCATGGCTTTCACACACAGCTGGTTTCGGCACGAAAGACTCATGATCGGTGCGCGCAGCTGCGGCGCGGCGGCCCGGCTTATTGAGGAAGCCCTGGCATTTGCCAATGGTCGTATTGTCGACGGCGCCCCGCTCAGTGACAAACAGGCCATCCAGTTCATGCTCGCGGACAGCGTGACCGAGCTTTATGCATCGCGACTCATGACCTACGAAGCCGCGCGGGCCGCCGATCGTGGAGAAGACCTCAAAGCGCAGCACAGCCGCTGCTCCATGGTGAAACTGTATGTATCCGAAATGGCAAATCGAGTGGCGGACCGGGCCGTGCAGATCTTCGGTGGCCGTGGCTATATGCGCGAAAACGTCGCAGAGCGTTTTTTCCGCGAACTGCGCGTTGATCGAATTTGGGAGGGCACAAGCGAGATTCAACGGCTTATAATCGCCAGATCCTTGTTGAAACGTGGACTGGACGGAATGTGACTGCACGAGCGATCCTTCGCACTGCCCTTTATTCGGTTTTCCTCCTGCTTGGCGCCTGCTCAGGCGATTCCAACAACACGACGCACGGCCAGAATGTTGTCAATGTCTACAACTGGGCCGACTACATGGCTCCCGATACCCTCAAAAAATTTGAAACCGAATACGGCATCAAGGTCAACTACGACATTTATGACTCGTCCGAGGTTGTCGACGTAAAGCTGCTTGCCGGAAACAGCGGCTATGACATCGTGGTACACAGTAACCAATTCTCTTCGCGCCTTGCGCCGATCGGAATATTCGAAAAACTCGATAAGAGCAAGCTGACGAACCTGAAAAATCTCGACGAAGAGATGGTCGCCAGGATCGACGTCTACGACAAGGTTACCGACTACAATATTCCGTACCACTGGGGCACCACCGGCTACGCCTGGAATGTCGAAATGGTTCGTGCGCGGCTTCCGGACCACCCCATGGACAGCGGCGACATCCTGTTTGACCCCGATGTCGTGTCGAAGCTGGCGGACTGCGGCGTAAGCCTGCTCGATGGCCCGACGGACCTGTTTCCGATGGTGCTTGCGTACCTGGGCCTTGACCCAAGCGCCGTTGACGATGACAGCCTCGCTGCGGCCGAAGCGCAGCTGAAGCTCGTGCGTCCTTACATCCGTTACTTCAGTAATCAGAAAATGATCTCCGACCTGCCGAACAAGGAAGTCTGCGTTGCAATGAGTTGGTCCGGCGACTTTGCGCAGGCAGCGACTCGCGCTGAAGAGGCCGGTATCGATATCGAGCTGCGGTATACGGTTCCGAAAGAAGGCTCGGGCCTCTGGGTAGACGGTCTGTTCATTCCAAGCGACGCACCTCACAAAGAGAACGCTTATCTATTCCTCGACTTCCTGCTGCGTCCCGATATTGCGGCGGGCATTGCCAATACTGTCTTTTACGCGAATGCGAACGGCGCATCCTGGAAATTCGTCAAGCCCGAAATATTGAATAACCCCTCCATTTTCCCGGACGAAGAAACCTGGAAACGTCTTTATCCCATCCTCTCGGCAGACCCCAAACGAGAGCGCCCCCGCACGCGAGCATTTGCCCGGGTCAAGAGCGGCATATGAAAGATTTCATTCGCATCCGGGGCATCAGCAAACACTTCGGGAGCTTCGTTGCCGTTGACAATGTCGATCTCGATATTGCGAAAGGCGAATTGTTTTCGATTCTCGGTGGATCGGGATGCGGCAAGACAACGTTGTTACGCATGCTTGCAGGCTTTGAAGTACCGACGAACGGAACGATCGAAATAGACGGCGTTGACGTTACTCACCAGGCGCCGTACGACCGTCCCGTCAACATGATGTTCCAGTCGTACGCGGTTTTTCCACACATGTCGGTCGCAAAAAACATTGCCTATGGTCTGCAGAAAGAACGCCTGCCAAAAAAAGTGATCGACAAGCGCGTAGACGAGATGCTCGAGCTGGTTCAGCTTGGTGACTTTCGCCGACGCAAACCGGACCAGCTCTCCGGCGGCCAGCGGCAGCGAGTAGCACTTGGCAGGGCGCTGATCAAACAGCCAAAAGTATTGCTGCTCGACGAACCGCTTGCGGCGCTGGACAAGAAGCTTCGCGAACGAACCCAGTTCGAGCTCATGAATATTCAGGACAAGCTGGGCGTTACCTTTGTCGTTGTCACCCACGACCAGGAAGAGGCTATGACCTTGTCGACACGCATTGCGGTCATGGAACAAGGCCGGTTTCTGCAAATAGGTACGCCGCTTGAAATTTACGAGTATCCGTCCAGCAAGTTTGTTGCGGACTTTATTGGCACCATCAATACGTTTGAAGGAACGGTTCAGCGCATTGATACGGACTCAATTGTCATCGACTGCGAAGAAGCCGGCACTGCTCTAACAGCGTTGGGGAAACACGATGTCGAAGTCGGAAAATCAGTCTGCATTGCCGTAAGGCCCGAGAAGATCTTTGTCGGCAAGAACGAACCCGACAATAACGACGACACCAGGATTCAGGGCGTCGTGCATGATCTCGGCTACCTGGGCAATCTGTCGATCTATCGCATCAGGCTGACGAACGGCAAGACCGTTCTGGTCAGTTCGCAAAACAGACGCCGGTCGGCAACCCGTTTCCTCGAATGGGAGGATGAAGTCTGGATATCGTGGCGGCCCCGCAGTGCCGTCGTACTGCTGGACTAGGACGAATGCCGGGCGACAATGCACTGAACAGGGATCAACTTTGGCGTCACGTTGCAGTAGCCATACCCTATCTCTGGCTGCTGGTGTTCTTCCTTGCACCTTTCGCCATCATTCTCAAAATTAGCCTGGCTGATCCGATTATTGCTCAGCCACCGTTTACGCCGACATTCGATGAAAGTGGCGACCTCTCGGCATCCGCCGACAATTTCAAATTCCTGCTGACCGACAAGCTTTACGCAATAACGTATCTTCGTTCGATCGTCATGGCCAGCATGGCAACCCTGCTTTGCCTTGCCCTGGGTTTTCCGATGGCCTACGGCATCGCGCGCTCATCCGCATCGACGCGCAGCCTGCTTCTGTTGCTGATCGTCCTGCCATTCTGGATCTCCTTCCTGCTTCGCGTCTACGCATGGATGGGGCTCATGAATAATTATGGAGTAATAAACAACACGTTGATGTGGCTGGGCCTCATCGAGCAGCCAATTCAGCTCATGTATACGGATTTTGCGATCTTCGTCGGCCTTGCCTACTCGTACCTGCCGTTCATGATTCTGCCGCTGTACGCGACCCTCGAGCGCATGGACCTGGACCTGGTTGAAGCGGCGCAGGATCTCGGTGCGTCTCGCACGCGGGCTTTCTGGGACATTACCTGGCCCCTGGCAAAACCCGGCGTCATTGCCGGCTGCCTGCTCGTTTTTATTCCCGCAATGGGCGAGTACGTCATTCCCTACCTTCTTGGCGGCCCCGAATCACTGATGATCGGTCGGGTGCTGTGGGATGAGTTCTTCGTCAATCGCGACTGGCCGCTCGCCTCCGCCGTGGCGATCGTTCTGCTGCTGCTGCTTGTTGTGCCGATCGTGTTGTTGCAGCGATACCAGACGAGGGACGAGGAAGCAGCGACATGAAACCGCACTCCCGTTTCGTTCTTTCGGTACTCGCTTTCGGCTATGCGTTTCTCTATATACCGCTGGTATTCGTAGTCGTTTATTCGTTTAACGATTCGAGGATCGCAACGATCTGGGGCGGATTTTCGACACGCTGGTACGGTGAACTTTTTAGAAATGAACAGGTGCTGGATGCGGCGTTGCTGAGCCTTCGCATAGCGTTAAGTTCTGCCACCATCGCGACAATTCTCGGAACAATGGCCGGACTCGTGCTTGCGCGCTTCGGACGATTCAAAGGCAGAACCCTGTTCTCGGGGATGATCACCTCGCCCATGGTCATGCCGGAGGTCATTACAGGACTGTCGCTGCTACTGCTATTCGTTACCCTGCAACAGCTCACGGGCTGGCCCGGCCAGCGCGGTTTTACGACGATCACCATTGCGCATACGACGTTCTCGATGGCTTACGTTGCCGTCATTGTGCAATCGCGATTGCTTTCAATGGATGAATCGCTCGAAGAAGCGGCGATGGATTTGGGCGGCAGGCCGGTACGCGTCGTTTTCGACATCACGTTGCCGCTGATTGCCCCCGCGATGATGGCCGGTTGGCTATTGGCCTTTACGCTGTCGCTCGACGACCTCGTGATCGCGAGTTTCGTGTCGGGTCCCGGCAGCAGCACGCTGCCGATGTATATTTTCTCGAAAGTGAAACTCGGCGTATCACCAGACATCAACGCGCTGGCAACACTGATAATCGCTGCTGTAAGTCTCGGTGTGCTGGTTGCCTGGGTAGCTATTGCGCCGTATACGGAATTAGTTTGCCGCCGTGCGCACTCAGGGTCGCTGCAGTTCCTGCAGAATCCATTCGATGTAAACGCGTTCCGGGCGCTCCATTCCGGAGAATGGCCCCGGCCGATAATACTTCGAGTGCACGCCTTTCGAATTATTGACGATAATCTCCTTGTCCGCTTGTGTCGTGACATCCCACAACCAGGTCAAATCGTCGACGTTATAGTCTTTGCCTTCTTCGGCATCACTACGAACGAGCCAGTAGATTTCGCAGTTCGAATTTTTCTGGTCTACAGGCGTGAATACGTAAGCAACAACGTGGTCGCTATAGGCCAACAGGAACGAGAACGGGCCAAAAGAAAAGTCCGACGCGCCGCCGTCATAGTCCGTGAGATCGCCGAGCAGCGGCGCGACAGGGCCGCCGTTCTTGCTACCCGTCTTGTACTTGTCGAACAGCGCCGTGCGGCTATAGCCATAACCAATTTCACCCGGCCGCCCGGCCGTGTCGATATAATCGATGTACAGATCTTTGACACCACAGGCTTCCATCCGCGCTTTCATCTTGCCCTGCACGCGCTCCCGCTTGCTGCTGTCGAGCATCAGCGTATGCATGCGCGCGTAATCCGGGTGCGCTGTCGCGCAGTGGTAACACTCCTGGTAATTCTCGATCGAGAGCTTCCAGTTCGCCGGAATTTCATAACTTTTCTGTGCCGCGACTTTGAGGTTTTCGAAATCGAACAACGCCATCGGCTCGGCGAGGTCTCGCTTCGCCCCTTCAAGTGACGGAGGCGCATCAGTAAAACAGACGAAAATCAGGCCATGAATGACATCGACCGATACAGGATTGAGGCTGTGCGCCGCCATGTCGAAGTCGTCGGGCATATTGCGTGCCGCAAACAGCTTGCCGTCAATATCATAGGTCCAGCCGTGATACGGACAAACGAACTTGTCCGTGTGGCCCTCGGCGTCCAGACAGACCAGTGAACCGCGGTGACGACAAACGTTGGCGAAGCCTCTCAGTTCGCCGCTCTTGCCGCGCACGATAATCGCTGACTCCCGCGCAACGTTCAGCACCTTGAAGTCGCCCGGCTCCGGCAGCTGTGATACATGTCCTGCGAGTATCCAGTTGCGATTGATAATGCGTTCGATCTCTAACTCATAGATGTCAGGATCCGTATAAAAACGCTGCTCGAGAGCATATCCCGGCTGCTGATCCGCAATCAGTTCGGCAATTGATCGTTTGTCACCTTCAAGTACGGCGCTCATCCCTTATTCCAGAATATGAAACGTCAAAGTCGTTGTCCTGCTACGATATTACAGCTGTTGCGATCCGCCCGACAGGGGCAATTCCCAACAGCGCTCGGGGCGCTACGGGTACATCTCGCTCAAGGGGGGATATACTGTGCGGAACGCTGCCGCAACATAACAAATATAATGGGGACACTCATGGCAGAGACAGCTCACTTGGGGCCATTGACCGGACACGCCGAGTTTGACTCGCTGATCGAAGCACTTGCCGACGAACATGACGCTGAGAAAGCCGAGGCAATTCGCGAAGGAATCGTCAGCAAATTCGGTGTCGAAGGCACCGTGTTCATATCGGACATGGCGAGCTTTTCCAGCACGTCGAGAAAACGCGGCGTGTGTCATTTCCTGAAGCTGATTCATCGTGCCAGGCGCGTAATTGCTCCTATCGTCGCCGCCAATAACGGCAAGCTGCTTAAATGTGAGGCGGACAACTGCTACGCCTTCTTCGAAACGCCGGACGAAGCGATCCAGGCGAGTTTCGATATCAATGCGGCACTGTTCAAATCGAATCACGCATTCGAGCTCGACGAGCATATCTTCTTGTCGGTAGGTATCGACTACGGCCGCGTGCTGCTCATTGGGGACCTGGACTTTTTCGGCGACCCCGTAAATACGGCATCGAAGCTAGGCGAAGATCTCGCCATCCACGCGGAGACCCTGGTAACCAAGCGTGCCCTCGAACACTCCAACTTCCAGGTCCCGGAGCTTGCAGAACGCATGGTTGCGCGGATATCAGATATCGAGATCAAGTACGTGCGACTCCCGATGACCGAGGAAAACGAGAGCTACTGACACATGGCCCAGGGTATCGACGACACGCAGGCGCTGCGACAGATTCTCGAGGTCACACGCAAACTCGCTGCGCCTTTCGATCTCGATACGATGCTCGCCGAGGTTGTCGATGCGTCCCGCAGGGTACTCAATGCTGATCGGGGCACTGTCTTCCTTTACGACAGCGACGCCAATGAGCTGGTCGTACGCGTCGGCACCGGGCTGGAGCAAATTCGTATTCCGGCCGACAAAGGCATCGTCGGTGAATCCGCCCAGACAAGAACGCTCATCAACGTGCCGGACTGTTACGCGGATGACCGCTTTAACCGTGACATAGACAAGCTGTCGGGCTATCGCTCGCGCTGTATGCTGACCATCCCGCTGGTTGGCTACGAAGACTCCCTTGTTGGTGTTCTGCAGATACTCAACAAAAATAGCGGCGTGTTTGACGAGAAGGACGAATACGTGGCGCAAGCACTCGCCGCCCAGGCTGCCGTCGTACTGCATCGCGCCGCAGTCACCGAACAGATCATCGAGTCCGAACGCCTGGATCGGGAAATAACAGTCGCCCGCGACGTTCAAATGGGCACATTGCCCAAGCGCATGCCTGTAATTTCGGGCTACGAGTTCGGCGGTGCATTCGCGCCAACGGACCAGACCGGTGGCGATCTTTACGATTTCGTGCCACTCGACGACAAGCGCTTGTTCCTGCTGATGGGTGATGCGACCGGGCATGGAATTGGTCCGGCGCTTAGCGCGACACAGGTTCGCGCCATGCTGCGCGTCGCCATTCGACTGAACTCGAGCCTCGATGATGCCTTCGTGCAAATCAATAATCAGCTCTGCGAGGACCTGCCTGACGACAGGTTTGTCACCGGGTTCTTCGGCCTCCTGGACGCAACAACCGACACAGTCACATTCCACTCGGGCGGACAGGGCCCGATCATGCATTTCCACGCTCGCAGGAACGAATACGACTGGCACGAAGCGACGACATTTCCATTGGGCTACATGCCGCAAACCGATCTTGGCCAGGCTGTTGTGTCACGACTGGAGCCGGGCGACGTACTCGGTCTGATATCCGACGGCATCTATGAGTATGAAAACGAATCCGGCCTGCAGTTCGGCCAGCAGGGCGTCATCAACATCATCGATAACAACCCGGACGCAAGCGCCCAGGAACTCGTCGAGATGATCATGCGAAGCGCCAGGGAACACGGCGGCTCGGCGCCACAGGCCGACGACATTACCATCGTACTCGCACGACGGCTTCCGGAGTAAAACGTCCCGAACGATATGCACAGACAGTTCGCCAGAGACTACGATTCACTCACCGCGATTTATGAGTTTGCGGAAGAGATTCTTGCGGCGAACGAAATCGGTGAGGCCGTTCGATTTCCGGTGCACCTCGCGATGGAAGAGCTGTTTACCAATATGGTGAAGTACGGCCCGGCTACCGACGGTGAGATAGGCGTAGACGTTGTGGTTGATGGAGGAGCCGTTACGGTTACGCTGACCGAAGATGACGTCGATGAATTCGACGTCACCCGGCCCAGCAGTGTCGATATCAGCGCGCCGCTTGCGCAGCGAACGCCGGGTGGACTCGGTCTTCACTTGCTGCAAAACATCGTCGATAAACTCGAGTATGACTATCATAATCGACGAAGTAGAGTAATATTTACCAAGGAGTCAGGATAATAATATGTTCGAAATTGACTACGGCGACGACGGGGAGGTCATGTGCAGCGGGCGTTTGGACGCATCGCAGTGCGAAAAGGCACAGTCGTTCATGGATGAAATCGCCGATACCCGGACCCTGGATTTTTCCGGTCTGGAATACATCTCCAGCGCCGGTCTGGGTATACTGCTGAAGACGCAGAAACGGCTGGCCGAGAGCGGCGCAGCACTAAAAATTACCAACGTCAACAATCACATATACGACGTATTCCGCTATTCTGGCTTCAACGCCATTTTCGACATCAAAGCAAAAGAATAATAAGTCGAATCGCGTCTTGACCAACTTTTTGCCGGGTCAGTTGTACGTATGAGTAAGACAGACGATACAAACTTGATTGAGCGGTGCGTAAGCGGTGACCGCAAGGCCATAGAAACCTTGCTGGTCCAATACGAGAAACCCGTGTTTAACGCAGCATTTCGCATGCTAAATAGCAGGGATGACGCAATGGATGTCACCCAGACGGTTTTTCTGAAGGTTTTCGAGAACATCGATCACTACGACCCGTCGCGCCGCTTTTTCAGCTGGATCTATCGAATCACGTTGAACGAGTCGATCAACTGGCTCGGCAAGGCGAATCGGCTACAACCGCTGAAACATGAAGTGGTAGACGAAGGCAGGAGTCTCGAACAGGAGGTCGACAGTGCAAATCTCTCGAAAGGCGTACAGGCAGCACTAATGGCTATCAACACCGACTACAGGACCGTTATTGTCTTGAAGCACTTTCTGGGGTGCAGTTATGGCGAGATCGGAGAGATTCTCGAGATTCCCGACAAGACAGTTAAATCGCGTCTTTATTCAGCAAGACAGCAGCTCAAAGACGTATTGACACAGACCGGCGTACACTGATGGCAATTGACCAAAAGCACCTTGACCTGATCAACGCCGATATCGATGGCGAAATCGGCGACAGCGATCGCGCCGAATTACAGGCTTTCCTGGCCGAAAGTGCCGAGGGCCGGGCCTTGCACGAAGAACTCGCTGCGCTGTGCTCGACGCTCGACGGCGTTGATTCCGTTGAATCGCCGCCACACCTGCGGCACGTAATCATGAGCTCCATTAAACCTGCCAGTACGAAGCCCGAATCTCCGAGCCTCCTTCAGAAGATCTTCGCGATTCCTGCGCTGACGCATGCAGTCACGTTTGCAGCCGGCGTTTTCCTCACGCTAAGCCTGATGAATTCAGGGCAGATTTCGATCGGGGCGTTCGATGACGTCACCGGACTCGTTGGCACGATCGCGGAACCCATTGACGCCGAGGTTCTCGGCGCTGTTGCATTCGATAAACCCGACGTCGCCGGCAAGGTTGCCCTGCGGCGCTCGGGTGCCATGCTGATCCTGGATATGGACCTCGTGGCCATGCGGCCGATCGAAGTCGAGGCCGACTACACGGACAGGACAATCTGGTTTAACGGTTTTGCTCAGCTCGAGAGTAGCGGCACGAAAATCTCGGCGGAGACCGGGCGCATAAGGCTGGGCATGGACGGCAAACGGCGTTTCGCCGTTTACTTGCAGAACAAGGGCGGCAGGGAGACGACAGTCAAGCTGCGCTTTATGGCGGATGGGAAAGTCGTGCACGAGGCAAGCCTCGACTACAGGCCCACCCGGTAGGGTCCATGAAAAGGCCTGATAATCAGGCAATTACGATGGGCACCAACTTTTTCAAGCCTGGGATGTATTACTAGGTAGAACAGACAGTGAAGAGCCCTCGACGGGGCGAAAGGGGACGACAAGATGGCTACGAGCAATAAGAGAATTCCACTTATCCTGATTGGCGTCGCAGCCTTGGCTGTTGTTGCCTATTTCGGAACGCAGTTACCCGCCAGGCGACAACGTTTCAGGAACGGTAGCACCGGCAGAGCGCTATCGCGCGGAGCAGTCTCCGGGGATGACCTACAGCTTGGCGACCAGCCGCTTCAGGAGTTCCTGCAGACGGATTTGTTTACCAAGATCACAACTGATGCCGAGTTCCGCGATGTCGTTACAAATGACGCATTCAGGAATGCATTCGCAGATGACTCATTCAGGAACGCCCTGGCTGATGATTCGTTTAGAAATGTTCTGGCTAGTGATTCATTTAGGAATTCGTGGGCAAACGATTCGTTCAAGAACAGTCTTGCAAACAACTCCTTCCGCAATGCGATGGCTAGTGACTCGTTCAGGAACGCCATGGTAAGCGACTCGTTCAAGAATACGATCGCCAGCGATTCCTTCCGGAACGCCATGGCCAGCGACACCTTCAGAAACACGATCGCCAGCGACTCTTTCAAGAACGCAATGGCAAGCGACTCCTTCCGGAACGCCCTGGCCAGCGACTCCTTCCGAGACGCACTGGCAAATGACACGTTCAGAGATGCGATGAAAGACCGGTCGCTGCGCGACAGCTTGAGCAATCAGGCATTGAAAGATGCATTTTCGAACGAGTCATTCAAGAACGCGATGAGCAGTGATTCCTTCAAGAACGCAATCGCAAACGATACGTTCCGAAACGCGATGGCAAGTGACTCGTTCAGGAATGCGATGGCAAGCGACTCCTTCCGGAACGCCCTCGCCAGCGACTCCTACAGAGACGCAATCGCAAACGATTCGTTCAGAAATGCGATGGCAAGTGACTCCTTCAGGAATGCCCTGGCCAACGACTCTTTCCGGAACGCACTGGCAAGCGACTCCTTCAGGGACGCAATGGCAAGCGACTCGTTCAGGAACGCCCTCGCCAGCGACTCTTTCAGAGACGCGATGGCTAACGATACCTTCAGGAACGCACTGGCAAGCGACTCGTTCAGGAACGCAATTGCTAATGACTCCTTCAGGAATGCCCTGGCAAGCGACTCCTTCCGGAACGCAATCGCCAATGATTCATTCAAGAACACGATGCGGGATAAGCAACAGTAGTTGAAGCAATGGTCGGCGCGCGAAAGACCCGTCTTTCTTTCGCGCGCTACCACAAAAGCTTAAAACGACACTGACCAGGCGCAACCCCCCGGGCAACAAAGCCATCTGAAAGCAGTATTTGGCGTCGGTCAGAATCGAAGGGGATACAACGGAACAATCCATTGTATCCTCTTCGTCTATTTCTGATAAAAAGAATAATAATGCGCAATACGAAGATCACGCTTTTTCTTGCCCTATTTATGGTCGGGTTTCTCCAACCCGCCAATTCAGAAGAACTGAAATATCTTGAAACGGCAGACCTGAGGCTGCTCTATTTCGACCCGACAGAAACCTACCTGGTGCCGCACGCGGCGCGCAGCTTTCAGAATTCCTTGCTTCGACAGCGCTCAGTGTTTGCTTATGAACCGTCGGAAAAAGTCACAATGTTTCTGGAAGATTTCACGGACTATGGAAACGCCGGCGCAATCGCCATCCCCAGAAATACACTGATTGTCGACATTGCCCCGAGGGCCTTCACCTACGAGACGGGCGCCTCTACGGAGCGCATGTACACATGGATGAACCATGAGCTGGTTCACATCGCAGCAACCGATAAAGCGAGTCGGCAAGACCGACGATATCGCCGTCTGTTTGGCGGCAAGGTCCGCGCAACCCCTGACCACCCGGAAACGATTCTTTACCAGTATTTGACAAATCCGCGGCAGCTTAGCCCCCGCTGGTATCACGAAGGCATTGCCGTATTTTTGCAGACCTGGATGGCGGGCGGCATGGGAAGGGCACAGGGTGCCTACGATGAAATGGTGTTTCGCTCCATGGTTCGCGACGGCAGCGAAATCTATGATCCACTCGGATTGGTCTCAAAGGGCACGATGGTCGATTTCCAGGTCGGAGTGAATGCCTATTTGTACGGCACCCGGTTCATGAGCTATCTCGCCCACATTTATTCCCCTGAGAAACTGGTTGCCTGGGTTGCACGCACTGAGGGCAGCAAACGCTATTACGCATCGCAGTTTAAGGTTACTTTCGGTTTGACACTTGATGAAGCATGGCAAAACTGGATTGACTGGGAGCAGGAATTTCAGCACAAAAACCTGGAGTCAATCCGCCAATTTCCAACGACACCGTACTCGGACTTTTCCCCGCGTCCATTAGGTTCGGTTTCACGCGCATTTCTCGATCCGGACAGCAATAAATTATACGCGGCTTTCCGCTATCCAGGCGCCGTCGCGCACATCGGCGCCATTTCCATGACGGATGGTTCGATAGAAAAGATCATAGACGTCAAAGGTCCGATGTTGTTCCGCGTGACCTCACTGGCATACGACGCGGAATCAAAAACGCTGTTTTACACCTCGGACAATAATGCCTATCGGGATCTCATGAGCGTGAATCCGGCGACGGGCGAATCGAAAATGCTTCTCAGGGATGCGCGCATCGGTGAACTGGTCTTCAACAAAGTTGACCGCTCGATCTGGGGAACCAGGCATCTCAACGGCATCGTGACACTCGTACGTATTCCCTTTCCCTACGAGGAATGGAACCAAATTCACTCCTTCCCGTACGGATCCATGCTCTATGACATGGATATTTCTCCCGATGGGCGGTTTCTGTCGACATCGATTGGCAATGTTGAAGGCAAGCAATCCGTTCAGGTACTGGAGCTCGAGTCGTTGCTCGCGGGGAACATACAGCCCATTGCCGAGTTCGATTTCGGGACCGCCATCCCGGAAAGCTTTGTGTTTTCACCCGACGGGAAATATCTCTTCGGCAGCTCGTATTACACTGGCGTGTCAAACATTTTCCGATATGAAATGCTCACAGGCGACGTCGAAGCTGTAAGTAATGCTGAAACCGGGTTTTTCCGGCCGTTGCCCCGAGATGATAGCTCCTTGATTATTTTTCATTACACCGGCGAAGGCTTCGTCCCCGCGACCGTCAAGTCAGAAATAATCGAAGACGTAAACCCAATCACATTTTTAGGCCGGGAGATCATTCAAAAATACCCCCAACTGGTCGAATGGCAAGCTGGCTCGCCTGCCGATATTGCGCTTGATGAGCTGATTACGGATGAGGGTAATTACAGCTCAATCAGAAGCATCGGACTCGAGTCAATTTACCCGGTAATAGAGGGCTACAAGGACTCGGTCGGTGCCGGTCTCAGCGCGAATTTCTCAGATCCTATTGGATTAAACAGTCTCCAGGTGACAGCGTCCCATAGCCCGGACAACGACTTGCCGTCCGATGAGCAAACTCACGTGGAGATCAAGTACAGGCATATTGCCGCAAACGCCACCCCTTTTTCCGGCGTTTGGCGCGCCGGCTTCAAGTTCAACGACGCAGATTTTTATGATCTCGCGGGACCAACAAAACAGAGCATCAAGGGTCTCTCGTATTCTCTTGGCTATGACAAGACGCTTCTTTACGATGAGCCACGCAAATTGGGTCTTAGTGTGGATCTTATCCACTACAGCGATCTCGACCGGCTGCCGAATTTTCAAAATGTGAGCGCAACATTCGATAAGCTCAGCAGGGGAATGGTAGATCTTCATTACGAAAATATTCGTTCTTCGCTCGGGCACGTGGATGACGAGAAAGGCTTCAAATGGAGGATGGTCGCCGCGGCAGATCGAATCAACGGAGAGATGATTGGCAAGGTATTCGGTACTCTAGACCTTGGGTTCGCCTTACCTCTCAGACACTCGTCCATCTGGCTTCGAAATTCCGCTGGAGCAACGAACGGTCAACGTGGGGATCCGAACGCTCAATTCTACTTCGGAGGCTTCGGCAACAATTACGTTGATCGCGACGAAGTAAAAAGATATCGGGAGTACTACGCGATGCCCGGTTTCGAATTGAATGAGGTCGGCGGACGATCCTTCATTCGTTCGATCCTCGAATGGAACCTGCCGCCAGTTCGCTTTGAGAACGTTGGCACGCCTGGCTTCCATCTTGCCTGGGCGCGCCCGGCGCTGTTCGCTTCGACCCTGGTTACCGATCCCGACGAGACCAGCGTCAGGCGAAACGTCAGCGATGTTGGCGTTCAAATTGACCTGCGCTTTTCGGTACTCTCGCGGTTCGACATGACATTGTCGCTAGGTTATGCCGTTGGACTCGGAGAGGGCGTCACTTCCGAAGACGAGTTCATGGTGTCCCTGAAAATCCTGTAGTCTGATGTCGGGACCATGACGGACATCTAGCAAAGAGGATGAGCGCCGACTTCGCACTACATGCCGTGCTAGGGCTCCTGCCCGTCTGCTGCTTTCTGGCAGCGCTCATGTATCTCGACAGCTATAAGCTCATCCCGATGCGCTGGGTCCTGATAGTTATCGGCTTCGGTTGTATTACGGCGCTCGCCAGCTACCCGCTTAATGTCGCGGGGCTGGAGTGGCTGCAGATCGATTTCTTCCTTACACGCGCTACGTCGCACCGTTCATCGAGGAGGCTCTCAAGGCGCTCGTCATCATCTCACTGATCCGTCGCAATCGCATCGGTTTCCTCGTCGACGCGGCGATCTTCGGTTTCGCGGTCGGCACCGGATTCGCAATATTCGAGAACCTGTTTTATTTGCAGGCGCTGCCCGACATGCAACTCGGCACCTGGATCGTGCGCGGCTTCGGGACAGCCTTCATGCACGGTGGTACCACAGCGATATTTGCGATCGTGTCACACACGCTCGCGGGACAGAAGCCGACCAGGGGTCGCGCCCTGTATATACCGGGATTCGTTGTCGCAGTCATTGTGCATTCGGTGTTCAATCACTTCTTCTTCGCACCGATCGTCAACACATTGTTGGTACTGGTTTCGCTGCCAATTTTGCTTACGGTCGTGTTCCAACAAAGCGAGAAGTCGGTTTCGGAGTGGCTCGGCATGGGTTTTGACGCCGATACCGAGCTGCTTGAACTCATCAACTCGGGCGAGCTTTCGGCGTCCAAAGTCGGAAAGTACCTGCATTCGCTCAAAGAAAAGTTCGAAGGGCCGATCGTTGTCGACCTGCTGTGCTACCTGCGTTTACACACCGAACTATCGATAAGGGCGAAAGGACTTCTCATGATGCGTGAGTCCGGCTTTGCGAATAAAACCGGCGAGGAAACCAGGGCGAAGCTCGAGGAACTCAAGTTCCTTGAGTCCAGTATTGGCACGACCGGCCTGCTCGCGATGAAGCCCTTTCTCAAAATGAGCCAGAAAGACCTGTGGCAGCTCTACATGCTCTCAGATTGATGGACAGCCTCTGAGGCGGTTAGCGTCTTCAGAAAAGCCTCCAGCTGATGCAGCTCTCGAGTACTGAGTTCAAGCGGCTTCGCTTCGTTATGGCCGATCATCGCATCGGACGCTTCGTTGTAATGCTGGAGTGCTTCTGCAAGCGTCGCGACCTGGCCTTTGTGCATGTATGGCGACGTCAATTCCACATTACGCAGGGATGGGGTGCGGACCGCTCCAATCAATTCCGGTCCTGTCCTCACAAACGTCAGCTCCGCACATTGCCGCATGGGATCATCGCTGTAGTCACCCAGGCAGTTGAACGGGTCTGAGAGCACTTCCTGCACGCCGGTTACGCGGCCTTTGTCAGGCAGCTCGCCCGGTGAACTGAGCACACCGGTATTGTGGAACTCGTTATTCGTGAGCAGCGGTCCATTATGGCACTGGGTACAGTTTCCTGTTCCGATAAACAGTCGCAGCCCCCACACTTCATCGTCGGTCAGCAACGACTCCTGTTTTTGCGGATTGCCATCCGCAACAGCGTCGACGTAATCATCGAAGCGCGACGCCGTGGGCAAAAGCGTACGCTCGAAGGCGGCAATCGCTTTGCCCACATTCGCGAACGCAATATTTAGTGCAACGGGGTCATCACCGGAAATGTCGCCGAATTCCCCGAATATTGCCTGGTAAGTAGATCTGTAAACATCGTCCGCGGCGATGACAGCCATGACCTGCAGTCGGCTGGAGCCATGTTCGTTCGGGTCTTCGAGGGGAAACAACGCCTGTGCCCACTGACTGTCCCGGCGACCGTCCCAGTACAACCATGGACTGTACGCGCTGCCGACAATGCTTGGCGTGTTGCGCTTTGATGTGCCAATAGCCTGGCCCTTGGGCAATCCATCTGTGAATTGACGCACGGGCTGGTGGCAGGTCGAGCAGGAGATGCCCCCGTTGGCACTCAAGCGCGGATCAAAAAACAGCTGCTCACCAAACGCCGCTGCCTGCGGATCGTCTGCCACGGCATTGCTCGGGTCGGGAGGTAATGCGGGAAGGCTCGCGAGCGATAGCGAACGCAGCACGTCGATCTCAGCGTCGGTCCATGCCGGCGGTTCTATCGCCCGGTTTTGCCACCCGATGACAATGACGGCGGCCACGACGACAGCAATGCCCAGCTTGAGAAGCATAGATCTCACAAATGCAGCGGTATGACTACCACAGACGATCCTTCTGCGGTGACGACAGTAACCGTGATTTCCCAGTATCCGCGCATGTGAAATCGCATGCCATCCAGCCGGTAGTCGCCGTTGCCCAGTTCCTCGGTGACTCTCGGCTGAGTCGGCAGGCCGTGATCGTGCTCCGGCATGCCGCCGATGACCTCTATGTCTGCGTTTTCAACCGGCACGCCGTCCGCGGATTCCAGGTGCAGTATCCAGCTGTGAATTCGATTGATCTCGGGTGGCCCCGCC
The DNA here is from genome assembly GCA_963841165.1 of uncultured Gammaproteobacteria bacterium. GTDB lineage: Bacteria > Pseudomonadota > Gammaproteobacteria > Steroidobacterales > Woeseiaceae > UBA1847. Next base: position 50,495 of record CAWJCA010000014.1, on the reverse strand, counting down.
GGCGTCGAGTAGCTCACACGTAGCTCGCTATCCTCGGCAAAGACCGCAGCGACGGGCGCAAGCAATAGCGCACAAAGCAGGAAACTGCTTGCAGCACCTGACCACCTGCCCTTCATCCAGTGCTTGAGCCGACCACTCATTACGAGGTACTGCAGCTGCAGCAGTACGAGTACGGCTACGAAAAACGGCCAGTAGCCAATGCCGGTGAAGCCCACTTCAAACGGGAAGACGGCTGCATAGACCTTGCGCGTGTCGGGCTGCGTCGCAGAAACAATGCCGATGAATTCGCCCTCTTCGGCAAACTCATGCAAAACCGTGAATACGTCAGGCTCAACCGCGGCTTCCTGATAAAACACGGTTACGCCGTCGAGGTCATCTATTTGCTCGATGTCTTCCATGCGAGCGAAACGACCTTTGCCGGTAACGTCGCGAATAATCCTGAAATCAATTGGCATACCCTTGAGCGCATCGTGCTGGTACTCCATGACAAACACACTTTCGGATGCGGCCGGCAAATCCTCACAGAACTGTTTATGGCCGCTCACGCGAGGCTGGTAGATCTTGAAATGGGCACGCAGGTAATTGACCTTGATAACGCACAGGTCTTCCTCCTGAACAACGCCGCCATGCGCGACGGCGGCCTCCCATAAGAATGCCGACACGACGAAGCCGAGAAACAGTCGGATAGCCATCCTTTCCATAATCATTCGTGTATTCTAACCGTAGCCCGTGCACCATCACAGCCGCTGCACCGCGACCGCTAATCTTATGAACCTACTGCTCAGCATTGCCGCTTTACTGCTTGGCCCGATAATCTACGGACTCGGCCGGCGGAACCATGTTGCCAGGCAGGTCCTCGACGGCTTTATCTTCATCACGATTGCCGGAATCATCTGCGTCAACATCATTCCGGAAGCGCTGACCATAGGCGGCACGCTGGCAATTGTCTTCCTGGTTCTCGGTATTGTCTTTCCCGTCATCATCGAGCGCGGTTTTCACGGCGCGTTTCACGAAGCGCACAAGCTGGTACTGATTATCGCCGCGCTGGGATTGATCGTTCACGCGCTCATCGACGGCATCGCTCTGCTGCCCTCGCGAGGCAGCGATCTCGCTTACGCCGTAATTCTGCACAGGCTACCGGTCGGCATGGCGATCTGGTGGTCGCTGCGGCCGAACCTGGGCCTGCCGGTGGCAATCGCCGCACTCGCGATGATCAGTATCGCTACGGCTGTTTCCTACATCCTTGGCGGGCCCATGGTCGAACTTGCAGAAGCGCGGAGTATTGCCTACGTACAGGCGTTCGTCTCTGGTTCGTTAATTCATGTCGTGGCATTTGGAGTAACGCATGATCACGGCGGCCATATAGAACCGGTCGCAAAGTCCCAGGATTGGGGCTACCGCGTGGGTATTTTGCTGGGGCTGTTCCTGGTATTCACGGCCCCGCAGCTACACAGCTTGTGAGGCTGCTCGTACCTGCCCGGCATTTCTTCAGGCAGGACCCTCTTTCCTGAGGAAGCGGCTGCGGTGGATAATGAGCGGATCGGTTTCCCTGTCCTCGCAACGATGCACGCGGCCCACGATGATTTTGTGATCGCCGCCGGCGTAGACATGCTCCGTACTGCATTCCAGGCAGGCGGCAAACTCGGGAAGAATCGGTACGCCGTGAATTCCCTCACTACAATCAAGCGTAGCGAACTTGTTATTGCCGCTTTGCGCAAATCGATCAGATAATTCCTGTTGATCCAACGCCAGCACATGTACGGCAAAATATTTTGCGCTGGTGAAAACGTCATAGCTCATTGAATCGACACCAACACTCCAGAGGATTAGCGGTGGCTCGAGTGAGACGGAATTGAAGCTGCTCACGGTTATGCCGACCTTCTCACCTTTCGCATCGAGCGTCGTAACGACTGTGACGCCGGTCGCGAAGCAGCTCAGCGCGCTTCGAAACTCGTCGACCTCTATTTCTGTCCTGTCTGCCAAAGCAGTTGCCTTCTATTGTCCAATGTACGAAACAGGCCAACGATAAATCCGCCGGCGATCAAATCCCAGACACCCCACACCGCCGCGATTGCCGCAGCGCCGCCCAGGCCTTTTAGCTGGCTGACCAGAATAACAAGAGCCAGCCCGGAATTCTGAATGCCTATCTCAAATGTCAGTGCCCTGCGCGTTGCTCGAACCCGCGACAGGATCATTCCCGCGGCCGCACCTGTAGCGAACGCAATAGCATTGTGCATCACGACAAGGATGCCGAGAAGCGACAAAACGGGGATCAGGATATCCAGAAAGTACACGATTCCGTAGATGATGACGCCGAGCAGCACGGAGCTCCCCAGTAATGTGGTGCGCCGCCGGATCCGCTCCGCCACGTCCGGGGCCCTTGCTGCGACCGTCATTCCCAGCACCAGTGGCACAGCCAGTAAAAAGGTCGTTTGTGCCAGAAACAGGAGCGGACTCACGTCCAGAGTCTTTAATAGCGTCGATGTGGGCTTGTAGGTATGTGACCAGAACAGGATTGACGCTGGTGTCAACAGGGCTGCAAGCATGCTCGATGTCGCGGTCAGGGCGACCGATACGGCGACGCTGCCACGGGACAAGTACGTCATCAGGTTGGACACGGCGCCGCCCGGACAACAGGCAACGACAATCATCCCGAGCGCGACGGATGCGGGCGGCGCAATAATGAGAATCAGCAGGTAAGTAACAAACGGCAGGACCAGCACCTGCGCAAAAACACCGCCCAGGAACAGCACGGGCTTGTCCAGGAGGAAGCGAAAATCATCGATGCGCAGCCCAAGCGCGACACTGAACATGACGATCATGAGCGCCAGCGCCACGCCCGTCTGCCCGATAGGATCGAGGACTATACGCAGGCTGTCGAGCTCGGCTACGTCCATGTTTTCAGCAACTTGTATCTCCCTTGGGAAAAACGGCTTGCTGCCAGTGTAGCGTCCGTCCGGACCGCATCAAAGTACTTGCGTCCATAGTGACTTAGGCATAATTTCGACGTACCGCCAACGCCGGGGAGAGACTATGAACGTGCGAAGATTGATCAGGCTATCGACACTACCGATATCAATTGCCTTGTTGTCCGGCTGCGTCGTCTCCAGCAACGTGCAGCAAATTGATCGGCTCGAGTCAGTTGGCGAGAACCCGCGTATCGTCATGATGCCACCTGATGTGAAGTATTACCTGTTGACTGCTTCCGGTGTTCCGGAACCTAATGTCGAATGGACCACAGCGGCCCGCGAGAACTTCCACGCGGCGATGACAAACTATGCTGCTTCGATCGGTACGGATCTCGTCTTTGTCAGCAAGGACAGCCTGGGCGAGAACGAGATACGGTATGAGGCCCTGCACTCGGCGGTCGGCAGTTCGCTGCTGAATCACCACTTCGGCATGATGAAGCTCCCCAGCAAGAACGGCAAGTTCGACTGGTCGTTGGGGCCCGAGATAGCCTCGATCGGTGAAAACCACGATGCTGACTACGCGCTGTTCGTTTACTACAGGGACTACCAGGCTTCGGGTGGCCGAGTTGCCATGGCCATTTTGGCAGCCGCGGTCGGTGGTGCCGTCGCGACCGGTTCGGAACACGGTTTCGCATCGCTGGTTGATCTCAAAACGGGTGACATCGTGTGGTTCAACGTCGTGAATGCCGGTGCCGGTGAGCTGCGGGACAAAGACGGCGCCGTCACGGCCGTTCGCGCCCTGTTCAAAGACATCCCGACATCTCGGGGCAGTGACGCGCAACAATGAGCCAGCTTCGTCGTGTATTCCTGTTGGCCGTGTTGCTGGCCTGCTGGCCGGTATACAGCGCGCAGGACGAGACTCTTGATCACAGGATTCCGCCAGGGTACGAGCCTGTTCAGGCAGAGGATGAGCTGGGACTCTGGATGGAGATGCGCGAATATGAACAGCGCCTCAAGAACTCGGCGCTGCTTGTCAGGGATCCCGACCTGAACGACTATCTTCAGGAAATTGTCTGCCGCGTCGCGGCAGCTTATTGCAAAGACTTTCGCGTTTACCTGATCCGCAACCCGGACTTCAATGCATCAATGACGGCCACGGGCATGATGCAGGTCTGGACGGGCCTCATTGTCCGCGCAAATTCAACGGACGAAATTGCAGCCGTTATCGGTCATGAAATATCTCATTACACGCTGCTGCACTCACTCGCGACGCTTCGAGCTCTCAAGAAAAAACTGGCGACAGGCACGTTCGTCGATATCGCGTTAATACTTGCAACCGGATATGGCACCGGGCTCGGACAGACCATGGCTGCCCTGAGCGTCATGTCTTTTAGCCGCGAACAGGAAACAGAAGCCGATCTTCTTGGCGTGCGCCTGCTTGCCGAGGCCGCCTATGACCCTCATGCCTCCTACGGAATCTGGCAGAAGATCATTGCCGAGGAGGAGGCGGCCGAAGTAAAACGCGAGAAACCTGGTGCATTCGGAAAGACTCACCCCGACGCAAAACTTCGCTCGGCATACCTTAAGGGAACTTGTCACGGCCCGTTACGGACCACCCGATGCTGAAACGGTCGCCGATCAACGCTTGTTAAGCGTTCTCAACAATCACTACATGCTGCTGATGGAAGACCAGCTCGATACGAATCGCTATGGCCGCACCAAGGAACTGCTCGAGCGCCATGCGGCGTTGGGCGTCGAGCCCAGCCTGGTCCGATATTTTTATGGTGAGATGTTTCGGCAACGTGGCCAGGAAGGTGACAGGGATCTCGCGAAAAGTGCCTATTTGCACTCTATAGAATTGGGCAAGGCGCCGGCGAAGGCTTATAGCAACCTCGGCTACCTGTATGTCAAAGAGGGCGACATGGAAAAAGCCAGAACGTATTTCGCTAAATATTTGGAAATTGACCCGGACGCCTCGGACCGGGAAATGATCGAATTTTACCTGGAGGATTAGTCGTGATGATCTATCGAATCTCAATACTCGTTGCGTTGGCCGTCCTTACCTCGGGGTGTGTGGCCACCAGCTACACACTCGTCGAACCAGGCGCGAGGGCCTTCGAAGGAATGCAGGTTAATGCCACGAGCGGCTGGAACCAGGCACCTCCGATGCATACGCCGTCAATGCAGAAGGGTGCTGTGCTGTGGACGCACGATGGTCCGCTGCTGGACCAGCTGATCATCATTCCCGGTGTTGCCGATGGCGAACCACTGATGAAGAGCTCAAACAAATCCGCCGCGATGCCACTTTTCAAAAAAGACATGCTGCCGAATGAAATCGAGGAGCTCACCGAATCCACTTTCGTCAAGTACTTTGGCGAAGGCAATGCGGTAGTGACAACCAGGAACCTGCGGCCACAACGCTTCGGCGATTATCGAGGCGTCATGTTCGACGTTGACGCGACTGTATCCGAGAATCCGGAATATCGGGGAACGGCCGGTGCGTTTGTCGCGAACGACAAGCTCTACATGTTGTTTTTCCTTGGCGCCATGCCTCATTACTACGACAAGCATGCGGCGGCCGCTGTTTCGGTCATCCAGAGCGCCATGCTGACTGTCGGCAGCAATATACCCGTAAATAACTAACGCGTTTGCAGAGCCGTTGAAGCGAGGAATGGTTTGACGCCCACCACCTTGTAAAGAGCGTCGGGCTGGTAGACCGTGTTGCCCTTCATGACCAGCGTCGCACGGCGGATCGCACTGATGTCCGCGAGCGGATTGCCATCCAGAAGCACGAGGTCGGAGTCCTTGCCAACGCGGATCGATCCAGTTCGATCATCCACGCCGACAACGCGTGCCGAGTCGAGGGTCGCGATTCTCAATACGTCGGCGTTGGCAATTCCTGCCTCCGAGTAGAGTTCCAGCTCGCGGTGAATCGTAAACGCGGCATAGTGGTCACTGCCAGGCACGAGCTGGACGCCACTGTCGTGCAGCTTGCGCAACATGGCCGCCTGCTTGACCGCCGACTTTGCCCAGGCATCCACCTTGTCTTCACCCATGTCCATGTCCGGCTTGTACAGGCTGCGACGAATTGAGCTCGGCAGGTGATCGGCAACGCTCGCGAATGTCGGGTCCGGATTGCCCGCGTGGTGGACCAGTTGCGTATCGAATATTGCAGCCGTCGGATCGATTACCACGTCGTTTTCAACAAGCAGCGCAATAAAGTCCTCAACTTCATCGCTGTCGAGATCGAGCTCCCCGGCCGCGTCACCGTAGAGGGTAAAACGCAGCTGTTTACGCGTGTCTTCGCGATCGCCGGCCAGGAAATTGAGAAATACCATGTTGATGTGCTGAATCTCGTCGTAGCCGGCCCGCACCGCCTGCTCCGCCGACATGAAAGCCGGGATATGCCCGCTCAAGCGCATGCCATGACCGTGTGCTCGCTCGGCGATATCGTCCACCCATGACGGATCGATGGAACTGTAGAGCTTGATCTGCATGTAGCCATGCTCGGCGAAGAAATCGACCCGCTCGAGCGCCTCTTGCAGCGACTTGACGGTCTTGCCCGTGGCGTAGGGGCTCGCCTGGTCAATGAAACCCGACCGATAGGTATTCGGACCGATGACCTCACCCGAATCGTGCTTGGCCGTAAGCTCCATGATTTGTTCATGCACGCTGCCAATATCACGAACGCTCGTGATGCCGCCGGCGATATTCAACACGCCGTCTGACAGGCCGAAATGGCCATGCATGTCCCATAGCCCGGGCATCAGTGTCTTGCCACTGCCGTCGATGCGAAGCGCTTCTTTCGTCTCCATGCTGTCGGCGGAAATTGCCGCGATCTTGCCGTTGGCCACCATGACATGGTGATCTTCGAGGAGTACGCCTTGCTCGACATCAACGATATCGACGTTCTCAAATACGACCGCGCCGTCCAGTACATTGGCGAGGTCGCCGGACATTCGTTCGATGACAAGGCCATCCTGCTCAGTCTGGATAGCACTTAGCTTGTCGAGTTCTGCCGGGTCCCAGCCCTTCGGAAGCATGCCCATCCAGCCGCCGAAATCGAGAACCGCCAATTCGAGTTCCTCATCGAACCACGCATAACCTGGCGTAAAACCGAGTCCTGAAATCGCATAGAGCGTTAATGTCCGTGTGCCGGTTGGCGTCACAACGTCTGCCGTTGTCAACTTTTCAACGCGTGCCGTTCCCGACGGTAACAGCGCAATCTCCGCGTCGATGTTTGCAGTGGCAGCACGCACCAATGCCGCAATACTCAATGATCCCCACTCAGTAGCCACATAGAAGCCGGGTGTATCCGTGATCGCGCTACCGCTATCACCGGCCGTGCGCCAACGCGCAACGCCGTCTTCATAGCTGAAGGACTCATCGATCGGTGCGCCAAACGCTGAAATGCCGGTGATCTTCTGCGCCACCACCAGGCCATCGCTATTGAGCTGCATTTCGGAGTTAACCGTGTACTCACGATTGTTCCAGTGCACAAAAGACTCGGCCGTGATTTTACCGTCGCCGGTCCGCACAACCGTGGACCGGCCTGCCGGGGTTCCCTCAGACAACCACTCATATTCCGTTGTAGTGCCTACGCTCGTCGCAGCCGGGGGCTCGGCCACGGGCTCCTTACTGCAAGCCACAATGCCACAGGCGAGAAATAACGTAAGCCCGAACCTGGTGCCAAGCGCCATTGCGTTAGAAATATTTGTCATTGCCAGTAAAACCTCTGCGTCGTCCGATCGCCCGTTACTTTCTCGTTTAGCGTCGTGGCTTCGTAAAGCCGACCATTCAGCATGACCATGTCCACTTTGTCTGTCTGAAAAATATCTTCCACGACGTTGGCGTCAATGACCACGAGGTCGGCGAGCTTGCCAACCTCGAGCGAGCCCAGGTCGTTCGCGAAACCAAGTGCTTTGGCTGGCGCGGTCGTTGCCGTTCGTAGTGCTTCGATCGATGACATGCCGCCTTGCGCGAAGCTCCATATCTCCCAGTGGCTCCCCAGCCCCTCGCGCTGGCCGTGTGCACCAATGCTGACCATGACGCCCTGATCGGCGAGTAATTTTGAGGTCGCTGCGCTGGTCGTATGGTGGTACTCGTTGTCCGGAGCAGTGAGCCGGCGCACCGAGCGCGGCTGCAAAATATGCGGCGGTACGAAGTTCGACAGTATCGGGTGCTTCCAGACCTCTGTTTCCTGGTACCAGTAGGTCTCGGCGCTGAGGCCACCGTAGGTGACAACGAGCGTTGGCGTGTAGGCCACGTTGGTCTGACCCCAGAACTGGAGTACGTCGTCATACAACATCGACTGCGGCAGGTTGTGCTCGATGGCGCTGTTGCCATCCGCCACCATCGACAGGTCCATGTGGAACAGCGAGCCACCTTCGGAGACGACCAACATGCCCTCTTCTCTCGCGGCCGTCGTCACCTGCTGACGCTGTTCACGTCGCGGCTGATTGTAATTCTTGATGCTCATCGCGCCCTGCGCTTTTAGCCGGCGAACATGTTCACGCGCGTCGTCAAGCGAGTTGATTTCCGCGTGGTACGTGGAACGTGCACCGTAAACGATATCGCCAGTGGAGAAAATGCGTGGCGCAAGAATCTGGCCCGTGCGCTGCATCTCGGCCGCCGCAAAGATTTCCGTCGCATCGTTGGATGGGTCATGAATGGTAGTGACCCCCAGTGCGAGCGTGGCATAGGCCGCCCAGTTTTGCTCCGGAATGATGCCGACGCCCGCGGGCCCGTGGGCATGCGCATCAATAAGGCCGGGGATAATGGTTTTGCCATCCACCTCGACTCGCTTTGCGCCCGCCGGAATTTCGACATCGCCCGACGAGCCGACCGCGCTGATACGGTTGCCGTCAATCACGATGACGCCGTTTTCAATGACGCCGCCGTTATCATCGGCCATCGTCACAAGGCGAGCCCCCGTTAGCGCCACTACGGTCGAAGGAACATCCGCATCAAGACGCATCGACATCGAAATGCCGTCCGTCGGCGCTTTGTAGCCCGCATCTTCATCGTCCTCGGCGACCAGTACGAACAGTTCTTCGACGCTGGCATCGAAAAGCGTCGCGCCCAAGCTCCATGCCAGCGTCGCACCATCATTGGTCCAGTGCGGATAATTGCCGCCATTGCCACTGGCTTTGCTCATGTTGATGCTGGACACGCTCGTCGATATTTCCAGCGGTTTGCCGCCCGGCGGTAACGGCAACGCGTACACGTGGTAGTTCTGCCGAAATGCGAGGTACTGATCGTCCGGCGACACTTCGTACTGCAAAACGTGTTCGCCACTTGCATGGGTCCGTTCCTTGTCGCCTTCGAGATCAATGCTGACCAGCGATCGGCCTTTCTCGCCACGGCGCGTGACATAGAGTCGGTCATTTCTACTGCCGAAATGCGGGTTACTGCCGTCCGACGTGATCTTTTGCTTATCGCCGCCGCTTGCCGCCAGCAGAAACACACCGGTATCCACCGACCAATCAGGCGACGTCAGGTAGCCGCCGTCGCTTACCTCGAAAACGATCGACTTGCCGTCGGGTGAGAATCGCGGCCCGTCGTAGTGCCCTGGCTGACGCGTCAGTCTTGTGCTTTTGCCGCCGGATGCGCGAACGCGGTGCACGTTCCCGAGTTCCTTATCGTCCCAGCTTATGAATGCGATGTTTTTTCCATCGCGTGACCAGCTCGGATCGTATTCGAAGTGATCGGTCGCGTCCGCGGTCAGTCGTTTCGGTTTGCCATCGGGAAGGCTCTTTATATAAAGTCGTCCCGCACTTTCGAACACAACCTTCGAGCCATCCGGCGAAAGCTCGGCGTTGCGAACCATGGTTGTGTCGAAACTTGCGGGCGCAACATCGACGTTTGGCCGTGGCGCATCGTAAACGGTGCGTGTGTCTTTGACGTGAAACGGAATTTCAGTCACGTTCTTGCTGCCGATATCCACACGCTTGATGCCGCCGCCGGCCCAGAACACAACACTCTGCGAGTCGGGCATCCAGTCCATGTTCGGATACACGCCGTGTACGGCCCAGACTTCCTGCAGGTCCTCGTCAAGATCCGTGTAGATCGGGTATTCGGCGCCACTCACCAGGTCTTTCAGAAACAGCGCGCTGTTCCCGCGTATGCGGCGAACAAACGCGAGGTACTTGCCGTCCGGTGACGGTGCGGGCCGCACCGCGCCACCGGCGCCCGTAACGAAAACAACGTTCTCGCCCGTTTCCAGATCGTGTCGGCGAATCGCAAATACTTCGCCGTTCGAGTCCTGTGCGTAGATAAAGGAACTCCCCGGCGTTTGATCGAGCGTGTAATAAAGATATCGGCCGTCGGGCGAGAAAGCAGGCTCGCCGAGTTCTTTCTGATGCGCTTCATCCGGGCGCTCGACCACGGCCACGCCGCCTCCGCCATTGCGGTGGTAGATCCAGATCTCGCCGGTACCCAAGGATCGTGACGTTGTGAAATGCTTGCGGGCGGCAAGGTAGGCACCGTCAGGCGACCAGTAAGGGTTATTCAGCAGCCGGAAGTCCTCTTTGGTCAACTGGCGCGCATCGCTGCCGTCGGCTTTCATGATCCAGATGTTGTCACCACCACCCGCATCGGAAATGAACGCGATCTCGGTGCCGTCGGGCGAAAACCTGGGCTGCATGGACCAGGCAAGACCGCTGTTGATGGATTTGGCCTCGCCACCCTCAACGGGCAGCACATAAATATCACCCAGCAGGTCGAAGGCGATGGTCTTGCCATCCGGGCTGACATCGAGGCTCATCCAGGTGCCGCTGCGCGTGTCGATCGATACTTCGCGAGGCTCTCCCGGTATGGCACTGACGTCCCAGCTTTCCTTTTCATCGTCCGATTTATCATCCGCCGCAAAAACGCTGGTAACGGATAGCATTAGAAATAGTGCGGTGAGGTATTTATTCGGGATCATATTGAGCCTCATACGTTCAGTTCAGGCCGGGATGATAACAGTGTTCCCTTATGCAGCCACAAAACCTCGTGCGCGGCCTGCAGCACCTGGTCACTGTGGGTAATCACAATCCGGGTCGCCTCAAGCTTCGAAATCGAATCTACGACACGCTTCTCCGAAAAAGCATCGAGCCCACTGGTCGCCTCATCAAGCAGCAACAATTTGGGTGCGCGATAAAGCGCGCGAGCAAGCAGGATGCGCTGTATTTGTCCCTTCGACAACGAGGAGCCCAGGTCACAGACACGTGTTTCATAAGCCATTGGCAGCGATTCGATTTCTGAATCGATGCATGCATTTTTCGCGGCCTGCCGGACCCTTGCAAAATCTATGTTTTTATCAAATACCGCAATATTCTCGGCAACGGAGCCTTTTAGCAGGCAGTCCTCCTGAAACACCGTCGCCAACTCCTCGCGCAGACCGTGTGTGTGCCAGTTCTTGACCGCTATTCCTCCCACCAGCACTTCTCCAACTGACAGGGACTCTGCGCCGGCGATGAGTCTGAGGAGCGTACTCTTGCCCGATCCCGAGCAGCCCGCGATTGCCGTGAAACCCGTCGCAGGTATACGGCACGAGCAGTCTTTAAGAACCCACGGTTCATCTGGCGCATAGCGAAACGCGACGTTTCTGAGCTCGACGTCATACGCTGAGTCGGCAGGCGCTCCCCTGCTGCCGCCGTCGGGCTCCTCGTCATTGAAGACAATATCTGCGAGTCTGTTCAGGGGCACCTGGAGTAACCTGTACTCGATCACTCGATCAACAATGCCACCCGCTCGCGTCATAAACATTCCGAGGTAGGCGACAAAGGCCGAGATCATGCCAATACTCATCCGGCCGTCCAGGCCCCTCCGCGCAAGCAGGTAAACAGAGGCGACCCGAAGTCCCTTGAAACAACAGCTGACCAACCGCGCTGTCGACAATCAACACATTGCCGGCCCTGATTTTTTGGTTCAGGCCATTGGCAAACAGGTTTCGCCACTCCGACTGCCTCGTGGCTTCACCGTTCACCATTTTTATAGTCTGTACTGTGCGCAATGTTTCCAGGAAATGCGTCTGCACGGAAGATTCGGAGAGCGAAATGTCATTGGACAGCCGAAGCCTGAGCGGCAGCAACAATGCGCGCCACAAACTCCATGCGATCGTTGCGATGATCGCGAGACTCGTGAGCTTCGGCTCATACATGGCCATTAGCGCCGTAATCAGCACGATAAACAATACATCGAGCATGAGTGCCGGCGCTGAATACACGATAAAGTCCTGCAGTCGCCTGAGAGACTGGATGCGATGTTGTATATCGCCAAGATCGCGGCTACGAAAATAGTCCAGTGGTAGCCGCAACAGCTTCTGCAGCACGCGGGCCGTCAGGTCGAAGACGGAAACCTGGCTCAAATATTGAAAAGTCAGTTGCCGCATCGTGTTCGCAATTACCTGGAAAACGAGCAGCCCACCGAATCCGACGGCCAGGGCATTTAGCAGCAGGTAGTCGCCTCTACCGAGAACCTGATCAATCACGACTTGTAAATAGAAAGGAGAGGCCAACACGAGCATTTCGCAAATCAGTGCAAGCAGAAGCCCGGCTGACAATTTGCGGACAACAGCTGCATCCAGGTTCAGCATTGCACCTAGTGTGAGTCTCGGCGACTGTCGGCTTTTCTTGAAGCCAGGGCCTCGTGATATTTCCAGGGCGACGCCTGTAAACGCATCTTCTGCCAGCTTATAAGAGTCCTTTACGACACCGCGCGCCGGGTCATGAATGACGAGATGGTCGCTGTGGGCAGATTTCAACACGACGAAGTGGTTGAAGCCCCAGTGCAGCAAGCATGGCGTTCGTAAGCGACGTAACTCTGACACGCGGCAGGTCACCGCGCGCGTCGAAAGTCGAAGCGTGTCGCAAATTGCGGTGATGTTCTTCAGCGTTGCCCCTTTCAGGGATGTCGGGTGTTGCCGCCGAAGCGCGACGAGATCGGCACCTATGCCGAGGTAGTTCGCGACCATCGCGATACACGTCAAACCACATTCGGTAGCCGTGGTTTGGCGGATGATCGGAAGCCGGGGTGCTCCGCTCATCCGCAGATACGGTCGCCAGGAGTGTTGCGCACGCACTTACGCGGCGTCTCGTTGCCGGAGTCGAATCGGCTCGAGCAGCCAGTCGAGCAAGCTTCGGCTTTCAAGGATGATCTCTGCTGCGAGCAGCATCCCTGGCCTTAGCGACGCGCTGCCTGATTCGAGACCAATGGAGTCACTGTCAATCGCGATTTGAACCTTGAACGTCGCTTCGCGCAGAAAAAACGTCTGCGGCACTTCCGACGGCATCAGGATGAATTCGGAGACACTTTGCACCTTGCCGGCAAACGTGCCGAACTGTTGCAGTGGGAACGCGTCGTACATCAGTCGTGCGCGCTGTCCCGGCTTGATGAATCCGATCGCGCTGGACGGTACAAACACTTCGGCGACCATTGCCAGGTTCTCGGGAAGTACCGTTGCCAGCAGTTGGTTTGGCAAAACCGTACTACCCGGATGAATCTCGAGAGATGCCAGCTTTCCCGTAATTGGAGATTTGAGAACGACGCGTCGTGTGGACTCCTGCTTGGTAATTTGCTGTAGCAGCTGCGACCGCTGGGACATCAGGTTCGAAATAGAACGCTCGGTTTCGACAGGCAGGGTCCTCGCTCTTGCTGTCAATCGCTCACGCTCGCGATTGAGTGACATTTCGCTTTGCCGCATCTCAGCCAAGGCCTGCTTCAGCACGACCCGTTCATCTTCCTGGCGCAACACCTCCCACTGCGTCGCGGCACCATTCTGAGCGGCCGACTCAAGCAGCTTCAGCTTGCCGGACGCCGCATCAAGTCGTCGTTTTTGCTCATTCTTCTGGCGCGACAGGGCATTCTGCTCCTTCTCCAGACCCTGCAATTGATTCGTAATTGAATCGCCTTCGATGTCGGCTTCAGTCCGAAGCAGCTCAGCTCGCCGATCGAGTGCCGCGATCTGCTTCGCGAGCTCCTGCAGCAATTCACCTCCCGAACTACGGCCGTCCTCCATGAACGTGTCACGCGACAGGTAGATAACGGGATCACCGACCCGAACCGAATCGCCTGATGTCATCGCAATTCTTTCAACGACGCCGGCACTATCATGCGTTATGCGTGCCACACCATCTTGGGACACCAGCCAGCCGCGAACCGTCTCTTTTCGCGAATACTCGGCGGTCGCCAGAAATAGCACTGCGATTGCCGCAAAAACGACGATGAAGCCACCTATCCAGACCCATGGTCGCGGCATGACGGAGATCGGTCTGCCGAACGGACGCTTCGACAAGGCGCAGATGGCCTGCCTGCGAAAAAGCGTTTCTGAGTAGAGCGTCGTCACGGGCCCTATTCGTAAGGCAGCAGGCGAATAACTTCAAAGCCAATTAACGCCCCAAAGATACAGAAACTGCGCGGCTGTTATTTTCCCGCCTTCTGGCAAGCCGCGGTTTCTGCCGGTTCTTTGTTTTGCGAGACTTCAATCCTGATCTGGAGCGTGAGGCCCGCTTCCAGGCACATGCGTACACTGATAATCACGTCGAGAAAGACTCGAGTTCGAGGATCAATTCCCGATTCGCTTCCTCAAGATCCTCCGCAAGGCTAGCGGCTACTGCGGCCCAGGTGCCCAATTCTCTCACTACTGCCATGATCTTCGGCTGCCCGAGGATGATATCGATGTCCAGGTCTTCCTTGTCGACATAGGACATTCCGACTTCCTCCAAATACGTCCGATAGCGAAGAATCGCCGGCAAAATCAGATCATTTATGTCAGCCCGATCTCGGGCCAGGCCGTAGTAGTAGGAGATTGTCAGCCGTATGACCGCATCTTCTATGCTTGTCCCGGAGCCGCTGGCGGTCATCTCACGAAAAGTGACTTCGACGGTCTCCAGGCGCGATGATCGCGCAATAAAATACAACGCTTCGGCGACGGTCATGTTCTCGTCAGCAAGATCAACGTCTTCGCCATTTGCAAGGCGACCTATTATATTGGCCGCTTCTGCTCGCCTGATTGAGTCTGTCACGAACTCTGAGTAGTCTTCCTGATCTTGCCGAAGATCCATGAGTAAGCTTGTTACCAGGTGCATTTTTATTTCGTCGTTCGAACGTGCCGTATTCCAACCGTCAACGGCCAGCGCCGCCAGTACACCCAAGACTATGATCACGAACTCGGAGACCAAGAACGCCGATGGTTTCGGAAACTTGAAGATCTTGTATTTCATCGCTCCCTCCCTGCACGATCTGAGAAAACACAAATATAACGCAATGGTATTCAGCAAGTTCGGACGTAGTCGTTAGCGGCGGCCTGGTCAATCTCGGTCAGTCGGATCATCGATGAAGCGCTGGCGCAGATCACCGTTGGGCATCCAGCATTCGGACTTCATGCCAAACCATTTATATCGTCGGTTGCCAATAAAATCATAAACCGGGTCGGCGATGAATTTCGGAATCCAGAAGAATACATAGTAGAGGAGCGGCCACGCGCCATCCAGCCGCCTGACGATCTGCAGCGCGGCACGCGATTTTCTATACAGATGATCGTCGATGATCAACAGCACCGAGCTCAGGTCATCGGAAACGTATTGATGACTCGCGAGAAGTTCCTGCGCCGCGGCCGATTGCAGGGACGCGAAGCGAAACTGCCTTTCTTTGTCCCGGCGAACAACGAAATGTACCGTGCTTTCGCACAGGTTGCATACACCGTCAAAAAGAATAATGGGCATATCAGTGCCTGCACTTCTTCGGCTGCAGCTCGTCTACCAACCTGAACGACATGTACTTTCGCTCGAGCCAGGACTGCTCAGTAAAATGCTCGTTTACGAATGCAGTGAAATTGGTCGGATTGTCCAGCCTGTAAATAACGTCGTCTATGCGTAGCGTTAGTGGCAAAGAAAGCCGGTCCCGATACGTAAAGTGGCGTTGAAAATCGAACATCACTATTCCCTGCCCTTCTTCGCTGAGTACCTGCAGATTGGGATTCGTTGCCTGTTCCACATAGACAACCTTGTCCTGGTAGGAAAACAGAGGAATGGGCGACCGAATGATGTAGTGGTTCGAGATGCCGCCTTCAGTTCGAAGGCCACTGAACATCGTCAGCGCACCGCCCGTACCGAGACCGATATAAGGGCTGGCGCAATGCAGAAAGAACCAGATCGACAGTAGATTCAAGCTGACGACAGGAGTTTTCAACCGGTACGGCTCGTCTCCCTGGCGTGTCTGGCCGTACTTGAATACCAACAACAGTAGTAAGACCGCGAATATGGCGAAAAGACTGTTGACCAAGAAGCCCTGCCGGGTAATTCCGAGATGCAGAGCAAACACGACCTGTATCGCGATGAGCAGTATCGTTACAACGCGAAAATTGGCAGCGATTTTGAGTACTTTCGGAATAAGCGGTTCGTCCAGAATTCGTTGTCCAAATCCAGATGGTAAGAACAGTATGTGCATTGCAAGCGCGAATGCCGAAAAATGCGCGAGCGTCCCATAGCTGGAAATACCAATAACAAAATGGAATGACATGCCCAAGAGCATGCCAAAGTACTTTGTGCGCGTGGAAAGCAATAGCAGCATTGCTATTGCTTCCAGAAACACTGATCCATAAATTGCAGCGTATTCCATCCACCCGGACCCCAGGAATTCACGCAGGATCGGCACGCCTGTAATGAATAGCGGAGCACAACTGGAATCGATGCTCATAAAGCCGACGTTAATCTTGTGAAAGGTGCCGTAGAAATACATGATGACAAGCAGCCAGCGACCGATCGGGCTGAATACAGCAAACATTTCGTCGAGGGATACGGCTAACGTTCGCTCTCTTACACTCAAGTAAACAAAAGCAGCCAGGATGCTCAGGTTAAGGAATAGCTCCATCACCAAATGATCGGGGACGAATGGGAAGCGGAGACCGATGGTGACGAGCTGCACAATACACATCGCCATTACGGCCGTCGTCTTGCTTGGGTAGCAGGCGGCGATCAACGCGGAGACGATGGACAAGAAAACCAGCGGCGTTACCAGGGGATCGAAGCGAAACCAGTACTCCACGATTTCGGATCCCGATGACGTGTAGTGCCAGATAACCGATACGGCAAAAAACCACACGAATACTGTTGCGTGACTCGGCCCTGGCTTGCTTTCCACATCGTCTTGTTGTGTCGTCATTTGGCGAGCCTACCTCTTTGTGTGTTTAGTCGCTAACTGTCGACGCTAATGAGCGAGCGCTTCTGGCCAATGCGGGTCATTTGTCGTTATATTCGGCACGCCTGTTATCCTTCTGCGATGACGAGTGTGGACGTAATCATTGTTGGCGGTGGTGCAGCCGGACTCATGTGCGCCATTACCGCGGGTAATCGCGGACGTCGCGTCATCGTCCTCGAGAGCTCCAACAAGATCGGCAAGAAGATCCTGATGTCGGGCGGCGGGCGCTGCAACTTCACCAACCTGCATTGCGAACCATCGCGGTTCGTTTCTGCAAACCCGCGCTTCTGCATTTCAGCTTTGAGTCGATATACACAATGGGATTTCATCGCGCTGGTCGAAAAACACGGCATTCCTTACCATGAGAAAACAGCAGGACAGCTTTTCTGTGACAATTCATCCAAAGACATCGTCGCGATGTTGCTTGGCGAATGCGAAAGCGCGCGAGTGCAAATACATACTCACTCCGAAATAACCTCGGTCGATTTCAAAGATCGTTTCGCCGTAGCGTCCGACAAGGATAGCTTCGAATCAGAATCGCTCGTCGTTGCCTCGGGCGGACTCTCTATTCCGAAAATGGGTGCATCGGGGTTCGGCTATCAGCTGGCACAACAGTTCGGGCATACGGTGCTCGCAACCAGGGCCGGGCTCGTGCCGTTTACATTCACGGGGGCGATGCATGATCTGACAGGCCGCTTGTCGGGTGTAAGCACCACGGTTACTGCCAGCACCGGCGACGTTGCGTTCACCGAAGACATACTGTTCACCCACCGCGGCTTGAGTGGCCCCGCGATTCTGCAGTTATCGAGCTACTGGTCGCCCGGCGACGATGTTGAAATCGACCTGCTCCCCGGGACAAACGCAGTCGATTACCTGCTCGGCGCCAAGCGGACACAGCCGAAATCTCTGCTGCGAACCGTGTTGGGCACCGAGCTCCCTCGCGCGCTGGTCACCGAGCTGCAGGCCCTTTTCTGGCCCGAGGTCTCCGAAACGCCGCTGGCCGAGATCGCGGACGACACGCTGCGCCGTATTGCCGGGATCCTGTCTCATTGGACGCTCAAGCCTGCCGCAACCGAAGGCTATCGCACCGCGGAAGTGACCCTGGGTGGAGTGGACACGGCCGAACTGTCGTCCAGGACGCTGGAGTCCCTGCGCCAGCGCGGGCTGTACTTTATCGGTGAGGTCGTCGACGTCACGGGGCACTTGGGTGGCTTTAACTTTCAATGGGCGTGGTCGTCCGGCTGGGCCGCCGGGCAAGTCGTCTAAACGCTCATAGATCCAAATCGAATATAGCTATAACCAGACCATCTGGCCGGATCATTGCTCATTCGGTTTGGCTATATAGACTCAGGGCAATGAACGCCCGCGTCGAAGAACTCTATCGGTACGACGAACAGGTCTTCGACAGCATCGCTGACCTGATTCCGAGCCCCGAAAACCCGACACCCATGCTGAGGCTGGGTGGGCGGTTCAATCCGCATGCGGACTACGAGGTCCTTCTGAAGCTGGAGGGCATGAATCCGTTCGGCTCGATCAAGGACCGCACCGCGCTTTACATGCTGCAGGGGCTGCACCTGAAAGAAGGCCAATCGCTCGTTGAACCCTCTGCCGGAAACACCGGCATAGCGCTGGCCGCGCTGGCCAACGCCCGCAACACGCCGATCGAGATAGCCCTGCCCGAGGGCGCACCCGAAGAGAAAAAGGCGCTGCTGCGCTTTCTGGGCGCCGAGCTGATCGAAGTCGAGGACGAACTGTGCCCGATCTTCCCGTCCGAAGGCGCTCGCGGTGTTGTCAAGAGCATGGTCGAAAGCGAGGCGTTTGACGGCAAGTACGTCAGCCCCAATCAATACGAAAGCGAGCTCAACGTCGCCGCCCACTATCACACGACCGGTCCGGAGATCTGGCGACAGACGGGCGGCAATATCGATTACTTCTTCGCCAGCATCGGCACCGGCGGCACGATCAGTGGCGTTGGCCGATACCTGAAAGAAATGAATCCGGCTATCAAGATCATTGGCGTCGAACCCGCAAGCCGTCAGCATCACCTGTCAGGATTGAAGCGCATCACCGGGCTGCCAGACGAATATTTCCCGAAGATACTCGACCGCGACCTGCTCGATGACCTGATTTCGGTCACCGACGAAGACGCGTTCCGGGCCGGCATCAAAGTGGCGCGCACCGACGGCGCGATGGTTGGCCCGACAACGGGTGCGGTTCTGCACGCCGCGATCGAGATGGGTGCTGCAAACAAAGGCCGAGCCGTATTGATTTCGGCCGACAGTGCTACCAAGTACATCTCAGCCTACGCGAAGTACCTGGAAGACTGAGACACCACCTACAGCCCGTATACCCCCGCGAGCGTGGCTAGTTATATCCGGGACGGGTCTTTCTGAATCCGGTTATACTTGGCGGCCGTCAAGCAACCTGCAACGTAACGCAAAGCCATTACGGCATGCAGCTCGCACGGGCACGACAAACAAACTGGAGAAAAAGAATGAAAATAGTAGCGCTAGTTCTAACCGGGGTATTAATGTTCGCCGGCGCCTTTGCTTATGCTGATGAAGCGACTGAAAAAGAAGTGATCAAGCAGATCATGGACACCAACGCATACACGAAGAAAAACCTCAAAGGGGTGGGTGATGATATCGCCAAAGAAGGTTCGCTTGAGTTTTGGTCGAGCGGTGGTCTGCTGAATGAAGTCAGCCCCGGTGGTGAGCCACAGAAGTTCGATGCAATTAGTCTCAATCCGAAGCATATTCGTGTCATCACGCTGGTTCCGGGAGAGATCGCCGTCGCACAGTACTATTCGGAAGGCGGGCTGGCACCCGTTGGCATTGCACCCGTCAGTAACTATCGCACACGAGTTACGCAGGTCCTGGTCAAACAGGGCGGCAAGTGGAAGACACGGGCCGCACATTACTCGCCGATCACCGGTGGAGCAGGTACAAGCCAAACCTCGATAGACGATTAAGGTCGATACTTTTGCACCGGCGCCCTGGGTTTGATGCCTGGCGCCCCGACTGCAATTCGGAAAACAAAAAGCCCCGGCCTGGCCGGGGCTTTTTTTGCCCGCTAGCCGGCGGAGCTCTTGTGCCTATCTCTCGACGACAGAATCGCGCGCCGAAATCGAACCCAATTATCCACCTTAGAAATTCGACTACCTGGGGAAAAGCCCGAAAACCCAAAATTGGCGACTGGACATTGCCATCGGTATCTACCAAACTTCTTGGTACTAATGGCGCAATCGCATCGCTACCTGAGAGACTCAACATGCACCCATTCAAGTTACTCGGCCGACTGCTGCCACTGTTGTCTTTGTTTGTTACTTCCCTGGCCGCGGCCGACGTACTCGACGATATTCTCGACAGGGGTACGATCCGCGTCGGTGTCGCCGAATTCGTGCCCTACACCATGCGCAACAAGTCAGGCGATCTGATCGGTTTCGAAGTCGACGTTGCGAAGCAGATCGCAGCGGATATGGGCGTTGATGCCGAGCTCAAGCTCTATGAATGGGACGCAATAATTCCAGCCCTGGATAAGGACGAGATCGACATCATTGCTGGCGGCATGGCGATTACGCCGGAACGCGCGCTCAAGGTAAATTTCAGCCGCCCGCTCGCAATATCCGGTGTCGGACTGGCAACCAACACGAATATGACGCAGAACATGAAGACGCTGGATGACCTGAACGACAAGAGTGTCACGATTACGACGGTTGCCGAAACGATGGCGGCGAAAGTCGCCGAGACCTTGTTCGATCGTGCCAATGTCAAAGTGTTTCCGACGAAAGAGCCCGCCGAGAAAGCCGTGCTCGAGGGTCGCGCTCACGCCTACCTGGCCGGCATACCCGAAGTTCGGTTCCTGGTCCTCAGGAATCCCGCGAAACTCGATCTGCCGATCAACGAGCCGCTGGTCGCTTCGAGCGAGGCGCTTGCCGTAAAGAAGGGCGAGCAACAACTTCTCAACTTTCTCGATGCATGGGTGACGGTGAGGCAAACCGACAGCTGGCTCGAAACGTCACGAGACTACTGGTTTGGAACTCTGGATTGGGCGCCGTCGCTCGGTGATTGATGCACACGCTTCGTGACACATTACTAGGACTCATCGCGGCGGTCGTTGCGATACCGCTGCTGACGTTTGCCCAGGACGCAGAGGACCAGCCGAAAGCTGACGACAAGTCGATCGAGGAAGTCGTTGTTTACGGTACTCGACGCGGCGATCCCGTCGATATCGATGCCCTGTATCTGGAACAGTTTCGCAAGCGAGTCCTGGACGATTATTTTAAACAACAGCGTCTCTTGGAAAGGGAGCGGTGGCGCAGCTCCCTCGAGATCAAAGTAAAGAGCCCGTCACGAATCCGCTGGGGCTATGACCCGGGAGCAGAACTGCGCATGCGGCGGGAAACTGATCTCATGGACCTGCCGTTTGAGACCACACGACCTGCGTCGATCTTTCGCGTCGAGTTCTGATTAGACGGTATTCCCGGAACCCGTTTCCAGACGGAACGCCGCATCAAAAACGCCATTCAACGGCCGCGCTGATACGAGTCACCGGATCGCTGTGAAATCGCACTCGACTGTCATCCAACAGCGTCATTTCATATCGATTTCGAAATTGCCTGCCAACCCCGGCTGTAATCATTAAATGCTTATGGACCTGCCAGTCGACGTCCCACTCGAGGGACCACGCCTCGTAGGCCACGCGGGACTGCTTTTCCAGGACCTTATCCTTGACGTACCACTCGTTGCCATCCGGTGCGATCCGTAATGATGTCGTGAGTTTTTCGGATAAGTGACGGGTCAGCTGCGATGCCGGAAAACCCAGTTCGATTGTCCAATCGGCACCAGGTCGCAGCTCAATCCCGACCGAAGGATATATTTCATAGCTGCCGAAACGATGGTCCCCACAAATACCGTATCGCAGGTTCATTCGGTCGGATAGCTGCCGGCTCCAGATCAATGCCGCCAATACTTGAAGTGCATCCGCTTTGTACTCACTCGGTTTCTTTGCGACGTTGGAAGAAGCCGACAACCCGGGCGCAATGCTAAAACGAACACTGCCGTGATCCGACCGGCTTTGTTTGTGCAGAGCGAGGAAATAGGTGTGTAAATGGCCGTTTGTTTGTGGTTCGAGTGGATCGACGTTCAAGATACTATAGCGATGCCCGGCACCGAACGACCAATCTTTGCGCAACTGGAACTGCAGGTCGAAATTGCTGTTTTCCTGGTCTATCTCACCGATGTTCTGTTCAATGGATGACTTTTGCTGCTTGATATAAGCGATCGACAGGTGCGAATAAGCCGCCGGTTGCCGGCAGATATCGACGCTGGCCAGGCTGCTCGTGAAGCAAAACGGCAAGAGACACAACCCGGCGAAGCCACTGCGGACCAACTTGAAAAGTAAGCTGTAAGTTGAGTCATGCACCTTGCGTTGCCGTCCGCCATCGCCGGGACTACATCTCCGCGATCATGCGCCCGAACTCTTCTACCTTATTCCAGTCCGTGAACTCGACCACGGCCGTCGGATCCGTAGGACCCTTGGTCATCCACATGATGAGACGAATCATGTGCTTGTCAAAAAAACCGAGACTCGGAAAATCGATCCTGCCTGCAAACACGCCGAGTTGCTGCGGTTGCCAGTCAATTTTCTTTAAGAACTTCTGCAGGTAGGGATTGGTGTCGGGCTGATTCTTTTCCGCTTTTCGTGCGACGACGTTCACCGAGAAAAAAGCGTTCGGGTACGCTTCCAGAATCGATTGATTTTCCTTTATGAACTCACCGACCAGGGGCTGATGTTTGCCGTAACGAATACTCGCTCCAATCACGACCTTGTCAAACGTTCCCGATACCAACTCGGGCCCATCCTTAAGGTCCTGCAATTGAACTCGGTAGCCCTGCGCTTCAACTGTCTGCTTGATTCGCTTGCAGATTTCCACCGTATGACCGTCCGTGGTGGAGTAGAGGATGAGTACTTTCGCCATTGCTTGCCGCTCCTCGGGCATAGGTGGAATCCATAAGTGCTTCAGCGCGTAAAATACCTTACAAAGGTAGGTTAGGAGAACCTCCATGGCCAGGCACGTCGACATCGAGCGGTTGAGCGACCAGCTGAAGTCGATCGGCGAGAGCGCGAAAAGGCTCGAGTCGGACTACTCCGACGACCTGGCAGCCGTTCATCCCGAATTCCGCGACAGTGCCGTGAACCTCGTGCACTACGTCGCGCTGCGCCAGTCGGACATCAGTGAACTTCAGGAAGATCTTGCCACTCTCGGGCTTTCCTCGCTGGGGCGCGCTGAACGCAACGTGTTGGGTTCGGTCCACGCCGTCTGGACGGCCTTGCAGAAACTCGCTGGCAACACCGGCCACGATCCAGACCTGGAAGGCGTATCTCTGCAACTCAGGATTCCCAGGGCGGACGCGCACAAGAAGGCGATCCTCGGCGATCACCCGGCGGATCGGGATACGAATATCATGGTCACGCTGCCGACGGAGGCCGCGGAGAACCTGCAGCTAGTATCAGAAATGATTGCGGCCGGAATGGATGTCGCGAGAATCAACTGCGCGCATGATGATGCGGCAACCTGGCAAGCTATGGTTGAGAACGTAAATGCCGCCAGCGCCCAGGCCGAAAAAGACTGCCGCATAATAATGGATCTCGCTGGTCCAAAACTCCGCACCGGCGAACTACGACCCGGGCCTCGCGTGATTCACCTTCGTCCACGACGGGACCCGCTTGGCCGTATCATTGCGCCCAGGCGCATTCGATTCATGCCCGACGATGTCCTGCAACGTGGCACCAAGGCCGCCGTCATACCGGTGCCGCGCGAATGCATCGAAGCCGCAGAGGAAGGCAACGAATTCCGTTTCAAGGACACGCGCGGCAAGAAACGTTGCCTGATAGTCGTTGACAAAGACGCCAAGGGCCTGGTGCTCGAAACCTGGAAAGGCGCTTATATTGCGACAGGAACAAAGCTGCGCCTCGTGCGGCACGACGCTGGCGAAAAGCTTGTGTATCGCGTCGGCGAGTTGCCTGCGATCGAGCAACCTATTCTGCTGCGGGTCGGAGACACGTTGATCCTGCACAAGAACAACATCCCGGGCGCGCCGGCAAAAGAAGATGCCGAGGGCAATATTGTCACGCCCGCGCATGTCGCTTGCCAACAGCCGGAGGTTTTCGAGTTCGTTGCCGTGGGGGATCCGATCTCCCTTAACGACGGCAAGATTTCAGGCATCGTGCGATCGGTAACCGATGATCAGCTCGAGGTGGAGATTACCAAAGCTAAACCAACCGGCAGCCGCCTGCGCGGAAATCGCGGCATAAACTTCCCGGGCAGCGACATACGGCTGCCGGGCCTGACCGCCTTTGACAGGGAAAACCTCGGGTTCGTCATTGAAAACGCTGACGCCGTCAGCCTTTCATTTGTTCGAGAGCCGGCCGATGTAACTCTGTTGCAGGAAGCGCTGGCGCAGTTTCCCGACAAGCAGGTCGGCCTTGTTATCAAGATAGAGACGAAGCGCGGCTTCAAGAACCTGCCACGACTATTGCTGACTACCATGCGCAGCTACCCGGCTGCCGTCATGATCGCGCGTGGCGACCTGGCGGTCGAATGCGGTTGGGAGCGCCTTGCCGAACTGCAGGAAGAAATCCTGTGGTTTTGTGAGGCCGCGCAAATGCCCGTCATGTGGGCAACACAGGTCCTGGAACAGGAAGCCAAGAAGGGCCAGCCCTCCCGCGCTGAAATCAGCGACGCCGCGATGTCGCAGCGCGCCGACTGTGTGATGCTTAACAAGGGGCCGCACATCCTTGCGGCCATCCGCATGCTCGACAACATACTGCGTCGAATGCAGAAACATCACTTCAAGAAGACACCGCGGATGCGCGAGCTCAGTTTCTCCGAGGACAGTAGCTGACTAAACGCGCACACCAGCAAACTCCTTCTCACGCAACTTCGCGTTCGCGGCCGCCAGCCTTGCGATAGGTACCCGTGGCCCCGAGCACGAAACGTAGTTGAGACCAACGTGGTGGCAGAAGCGAATCGATTCCGGGTGGCCGCCTTGCTCGCCGCAAATGCCGATCTTCAGGTCTTCGCGTTGCTGCCTGCCACGATACACGGCCATATCGATGAGTTGGCCGACACCCTGCACATCCAATACCTCGAACGGGTTGTCCTGCAGGATTCCGGATTCGTTGTACATCGGCAGGAACTTGTTTTCCGCGTCTTCACGTGAAAACGAGAAAACTGCCTGAGTGAGATCGTTGGTACCGAACGAGAAAAACTCGACATGTGCTGCCAGCTGTGATGCTCGCGTACAGGCCCGCACGGTTTCGATCATCGTTCCAAATTTGAACCTGATCTTCTTGCCGAATCCCTTCTCGAGTCGTTCTGTCAGTGCGTCAACCGTAAGCCTCACCTTCGAAAGTTCCTGTGACGTGATGACCTGCGGCACCATGATCTCGGGACGCACCGAAATGCCGTTGTTCGCACATTCCACGGTCGCCTCCAGAATCGCCTGTATCTGCATCGAATAGATTTCCGGATACGCAATACCGAGGCGCACGCCGCGGTGGCCCAGCATCGGATTGACTTCCTGAAGCTCGCGCACCTTTTTCAGCATGCGTTCTTTCTTGCTGAGGGCGTCGTTAACGAGTTCCTCACTGAGTTCGTTGAATGCCTCGGGCAGATCGGGCGGATGCGCCATGGTTGCTAACGCCGTGTGCCGTCCTCGTACGACGTTGCGATAAAGACGCAAAGTTTCGATTTGCTCAAGCAGCTGCTGCTCGGTCGGCAGGAACTCATGCATTGGCGGGTCCAGCAGCCTGACAGTAACCGGGTTCGGCGACATGACCGAGAACAGCTCAACGAAGTCCGCGCGCTGGATTGGCATCAGCCGATCCAATGCGGCCTTTCTGTCTTCCTCGTTATTCGCGAGGATCATGTCAATGACGATGGGCAGGCGATCGCTGGCATTGAACATGCGCTCGGTGCGGCACAAACCGATACCCATTGCGCCGTATTCACGAGCTTTTTTCGCCGCATCCGGCGTATCGGCGTTTGCCATCACCTTCAATCTGGCCGTCTCATCCGCCCAGCGAAGCAACAGCTCCAGGTCATCCGAGAAATGCGGTGGTACGGTCGGAACAGCGCCGAGGTAGACCATGCCCGTCGCGCCATCGAGCGTGATGACATCCCCTTCGTGAAGAATGTACTCCCCGACGTGAGCCTGTCGCAAAGCGACATCGACGACTATCCCTTCGGCTCCCGCAACGCAGGGCTTGCCCATACCGCGGGCAACGACTGCCGCGTGCGAGGTTTTTCCACCTCTGCTGGTGAGAATGCCTTCGGCTGCGAAAAAGCCATGAATATCCTCCGGACGTGTTTCCTCACGCACCAGGATGACCTGGTCACCTACTTTGCCGAGTTTCTCGGCAAGATCGGCATCAAAAACGCATTTTCCTGACGCTGCGCCGGGGGAGGCCGGCAGTCCCGTAGCAATCGGTGTGGCGATACTCTCCGGATCAAGGCTCGGATGCAGCAGCTGCTCCAGCAGTTCGGGGTCAATTCTCAACAGCGCCTGTTCTTTTGATATCAACTTCTCTTCGAACATGTCGACAGACGTCTTGACCATCGCAGCCGCGTTCATTTTTCCATTGCGCGTCTGCAGACAGTAGAGCGTTCCTTTCTCGATCGTGAACTCGTAGTCCTGCACCTCCTGGTAATGCGACTCGAGCTTGTTGCGCAGCTCAACGAGTTGGCCAAACTGCTTCGACATCTCCGTTTCCATTTCTTGCAATGGTTTTGGCGTCCGAATACCGGCGACGACATCTTCACCCTGCGCATTGGTCAGGTACTCACCGAACATCTCGTTTTCACCGTTGCCGGGGTTACGCGTGAAGCCAACACCGGTGGCGCAGTCGTCGCCCATGTTGCCGAAGACCATCGTGCAGATATTCACGGCCGTGCCGTTCGCCATGTCGGGCGTGATATGAAATTCGCGCCGATAGTCAACCGCACGCCTGCCCATCCATGAACGGAATACAGCTTCGACCGCAAGCTGCAGTTGCATCATCACGTCCTGCGGAAAGTCACTTCCGCTCTCGCGGCGGACCACGCTGAGGAACTTCTCGCTGATTTCCTTGAGGTGACCGGCATCTAGCCCGACATCTGCTTTCACACCCGCCCGCTGCTTGACCTCCTCGAAATACTCGTCGAAATGCTCGTCCTCAATGCCCAGTGCGACTTTGCCGAAGAGCTGGATGAATCGACGATAAGCGTCATACGCGAAGCGCTCGTCGCCGGTTTGTTGAATGAGGCCTGCGAGCGTTTCGTCGTTCAGCCCGAGGTTGAGAATGGTGTCCATCATGCCCGGCATCGACATGGCCGAGCCAGAGCGCACGGATACCAGCAGGGGATCATCACCTTTTCCGAACGACTTGCCGGTGGCCGTCTCGAGTTCGCTGATCTCTTCCCTTACGGCCTCCATGAGTCCCTCGGGCAGCTTGTTTTCCTTCAGGTAGTCGAGGCACGCCTCAGTGGTGATAACAAAGCCGGGTGGAACGTTGATTCCAATCTGGGTCATCTCGCACAGATTGGCACCCTTACCGCCTAGCAGTTTCTTGTCGTGGCCGTCGCCGTCAGCAAATGAGTAGACGCGCTTGTTCTTCATATTTGAGTTACCGGTTGGTGAATCAGGAGTGTTTCGGGGTCGAATAGTCGCGCATTGGCCCGTCGCATGCCATTACGGCAAACCACTAAGGGCCGACCCGGGATTCTGCCATAATGGTGCATGGAAGATCTCGGCGCCCTGACCCTGATACCGACACTGATTGTCTTCACCCTGGCAATCCTCACGCATCGGCCAATCGAGTCGCTGATTACTGGCTCCCTGGTCGGCCTTATCATGATTCACGGTACGGGATTCGTTGGCGGGTTTGCCGAGGCGTCGATCCGGGTGATGACTGATGATGATGTCGCCTGGGTGATTCTTGTTTGCGGTTTTATGGGCAGCCTGATCGGCATTCTCATTCGTACCGGTGCGACCTCCTCTTTTACTGCGCTCATGTCCAGCCTATGTCCGGTCTGAGAAAACCGCGCTCATGGCAACCTGGGGCCTGGGCATCCTGATGTTCGTCGATGACTACCTGAATTCTCTGGCGGTTGGTTCAGCCATGCGCAACCTGACCGACAAGTACAAGATATCCCGCGAGAAGCTCGCGTACGTCGTGGATTCAACCGCCGCACCAATCAGCGTCATCATCCCGTTTTCCACCTGGGGCGTATTTTTCGCCGGACTGATTGTCGCCAACGGCATCGCACCCGAAGGTGAGGGATTTGCAACCTACATCAGCGCCATTCCTTACATGTTGTACGCCTGGGTTGCCGTGCTGATGGTACCGCTCGTGATTTCGGGCATCATCCCGTCGATTGGCCCCATGAAAACCGCCGAAACCCGTGCACAGACGACGGGCCATACGGTTCCGCCGAGCGCCGCTCATATCGAGGCCGCCAACCAGTCGATCAAGCCCAATCCCGACGTACAGCCCCGCGTCTCGATGTTCATCGTACCGATGACCGTACTTGTGCTGGCGACGCTGTACTTCGACAAGGACTTCCTGGTCGGTATCTACATCGCGCTCGGCGGCACGGCAATTTACATACTCGTTACACGCATGCTGAGCATGAACGACACTTTTGACACGATCGTCGACGGATTCAAGATGATGATCGAACCCCTCGGTGTGCTGGTGGCGGCGTTTATTTTGAAGGATGTCAACGACGTACTCGGGCTCGCCCCGTATGTCGTTACTGCAATGCAACCCTTGCTAACGCCAGAGTCCTTGCCGGCCGTGATTTTCGCCTCAATGGCGCTCGTGTCGTTCATGACGGGATCGAACTGGGGCGTTTTCGTGATCATTCTTCCGATCGTAACGGCGCTCGCCAACAACCTGGGTGCGGACATGGTCCTGGTAATCGGCGCAACGCTGTCTGCCAGCACGTTTGGCAGCCATGCCTGTTTTTATTCGGACGCCACCGTGCTGACGGCGCAGGCATCAGGTTGCACGCCGTTTCAACATGCCATTACACAGATACCCTACGCTTTGATTGCTGCGGCAATCTCGGTCGCAGGGTATCTGCTTATCGCTTACCTGTGAGTGTCCAAGCACGCCCGTCTATGTCTACTGAACACCCCTGCCCGGCGTCCACGGCACGCGTGCTGCATCCAGCGCTTCCTTGAGTGCCGCGTATTCGCCATCGACCAGCTCCGATAATTGTCGCGTGACATCGTCGTACAGCGCGCGGCCAATCTGCAATGACTCACGCTGCTCCGGCGTCGGACCGTAGGCGCTCGAGCTCGGGTCGAAACGTGCGTGCCAGAGTCGATCGCTCAGCGAGACTTCATCCCAGTCCTTGAAAATATCGCGCGTTTCGTTGCCGCGCAGACGATCCCGTTGCATCGTCATGCGTTGCTGAATCGAATTGGCAATCTCATACAGCGACGCACCAGCCGTCGAGCGTCCGAGCACCTCCTTAACGGCGACCAGTTCTGCAATGACCTCGTCGATCGCATTGACCGTGCCGTCCGATGCACGAATGAGCTCGTCGACCTGAGATTCGAATACCACGCGTTGCTCTTGTGTGCTGCCCGGCAACGTCGGCTCCCGAATGGACACGACCTCAAAGGTCTGGCGTTGTCCGAGATCGCTTAGGACGCCGTCCACTCGTTTGTGCATCGATACCGAATAGGTGCCAGGCACAACCAGCACACCTGCTCCTTCTTCGTCTTCATCCTCGAGCTCTTCGACGGGTACCCAGGCGTCCAGCGCCGGGTATCGCAGGTCCCAGGAAACACGATGGAAACCGGCTTCGACCGGTCCTTCGATGTGCCGCACGATGCTGCCGTCGCCATTGGTCACAGTGAACACGATCGCCGGCGCATCCTCGCGTTGCTCCTTGAGGATCGTGTCCCAGGATGCGAACGTGACGTTCTGGTTTTCTTTTTCGCGCTCCTTTTCTGTCTCCCGACGGGCTTCCTGGCCGGTCTGAATTGCTTTCGGCAGGTAATAGGTAAAGATTGCGCCGAAATCGGGATTTGGAGCGACGTAATAGGCATCACCCTGGCTTCCCGCACACCCGGGATCACCACAGCCCAGCGGCCGCCGCGGAACATACCAGCGCGCCTTGCGTACCGGGAACAGTACGCGTATTCGTTCTTGAGCCTGTCAGTGCTCAACTCACGCAGCGGTGAGTAATCGTCAAGTATGTAAAAACTGCGCCCGAAGGTCGCACCCACAAGGTCATTCTCGCGCGTCTGAATGACAAGGTCGCGGAACGGAATATTCGGTGAACCGCCCTTGAGCTTGGTCCACTCGCCGCCGCCGTTGACCGTGAAGAACACGCCGAACTCGGTGCCGAGGAACATGAGCCCGGGCTTCTTGTGATCCTGCACGATACGCCACAGGACATGACGTTCGGGCAAGTTGCCGGCGATGCTCTTCCAGCTGCGGCCGCGATTCTCACTCTTCAACACGTAGGGAGAGAAGTCACCGCTTTTGTGATCGTCAACAACAACGTAAACCACGTCCGGATTGTGTAAATCGGCCTTGATGTCGTTGACGAAGAACCGGCTCGGCACGCCGGGCAGTTTGTCGATGCGGCGCCAATTCTTGCCGTTGTCTTCCGTCACGTGGATGAGGCCGTCGTCCGTACCCGCATACACCAGCCCTTCGACCAGTGGCGACTGGGACAAGGATGTGATCGTATTGAACGATGACATCGCGTACAGATCCCAGGACGAATCGAAACTCCAGGTGCGGCCCATCAGGGGTTGGCGCGTGCGTTTTTCGTTACGCGTCAGATCGCCACTGATCGCGGTCCAGGTGTCGCCGTAATCCTCGCTTTTCCACACACGCTGTGTACCAAAAAACAGGGTCGACGATTTGTGCGGGCTGATCAGGATAGGCGAATCCCAGTTATAACGCTCCGGCGGCTCGCCCGCGGCCAGGTTGCGGCCGTATGTAAACATTTTCGCCGGTCTTGCGATCAAAACGTGCCAGGTTTCCCTGCTGCCATTGCGCATACACGATGTCCGGGTTGTTGGGGTCGACCGCAGACTGGTGTCCATCGCCAGATAAGGTAACAAACCAATCCGAGTTCTGAATGCCTACATTGTTGTCCGTGCGCGATGGTCCACCGTGGCTGTTATTGTCCTGCGTACCGCCGTAAACATTGTAGAAAGGCTCGTCGTAGTCGACGGCTACCTTGTAATACTGAGTGATGGGCAGGTTATTGACGAAGCGCCACGTTTCGCCCAGGTCGTATGACTCGTAAACCCCGCCGTCGTTGCCCACCAGCAAATAGTTCTCGTCCGTCGGGTCAAACGCCATCGCATGGTGGTCGACATGCTTGGTGTCGTGGTCAAGCATGGTGAAGTTTTCGCCACCATCTTCGGTAACGTGCAGACGCACATCCATCTGGTAAACACGGTCAAACTGGTGCGGGCTTGCGAACAGCTCCTGGTAGTAATGCGGCCCTGTACCGCTCGACAGGTACTCGTTACGCTTCTCCCAGGTTTCGCCGCCGTCCGCCGAACGCCAGAAGCCACCTTCGCGGTTGGCGAGTTCGATCGTGGCATACACGACGTCCGGGTTCTGCGGTGAAATCGCGAGGCCGGTCTTGCCGCGGTTTTCTTCGGGGAGGCCTTCGGTCAGTTCGCGCCAGGTCTCACCACCATCTTCTGACTTGTGGATCCCGGTTCCGGGGCCGCCGTCCATTAATACAGCGACATTTCGAATTCGCTGCCAGGACACGGCATACATGACGTCGGGATTGCGGGGGTCCATGTGAACTTCGGAAACGCCGGTGTACTGGTCGTCGATCTCGGTATTGCCGAGGCCGTCACCGAGCACTTTGCGCCAGGTTTTTCCGCCATCGGTCGACTTGAACAGGCCGCGTTCGCCCCCGCCGGACCATAGCGGGCCCTGCGCAGCGGCGAAAATCGTGTTGGAGTCGCGCGGATCGATACGAATCATGCCGATGCGTTCGGAGCGCTTGAGCCCCATGTTTTCCCAATTCTGGCCGCCGTCACGACTGCGATAGATGCCCGAGCCATAACCGGCATGACGTCCGCTGACGTTCTCGCCGGTACCGACCCACACCGTGTTCGGGGTGTTGGGATCGATCGTGATGCAACCTATCGAATAGGACTCTTCGTCGTCGAACATCGGCTCCCAGGTCGTGCCACGATTGCGCGTCTTCCAGACACCGCCACTGCCGACACCGACGTACCAGGTGCTCTGATTGGCGGGATCGATCGCAATATCAGCGATACGACCGGACATGAACGCCGGACCAATACTGCGGAATTCGAGTCCTTTGAACGTGGACTCATTAAAACCGGGTTCCGGAGTTTCCTCGTCGGCTGCGAACGCCAAGGAAAGTTGGAGTGCCAAGACAATGGCGCAGAGCGCGAATCGCTTCATGCTATTCCCCTTGTTTTTGTCAATTAATAGCTGGCGGCGGGCTGATCATGGTGGTCGCTCTGGAACGGCTTGTCCAGCCTTTCGAGGACCGTAGCATCCCATTCATAGATGTCATCGTAAAAGTGCATGACGCCCAGGTCATCAACTTCCGCTGTCCAATAGACGACATGAACCGGCAAAGGTTCAGCAAGAACGATCGACCTCGTCTCTCTGGACTCGACCTGGGAATCAACTTGTTTCCTGGTCCAGTTCTCGCTGCCGAGGAGAACCTCGGCAAGGCCGAGCGGCTCCTCGATTCGAATGCAGCCGTGGCTGAATGCGCGCGCGGCACTGTCGAACAAGGATTTCTCGGGCGTGTCATGCATGCAGACGGAGTAGTCGTTCGGAATCATGAACTTGATCTGACCCAGTTGATTCGCGGGGCCCGGCTGTTGCACCAGCGTGAAGGGAAAGGTCCTTCTTTCGACCGCACTCCAGTCGACGCTCGACGAATCGACGGGGTTGCCGGCGCGATCGAAAAGCTCGTAGTTTCCGCGGCGAAAAAAAGACGGGTCCCGCTTGATCTTCGGCAACATCTCTTTGCTCGCAATGCTATGCGGCACCGTCCAGGTCGGATTGAAAACTACAGATTTCAGCATCGAGTGGAATACGGGCGTCTTGTTTTCCGGATCACCAACAATGACGTTTGTCGTCCATACGATCTCGCCATCACGAATAACATACGCCTTGAATGCAGGGATGTTCACGAGAATCAGATCATGACTCTCGGTGTCAAGATGCCAGCGTAGCCGTTCGAGGTTAACGCGAATCTGGTCGATGCGTTGTTGGATCGTTACATTGAGCGATCGCAACGTCGCTCGTCCAACCAGGGCATCTGCCTCCAATCCGTGGCGGGCCTGAAAACGACGCACGGCATTTTGCAGGGTTTCATTGTATTCGGACGTCGACACGGGCATGTCGGCATCGGAAATGTCCCCGGAAACAAGCAGCCGCCTGGCCAACGTCGCAAGACGGGGATCTTCGGCGTCGGGGCGTATCGTTGGACCATCCGGCACCTCGGGCCATCCACCCGCTTCGGCCAGCGCGCGGTGTTGCTGCAGCTGCGCGTCCAGCCTTTGGTATTGAGAGCTGAGAGCGCTGATCGCTGTCGCGGCATCCCGTGCAGCCTTGTCTCCCGCCTCCGGGGCGGCACAGGCAGGCGCCTGCCAGGGCAGCAAAATCAGGCTCGCGGCGAGCGTGATTAGCTGTCTGAACACGTGGAGAGGTACCTTGAAATTTCGGAAATAGGCCCCATAATTTCACCATCTATTATTATTCGAGTCGCTGCCACATAGCGGCCTGCCCGGGTTAGCCATGAAACTATTGCGAAACACGCGCTCTATTGCCTTACTCCTGATCCTCGCGTCTTTCGCGACCGTCAGCCAGGGAACGCTGGTCAAAGATGAGCGAGAGCTGTCTTTCTACCATACCCATACCGGCAAGCAACTGAACGTAGTTTATGCCCGAGAGGGTCACTATGTCCCCTCGGCGCTCGAAGAAATCAACAATTTTCTGTTCGACTTCCGTACCGGGGATGCCGCCGAGATGGATCCGGTGCTTCTCGATCTGATTTACGACGTGCGTGAAGCGCTTGGCAGCGACAGCACCTACCAGGTCGTTTCTGCGTACCGATCGCCGAAGACCAATGAAATGCTGCGCGGCAAAAGCCAGAAGAGCGGCGTTGCGAAAAAGAGCCAGCACCTTCTGGGCAAAGCCATCGATGTGCGTCTCGAAGGCGTCAGTACTGCGAAGTTGCGCGATCAGGCGATCGCCATGAAACGCGGTGGCGTTGGTTACTACGAAGCGTCCGACTTCGTTCACATGGATACGGGGCGCGTACGCCGCTGGTAAATTCCCGCCCGTAGTCGTTTCGGGTCCGTGTTACTTTGGGACCGGGAAACCGGGGCCCATGTCTATCCAATGAGAGCCACCAAATACATCTTGGTCGCAGCGAGCGTCGTCGCCGTTCTTGCCGTGACTATCTGGTTCCTGCGCGACAGCCTTATTCAACGCATATCAAACCCGCTGCTGCGCGAGTACGGATTCTCGGTGACTTACGTGTCACTGGACGCGCTCGCAACCCAGGACGCCAGCATTAGCTACCTCGAGCTCCTGCACGACAATGGCACGACTATCGCAATACGGGACTTGAAGCTGCCGATTGGCCGGTCAACGACTCGATCGAAGATCTACAAGGCGAGAAAAGTGTCGGTCATTGCGCCCGCAGATACGGATGCAAAGCCGCTTGAACTGGCTCAGCTGATAGACCGGCTGCTGTTGATGCCGGACAACCTGGGTAATATCGAAGTCATCGTCGAGGAGTTCATCCTGGCGCCCTACCCGACAATCAGTAACCTGCACTGGGTTCTGAAAAAAGGGGGGCAGAAACTGGATGCCACCGTCGCGTCGATTGCGACCTCAACGGCCATCACACAGACTGACGCAACGAACCACACCGTCGTCTTCTCGCTTTTGACCGGTCTTGTTCCCACGCCGGAACATTCTGTTACCGCGAATTTGCAACAAGGTGAGAACAGTATCTCGCTGACGGGCAGCGCGTCGCTCGACCTGCCCACCTGGGAGCTTCTTGCCAAATTATCAGGTGTTGTTCCCCACCAGGTCGATTTTCAATCTGGAACATCCGATTTGCGTTTCACCGCCGACATTCCCTACGACGCGACTCAGTCGCCGACTGTCAAAGCCGATCTCGTACCGTCATCGCCGCTGCGACTTACTTATTCCAGCAGCCCGGAAGAAATCGCATCAATTGTCATCGAGACAGGCAGCCCCGTTACCGTTGCGGCGACCTTTCCGGAAATAACATGGACCCTGCAGCAGGCGCAGTCATCGTTGCTTGTCACCTACGGTGAATGGCAGAAGATCCCGCTGATCATCAGCGACCTCGCCTGCCGCCATGAGCCTGCGTGCTCGATGAACACTCGCGTTACGATGACCAACTCCAAATTGCCTGTCGGCAAAGTGAGTCGATTCGAGTTCGCTTCAGCAATTGACGTACTCTTTCCGGATGACGGCGTTCATGTGGATGCCAAGCCGGGCGCGACACTCAAAATGACAGGATGGTCGACTGCCGAAAGAAAGGTGGGCCGCGTCGACGCTCAGCTCGCTTCTCCGGCACGACTGGATCTCGTTGATGCCGGATGGCGTTTTGCAGCCGACTCTCTGGACGCAAAAATCGAAACGATGTCTGTCGCCGATAACATAACTGTCACGATGCCGCTCTTTTTCGAGAACGTCCTTGCCAGCGAGCTGGATACGATTTTCGCGGCCAAGTCAGGCGTCTACGCACCTTCGAGCCAGGCCACCTGGAGCGAGCAGAACATCGGTCTGCCGGGATTCAAGGGCACTGCGTCGCTGCAAGGGTCCGATGTCACTGTCGATCTGAAAACGGTCGGCCTGCACCGCAACGGGACTATCAAAGCCCGGCACAATCTCGAAAACAGTGCCGGACGGTTAAGTGTTGTCGAGGCCGCTGTCTCGCTGGGTGCACAAAAGCTGTCCAAGCGCGTCTCGCCATGGCGTAAGGATTGGGATGTCATTGCCGGAACTGTCGCCTTCGGTCTTGACGCCAACTGGAAACAGAAGAAGTCGAGCTTGATATTCAATGCTGATGCGGCCGTCGCCATTGCAGGCCTTGCCGGCTATTACACGGACACCGCGTTTACAGGTCTGTCAACGCAATTGAAAGTCGCGTATCGCGAACCGCTTGGCTTCACGGCGGAACCATCGACCATCACTGTCGCTTTGGTCGATATGGGCTTCCCGGTCGAGAACCTCAGTGCCAGCTTACACGCTCGATCCGAACGCACTCAGTGCCGACGTTGAGAATCTTCGGATGACAGCGTTTGGCGGTAACGTCAGCGCCGATCCATTCAGCTTCTATACAGCGGCAGCTAGCAATACTCTGACTTTGCGCGCGGAATCGATGGAGCTCGATCAGCTGTTTTCACTCCAGGAATTTGAATCGATTAAGGTCAGTGGCAGCGTTGCGGCAGTTATGCCGCTTACAATCGAAGACGGTACTGTCACGATTGTGGGCGGGACCCTCATTGGAGTGCCGCCCGGTGGCGTCATTCGCTACCGGCCGGGCGGCAAGCCTGCCGATTCGAAGGACCCGAGTATTGATTTTGTCACGCGAACACTGAGCAATTATGAATACACGTCGCTGGTATCGGACGTCAACATCAGCAAAGAAGGCGATCTGAATCTCAAGCTGCGACTGGAAGGAAGGAATCCCGACATGGATGAAAAAAGGCCGGTCGTTTTGAATCTTGGGGTGGAAAACAACATTCCCCAGATGCTTAGAAGTCTGCAAGCGGCTCGCGCCGTGGAGGATATCCTGGCAAAACGGCTAAAGAAGTAGCCATGCCGCTATCTGGCGGATGAATCTTGAGGTAAGCTCATTTGCGGTATTCAGAGAAACCCGGTGTGATTATGAAATCAACATTTCTATACATCGTTTTACTGTCCTTCCTCGTCGGCTGTAACCCGACGGTCAAGGTCGAGGCCCCGGACAAGCCGATTGAGATCAATCTCAACGTCAAGATCCAACACGAAATCCGCATACAGGTCGACAAGAATCTCGAAGGTCTGTTTGAGGAAGATAGCGGCTTATTTTGAGGGTTATGACTATGAAAAAGATCTTTGCAGCCATCGGCCTGTTGTTCTTATTGCAGAATGCGTGGGCGATCGACATTGGTGACGCCAAGGACCAGGGCCTGGTCGGCGAAGCGAATTCCGGTTATCTCGCGGCGGTTCACACTCCGGCGAGTGCGGAAGTCAGGGCGTTAATTTCAGACGTCAACGCAAAGCGGAAAAACCATTTCGAGGAAACCGCCCAGAAGACCGGTGTAACGACCGAACAGGTTGCCTACCGGTTTTACGAACTTGCCGTGCAACGAACGGCGCACGGTCACTACTACCAGGACACTAACGGCAACTGGAAGAAGAAATAGGTCGGCCTAGATCCAGCGCATTTTCTTGAAGACCGCCAGCAAGCCGGCGGCAAGCGTGACAAGCACGCCGATTACGAAGAAAGTATCCGTAGGTCGACTTCAGCTCTGGCATATTCTCGAAGTTCATGCCGTAGATACCGGCGATAAAAGTCAGTGGCAAAAAGATCACGGAAGCGATCGTCAGGATCTTCATGATGTTGTTCAGCCGGTGTGACGTAATCGAGATATAGCCATCGATCAAATCCCGAGTCAGCTCCTGCAGTAGCGCCGACAAACTCGCCAATCGCTCCATCTGTTCAAACGCATCCTGAAATTCGTGCTTGCTATGTGCGCCAATCACATCCGAATCGCTGCGCGGCAATTCCGACAGGATCGATTGCTGGTAACTGAATATCCGGCGGAGTTTCTTGAGTTGGCTGTTGTAGGTGACCAGTTCGGCCAGCAAGTCATCGTTCGGATCTTCGAGCATCTGCTCTTCCATAGCCTCCAGACGACTTTCCAGCGCCAGGATAATCGGCGTGTATCGATCGATTATCGTACGAACGATTTTGTAGCAAAGGTGTGCAGGCCCTTTGTCCGCAGCGACTTCCTTGCGATTGATGCGCTCGATGACTTTGTCGATGCTCGGCGAACGCAATGCGTGACGAGTCACGAGGAAATTGCGTCCGACGAAAAGCGAAATATGTACGACGGAGAACTCGATACTATCGGTTTCCGCCGTGAACCCCTTCAATAACAGGAAAAAATAATTATCGAACCACTCGAGTTTGGGTGGATGCCGGTCGCGTTGCGCGTCATCTATCGCCAGCGAATTGATCTGGAACTGCTGCTCCATCAATTCTCTTTCGTGGTCTTTGGGTGCCTGGTCGAAGTCAACCCAGACCATGTCCTTGCTATCCGAATCCCATCCGCCAAGCAGTTGTTCATCACCCACCTCGTAACGCTGGTCTGCAGCGTAATATCTGAGCACTCTGATCATGGCGATTCCTCGAAAAGGTAGCCCAGACTACCTGTAGCCAACGGTAATTCCGATAAAAATTATTTGTTAAATCATTAATATTTTATTGTTGGATTTATTAATAGCGTTTCCCTAAAGTTGCGTTGGAGCGTCGCGGTGCCGGTGAGAAGAGGTACTGCGCGCAGCAACTCACCACCCCTAACATCCGGAGGACAGGAAAATGGGCTGTTCAATCTGCATCAGAGCTTATGTACATGTTGCGGCCGCAATGCTGGTCCTTTGGCTTGCCGCCGGCTGTGCGACCTCCAACGCGACCAAGCTCAGCGATGCCGCGTTGTCGGGCGATCCGGATGCCATGTGGAGCGAGGGTCAGGAATTGGCACGAAAAGGCGAGCGCAAGATCAAGAAAGGCGAAGAGCGCATGGCGGATGGGCGACGCCAGATCCGCGACGGCGAGGCCAAGATTCGAGACGGAAGCGAGAGAGTCGCCAAAAGCCGCCGTGATTATGAGAACGCCGTTGCCAGTGCGGGCGACGCGAAGACACCCAAGGTTGTAGCGGATGAAGCGAAAAGGTTGAAGTCGATTGGCAAACGCTGGGAAGACGCGCTGGACACTATTCGCGCAGGCAACCTTCTTGTCGAAAACGGCAACAAGAACATCGAGACCGGACGCGCTGAAGTTCGTGAGGGCCGGCTCATGATTGAATCCGGCAGCACACTGATGCGCAACAGCGAACGGACGCGTCGTGGCGATGAGCTGTTGCCAATAATCAACAGGTCCGGCTCAACATCAGAGCGATGAGTAAGTCCCCGATCAAAAAGTCGGCCAAGAGAAAATACATGACCTGGGCCGAAGCATCACTTTGGGTGCTCGGCGGGATCTGTCTGACGACCTACGCCTACGCACAACTGACAGGTGCACTGGCGCAGCGAAGCTCGATTGAGTCGTTTCGTGATCGCGTGAGCACCGTTGACCAGTCCTTATGGTCTGAAAGCCGTATCGAGCACCACAAAACAGCTCTGGCTCAGGGTAGCGACGATGTCGCCCTCGGTATCTTGTCTGTTCCGTCGATCAAGCTGGAGGTTGCGATTTTCGACGGCACGTCAGCGCGTGTCTTGAACCTGGGCATCGGTCGCGTCGCCGGCACGGCGCATGTCGGCGAGCATGACAATTTGGCGCTGGCCGGGCATCGCGACGGGTTCTTTAGAGGCTTGAAAAATATTGATGTCGGTGACGAGTTGATTCTCGAAACCGGTAATCAGAAAGAACGATACGAGGTAACTGAACTTTTCGTTGTTTCGCCAGAAGATGTCTACGTACTGGAACAAAGTGGCGAACCAATGATTACGCTTATTACTTGTTATCCATTTTATGTTCTGGGTAATGCGCCGAAACGATTTATCGTGCGCGCACGACTCCA
The DNA here is from genome assembly GCA_963841165.1 of uncultured Gammaproteobacteria bacterium. Classification (GTDB taxonomy): domain Bacteria; phylum Pseudomonadota; class Gammaproteobacteria; order Steroidobacterales; family Woeseiaceae; genus UBA1847. Next base: position 10,540 of record CAWJCA010000014.1, on the reverse strand, counting down.
GGCAACGATTTAAACTGTAATTACCACAGAGGAAATATCATGAAAAACTTTATATATACGACTACAGCTTTATTCTTACTTTGTGCTACGTAAGCAACAGTTGCGCACGCGCAAACCGACGACAGCATTCTTTCTGATTCACACATCGTCAGTCAAGGACCTTGTTCGAGGCGGAGGTCATTCGCATAAATTCGACGCGAGCGAACAATTACTGTCAAGGGCGAAAAGCGTGGTCAAACGCGTCAGTTCACTGTCCCCGAGGGCGTACGAATTTCCCTTAATGGCAAAGAAGCTCGTTTGAAAGACCTGCGTCGTGGTGACAATGTCATGGTCAAGTTCGCGCAAAGCCCGGACAAGGTTGTTGTCGACCAGATTCGCGTGCCTGATTCACCCGTTACGCTGGTTCAACGCCGTGCAAACCCTGTTGTCGCCGAGGCGCAGCCAGCGGCCCTGCCGTCGACCGCGAGCTTTTTACCGGCTATTCTCCTGCTTGGACTGATTTCGCTCGGTGGAGCAAGTCTGGTCCGCAGGCTTCGCGCTTAAGGAAAGCCATTCGACGTGGCGCCGCCGGGTTTGCGGCGGTGCCACGTGTTTCTGGTTTCGTACGCTGTCGGCGACCCTGCTCGGGAGAATTTTATTATGGAATCCGCTCAGAAATTTTTGTTCGTATCCCTTGATGGCCTGATCGGCGATATCGCCTGGCAGGTTCATAAAGAAGGCCGGGACGTAAAGTATTACATCGGCAACGAGTCGGAGCGTTCGATCGCCGACGGCTTCGTGCCAAAAGTGGATGACTGGGAAAGCCATGTCGATTGGGCCGATGTAATAATTTTTGACGATGTGCTTGGCCAGGGCGAGCATGCCAAGCGATTGCGTGACGCCGGCAAACATGTCGTTGGCGGAACGCCCTACACGGACAAACTGGAAGACGACCGTACATTCGGGCAAAACGAACTGAAGCGGCATGGCGTATCCATAATTCCATTTCAGGAGTTCTCCGACTTTGACTCGGCGATCGCGCACGTCAAAGCCAATCCGGCCGCGTATGTCATCAAGCCAAGCGGCGAGGCGCAGAATATAAAGCGGCTCCTGTTTGTCGGGCACGAGGACGACGGCAAGGACGTTATTCACGTACTCGAATCCTACAAAGCCGTTTATGCCGATACCGTAAAAGTCTTCCAGCTGCAACGACGGGTTAAGGGCGTTGAGGTCGCGGTCGGCGGCTTTTTCAACGGCTCGACCTTCATGGAGCCAATAAACGTCAACTTCGAACACAAGCTGCTATTTCCCGGCGACATTGGTCCGGCAACCGGTGAAATGGGCACCTGCATGTACTGGAGCAAGCCCAACCGCATCTTTCGGGCGACCCTGGGAAAACTTGGAGAAGCGACTGGCGGAAGAAGGCTATGTCGGTTACATAGACGTGAACTGCATCGTCAATGGAAACGGCATATATCCGCTGGAGTTCACGGCTCGATTCGGCTACCCGACCATCTCGATCCAGGCGGACGGCCTCGGAATACCCGTGAGCGATTTCCTGGCAGGCATGGCCAGCGGCTCGCTAACGGAATTCAAGACGAAGCGCGGATTTCAAATCGGCCTGCGAATCGTCGTTCCGCCATTTCCGTTCGATGATCCGAAGACGTTCGAGGCCAATTCCAAAGATCGAGTCATCATTTTTCGCAAACCCAACCTGGACGGCGTGCATATCGAGGACGTCAAACTGGTCAATAATGAATGGGTCATTGCCGGCAGTTCCGGCGTCGTGCTGATTGTGACCGGCATGGGCGTCTCGGTGAAACAGGCCCAGGCGCAGGCTTATCAGCGGGTCAAGAATATATTGATACCGAACATGTATTACCGAAAAGACATCGGTGATCGCTGGTTTGAAGATCATGACAAGCTGCACACGTGGGGCTATTTGAGAGAAAATTGAGCAACGTTGTGCCTTTGGGTTTGGAGAGGAACGTCCGATGAATTACAAAATAGTCATTATGATTGCGGCACTCGCGATGACGGCTCCGTCGCTTGCGGTGACTGAGACTGATCCTCCGGTCGTCACGATGGATGAAAACCTGTGGGTGGCATTTTACGACGTTCCGTCGCGTCGCTTTCGCGACATTCGTGCCGCGTTTGTCAGGCGCGAGTTCGCCAGGGCATCAAGAGACCTTGCAACGAGCGCCAGCTATTTGACGATCGAAGCGAACCGGGCCTTGCCTGCCATTGCAGAGCGCCTGGATGAAGTCGCAAACAGAATGACGTGGATATCCGAGCATATCGACGACGTCGACGTAACGACGACCGACCTGGATTCGCTGTTCAGTCGATCACACTGGCTGCTTGCACAACATTTTCTCGATATGGCCAGGCGCTCGCGCGACAGTGGGCAGAATCGCAACGCGGGCCTTTACCTTTGGGCAACGACGCATCATCTCGAGCGTGCGGTTCTCTGGAGTAATTCGAGGATCAGTCGCGATGTCCAAAAGACGCTTGAAGATCTTCGAGACCTCGCTGACCAACTGCAGGATGAAAATCTTGCAGCGGCAGCATACCGTGACAAGCCTTTGGTACGAGCTGACAAGCTGTTGCGCAAGTTAGGCAAGACAATCGATCGTCCAATCGTGTTGCCGGCCAGCAAACCGAGCACCTGAAACGTAAAGACCACGCGGTCATCGAGGGATTCCAGTTGTTGATATCCAACCTGCATAAGCGCCTGACACTGTTCCTGCAATTAACGTTGCTGATCGGTGTGATCCTGGCTGTCATGCAGGGCCGCTGGCTTGCTGCGATTGCAACCACGGGAATCATTGTTGTCACCTTCCTGCCATTGATTCTCGGCCGGCGATTTGCTGTCCGTATTCCGCCAGAATTCGAGGTGCTGGCTGTCGTCTTCATCTATGCATCACTTTTTCTTGGTGAAGTTCGCGGTTACTACGTTCGGTTTTGGTGGTGGGACGGTGTCCTGCACGCCGGGTCGGGTTTCTTGCTGGGTATTCTCGGCTTTTTGCTCGTCTATGTATTGAACGAAAGAGACGATGTGGACCTGCATATGCAGCCGCGGTTTGTTGCGCTTTTTGCGTTTATGTTTGCGGTCGGAATGGGAGCGATTTGGGAGATCTTCGAATTTGTAATGGACCAGTCTTTTGGCTTGAATATGCAAAAGAGTGGATTGATCGACACGATGTGGGACCTGATCATTGATACGGTAGGAGCAATGTTTATTTCCCTGGTCGGTTGGAGCTATCTAAGTAAAGCTGGCAGCAGTTCATTCCTGGAGCGATGGATCTCGACATTTGTCACGTCCAATCCTCGCCTTTTCCGGTTCCGCAAACACGACTAGATTTTTGATTGAATTATCACAAGAGGTTTATGAGAAAAATGAATCAATTTATTTTTGATCTGAACTCGATCTTCACGCGCCGAATTGTATTGCTCGGCATCGGTATTGGCGCTCTGCTGCTCGCCGGCTGTGCCAGTTCGTCCGGCGGCTCCGCCAGGGGCCATGAGCTGCGTATTCGCTACGCCGAGGTGGTTGATGTCGAGCGCGTAAAGATGCCCTCGGCGGCTCCGGCCGGTGCCGTGGTTGGCGGTTTTACCGGACTGATCCTGTCACGCAACAAGTCAACACGTAGCCAGGTTGCGAGCGGCGTTGGCGGTGCGGCGCTCGGTGCGTTGGCGACCAGGGCCCTCGAGGGTGAGCGCCTGGGCTACAGCTACCAGCTCCGGTTCGCCGACAGCAGCATCTCCCAGTTCATTACGGAAAAAGGCTATTTGCAGCGAGGCGATTGCGTGTCGGTCGAGCGCGGCGAATATGCGAACATTCGCCGCGTCGCGAAGACTCTGTGTGAGAGCGGCCCATCGACCAAGATCACCCAGAGCCACATACGTGACGCTCAGCAATGTCATGCCGCCAAGGATCAGCTGCTGGCCGCCTCAACTGACGAAGAGATAGAAGCCGCGTCCCGTAAGGTGCGCATCATTTGTCAGTAGCGGCCCCGCCGCATCGAGATCTTCGGGCCAAACGGTTGTATAATCGCCGGCCCGCAGGAGAATTTTCATGTTACCGCACCAGGACGTCGTTGCCGAGATATCGCGCCTGCCCGATGGGCCACAGATAGGCGCCTTCTTCGATTTCGATGGCACCGTCATATCCGGTTACTCGGCTTTCGCGTTCATCGAGGAACAGATCAAGCGTGGCCACCTGTCGCCTCGCGAGCTCATCGAGCTCGTTGGCGCCATGGCCAGCTTCGGCCTCGGCAAGATGGGTTTTTCCGCCATGATGCTTGGCATGGCCCAGTTTCTGCGCGGCGTTCGCGAGGACAGCTACGCGGCTTTCGGTCGCGAGTTGTTCGAGTCACATATCGCCCGGCAGATATATCCGGAATCACGAGCACTGGTCGAGGCCCATCTGCGCAAAGGACACACGGTCGCAATCATTTCCTCGGCAACGCCCTACCAGGTCGAGCCGGCCGCGCATGACCTCAACATCGAACACGTTCTTTGCACGCACCTGGAAGTCGAGAAAGGCATGTTCACAGGCGCTGTTGTCAGGCCCACCTGTTTCGGCCAGGGCAAGGTTACCGCAGCCGAATCGCTGGTCGAAAAGTTTGGCGTCGACCTCGATCAGAGTTTTTTCTATTCGGACAGCGATGACGACATTCAGCTACTTGAGCGCGTCGGCAATCCTCGACCGCTGAATCCGAACAAGAAGCTGCTTGCCATCGCCGAAAACAGAGGCTGGCCAGTACGTCGGTTCGGCAGTCGTGGGCAGACGCACGTGGCGAACTTGATTCGATCATTGCTCGTACCCGCGAGCCTTGTAGGCTCTTTTCTTGCCGGTTTGCCGATTTTGGCGCTCACTGGCTCCAGGCGGGACGCCCTGAATTTTTCTGTCTCGGTGTTTGCGGATACGGCGAGCGCGTTAATCGGTCTCAATCTCAAGGTCAAGGGCGAGCAACATTTGTGGTCGCATCGACCCGCCGTTTTCATATTCAACCATCAAAGCAATGTCGATATGGTCATTATCGCGCGTTTGCTGCGTCGCGATATCACCGGCGTTGGCAAGCGCGAGATTCGTGACATGCCGGTGATCGGTCGGGTCATGGAAGCCGCCGGTGTCGTCTTGATAGACCGGAGGAACTCGGCCAGCGCTATCGAGGCGATGAAACCGCTCGTGGACGCCATGCGCGTCGAGGGCAAGTCGGTTTGTCTTTCTCCGGAGGGCACGCGCGCATCGACCATCAGGCTTGCAGATTTCAAAAAGGGTGCATTCCATCTCGCGATGCAGGCGGGCGTGCCAATTGTGCCCATCGTCATCCAGAACTCGGGCGACGTGCAGCCGAAAGGCGACTTTCTTTATCACCCGGGCACTGTCGAGGTCGAGGTATTGCCGCCGATTGATACCAGCAAGTGGTCCGCGGATACAATCGACAAGCATGTCGCCGATGTAAGGGCCATGTACCTGCGAGTACTCGAGCAGGACCCCGAGTCAAGAAAATCGCGATCGTCCAAAGCTGTTTTGACCGATGTTTCTGCAGGCGGAGCGCGTGAGTGAAGGTCAGCCCCTGGCCGACCAATGACACCAGGAACGTACTTATTGTTCTGGATGCCGCGCACCAGGTAGAACAACAGCACCTCGAAACATGGCTGGAGCGCGAGCGGACGAAGCGAGCTTATTCGGGAACGGTCGAGCACGTCGTGCTGCCGCTCGCAGAATCTCCGGAAGATCTTCCCGCCGGAAAGTTGTTCAGCGTCCCTAATGTGACGGACGATACCCTCGTGGTGCCCGTGCGTGTTGTTTGGCTGAAAGGACTGGACGTCAAAGGCACAACGCCCAGGCTTCGTGATCTGTTGTTCGGCAGCCCAAGGCGCCCGGGGCCAATGAGAGCGCGCTATGTTCTCAAAAAACATCCAATGCGCGCCAAGTGCATCAGCGGCAAGCCGGCGACACTCGAAGAATTGCGGCAGCGATTGGAACACCGACTTGGCGCGACACCAGATCGGGATCAGCTGGCCCAGTTCATAGCTGGACAGGCAAGCATCGCGCTCGATATCGCGGAACGGCGCTTGCGCGGCAGCCGCTACAAAGTGCCCCGACACGTCGCTCACAACCTGAAATCACGCCGTGAGTTCATTGATGCACTCGAGGATCTGAGCGCTGAAACAGGCCGGCCGATTAGCGACCTGCAAGCCGAGGCCGATGAAATATTCAAGGAGCTGATCTCGGTACCGCAGGCCTTTTGGCTGGATGTGAGTTACCTGCTCAATCGCAAGATCTCCACGCTGGGCTACGATAAAGAGATAGTGGTAGACCCGACTAGCTTGCAGCGCGTTCGGCAGATCAGCAAGCAGCACCCGACGGCAATTCTCTGTACCCATAAGACGCACGTGGATTTTCCGGCCCTGAACAAGGTGATGTTCGACCATGATTTTCCGGCACTGCATACGATGGGTGGCGTAAATATGGCCTTTACCGGGCTCGGCTTTCTTGCGCGCCGCGCCGGCGTCATTTTTATCAGGCGCAGCTTCCAGGACGACCTGCTCTACAAACTTATTTTGCGACAGTACATTGGCTACCTGATGGAAAAGAACTTTCCGCTGAGCTGGGCATTCGAAGGTACCCGCTCCAGGGTCGGTAAACTCATGCCGCCGAAGTACGGGATTTTGAAATACGTTCTTGACGCGGCACACGCCAACGATGCAGATAAGTTGCATATCATCCCGGTCGCACTGAACTACGACTTGATCAGCGATGTTCGCGACTATGCCAGGGAGCAGTCTGGCCTCAAGAAACGCCCGGAAAGCTTGCGCTGGTTCCTCGGTTATATGCGCAGCCTGAACAAGCCCATGGGGAAGATCTATATGAATTTTGGTGAGCCCGTCGTGCTCGAAGAAGTGCCGTCAGGCGAAGATCGGCTTGTATTAGCCAAACTCGCTCTCAAGGTCGGTGTCGAGGCCAATCGAGTAACGCCAATAACGCTGGCATCGCTGGCAACAATGCTGCTGCTGGGCAGCTCGCCGCGCGCGCTAACTCGTCACGAGCTGGCAATTGAGATCAAGGAAGTCGTGTTATGGGCCAACGCCAGGAGCATCAGGATCACCCACCATTTCGAGATCGAAAACGAAGCCGAGTTGGCGGCGATGGCCCAGGTGCTGGTGAATAACGGCATGCTCACTCGTTATGACGACGGTCCCGAGGAGGTCTACGCGATCGCGCCCAAGCAGCATGCTGTAGCGAACTATTACCGCAATACTACGATTCACCATTTCGTCACAAAGGCCATCGCGGAACTGGCGTTGCTTCGTGCCTCAACGGAACAACAGGTTCCGCTGCAAGCGTTCTGGCAAGAGGTCGATCGGCTTCGGGACCTGTTCAAATTTGAATTCTTCTACGCGCCGCGCGAAGAGTTTCATAATGAGGTCGGCGAGGAGCTGCGGCGGTATGCGCTCGACTGGGAAGACAAGCTGGCGCAGGAAGCCGATTATGCAGGCCGGCTGCTTCGCGAATTTCGGCCGCTCGTCGCACATGCGACGCTGACCCAGTTCGTAGAAGCGCACTATGTTGTCGCCGATGTCGCGGCCATTACACCGCCCGAAAAGGCGCTGGATCCCGCTGACTGCCTGCGACGGTGTTTCGCCTATGGCAAAGAAGCCTATCTCCGACGACGCATCAGTAGCGAGGCGTCGATCGGTAAACAATTATTTGAAAACGGCTATAAATGGATTGAGAATCGAGGTCTTGCCGGGGCGGGCGACGCCGAGCTCACAGCACGCCGGGTGCAAGCAAGTCAGAGTCTCCGCGAGCTGATGCATCGCCTTGAGCAAATAAAAGCGCTCGCGCTGCCGGTCTGAATAGGGAGTAGAACGTATGGATCAGTTAAGTCCGCAGGACGCCCAGTTTCTGTATATGCAGTCAGAAGACAACCTGACGCACGTTACATCGATAGCGATTTTCGACCCGACGACGGTGCCGGATGGCGCCGTCGTTCGCTTCAAGGACATCCTGGCACACATTGAAGGGCGTCTGCACATGAGTCCGCTGTTCAAGCGACGGCTCGTGCGTGTGCCGCTCGAACTCGACTTTCCGTACTGGGTCGACGACCAGGATTTCGACCTCGAGTATCACGTTCGGCACGGTCGACTCCCCAAACCGGGAGACTGGCGGCAGTTCTGCATCCACATGGCGCGCTATCACTCGCGGCCCCTGGATATGAACCGCCCGCTTTGGGAGATGTACGTTGTCGAGGGCCTCGACAATATCGAGTGGCTTCCCAAAGGCAGCTACGCCATAGCGGCAAAAATTCATCATGCCGCTGTTGACGGCACGGCGATCATCGATTTTTTCGGCGCGATGGCCGACATCGACAACAAGGGCACGCCGGCGATTCCGCTGAATATGGCGAAACTACGTCGCAGCCCGCAACCCAGCCTGCTGGATATGGCCGTTCGAGCGACATGGCATACGATACGTTCGCCCATCGGCATGACCGACGCGGTCATGCGCGCCGTGCCAAGCGTGTACAATCTCGCGCAAAGCGCGCTGCGGTCGCAGAAAAAAGAAAAGCATAGCGTACCGGACACCCGCTTCAACGACGTCGTGTCAGCGCAAAAGATGTTTGACGCGAGGTCGTTCCCGCTGGCTGACTTGAAAGCCGTGCGCGAAGCGGTCCCGGGCTGCACGATCAATGACGTCGTTCTGGCGATCTGCGGCGGCGGCCTGCGTTACTATCTGCAGCACCACGATGAGTTGCCTGATGATTCCCTGGTGGCCTGGGTGCCCATAAACGCGCGTCGAGGCGCCACATCCGACGCCGATACGCCGGGCAATGACATTACCGCGATGACGACGCCGATATGTACGGACGTCGAAGATCCAATCGATCGCCTGATCTGTGTCCACAACGCGACGCAGCAAAGCAAAGCCGCAAAAACGGGCATGTCCGCACGATTGATGACGGATCTCAGCAAGCACGTACCGGCTTCAACGTTGGTGATGGCCAGCCGCCTGGTCTTGCGCGCCAGCACGACAGTTCGTATGTGCAACCTGTTCATATCGAACGTGCCGGGGCCGCAAGTGCCGCTGTACATGAACGGCGCTCGTCAGGTAGGCAGTTTTGGCATGGCGCCGCTGGCCAATGGCATGGGCTTGTTCATTGCAACGCCAAGTTACAACGGCCAGATGTCGTTCAATGTCACGTCAACACGAGAAATATTGCCGGACATCGACTTTTTCGTTGACTGCCTCGAGCGCTCGTTGAAAGATCTGAAGAGCGGCCGCCAAGCCGTCCAAGAAGACCCGCAGCAAGAAGAAGATTCGCGCCGTTAAAGCGTAGCCGCGCGGCAGTTGTTCAGGAACTCCGCATGCACTGCCGCGGATTCCACGGGACGTTCCAGCATCGGTACGTGTCCCGTCTCTTCGAACACGACGCAGTGATTGTTCGGAATTTGAGCTTTCAGCACATCGACACAGCTAACGTCGATGAGTCGATCATGGCGACCCCAGATGACCAACGCAGGTGCCGCAATGGTATGCAGCTGATCATTCAGAGGCCGGTCCTGCATCTCCTCAGCCATCGGCCAGAAGATTGCTTCCAGGAATGGTCGGTGCGCTATCAGGTCTTCACAGTACGGTTGCTTGATAAAGCCCGGCAGCGGCAGCGGTCGATAAACAATAAACTTGAGCAGCCTGTCGAACTCTTCAGGCGATGAAACGGTCAACAGGCTTTCGCCGTTTTCGGTCGCAATCTGCAGTTCGCTCTTGGTTTCGCCAAGAACCCCGGCGCTGTCGAGCAAAGCGAGGCTCAGGATTCTGTCGGCGTATGCAAGCGTGAATTTCAGCGTGATGTATCCACCCATCGAATTGCCGCCGATATGGAATCTATCGATTCCCATCGCATCGACAAATGCCAGCAACCACCTGGCCTGTGCATCCATGTGATAGTCCGCGGCCGGATCTCGCGCGTTGTCGCCAAAGCCCGGCAGATCCGGGATGATGACGCGGTAGTCTTTTCGCAGGCCAGCGCGCGTACATCAGCCAGTTGTCCTTGTCGCCACTGAAGCCGTGTAGCAGGACCAGGACTTCGCCGGATTCCGGGCCGCCCTCAAGATAGGGCCAGCGAGTGCCATCGAACTCGACCGACCGCGTCCTGAAACCCGCGATTCTGCGCAGGGCGAGCAGCACCAGGCGGAGAAACAGCCGCGGGTAGGCAAAACGAAAAATGACAACGACGACGACGAATGCCGCCGCCACAATCAGAATATTACTGATCACATCAGCCGGCCCGTCGCGAACGCTGCTACGCACGTGCGGTGCGCGCCGATCAAGATCGCTGCAGGATTCTATCGAGGCTCTTGCTGATCTTCGTCTGCACCCGGATCATCTCGATCTTCGGCCAGGTCGCCTTCTCGCCCATTTCGATCAACTCGATGATCTCTTCGATCGATTTGTGCGCCAGTAACTTCAGCGGGTTGAACATGCGCTTGTCCGGCAGGATGTTGATATCACCAAAGTAATCCTGATTAATAATGCTTAACGCCACAT
>CAWJCA010000013.1:0-33733 GCA_963841165.1 uncultured Gammaproteobacteria bacterium | reverse complement strand
AGCTCGCGCCCGTCATCGCGAACGACACATTCGTCTACAACCAGTCCGAGATCATGTTCGGCGACTTGTCGGCTGCCGTCAGTGACGACCCGAACGTCAATGGCGTGGCGGATCCCAACGTCGATGGCGACGAAGACCCGACTCAGATCCAAATCCGGTCCGCACCCTATTTCGACGTGGACAAGATCTCGAGCTACATCACGGGCGATCCGAATGTGCTGCTGGCTGGCGAGACGCTGCGCTACACGATTACCGTGCAGAACACTGGCACGGACAACGCGACCAGCGTCGAAATCGTCGACCTGGTACCCGCAAACACGACCTACGTTGCCGGCAGCACGACACTAAACGGCGTCGCGGTTCCGGACGCAAGCGGCGGCAATTCGCCGCTGACCGACGGCATCCTGATCAATGCTCCGCAGGACACGACGCCGGGCGCCATGAACGCGGGTGCTGCGGACAACGTGGCAACGATCGTCTTCGACGTCGTTCTATATCCGGACGTACCGGACGGTACGATCATATCCAACCAGGCATTTGTCAATGCGGTCGATCAGGGCGTTGCGGATATACCGTCGGACGACCCGCGAACGCCGATTGCGGACGACCCGACGCAGGATGTCGTCGGCAATTACCCGCTGCTGTTTGCGCCGAAAACCGCGGCGCTCGAGGTGGACCTGGGTTCTCCAGGTATCGTCGACCCGGGTGATGTTCTTCGTTATACGATCACGATATACAACAACGGCACGGTTCCGGCGACCGCTGTCGACCTTACTGACATGGTGCCGGCGAACACGACTTACGTCGCCGACTCTGTAACGTTGAATGCGCTGCCTGTCGGGCAGCCCGATGGCGGCGTATTTCCATTGATCGACGGCATTCCGGTCAGTTCCTCGGACCTGACGCCGCCGCTGCCCGGCGACGGCGAAGGCATTTTGAATCCCGGACAATCGGCCGTCGTCCAGTTTGACCTGCAGGTCGATGCTGCCGTGCCGCCCGGCACGCTGATCACCAACCAGGCCGTGGTCTACAGTGCCGAAGTGCCAAACACGCTCACCGACGGCGACGGCAATCCGGCAACAGGACCGGAACCGACCGTGGTTGTCGTGGGTGATGCCCAGCAGCTTTCGATCATCAAGGAGCTGTCGGTTGTCGGCGGCGGCCCCGCGCTCGCGGGTGCCACGCTCGAGTACGTCGTGACCGTAAGAAATATCGCGGCAATACCAGCGTTTTACGTTGTAATTTACGATGACCTCGATGTACCTGTCCCGGGTTACCTGACCTACGTCGACCAGTCGGCGACAATGAACGGGCTCACCGATGGCGTCAGCTTCGCCGGTACACTAATTACCGCCGACTATTTCGCCGAGAACGGATCGCTCGATCCGGGTGAGACCGTCGTGCTGCGCTTTAGGGCGATCATTAATCCGAACCTCGTCGACGGCACAACTGTGACGAACACGGCACAGGTGAAGTGGAACGATCCGCCGCAGTGGGCGGAAGCCAGTGTCTCGATTGACACCGGCGCGATGCCGGGATTAGGCATGTTAAGTGGCAACGCCTGGCACGACGCGGATCACGACAACACACCCGGCGGCTTCGAACGTCCGCTCGAGGGCTGGACGGTCGAACTGTTCCTGAACGACCAGCCGGTACGTTCGGTGTTGACCGACGCGGACGGTTACTACCTGTTCATGAATGTGGCTCCGAATTACCTGGCCGGCGAAACCTATTCATTACAGTTCAGCGCGCCGGGAGCCGGCATCACGACAGCGCTACTCGGTCAAACTGACTCCGATTTCACCGATGGCCAGCAGCGCATTGATGACATCGACGTTCAGGAAGGCAGCAACTTGCTGGCCCTGAACATGCCCATTGACCCGAACGGCGTGATCTACGATTCGGTCGCGCGTTCGCCGATCGCTGGTGCAACGGTTACGCTTGTGGATGTTCGCAACGGCGTGCCGTTGCCGAGCAGCTGTTTCGATGACCCGAATCAGCAGAACCAGGTCACGGTGCCGAACGGCTACTACAAGTTCGATCTCAACTTCTCCGATCCCGCGTGTCCGGGTGGCCCCAATTACCTGATCCAGGTCGTGGCACCGGATAGCACTTATACGTCCGGCGTATCCGAGCTGATTCCACCGACGTCAGATCAGACGACTTTGCCGTTCGATGTGCCTGCTTGTCCGGGCTCGATGAACGATGCCGTTCTGGCCACGGCGCAACACTGCGAGGCACAGGCTTCGGAATTTGCACCGCCGCCGTCCGTACCGGCCCGAAGTGCCGCCACGGCATATCATTTCTTCCTCAGGCTTGACGATACCCAGTCGCCAGGCTCGGCGCAGCTGTTTAACAACCACATCCCGCTGGATCCAAGACTGAGCGGCGCGGTCTCGATTACCAAAACGACGCCCCTGCTGAATGTCTCCCGGGGCCAGATGGTGCCGTACGTGATAACTGTCGGAAATTCCTTCGGCGTCGAATTGCAGGACGTGAGTATCGTCGACCGTTTCCCGGCCGGATTCAAATACGTTGAGGGCTCCGCTCGCTTCGACGACGTCAAGACAGAGCCCGCGCTTGTTGGACGCGAGCTGGTTTGGTCGGGCCTGTCGCTCGCTTCAGATGGCCGCCACGAGATTAAATTACTGCTGGCTGTCGGGGCCGGCGTGTCCGAAGGCAAATTTGTCAACAGGGCGCAGGCCGTCAGCGCGCTGACCGGAACAGCAATGTCCGAAGAAGCCTCGGCGACCGTGCGCCTCGTGCCCGATCCAACGTTCGACTGCACCGATGTAACCGGCAAGGTATTCGACGATTTCAACCGCAATGGCTACCAGGACTCCGACGAAGTCGGCTTGCCAGGCGTTCGCGTGGTGACAGCCAGGGGGCTGGCCGCGAAGACGGACAGCCATGGCCGCTATCACATCACTTGCGCCATTACACCGAACGAGAGCCGCGGCAGTAACTTCATTCTAAAGCTCGACGACAGGACGCTGCCGAGCGGTTTCCGAATGTCGACTCGACCAGTACAGGTACAGCGCGCGACGCGCGGTAAAGCGCTGCGCATCAATTTCGGCGCGTCGATCCACCGGGTCGTCGGCCTTGATATTGCGGACGCCGCGTTCGAGCCAGGCACGCTGGAGATGCGAAGTCAGTGGCGACCGCGCATAGACCTTGTGCTGGAGGAACTGCAGAAAAGCCCGGCAGTACTTCGACTTTCCTATGTCGCGGATGTTGAAGCCGAGTCGCTCGTCGAAGGGCGCCTGAAGATCCTCAAGGACGAGATCATGGTCGCCTGGCAGGAACTGAACTGTTGTTATGAGCTTGTCGTCGAACCTGAGATTTTCTGGCGACTCGGAGCGCCGCCCGTCAAGAGCAAGGAACAGAGCCGGTGAACGCGATGCCGAAACTGAACTACTTGTTAATGCTGAGCCTGGCGTTGTGCTCGCTGCAGGCGAGCGCGGCAGAAGTCGACGAGACGCCAATGGGCGAGGCGGTCGAACGGCATCTGACGGATGATGAACCACTCATGCTGTGGGTACAGGATCCGGAAGGTGTCGATACCGAGCTGGGCGACACGCTCGAAGTCCGCGAGACGCTCGCCGACGAACTCGAGACCGTCAAGCTCAGCAATCTCGTGCCGCCGATACGATTCGAATCCGGTGTTGCGAACATTCCCGAATCGACCGTCGGCTCTCTGGGCGAAATACTCGATCGAATGCGGGATCGGATCAACGTTCGCCTGCACCTAATCGGTCATGCGGACAACCGACCTTTGTCTGCGAGACTGGTCAAGATCTATGGCGACAACGCAGGCTTGTCGCGGGAGCGCGCCGGCCAGGTGGCGGAGCACTTTCAGACGGCGCTAACGTTGCCGCCGGAGGCGATTTCCTTCGAATGGGCCGGTGACACCCGCCCGGTTGCTTCCAACCTCAATGAGGAAGGTCGTTCGCTGAACAGGCGCGTCGAGGTCGAAGTCTGGTATGACGAGGTCAGGGAAAAAGTCGCGCTCGAAGAGTTCCTCGTTCCGCACGAAATTCAACGTGTAAAAGTATGCCGCATGGAAACGGTCTGCAAACTGCGTTACGTCGATGGGCATGCGCAGCGCGCGCGCGTGCAGAACCTCATCGCGCCGCTGCATTACGAGACTGAAACGATCGATGTGAACGAGGTATTCATCGAGCGCATCAAACAGGGTTTTGAGAATCTCAGCGACAAACAGAACGTTGTCGTGAAATTTGTCGGGTTTACGGACGATGTTCCTCTGAGCGGAAGGACAGAACGCATTTACGGCGATCACGTGGGGCTCTCGAAAGCGCGGGCGCGACGGGTTGCGTTGGCCGTACAGGACAAGCTGAACATCCCGACGCCCATAATCGAAAGTGACGGGCGTGGCTCGGAGAGGCCGCTGGGTTCCAACGAAACAGCCAACGGGCGGGCTTTAAATCGTCGCGTCGAGGTCGAATTCTGGTACGACGACCCCTTACAGGAATTACCGGACGAGCCGCAGCTCTGTCCCGAGTCTGCAGGCGCCGAGTTGGTGACCAAGGTTTATGATCCGCCGTGGGGGCGTATTGCGGATATCGATTTTGTCGAGGGTCGGCCCGTCGTGCCAGCGGGTTACACCACAGACCTGGCACGGGCGCTCGCAGACGTTGCGGACAAGACGAACCCGCGCCTGAGGTTCGTCGGTTACACGCGCAATGAGCGCCTGGCACGTCGGACCGCGGCCGTCTACGGTGACGACATCGGCCTGTCGGCTTCCCGTGCGCGACGTGCTATGGAACGGATTGCCGGGGACATGCAGCTCGAGGCTCGACAACGCGAGTTCGAAGGGCGCGGCTACGTACACTCGGACGACGTCGTCAACGCCGGTTTTGTTCAGGGTGAAACGTCACATGTGGCGGTGCAGGTCGTCTACGATGAGCTCGCGGTCCTTGACGACTACGAGGGCGTGGATATCACGCGGCTTACGCGCGAGTTGAGTCCGCAAAACCCGCTGGGCCTGAACCTGATGCGTATCACCGTCAATGGTGAACCGATCGATGATCCAAAAAGAAGTTCATCGGACATCCAGCGATGCACCGACGTCGCGCTGGAGGACGCCGATATTCAGTTCGGTTTCGACAATCTGCGCTCGTCGCCGAGGCTCAGTGTCGCCGCCAAACCCGGTCGTATTGCAGTCTGGAAAGAGGTTACCAACACCTCCCTGTTAGTTCCTTCCGCGTCCTTGATACACATGCGAGCGTCGCCCGTGTATTTCCGGATGTACACGAACTATTCGCACTTCATCGAGCGCGCTGAAGTACGTGTTTTCGAAAATGGACATTCCGTTGAGTCGGTACCGATGGACGTCATCGAAATTGGCGTCGATGGCGTCGCCAAGTGGGAGCCATCTGTCTCGCAGGTCAGAGCGCCCGTGCACGAACTGGCGTACGTGTTGCGGGCGTATGGTGCCGCCGGCAATTTCGACGAGACACTCCCACAGCCGCTCTGGGTGGTTCATGATTCGAGTGACAGATCCGGCAATGACGACGATTCCGAATTCGAATCGGACCCGGAACTGTTTGCGGCCTATGGAGAAAATGGCCTGAGTCTGCAGAACATCGGTCTCAGCAGCGGCACTGTCAATGTACGCGGCAGCGTACCGGATGAGCACGAGGTCTGGGTTGCCGGGCGGCCTGTGCCCGTTGATGACAACGGCAATTTCGTGACCGAGGAAATTTTGCCGGAGGGTGCACACACCGTCGAAGTGGCCGTTGTCGACAAGGAAGGCAGCGGTGAACTCTACCTGCGTGACCTCGAATTTCGGTCCAACGACTGGTTCTATGTTGGGGTGGCTGACCTCACATTGTCCGATGGCAAAGCGAGTGGGCCGATCGATCTGTTGCGGGGTGATAACCCGGACCGGGACTATGATTCCAATGTCGACGGGCGCCTGGCGTTCTTCGTGAATGGCAAATTTGGTGAACATTGGAAATTGACGGCAAGCGCCGATACCCGGGAAGGGCCCGTACAGGATATCTTCAGCAACTTTATGGACAAGTCGCCGGAGTCCCTGTTTCGACGCATAGACCCCGACTATTACTACCCGACGTTCGGCGATGACGGCACGGTCGAGGAAATGGCGCCGACCATGGGTAAGTTCTTTGTCCGCCTGAGCCAGGACGACAACTACGGTCAATGGGGCAACTTCAAGATCGCTTATATGAACAACGAACTGGCACAGGTTGATCGCGGCCTGTACGGTGCGAACCTGCATTACCAGGCAGACACAACGACTGAGTTCGGCGACAGGCACTTTGTCATAGACGCTTTCGCGGCCGAGCCGGGTACCGTGCCGAGCCGGGAGGAGTTCCGGGGTACGGGTGGCTCGCTTTACTTCCTGCGTCGCCAGGATGTTCTGGCCGGATCTGAGCGTGTGCGCATAGAGTTGCGTGACAAAGCGTCGGGGCTAGTGACCGGCGTGGTGAACCTGACACCGGTCATGGATTATGACATCGACTATCTGCAAGGTCGCATCTCGCTTGCAGAGCCGCTTGCATCGACAGCCAACGATAATCTCCTCGTACGCAGTGGCGCGATCTCGGGCGACGAGGCTTACCTGGTCGTGCGCTACGAGTACACGCCGGGATTCGACGACATCGACGCGATGGCGATCGGCGGACAGGCTCACTACTGGCTCGGCGATCACGTCAAAGTCGGCCTGACATCGAATACCAACGAACAGGATGACATCGACAACAGCCTGAACGCCGTCGATCTCACGCTGCGGCTGGCTTCGGAGTCGTGGCTCAAAGTTCAACAGGCGGAGAGCGAAGGGCTGGTTTCCCTGCCGCAATTCTCGAGCGATGGTGGATTCGAGTTCGCCGGGTATGATCCGACGTCGTTCGTCAACGCACAGGCAGAAGCTGAGCGTGCCGATCTCAGCATTCGATTCGGCGATCTCGTCAGTTTCTTTGACGGTCGCCTGACCGCCTACGTGCAGGAAGTCGGGGCCGGGTACTCCGCCCCGGGTCTGACGGCGCTTACCGACACCAGGAATTACGGCGGCACATTCAGTTTGCCGATTGCTGACAAGTTTTCGCTGGGCGCCAAGCTCGATAGTCGAGTCCAGGAGCAGGGCATCGAAACCCACGTCGCGGAGTTCAACGTCGGGTACCAGATCAGCGAACACTGGCAGCTGAGCGCTGGTCATCGCGAGGACGAGCGTATCTCGAGGTCGATCATTGTTCCGTTCACCCAGGAACAAGGGGAGCGCGCAGATGCGGTACTGCAGGTCGGTTACGACTCGAAGTCGACGTGGAATGTGTATGCATTCACGCAGGATACGCTGTCGGTGACGGGCGATCGGCAGGAGAACGCCCGGAGCGGTGTCGGTGGAGCGTACCGGCTGTCCGAAAAATTGCGCATCGACGCCGAGATTTCCGACGGCGATCTGGGTGCGGGCGGCCGGCTGGGAACGAACTATCTTTATTCCGACAACACGAGCATGTATCTCAACTATGCGCTCGAAAATGAACGCATCGACAACGGCATGCAGGGCACGCGTGGCAGAGAAGGTAACCTGGTCGGTGGCATCAGGACCCGAATTGCCGACAGCGCGAGCGTATTCCTGGAAGAGCGTTACCAGCATAACGCGGCAAGGACCGGACTGACGCACGCCACCGGAATCAGTTTCTCACCGACGCAGAAATGGAGCCTCGGAATCAACACCGACATCGGTACTCTGCAGGATGTGACGACCGGTGCCGAGACGCAGCGCGTGGCCGGTGGCATCCAGGTTAGTTTCGGTGTCGATGCGATGCAGATGTCGAGCGGCATAGAATACCGCAACGACGATGCGGAGCAACTCGATCTGAGCCGCACGGAGAGAAAGACATGGCTGTTCAGGAATAATATCAAGTACCAGATCAATCCGGCATCACGCTTGTTGGGTAAGCTGAACCACTCGGAGAGCGAGAGCTCGCAAGGAACGTTTTACGACGGCGGATTTACCGAAGCCGTCATCGGCTATGCGCTGCGACCGATTACTCACGATCGATTTAATACGCTGGTCAAGTACACGTATTTCTACAATGTACCGACGACCGATCAGATCAGTTTGCAAAATATCGCCGCCGAGTTCATACAGAAAAGTCACATCGCAGCGATCGACGCCAGCTACGATATTACGCCGCGAATCTCGATCGGCGGAAAATACGCTTACCGGCTGGGTCAGGTCAGCCTCGATCGTGAGAACCCCGATTTTTTCGAAAACAATGCTAACTTGTATGTGGTTCGTGGTGATTACAGGTTCCGGAAAGACTGGGAGCTCCTCGCGGAAGGCCGTTTGCTTAGCATGTCCGATTTGGGTGAACGTCGCAGCGGTGTGCTGGCGGCTGTCTCGCGTTACTTCGGCGACCACCTGAAGATTGGCGTTGGTTACAACTTTACCGATTTCTCCGACGATCTCACGGATCTCAGCTTTGATCATCACGGTGTCTTCCTCAACCTGACCGGATCAATGTAGCCGGCACGGAGTTGCTGCGTGCGCGAAGACATGGCGGTTTGCTAGTATAATTCCTAGCTGACAAACTCGTTGGCGCCTGCCATAGCTAAATAGTGTGCGTCCTGCGCCACGCCGCCCTATCGAGATCGAGTAACAATTTTGAGATTCGTACTTTTCCTGCTGTTTGCCTGGTCCGCAAGCGCAACGGCGCAGCTACCGGATACGGATTGGGAGTTCGAGCAGCCGTACCGCGACCAGATGCTGTATTTACACGCGCTGGTCAATTATTCCTATGATCTGCAATGGCAATTCGACTGGGAACGTCGCCAGCTTGCCGACAATGCCCTGCGCGTCAATACCGGCAGCGTTACGTCAGACAAGCTGCTGACAGACGTTGACCTCAACATCAATGAAGCCCTGAACGACAAATGGCGTTTCCAGGCCAGTTTCAGGCGCGACGGGCTGCGGCAGCGGCCGAGCCAAAAGGAACAGTTGCTGCTTGGCTTCGAGCGATCAATATTCGAATCCTCGGCTGTGTACGTGACGGTCAACCCGGAGTTCAACAAGGAGTTTATCGACGTCGCGGCCGGCTACACGCTGTATCGCGATGAGCGTCAGCAGTATGTACGGTTGGTGTGTTGCTCGAGGACATGAACTACGGCACGAAAAACGATCTCGGTGGAGAAACGGAACAGGACTCGGTCGCGCTGCAATGGGCTGTTCGGCTTGGCTTCGCTAACGACTGGTTCCTCTATAGCGAAGGCGAAGTGGGCGGCGGTTTCGAGCGCGTGTTCCCGGACGCGGCCGCGTCCCCCGACGTGTCGCGCCACGATCGCCGCGCGAACAAAGCACAACTGCGCCTGTCGCGATCAGGTGAGGACGGCACGGCATGGTCTGCCTGGGTTGACTGGCAGGACTTCAACGAAGTCCGGCAGTTCAGGCAGCCGGGATTCGACTATGACTATGAGAATACGCAGCTTGATATCGCCGTGGAGCATGCGCGGGTTTTCCGTGACCGGCACCGCTTGCGCCTGCTCCTGCATTACGTCGAACTGAAAGCCGAGTCGCGCGGCTTCAATGAACACGACTACGACCGCAAGGACGTTCTCGGCGGCGCATTCTATGAATACCTCTGGCCCAACAGTGGCGCGACGTTTGCCTATGCTTTCGGCCAGCCAGACATTGCTTTCCGGGCGCCCGATCCCGCTGAGAACTACAAGCTCGATGACTACCGCGACAAGCTCATCGTCGGCTGGCGCTACAATTTTTCAGAAAACGCGCAGATAGACCTGTCGGTCAGCCATGAGGTCAGCGTTCAGGGTTTCGGCGGCGGTGCGGTGCGCTTCCAGATGTTCTTCTGAACGGTCAGAACGAATAGCACTACTATTGCTTGATGGTGACCTGCATCCCGGTGCTCAGACGTTCCGCACCACGGATAACAACACGTTCACCGGGATTGAGCTGGCCGATGACTTCAACATTGCTGCCGTCGCCGAGACCCGTAATTACATTGACCTGTTCGACCGACATGTCGGAATTTACTTTGAAAACGGAGGCGCCTTCCCGTCGCAGTACCAGCGCGTCCCGTGGGACAGTCAGAACTTCTTTCACGCCTGAGGTCGGCATCGACAGACGCACGCTCTCGCCGACGGTCCAGATATCGGGGTCGACATCAAGCCGTACCTCGAACATGTGCGACTGTGGATTACCGAAAGGCACTATCGTGCGCACCGTTCCCTGATCCTGTCGAAAGTCATTGTGTAGCCGCAGTACGGCACCGTCGTTGATAAAGTTGACCGTATTGAGCGGCGCGCGGGCAATTACTTCCAGCGATTTCGGATCGACGATACGGATGACCACATCGGCGATGTTCAGGCGTTCGCCGATATTACGCAGGCGCTCTGTGACGATGCCGTCGAACGGTGCTCGAATTTTTGTTACGTACACCGAGATCTTCGCAAGCCCGAGCTGCGCACGCGCAATAGCATGCTCGCTCTCGGCCACGGCGAGGTCGGCGATCGTTTGATCGAGCTGACTTTTCGCCGACAGGTTTTTCTCCGAAAGTCGGTCGAGACGATTTTTCTCGGATTGCAGGAAGCCGACGCGCGCTTCCTCGCGCTTGACGCGACTCTGCGCTTCCATTTCGAGTAGTTCGTAGGTCAGCGATTCGAGCCGCGCTACCGTGTCGCCTTTCTTGACTGCCGTTCCGACCTCGGCGATCCACTCGAGTTTTGCCGATAGCTCGGAAGCAAGTCGCGAGTCGAAGCGACTGACAATGGTCCCCGGCACATCGACCGAGGGGGCCAGCTGTTGCAATTCGGCTTCGGCAACGACCACCACGGCAGGGGGCATGTTTTGAGCGAGCGCCGTTGCGCAGAGGACGAACCCCAGCATCGACAGCACAAGGGAGCGGTTGGTGAACGTCATCACGGAGTTGCCCCGGCAGGCGTCAGAATATTCGCCGGCGCCGCTGCGGTTTCTCCCAGCCGCAGCAGGCTCGGCAGGAGAATCAGGGTAAATAGTGCACTGACAGACATGCCACCGACGATCACGGCCGCAAGGCCCTGGTAAACCTCGGATCCGGGGCCCGGGATCAGGAGCAGCGGCAGCATGCCGAAAATACTGGTCAGTGTCGTCATTAGAATGGGGCGCAGGCGTCGACGTATCGCCTGTTCAACAGCGCTGCGCCGATCGAGGCCGCCTCGCTCGGCCGAGCGCGTCTGGTGCACGAGCAGAATCGCATTATTGACGACCAGGCCCAGCAAGGTAATGAAGCCGATCATCGTCAACAGGTCCATCGGCAGATTCATAATTCGTAACAGCGACACTCCGCCGACGGTTGCGAGCGGCAGTGCAGCAACCACGAGCAGGCTGTCGACAAACGAACGAAACAGTCCGCTAATCAAGAGGTACAGCACCACGATTGCCAGCGCAAAACTGCGGGACATCCCGGCGAGAGCAATATTGAGATCGTCCGCGCTGCCGTAGTAGCTGATTTCGCCGTCCTCGGGCAGCATTTTCAGTAGCGCCGGCTCGACATTGGTTCGCAGGATATCGATCGACTCTTCCAGGGAGATACCGGCCGGCGGTGTAATTGCGAGAGTGACTGCGCGGCGACGGTCGACCCGGCGTACCTGGTTCGGGCCGGCCGTGCGCTGCATGCGAACCAGCTGATCGACGGACTGTATACCGCCTGCCGGCGTCGCCAGCGGCGTTGCTGCAAGCTGCTCGGGACTCGTCCATTCCGG
This sequence comes from uncultured Gammaproteobacteria bacterium, assembly GCA_963841165.1. Taxonomy (GTDB): domain Bacteria; phylum Pseudomonadota; class Gammaproteobacteria; order Steroidobacterales; family Woeseiaceae; genus UBA1847. The sequence continues at coordinate 21,994 of CAWJCA010000013.1, read as the reverse complement.
AGAGCGCAGCACGATGTCCATGCGACGATCGCCGTCGAAGTAGTCGCCGACATAAACGCCGTCGCCGAGCGACGCGCATGACCGTCGACAGGTCGCGTCGTGTCCAGCCGGCCTCGGTGATGCGCCGTTCGTCCGGTATGAAACGCAGCTCGGGCTCGGCAAAGTCGACGCCCGGAATCGGTCGCGCCCGCGCACCTGGCAGATGCTGGCCGACGAGCTCCATTCCTTTGCGCGCAGCCGTCAGCATCGCGTCCATGTCGCGACTTTGAATATTCAGCTCGATAGAGCTGCCGCCGCCGAGCCGATCGAAGATGCCCCATTCATCGGCGAATGCCATCGTGTCCGGAAAGCCGGCCAGGACATCGGAATTTAACGTGTCCACGAACGGTGCGGCGTCGTCCGGGTCGACCATGCTGGCACCCGCGAACGCGAATGAGCCGAACACACCCATGAAGTAACTTTCGACCGCGATCTCGGCATCTTCCTTGAGATAAGGCTGCAGCCGTTCGACAACCGGGGCCGCGAACTCTTCTCGTGCGGTCGACACGCTCTGGCCCGGCGGGCGGTCGATAAACGCAAACACCCAGCCCTGCTTGCCTTCTGGCAAGTAGTCGGCTGCTGGCACGAGGAGCCAGGTAAGCACCTGTCGCACCCAGGAAGATTCCGGCAATCAACGCCAACCTCGTGCGTCGGCGATCGGTCACGCGCATGATCGTTTCCTTGGCCCGCTCCCACCAGATCGTGTGCGGATCTTCCAGGCGAACCCCCTCGAGCCACTTCGCGGCAGCCGTCGGTATGACCGATAACGCGATGGTCAACGAAGCGATTACCGCCACCGAGATAACAAGTGCGAGGTCGGCAAACAGCTGTCCGGATACATCCTTGAGAAACATGATAGGCAAAAAGATGACGACGGTCGTCGCGGTCGACGCCAGCAAAGCGCCCGAGACCTGTTGGCTACCCCTGGTTGCCGCCTCCTCAGAGCCGACGCCTTTTTCCTTCAGCCGAACGATGTTCTCGAGAACGACGATGGCGGCGTCGAGCACCATTCCCGTCGCGAATGCCAGGCCCGCGAGCGAAATCATGTTTAGCGTTCGTCCCGTAATCTGCATAACGACGAAACAGGTAAACAGTGATATCGGGATCGCGAGCGCGACAAGAAACGTCGCACGGAAACGGCGCATGAACCACCAGAGTATGCTGATGGCCAGGCCAATACCGAGCAACAGGTTGGTGCGCAGCATCGCAATCGAGTCTTCGATGTAAGTCGACTCATCATAGACCTGCCGGATCTGCAGGCCCTCCCTCGCGAGCGGCCCTTCTTTCAATTCTTCGATCGCGGCTTTGAGATCGCGCATGACATCAAGGACGTTAACGCCTTGTTCGACCTGCGTATCGAACGCCATGGAGTCATGGCCATTTTCCATCATGAAGCCATCTTCATCGCGCATCGTGACTGCTACCGTCGCAATGTCGCGCAGGCGCACCGGGTTACCGCCGCGCCAGTCGAGCACCATGTCGCCGAACTCGGGCAGATCGTACTTGCCGGCATAGCGCAGCGTGTACTTGCGTCGGCCGACGTCGCTAAAGCCGCCCGACGTATCGTAATTATTGCCGGTCTGCCCGGCAAGCGTCGGGATATCAATGCCGAGTGCCGCCGCCTCATAGGGATCGAACGTAATCCGGACTTCGTTGGCGCGGCCGCCGTACGCATTGGAATTGGACACGCCAGGCACGCGTTCTATGCGTGCCTGCACGACCTCCCGAACGAAGTCCTCGTAGCTCGCCATCGGTCGTTCATTGCCCGGAACCCGCGTCAATGAGAACCACGCAATCTGTTCGCCGAAGCTGTCCTGTCCGGCGAAAATTCTTGGTTCGGTCACGTCGTTCGGATAACGTGGAACCTGGTTGAGGCGATTGATTACTTCTATAAGTGCGCGCTGCAGGTTGGTGTCAACCGAGAACATCAGGTTGATATTGCCGTTACCCCGGGTCGCGGAAGACTCCATCTTTTCGAGGCCGGGCACGCCACGCAGGACATCTTCCTGTGGCTCGATGATCTCCGACTCCACCTCTTCGGGAGCTGCCGAGCGCCAGCCTGTACTGATCTGGATAAACGGTCGCTGCACATCGGGAATCATCTGGATGGGCAGGCTGAACATCGCGATGGTGCCCATCAGCAGCACCAGCAGGATCGCGGCAATTACGGCGACCGGATTCGATATGGCAAGCCGTGTCAGCAAAATCAGTTGTCAACAATGATAATCGGGTCCAGTACGCCACCACCGTCGATGCCAATATCGTACTTGTAGGAAACGCCACGTTCGGCGTCGGAGCTGACGGTTGTCGTCACTTTGCCGTTCTTCGAGTTCTTCTTTTTCTCATCGAATGGCGTCTTGCCGGGAAACTCGATGAAAAACTTCTTGGCGTTGAATTTCCATTCGATGGTGTCCCCTCGGCAAACATTGAGCGTATCGGCATTCTGGCCAAAAAAGCCTTTTACGACTTTGGTTGGCGTGTTGTTCTTAACTTTGATCTTCAATTTGAAGGTTTCGGGGCTTCTGTCGCAGACTCCGTCCTGTGCGACGGCATGAAAACTGATCGTGCTCATGAGCAGCGCGGCAAGTACCGATAACGCGGTTGTTCTGATTCGGGTAGTCATGCATTTTCCTTTCTTATTTTTGATTAGTTGATCGGGCCCTATCACGGCTCTGTTTTCGAGACCAGCTGCTTGAACCTGTCATCGTCCCATAGCGATGCAAATCCAGGATCAAGTTTTAATAATTCTTGTTGGTATTCTAGCTCAATTGCACGCTTGAGACGATCCAGCGCCATGTCTGTGTCACCAAGGTGGGCATAGACCAGCGCGTTGTAATATTGAACGTACATATCGTCCGGAGCCCTGGCACCTGACGTTTCGCTAAGCTCTCGCGCCTTGCCTGCCTCGCCGATGCGCGCATAGAAATGGCCGAGCATGGCGACTGTATCCATATCCGATGGGTTGACGCTTATCCGCTCTTCTGCAAACTCTATGGCCTGTTTGTAGATAACGTCGGCCACGTGCCGCATGCTCTCGGTGTAGTAATACGTGTCCGCCAGGTTGCCCCACAGCCGGTGATCCCTCGGGGCGAAATTCGAGCCTCGCGCGAACCGGTCTGCTGCTTTTGCGTAGTCACCCAGGTAGAAGTACATGGTCCCGGTATTTGAAAAGGCGCTGCGGGTTGGTTTGATGGCAAGAGACTGGTCCCAGGCTTCGGCCGCCGCCGATAAATTTCCGGCCAGGTAGTACGCCGCACCGAGGTTGTTAAAGGCCGTGGCGTTGTCTTCGGAGCGATCTGCAAAATCGCGGTAGTATTCGGCGGCTTCGGCAAACCGGCCATTCGCAAGAAGGAAATTGCCCATCGCGTTGAAGCCGGCGTAGTAACTGGGGTCGAGTTGAATCGCTCGCTGCAAGCTGGCTTCGGCCTCGACCGGCCGGTCCAGCCTAATGAGCGCTCTCCCTAATCCAATGTGTGCGTCGGCCGATTTGGAATTTACGGCTACCGCCTGCTCGTATTCCCGAAGCGATTCGTCGTATTGGCCTGATTCGTAGTAAAGCTGGCCGAGCGCAACACGCACGACACTCGCCGCCGAATCGCGCGTTAGCGCGCGGTGGCAGGCACGCTCAGCGCGCGCGAACCGGTCCGAATCGCGTTCGAGTTCATAAAGGGCCAGATGACTTTGACACATTGCCGCATACGCCCCCCCGAACTGCGGGTCCACGGCAATCGCCTGGCGAATGTAAGTTTCGGCCTTTGACAGGTTGGCTGCGTCTTTTGGCTTTCTTAGATAATCAGTGCCGCGTAAATACAGGTCGTAGGCTTCCACATTTTGCGTGCCGAGATGTGCGAGCCGTCGCTCGGCCGATACTGGCACAACAACATCCAATGCCGCCGCGACTTTGCGGGCGATCCTCTCCTGGATTGTAAAAATGTTGGCCAGTTCGCTGTCGAATGTTTCCGACCAGAGCTGGGTACCGTCGTCGCCGTCAATCAGTTCGGCTGTGATTCGAACCCGGTCTTGTGCGCGGCGAACGTTGCCGTGCAAGATCACGTCAACATCGAGGCGTTTGGCGATTGTCCGGTAATCCAGCGTCGTGTCTTTGAGTCGATACGTCGAGCTTAGAGACACAACCCGGAATTCATCGAGGCGAACAATGAGGCTCTGAATCTCCTGGGTGAGGCCGTCGCTGAAATATTCGGTGTCCTGTGACTCGCTCAGGTTCGTTAACGGCAGCACGGCGATGGCCTGCGGCTCGGGCTCCCAAATCCTCAGCGACAGGTGGTATAGGCCGAAGCCGACCGCAGCCGTGATGGCAACGAGCACCACAACGAAGGGCAGGAATGCGAGTCTCGAAGAACGGCCATCCACCTGCTCATGGCGCACGATGCCGCGCAAGGTGATCTCGTAAGCCCAGGCCAGCACGATCGTGCAAGGGAGGCCGACGATTGCCAGGACGATAAGCACGGTCATCGAGCCTTCCGGAATCGGCAAACGATCGAACGTGACGTCGGCGACCTGCAGCAGCATCCAGGCGACGACGCAGTACGCGACCGTCGCTCGGAAAACGCTGCGACTGCGCAACTCGCCGATCAGATCCTTTATCCGTTGTTTCATTCGGCCTCGAAGAAATGTTGTCTGCGCCCGGAATCGAGCGTGAAGTGAGTCGGACTGGTTCGCTGAGCTCTTGATAGTGCCAGAACCGGTCGCCGCCTGCAGGAATTGACTTTCTGAATCAGTGACTTGACGACGTTCTCAGGATTTCATCGTTATGAATTGAATCTGCTGCGCAAAAAAAGCACCCGAGGCTTTCGCCCCGGGTGCCTTGTTACTGCTGTCCCGCCTGTTACGACGAGGGTCGTGCTGCTGTTACGGATTTGTTACTACGCAAGCGGTCACTAAGTCGTAGTCGATCGCTTCTACCTGCGGGGCTGTCTCCGAGCCGAAAGCATCACGAGCGATCACGTCGAGGACCTGGCCAGGATTCGTATCGAATCCTGTGACGGAAATGGCAGGGTTCGGGTCGCCGGCCAGGGTTACGTAGATGTCATAGTTCACGGCCGGGTCTACCGAAAGGACCGGGTGTGCTGGCGCCGAACGGTACATCAAGAAACTCGATGCCGCTCGGGTCACCGAGAGCAACGCCCGCGGGCATAATGTAGATGTCGACGTTCGGCGTAGAAGGCGAGCCGTGCGTCAGCCGAACCTTGGCTTCGGTGAACACGCTGCGACCATCAATGCCCAGGGGGATTGCTTGCAGGGTGCTCGTTGACAGCAGTCCGCTGACGATAACGGTGGTCCCTTCATTAACAACGGCGCTGTACGGAATATCCAGCACGCTGCTGGTGTCGCCTGTCGCAACCACACTCAGAGTGTAGTCTTCGGGAGCACCAATGTTCAAAAGCGAGCAGGACTCCGTGTACGAAAGGTTCTCGACAAGCTTCAGCTGCTCGATCGCAGCAGTCGAACCTACGTCTGCGAGGACATCAACGGAAGGTGTGTTAGGAGGCGACAGGTGTACGGCAACGGCTGCTGCCGGCGTGGCTGCGTCATACAGCGGCGTTGCGGTCGTTCCGTCGAGTACCATCAGCTGCACCGCCGAGTCACCGAGGAACACATTTTCGGTCGCGACGATCATCAGGTCGGCGCCGGCGGGCAGAGAAATCTCACCGGAGTCGTAGACGACCGTAGGCGGAGTGCCAGGTACGGCCACGCGAATCTGGTAATCGCCCTCGGGTACTTCCAGCTGGCCGGTGCTCGAACCAAATGCCAGCGGTGCTGCCCCATTCACGGGGTTCGCGAGAGCGCCGTTGAATGCGGTCACGTAAACATCAACGTCCGGGGCGTTCGGTGCTGCGTGTACAACCTGCGCACGGAAACTGCCGGCAGCAATGGGCTCGCCGATAGGATTGGTTACGAGGATCGGTCCGAAATTGTTGCCTTCGATCGTTCCGGAAGCGATGACGGTGGTCTCAGTACCGAATTCCAGCGGCAGATCAGCGTCGAGTACAACGGCATTGCCACTCGGCTGGATGGCTTCGACCTGAACGTTAACGTCTGCACCGGTTGCGGTGACATTAGCCGCCTGACCGACATTGACAAATCCAGAACCCTGGTTGAAGTCCACACCGGGAAGCGCAAGAGCACCATCGATCGAGATGTTGACTAACGGAGCGTCAGGAGATGCGTGCAGTGCACGCAGCGTTGGGGTTACCGCACACTCTACAAATTCTGTCGACTGAACTTCAGAAGGATCCAGAATGTCGTTGCGGTTCGTGTCCAGGCCGGTTTCAAAAACCTGGCCGCCGCCGAGGCAATCGGCATCGCCTACCGGCAGGTCACGGAAAGCGACAAGAGAGTTGAAGCCGTCGGCGCCGTCAGCGCCGTCAGCGCCGTTGTTACCATTCAGGCCGTCGTCGCCTTCGCAGCCGGCGAGAAAAATGACAGCGCCAAGCGCGGCCAATGCATGAGTACGATTTTTCACTTGGATTCTCCAGTTAGGGTTTGACGTTTCATCACGGAGGCAAGTTTGGGCCTTGAGCGCGGGAAGTGGGTCGCAGGTCTGTAACGGAGTGTTTCCAGATGTAACGCTGCCAGTTTCGAGGCACCCGGGAGGAGACTCACGGGTATTTTCTTTGGTTATCGCGATAAGCAAAGTCATAATGCGTGACTGATCCGCAATCAATGAAAGGCTCATGGACCTGACGAAAAGCGAACTCGCGACGCTCAAAGACGCCTATGCCACGCTTGAAAATCCATCGCTGGCAATACGGATCAGTTCCGCGGTTGGCATGCCCGTGGAGGCCGTGACCCGGGAGCTGGGCAAGCGAGCGCCCGATGTCATTGTCGAAGCTGTCAGCAAATCGACTCACAGGGCGATCGAATTTGTACTGCAAAGTTCGATGCGAAGCATCAAAGCGGACGAGCAGGCACCTGCCAGTCCGCGAATGCACACAGCCGCCGCCATGACTACCGGCGCCGTCGCCGGGTTCTTTGGTCTCGAGACGCTGATTGTCGAACTGCCGCTAACGACCGGCATCATGTTTCGATCAATTGCCGACATTGCACGCGCGGAAGGGGAATCGCCGCAGGATCCGGAGACCATCCTGAATTGCATGCAGGTGTTTGCGATGGGCAGTCGCACATCGGAAAAAGATGATGCAGCTGAGACCTCTTACTATGGCGTACGTGTGGCCATGAGTAAGGCCGTTACCGATGCGTTGCAGTACGTTGTGTCACATGGCATGGGCAGTAAAAGCGCACCGGCATTGGTGCGCCTGATATCGGCATTGGCGAGTCGCTTCGGCGTTGTCGTCACTCAAAAAGCAATGGCGCAGACGATTCCTGTCATCGGGGCAATCGGTGGCGGACTCGTCAACACGATTTTCATCTCTCACTTCCAGGATATGGCCCGCGGGCATTTTGCGATTCGAAGGCTCGAGCGAAAGTACGGAGCGGACGCGGTCGAGGCTTCGTATTTGCAGTTGAAAAGCGGCCTAGCCGACAAACGGTAGCTGTAGTCCGACGGACAGCATTCACAGCGGCTTCGCGCGGGCATACGATGAAATCGTAATATGAGGTGTGGGAAGTATTATTATGTCAAGCGAAAACAAAGTGACGCATCACGCACACGCGCGTCTGGCAAAGACCAGGGCCGACCTCGAAAAATTGCGCGACCGCAAACAGCCTGTTATCGAAACGATCGACGTTGCCTCGTTGCAGGTCGATGAGTCCTACGGTGAAGACTGCGACCCGTACAACAGCACCGGGCAGTTCCTGATCGATGCAATGAAAAAGTAGTACGAGGTTTAGCCAGGAACCGAGTCGGCGGCGGCGAGTTCTTCGGCGGGCCGATAGCCCCGCAGGTCCTCGATGATCACAGCCACAGCCGGTGTGACGAAAATAACCATGAAACCCGACACCAGGATGCCGAAGCCCAGGCTGACGCCCATCGGTATCAGGAACTGTGCCTGCGGGCTTTTCTCGAACAGCAATGGTGTGAGACCCATAGCCGTCGTCAGAGTCGTGAGCACAATCGGCCGGAATCGTCGCGCCGCCGCCGAGGCTGCGGCCTCGATGGGATCGAGACCCTCTCTGCGGCGTCGATTGTACAGGTCCACGAGTACGACCGAAGCGTTCACGGCGACGCCTGCAAGTGCCACGATGCCGAAGATCGAAATAAACGACAGCGGAAAGCCGAGCACGAGGTGGCCCAGGATTGCGCCGGCCACGCCGAGCGGAATCGAGACGAGAATAGCCAGCGGCTGCAGGTAAGAGCGGAGCTGCGTGGCGATCATTGCGTAGATGATTAATAAGACAATGATAAATGCGCTGCCGATATCGGCGAGATCCTCATTCTGCTCGCGAGTCGACCCGGCTTGCACCCAACGCAGACCGGGGAAATTCCGCTCGAGCTCGGGCATCACCGATGCCACAATTTTCGCGTTGGCAATATTGGGTGTCGAGGTCGCTTCATCGACATTCGCGCTCACCGAGACGACGCGTCGTCCGTCGATGCGCTCGATTGACGAGTAAGCGCGACTCTCCTCAACGCTCGCGACGGTCAGCAGCGGTGCACGATCACCATTCGGCAGGCGCACGCGGAAATCGTCAAGTGCCTCGAGGTTGGCACGCGTCGATTCGGGGTACCGTACATAGACACGGATTTCCTCGCGACCACGCTGGATGCGCTGCACTTCCTCGCCAAAGAATCCCTGGCGTACCTGTACCGCAACGTCGGCCGGACGCAGACCGGCCGCGCTGCCGGCCGGCGTAAGCTCGAATACGAGCTGCCGCTTGCCGAGATCGAAACTGTCCTCGATTTCGTTTACTCCATCAATCTGCCGCAGACGTTCTTTCAAGCTTTCGGCGGCAGCGATGAGCTGATCCTCGTCCTGGTGCGCGAGCTCGTAATCGACGTCGTCACCAAAGCGCGTGGCGGTCGAGGAGACGGTCACGCGTTCGGCGCCCTCGATGTCACCGACCGCCGCGCGCCAGCGACGTTCGATCTCAGCAGCGGGCATGCGCCGTTTGCCAAATGGCGTCAGTTCGATGCGGACCTGGCCGATATTCTCGGACGTTCCGAATCCGGATTGAGCGCCGGGCCCAACGCCTACCGCCGCGTTGCCGCCGCTGGTCGAAGTTACCGAGACGAAGATTTCTTCGCCGCTCTCCTGGCGCACAGCGTCGGCGACCTCGGAAGCGGCTGCGGTGATGTGCCGCACGGCGGCATCGGTGCGCTCGAACGGCGTACCTTCAGGCATCGTTACCGATGCCGAGATGTTATTGCCTTCGATCTGCGGAAAGAAAATAAAACGGACCTGCCCGTTTTGTACCAGGCTGATGCAGAGAATGAAAAACGCAATAGCAATAGCGACGGTTGCATAGCGCCAGCGTGCTGCGAACGCGACCCCGGGCTCGATCAGATTGTCACGGATGTTGGCGACAGTAGCGGCGACGCGTTGCTGAATTGTCGCGATCAGACCGCGCGACCAGGGCCCGCCGTGGCTAAGGTGCGATGGCAGGATGCAGAAAGCCTCGACCATCGACATGAGCAGCACGCTGATAACGACCAGCGGAATCGCACGTGTCACGTCGCCGAACGTGCCGCCCGTCACGAGCAATGGGGTGAATGCAGCCACCGACGTCAGTACGCCGACGATAACGGGAGCCATGACGCCATGCGCCCCGCGATTGGCGGCTATCTCGCCGCTCCAGCCATGCTGGCGTTCCGAGTCGATGTTCTCGCCGATCACGATTGCGTCATCGACTACGAGACCGAGCACGATGATCAGGCCGAACAGCGAAATCATCGTGATCGTTACGCCGAGCGCGCCGAACAACAGGAACCCGCCCATGAATGCTGTCGCGATTCCCATGCTCACCCAGACCGCGAGCTTCAGGTCGAGCATCAGCACAAGGAAAGTAAATACCAGCGCAAAACCGAATAAACCGTTTCGGAGCAGCAGGTTGACACGCTCGCGAAGCAGCCTGGTTTCGTCACGGAACTCGATCAGTTCGATACCCGGCGGCGGCGTGTAGCCGGCAAGGAATTCGTCGACGGCTGCCTTAACTTTAAGCACGTCTTCGGCTTCGGCGCGTTTGACGTCGACAAATACAGCCGGGCGGCCGTTATAGAGATTGATAAGCCGCTCGCGCACGAAGCCATCACGTACTTCGGCGACATCCGCCAGCGTAATCACGGAACCGTCCGGCAAGGTGCGCACGACGATGGTTTCAAACGCAGCGCCCGTCTGTCTTTTCTTGTTGGTGCGCAGAAGAACCTCGCCCGAATCGGATGCGATCGATCCGCCGGCAAGATCGAGGGAGGACTGCCGCACAGCGTCGCCGACATCGCCGAAAGTCAGGTCGTAGCGCCTCAGCGTCGCTTCACTCACCTCAATCGAGATTTCGTAATCACGATCGCCGCTCAATGACACGAGCGACACGCCGGGCTGCGTGAGAAGGTCTCGTTCAATCTCCTCGGCGGCGCGACGCAGCGCGAGCGGTCCTACATCGCCGACAACAGCCAGCGTCACGACACCGCCTGTCGGTTTGGGCGCAACAACGACCGGTTTCTCCGCGTTCTCGGGTGGGAAATCGCTGAGTCGATCGACCGCTGATTCGACATCGTCTTTCACAAGCTGGCGATCCGCGAAGTCGTTGGTCTCAATGACGACTGTGCCGACGTTCTCGGACGCGACTGAGTTGACGCGCTTGACGCCATCGATGCCCAGCACGGCTTCCTCAACGCGGCGTGTGATGCTTTCCTCCACTTCAGCCGGGGTGGCGCCCGGAAACGGCACGGTAACCGTAACGGTGCCTGGGGAAATCGTGGGGAACACCTGCGACTGCAGGCGTGAGGCTGAGACCGCGCCACCAACGAGCAGGACAACCATCAACAGGTTTGCCGCCACAGGGTTCTGGATGAACCTGAGAATGAGGCCGCGGCTCATTTCGCGATGCGGTCCGGTCATGGCAGCTTCAGTTTGTGCCGTTATCGACGGTCGCGAGCTCGCCGGGACCACGAAGGCTGACGGACAGGCCGTCGCGAGCATTCGCCGGAGGTATGGCGACGACGCCGTCGGCGTCATCGAATACCCTGACAACCGCCATCTCGGCCTCGCGGCCAAGTACCTGGACGGTGCGCGCAGCGAGACGGCCTTCCTCAACGACCCAAAGTCGATCACGGGAGGTCAATGCCGTGGCGGGCAGGCGGTAAGAGTCGGGTGTGTCTTCACCATTGATCTCTACCGTGACGAATTCACCGACGGTCAGCAAACCGGGATCGTCAGTCGCCACGTACAGCGTGCCGAGACGCGTGCGTTCATCGAGCGCTGCCGCTACGCGGACGAGCTTGCCCTCGATAACGCCGTCGACGGCCGCAGGCGTGATGATCGAGACGCGCTGGCCGCCAAGCGGGCCGATAAGGCCGCGCTGCTCCGCCGAGACCGGTACGACTATCTCAAGACTGTCGATCGAAAACATGGACCCGACCGCAGCGCTGCTGTCCGACGACCTGGCCAACGTCGAGCTCGGTTTGCAGAATGCGGGCATCAAACGGCGCGCGCACGGTTGTGCGGCTGAGCGAAAGCTCTGCCGCTTGTCGCGCGGCTTCGCCGCTGTGGATGCGAGCTTTTGATGCAGCGATTTGGGGCACCCGGGCGATCAAATCCGGAATCTGGCGATTCGGAAACTGGCCTCGCCAGATTTCACGCTCTGCTGCGGCTTCCGCTTCGAGTCTCGTCAGCTCGCTACGCGCCGCCTCGATTTCGGCGAGCGTGCGCTCGATCGCGAGTTCGTAGTCCGACGGGTCAATTACAAAAAGCACCTCGCCCTTTGCAACACTGGCACCAGGACGAAAATTCGTTGAGACTTTGACGACGCGCCCTGTGACCTGTGGGATAACGCGAGTTACGGTGCGCGCCTGGACAACGCCGTTGAGTCGCACCGATGGCCGAAATGGCGTGGCGATCGGCGTGACAATCGAAACGGCAATGTCCGCAGAAGGGGCAGCCGACGACGGTCCCGATGAGTCGGGCCGTAGGCTAATCGACAGCAGCAACGCCAGGCCGATCACACCGATAACGAAGATGAGCTGAAGCGCTCCTGCGTGGCGCTCCACGAATTCAGTCATAGTTTTTGCAGTACGAAGGGATCCAGGCTCAATAATGACGAAAATCGGGCGCTATGTCTGTATCGACATGTAACGGCATGCCCGGGAGTCAATGTCCCGGCGTTACCGGCGGGCAGATGGCCGCAGCGATATTTCTCCGGAATCGCTGACCCGGATTGACGGCTGGATCCTGCCGACGTCGAGCTTTGCCTCCAGCTTGTAGCGGACTTTGTCAGTTGATGAGTTCATCAGGTCCGTGACGAGCCGAATCCCCGCGAACAGGTTTGGCGACGCTGTGAGCGTAAGACTGCCTTCTCCGTACGCCTCGATCACAGGCAGTTCATTGCCGACGCCCTTGATCAATTCATGGCCACCCAGGCTGACGGTATAAGAAACGCCGCGGAGCTTCAGGGCCTCGCGATTCGGGTTGACGACATGCAGACCGATTTCGAAATTCGGCAAGGCACCCTGCGAGGGCAGGGCGCGAAACGAGTTAATCGTGACCGTCGGTGTCTCATAGCCGGGACGCAATCCCGCGCAAGCCTGCAAAACGCCTGCCAAGCCGATAATGACGACGATTAACAACCGTTTTGAAATGATTCTGTTCTTGCTCATGGCATCTCTTGTCTGTCGTCAGAAGCTTATCACAGGCGCAAGGCCGGACGACGTCAGTCCGCTGGAAGCAGGGCCTTGAAGCGCGGGTGATCGCGCAAATTATCGAGATCACTATCGTTCATCATCCAGTCAACCTCTGCCATTCCTTTTCGAACGCTTTTCTCGAGGCAGTCGAGCGCATCGTCAATTTTGCCGATGTTGGAATACACGCAGGCGACGTTATACAAATTTAATGCATCGTCAGCCAATGCATTCTTGGCGCGTTCCAGCCATTCCATTCCTTTTTCGGTTTGCCCTGCTTCGAGCAGGTTTACCGAACCGAAGCAAAGCGCGCGTGCGTCATTCGGTGACGTCTGTAGTCGTTTCTCGATAACGTCCAGCGTTCGTTTCCGGGCGTCGTCCCGTTTTTCGTCTTGACCCAGTGCCCGGTAGACCTGCGCCAGCAGCGCCACCGCCTGATAATCGTCCGGACGAACTTCGGTGGCTTTTTCGAATAATCTCGCAGCGGTTTCCAATTTACCTTTCGAAAACGCGTAACGGCCGTGGAAATAGTAAGCATCGAAAAGCATTGGATCGAGCTCAACCGCCCGCTCAAATGCTTTCTCCGCTGCGTCCTGTCGGGCTCCGTATGACAAGGCCAGGCCTCGTGATGCATGCACCTGCGCCAGGTCAGGCGCTAACTGGAGGGCCAGGCGACTGTTAGTTTCCGCCTGCAGTCGAACGGAGACCGCGCTGTCGACATACATATAGATGAAAGAAAAACAGTCGGCCAGGCCGGCATAAGCGAGCGCATAATCCGGGTCAAGATCAATGGCGTGTGAAAAATCTTCTCTGGCCTGCTTCCAACCCTGGTCACTGAATTGGTAAAAATGCCGGCGCCCACGCAAATAAAATTCGTACGCTTCCATATTCTGCGTCGGTTGCCGCTCAATGGCTTTTTCCGTGTCAGGGCTCAGTGTCAGTTTGAACGCCTTGACGACATTTTCGGCGATCTCTTTTTGTATGCCGAAAACATCCTTCAATTCGCGATCAAATCCCTCTGACCAGATGTGATAGCCGTCTTCGACGTTGACCAGCTGAGCGGTCACGCGCAGGTGATTCCCCGCCTTGCGAACACTGCCTTCCAGGACTGTGTTTACGTTCAGGCGCTCGCCGATAGTATCGATGTTCTTCGCCTTGTCTTTGAACTGGAAAGAGGCCGTCCGTGATGCAACATGCACGCCTTGAATTCTCGCCAGGGAATTGATGATTTCCTCAGCCATTCCTTCACAAAAGTGATCCTGGTCCTTCTTCGGGCTCATGTCCGCGAATGGCAACACGGCGATCGACGGACTTGGCTGTTCGGCGTTTTCCTTATTGCCTTTGGTGGCCGGTTTGCGGCGCTTTTTGGTCCGACGGATGCCGTGCGGCGTTACTTCGAGTGCCCAGGCCAGGATTAGTGCAACAGGGAAGCCAAGTATCAGCAACCACAATACCAGCGTGGTTGACCATTGCGGGAGATTCAGCGGTTCGAACGTGGCGTCGGCAACCTGTAGCAACAGCCATGCACCGACGAGGTAGGCGATGCCCACGCGTACGACTTTTCGGCGTTTCAGTTCATCGAAATACTCTTTCATAGCCATAACGCCGTGGACCGATTCTTGTTTGTTCTTGTCGACGTTAAGCCTAACCCCTTATTTCATAAATACCAAGACAGGCAATTTGCCCTTATATCTCCTAAACTTAAGGTAGATGAGAACTGACGTAAAAAAGATCGGCATCATCGGAGCAGGGGTAGGCGGGCTGATAACTGCCAAGACCTTTCTCGAGGAAGGGTTTGATTGCGAAGTCTATGAGAGAAAGGGTTCGCTCGGCGGGGTCTGGGACAGCGGCTACCATTCTCTGCACCTGCAGCTGCCGAAAGACTCTTACGAGTTTCTCGACTGGCCGATGCCCTCGTCCTACCCGGAGTTTCCCATCCTGTGATCAGATTGTCTCGTACCTGAATTCTTACGCACGGCACTTCCGGGTTTTCAAGAAGATTCAGTTCCATTGCCGGGTAGATAAGCTGGAACGCCGGGCGGATGGAGAAGGCTGGATAATCCGGTTTTATGACACGAAATCAGAGGAAACGTATGAACGAGCCTATGATTTCGTTGTGGTGTGCAACGGGCTCTATTCCACGCCACGCATACCGAGCTTTCCGAACCAGGATCAGTTCGAGGGGCGCATCATTCATTCCTCGCTCTTTCAGGATCCGGAACAGGCTAAAGCCACGAATGTCGTTGTCGTTGGTTTCGGAAAAAGCGCGTTAGACAGAGCCGAGGAGGTGGCAGAGTTGGCCGCCCGGGTAACACTGGTGTTCCGCCAGCCGCACTGGCCTGTGCCGCGAAAATTCCTCGGCGTGCTGGACAGCAAGTACATGATCAGCCGTTTCATGTCCGCACTCATGCCGCCCTATCTGCATCCCGGTAAGTGGGAGAAACCCCTGCATGCCTACGGTGGCTGGCTGGTTTGGGGGTTCTGGCGATTCATGGAATTGGTGCTGCGCGTCCAATTTCGCCTGAAGTCGGCCGGCGCTCTGCCGGCCAGACGACTGGAGCAGGACATTTTCACTGGCGATTTTGTCGCATCTCCGAATATTTACAAACTGATGCATCAGGGGAGGATTCAGACTGAGCAGGCATCACTTGATTCATTTACGGCAGACGGCGTTGAACTCAGCAATGGCAAGCACCTTAAGGCAGACACCGTGGTTCTCGGGACCGGATGGGAATACGACCATTCCTTCCTGCCGGATGGCTACCAGGACCTGATCGAGGACGACGGGCTCTATCTTTACAGGCATATTCTGCACCCGGATTTTCCACGGCTCGTTTTTGTCGGGCTCGCGTCGACGTTTAATAACTCATTGAGCGATTACCTCGAGGTGCGCTGGCTGGCTGGCTTGCTCAAGGGTGAGATCAGCCTGCCTGATCGCGCACATATGCTTGACGAAATCGAAGCCATGAAGGCCTGGAAAAGAAAGATCATGCCAGAGCAGCAATCGCGGGGCTCTCTGTTGCAGGTGCATGCGCTGCACTATCACGATGAACTCCTGCGTGATCTCGATATCGAATGCAGACGCAAAAGCAATTTTGTCGCTGAGCTCTTCGGCGCTTACTTGCCGGCCGACTACAAAGACATTCAAAGCGTGTACCGGCGCAACAAAGCGGCACCGGCAACGGACAGTGAAGCTGCGGGCGTCCATGGAGGTTTGGGGATAGACCTCGACGAGGAGGACCTGACCGGCATCGTCTTGCGTGGTCTCAAGCTTGACGGCATGGATCTGAGCAACCGAATCCTTGCAGGCCGCTGACCTGCGGCACGCCAGCTTGCACGGCTGCAACCTCACTGGCGTAGACTTCGCTGCCGCCGACCTGAGTGGTGCGGACCTTACATCGGCCGAATTATTCAACTCTGACTTTACCGGCGCCATCATGAGCCGCATCGATCTCGAACGGGCGTTCCTGATCGAAGCGAATCTGTCACTGGCGTACCTCAACGGCGCCAACCTGACGGGCGCACATCTCAGCGGCGCTACTCTTACCAGCGCGCGCCTGAACAACGCGCGGCTCAGCGGTGCCGATCTCAGCGATGCTCGCCTGAATGATGCGGACTTGCGGGGTGCAAACCTTGAAAACTGCGACCTGAGCAATGCCGATCTTCGAGGCGCCGATCTGACCGGCGCAAGCCTGAAAGGCGCCACGCTGCTGTCCGCGGACTTTTCCGACGCGAATATTTCGGGTATTCAGTTCAACGAGACGGAGGCCTGCCGGGACATTCGTATCAATACGGCGCTGGGCAATGCCTTGTTCAAGCGTTATGCGCAGGATCAGGCCTACGTCGAAGAATATAAATTCACCTATCCGCTTCGGTATGCGCTGTGGAAGTACTCGTCCAACTGTGGCCGCTCGTTGTCACTGTGGGTCTTTTGGTGTGTATTCATCGCCGTGGGCTTCAGCCTGGTCTTTCACTTTCACCTCGGCGGAAGTGAGTCGTTCGTGCTCAATGAGCTTGCCAAGGAACCCGGATATCACCCCCGAGACTGGGCGCCGATGCTCTACTACAGCGTCGTTACCTTTACGACACTCGGATTCGGCGACATCGTTCCGAAAACACAGGAAGCGGCATGGTGGATCATGGCGGAGGTGGTGATGGGCTATTTCATGCTGGGAGGCCTGATAACCATACTCGCGACCAAGCTTGCGCGCAGAAGCTGAGGCGCCTGCAGCCCGATTTATTGACCGGTTGCCAAGTTATTGATCGAAGATTCAGCCGATTTTCCTGCCGGTTGGCCTGGAAAGGTCTAGACTAAATAGTGGGTATAGTTGAAAGCTGGAGAAGGTCATGCAAGCCCCTGAATTGCCAGGAAACGAGGCTGACAGGCTCGCCACGCTCCACAGCCTGAATATCCTCGACACGCCCCGCGACGATCGTTTCGATCGCTACACGCGCATCACGGCACGAATCTTCGACATGCCGATTGTGATGATCAGTTTGGTCGACGGCTGCCGGCAGTGGTTCAAGTCGGCCGAGGGCCTGGACGCCGAAGAGACGCCCCGCGACATCTCCTTTTGCGGCCACGCGATATTGGGCGACGATGTATTCGAGGTTCGAAATGCGCGCCGCGATCCACGGTTTCGCGACAACCCCCTGGTGGTCGAGCAGCCACATATCCGCTTCTATGCCGGGGCGCCGCTCGAAGCACCCAACGGACACAAACTCGGAACCTTGTGCATCATCGACAGAGTCCCGCGCCGGCTTAGCGATGACGAGAAGACCATGCTGAAAAACCTCGCCGACATGGTTGTCGGCGAAATGATCAGCAATGTCGACACCGAAACCGGGCTGGCTAATCGCCATGCGCAAATACTCGCCGGCGCAAAGTGCCTTGAAAAGGGCGCCGACGCGCAAGAACTGTCACTGCTTTTGTTCGACATCAGCGATGTCTTTGCGTCAGGGGGCGACACCGATTCACAAAAGCCGGCACCGGTCTTTGCAGACCTTTTGCGCAAACACTTTCCTACGGCACAATCGATAGCGCATTTAGGCGGCTACCACTTCTGTGTGCTGCTCAAGGAAGATGAGGCTTTCGATGAAGCGCTGGCGATCAATCGCTTATGCGCGGATGCGAAAGGCTCGCTGCATTACGATGGCAGCGACGGTTCGTTGTCGATATTCGTCGGCTGTGTCCGGTATGACGCGAAGAAGTATGTCTCTATTGACGACATGCTTCGTGAAGCCGATGGAATGTTTTCCAGGCACGAAAAACAGCCATTGCCCGACGTTAAAGGTCGCTCGGGAATTTTGGATACACTGGTTAGCTGGCGCAAAACGATTTTTTGATTTGCTTTATCAGTGATCCAATGACGTTCCACTCAGGTCGCTGGGATAAACGAACCGCGGCGTATGCATCGACGTGATTGATGGCATATGCAGAACGCGCCGCGGATTCCAGGCAATCAGGTCGCCATCGGAACACTCGTGCGAATAGCAGAATTGTTCCTGCAGCGCATGCTCGCGTAACTCCGTCATAAGCTTGTCCGCAGTCGCGTCGTTACTATCGACGATGCGGCATTCTCTGTTCAACAGTAAGTTGATGAACTGTGCGCCGGTAACCACATGCGCGGAATCGCGCGGGCACGACAAGCTTCCGTCGTTATTTACAACAGCGTCGATGTGCATCTCCGAACTCGGCAGCCAACGCAGCCGCAAGCCGTCGATCCGGTGCTTGAGCTTCGCCG
Source organism: uncultured Gammaproteobacteria bacterium (assembly GCA_963841165.1). Taxonomy (GTDB): domain Bacteria; phylum Pseudomonadota; class Gammaproteobacteria; order Steroidobacterales; family Woeseiaceae; genus UBA1847. The sequence goes on along the minus strand of CAWJCA010000013.1, from coordinate 3,460 downwards.
GTAGCGCGACATAAGCGGCTTCCGAGTTTATGAATCGGTCGGTGCCACTGGATTCAGAACAGCAGTACATGATCGCCGCAACCAGTGGCAATGGCCGGAAGTTGACGTCCAGCTGGATTTGCAATCGGGATGAGGCAGGTTCGTCGCGTGTCGCGGCGTGCTGGGTGTAACTATCGAACCGATCGGTGTGCTGCTTCTTGTCGGTAATGACAACCAACCCATACTCATACATCAGGTCGAGCAACGGGAACAGGATCGGACCCTGTGTATTGGGGTCACGTCCGCAGGTACCTATGCGTATACCAAAAGGGCCAGGCAGAGCTTCGCTCTCGAACAGAACTGGCCCCATTGATTTATCGTCGTAAAGAATGCGGACGCGCCGGCTGCGGCTTCGGTCCTCGGTTTTTACTCCCTCAGGTACGAGTTTCATGCCCAGGCCGATCATCGCGGGAGCGATAAGCATGTCGTCCAGCTTGCCGATGATCGGGATAAAGTCGGGGATCAGGTCAAACGGCAACAACAGGTAGCCGACGCCGCCGCCGATGAGCCACTTGGCTGTCGTCGGCGTACGTGGATCGTCGAGGAGAGCCCTGTAGTAGCGATACTCTCTTTGCATGCGGCCGACAACTCGTCCCTGACTCGGCGCGCGGTCGCCCTTGGAAGATGCCTTGTTCGACTGCCCGGCCAATCGTCACCTCCTGGGCGCGTATCCGGCCAAATTCGACTTGCCAATCTTCCTTAAGCTTAGTCCAGGATTCGTGATTCCGCTATGCCGACGCTGGCATTTACGCAGGCTTCAGCAGCTTTGATTCAACCTCGTACCGGGAACCATTTTTAGCCTCGAGGTTGACCTCCCAGATTTCCTCGTCCTGTATCTGCGTCCGCTCGCGCCCGGGCAGAACGCGTTCGTCGTCAACCTGCAATCCCCAGACCCTGACGTGACGAACCCCGACAACGGGGATGCGCTTGCTGTCAAAACGCTCGCGAAGCGCGGCGTCAACGTCGTCGCTCGCCCAGATGGCGTAGCCGCGTTCCACGATCGCGGTCAGACTATCCGGCATCGCAGCCAGCAATTTCCTGTTGGTCATCGGTCTTTTACCTCCCGCCGGGGCCTGTCAGGCCTGGCGCTCGTCCCGTAGGCCAATGTACACCGTCGATGGGGTCAGAAGAATAGGGATATTCTGCTATCAAAAAAGCGACTTATCGGCTCTTTTTGCAACGATTTAGCGTGTATGCTGGTCCAAATAAGGGCAGCACGAGCGCAGATAAGACATGATATTTTCAGCGACGAAACGCCTTGAAGCGGATATGGCGGAAGCGCGCACTTACGACGAGTGGAAAGCCGCCGCTATTGCGCACGACAAGAAATCAGGCGTGACGCGATGGCAAAAATCGGACGAGTCGAAACATTTCGACTACACGTCTATTCGTCGACGTTTGCGGCGGCTTCGCAGGCTGAGAGCCAAGAACGACCACGCTGCCGTGTTATTCGCGTTAAACGAGGGTCTTCACGGCAATATCGACGGCATGGGCAGTTCGGCCCTGTATGGCAAGGCAAAATTCAGCACCAAGAAGCTCATCGTCGATTATGTCAACGAGGTCGTTGACGCCCTGGAAATGCTGGCGAGTTCCGAGGCCGATGACATACCGATGGACGAGCGGCTGGATTTCTTCCGCCGCGCTCAGCACTGCTACGGTTGCTCGGCGCTCATGATGAGTGGCGCCGGCTCGCTGTTGTTCTTTCACATCGGTGTCGTCAAGGCCTTGTGGCTGGAGGGAGTGCTGCCGAAGCGTGCTGTCGGGCAGCAGCGGCGGCGCCGTCGTGGGTAGCCTGGTCGGTGTACACGACGACAAAGACCTGGAGGACATGCTCAAGCCTGAGAACCTCGCGCAGGAAATGGAGCGCGATGAGGGATTGTTCACGCGTTTCGAGGCATTCAGGCCGGAAGTAGCGAAAGCGGAAGACGTCCAGGACGCGCTCAATCGCCTGATACCGGATGTTACGTTCCAGGAAGCTTTTGAGCTGACGGGCCGACACCTTAATGTATCGATTGCGGCCGCCGAAAAGCACCAGACGTCGCGTCTGCTGAATTCGATCACGACGCCGAACGTTTACGTACGTGAAGCCGTCATGGCCTCCGCCGCGGTTCCCGGGTTTTATCCGCCGGTCGCGCTTGCCGCCAAAAACGATCAAGGCAACAAGCAGCCCTACCTGCCTTCACGCAGATGGGTCGACGGCTCGCTGAGCGATGACCTGCCGGCAAAACGCCTGTCGCGCATCTACGGCGTCAATCACTTTATTGTCAGCCAGATCAATCCGCATATCTTTCCGTTCGTCACCGATACGAAAAGAAAGAGAGATCCCTTGACGACCGTAAAGCTCGCCAGCGGGCGCGTCGCGCGCGAGTGGATTAATGCCGGCGCCTCTATTTTCGAAAGACCCTTGTCGTGGAATCCCACAGTTAGCAGGCTCACGAATGTGGCGTTAAGCATTATCAACCAGGATTACTTTGGTGATATCAACATCCTGCCGGACAAGCGCATGTTCAACCCGCTGAAGTTACTGGCGCACAAATCGATCGAAGAGATTGTCGAGCTGATCGAAATGGGCGAGAAGGCGACCTGGCCGAAGATCGAGATGATCCGCGTGCAGACGAAGATCAGCAAGAGCACTCGATGGAATCCTGCAGAGATCTTGATCGGCGCGCACCGCATCGTGCGTAGCGGCGTTTCGCGACGGGCCGGCTGATGTGATCAGTAATATTCTGATTGTGGCGGCGGCATTCGTCGTCGTCGTTGTCATTTTTCGTTTTGCCTACCCGCGGCTGTTTCTCCGCCTGGTGCTGCTCGCCCTGCGCAGAATCGCGGGTTTCAGGACGCGGTCGGTCGAGTTCGATGGCACTCGCTGGCCCTATCTTGAGGGCGGCCCGGAATTGGGCGAAGTCCTGGTCCTGCTACATGGCTTCAGTGGCGACAAGGACAACTGGCTGATGTACGCGCGCCGCCTGCGAAAAGGCTACCGCGTCATCGTCCCGGATCTGCCGGGTTTTGGCGACAACGCGCGAGATCCCGCCGCGGACTATCACATGGATGCACAGGCCGGGTGGCTGCTGGCATTTGTCGATGCGATGGGAATCGATAAATTCCATATCGGCGGCAATTCGATGGGTGGATACATCACGCTGAAATTCACGCTTGCACACGCCGACAGAATCCTGAGCCTCGCTTTGCTCGACAGCGCCGGGGTTCTTGGCGAAACCAAGAGCGAACTGCAGATTGCGACCGAAAACGGCGAAAGCCTGTTGACCGTTTCATCACCTGAAGAGTTCGACAGGCTGCTCAAGTTCATTGTTTATCGACCGCTGCCGCTGCCGGGCTTCATCAAGCAACCGTATTGCGAAGACCTGATAGCGCACCGGCCATTCCTGGAAGCAATCTTCTGGCCGATGGCTGAGGAAAT
>CAWJCA010000012.1:0-41955 GCA_963841165.1 uncultured Gammaproteobacteria bacterium | reverse complement strand
CTTTACTATTTCGACGAAGAGATCGACATCCTGTCCCGTGATTTTGAACAGAACTTCTCGGATATCGTTAACCAGGAAACCCGCTCCTACGCAATCTTCGGTCAGCTCGACTTTTCGCTCAGCGACAGGGTCAACCTGGTTGTCGGCGCGCGCTACACCGATGACGACAAGAAGCTCACCGTAATACCCGGAGTGAATTCTCCGTCACCAGCGGACACCATCGATATCGGCGATTCGTACGTCAACTGGGACGTGGCCCTGAATTTCAACGCCAGCGACGACTGGAGTTTGTATGGCCGCGTCGCCAACGCGTCGCGTGGACCGGTGACGCTGGGCCGATTCGGCTTCACGAGCTCGGCGACCACCGAGACCAGCAACGCCGCGGAACTCGGATTCAAGAGCACGTTGTTTGACGGCCGAGCGCGCTGGAATTCAGCCGTTTATGCGTTCCGCAACGATGACCATCAGCTGACCGCAACCGGCGGCGTGGGCAATTTCAACCAGCTGCTCAATGCTGACAAGGTCAACGGTTTCGGTGTCGAGTCGGAGCTTGAAGTATTGATGACGGACAACCTGCGCCTGATTGCCAACGTCAGCTACAACGACACTGAGATCGACGACCCGAACCTGCGTGACGATCTGTGCGGATCGAATCCGACCTGTACGGGCCTCGACCCGGTTGTCGGCAGTCGCGTCGGACCGTTCGGACCTGTGACCGAAGTTTCTATCGACGGTAACCCGCTGCCGCGATCTCCGGAATGGATCGGCAACCTGATCGCGCAGTTCAATATACCGCTGCAATCGGGCGACAGTATCTACTTCCACACGGACTGGAACTATCGCAGCGAATCCAACATCTTCCTGCACCGCTCCGTCGAGTTTGTGGCGGAAGAGCGTTGGTTGGGTGGTCTGCGTCTTGGCTACCGCAGTGCGAACGGCAACTGGGACGTTGCAGCCGTCGGTCGCAACGTCACCGACGAAATCGTCGTTGACGGTGCTATCCAATTCCTCAACCTGACGGCATTTGTAAACGAGCCGAGGTACTGGGGCGCCGAAGTCCGTTACGACTTCGGTAACTAGATCTATTCGTTACTTGACGAGAAAAGCCCGGCTTCTTGCCGGGCTTTTTTTTACAATAGCCCGATGCGCCGGATTCTCCTTACTTCCATAGCCCTGATACTCATTGCAACCAGCGCCTGCTCCGACGCTGAGCAGGTGCCGACTGAGCAAGTGCCGACCCTCGCTCCCGTCGTCATCGGCAAGCTGGAAGACCCCAACATTCGCGAGGCCAGCGGCCTTGCGCGGTCCCAACAGCAGGACAATGTTTTCTGGGTCATCAATGACAACGGCGCCAAAGAGTGGGTTCACGCGATCAATCCCCGCGGCAAGCGCATCGGTGAGTTCGACCTCAAGAAGTCCGACAATGTTGACTGGGAAGACCTGGCCTCGTTTAGCATCGATGGCAAACCGTATCTCCTCGTCGCAGATATCGGCGACAACGACGCGAGACACAAGACCCGTACGCTGTACGTCGTAGAGGAACCGGTCGCTGCCAAAAAGGAAAAAGCCAGGGTCGCCTGGCAAGTCGATTTCAGGTACCCCGACGGGCCGCGCGACGCCGAGTCGGTCGCGGTTGATATCGAAAACCAGCGCGCATTGGTGCTGACGAAACGCAACACTCCGCCGGTGCTCTACGAAGTACCCTTGCAGCCGGCCGATGACAAGAAGATCACGGCAAAATGGCTGGGTATGATCACGAGCCTGCCACCGCCGTCCCGACGGGACGTCGAGTTCGCGCCGAAGACCAACGACTGGCATTGGCAGCCCGTAGGCATGGATATTTCAGCGGACAATCTTGCCGCCGTCATACTGACCTACCGCGCGGTGTACTACTATACGCGGCAGCCTGATCAGGATTGGTTCGATGCACTGAACACACGACCCAGGCGCGTCAGCCTCGGCAATTTCAGGAACGCCGAAGCCATCGCTTTCGGCAATGACACTCGGATGGTTGTCGTCACGGGCGAGAACAAACATTCGCGGCTTTTGCTCATCGATTTCAATGGAGCGCCAACTGAATGAATAAAACACATACGCACTGGATTCCTGCGATGTTGTCGATCTTGCTGTTACTGGCCGGCTGCGCAAACCCTGTCGAACAGGAGCCCGTCGCCAAGGTCACGACCTCTCCACTCGCGGTCACACTGATGACGTTCAACGTCGAGAACCTGTTCGATAACGACGACGACCCGGGCAAAGACGACAAAGCGTATTTGCCGATCGAGGCCAAACAAAACGACGCGCACATAGCCGCATGTAATTCAATTACCGTCGCACGCTGGCGGGACGAGTGCCTCAACCTCGACTGGAGCAATGCCGCGATTGATCGCAAACTGACGGTGATCGCCGATACGATCCGCCAGGTCAATGGCGGTCAGGGTGCCGACATCATCGCGTTGCAGGAAGTTGAGAATGTTGAAATCCTGGAACGGCTACGAACCGGGTACTTGAATGATCTTGGTTACGAGCCGGCGATACTGGTTGACGGTGCGGACAGTCGTGGCATCGACGTGGCCTTCCTGTCGCGTATCCCGCTCGCCCATCCGCCGATTTTGCATCCGCTGACGTTATCGCAATTCGCGGAACGCGAAAGAGATACCCGCGGCGTGCTGCAGGCCGACTTCCAGCTGGCGAACGGCTCCATACTGACGGGCTTCAGCGTGCATTTCCCCGCACCCTATCACCCGACCGGGATGCGTATTGCCGCGTACCGGCACTTAACCGAGCTTCTCAATTCGCTCCCGGACGAGCGCCCGGCTTTTGCCGCCGGCGACTTCAACACGACCAGCACGGAAGACAATGAGAAAAATATGCTCGATTCCCATGCCAGGCCGCATTGGGCACTGGCCCACGATATCGGCTGCGGAGACTGCAAAGGCAGCCACTATTACGCGCGCGACGACAGCTGGTCATTCCTCGACATGATATTGTTCGCCGACGCGCGTGGCGGAAATACAACAGCCCGCATTCGCGCTGATTCCGTTCAAATTGCCAACCTGAATCCCGCCCAGGTCAGCAGCGAGGGCACGCCCGAACGCTACCATTCCGATCAAGGAATCGGTGTTTCCGACCACTGGCCAATGGTCGCAACGATCGAACTGACACAAAAACAATAGCTTGTAACGGTTTCGTGACTCGTTTTCTTAGCTGCGGTAACTACCTACTTTTTTTTCTTTCGAAAACTTTCCTGTTGCGCTCCCAAGCCCTTATTGCACAAGCATTTTCCCTGCGATAGATTAGCCGCATCAAGCCAAATAATTGTCCCGACACTCGTTGCACTGACGGCATTAGGGACACAAAAACAGACCAGCGAAATCTGATTGTCATCTTCGTGGCTTAAGGTTTCGCACTTTTCCAAAAATGGGGTTCCAACATGAAATACAAAGCTCGGTTTATCGGATCGACCCTCGCGACGTTGAAATACGCGGCGGTCGCGCTATTTGCGACGTCCATGCTGCTCGCCATACCTGTTGCAGGAAACGCACAGGAAACCAGCTCCGCCGTCTCGGGCACAATCTCGAGTGAGACCGGTGCTCCGGTGGCAGGCGCGACCGTTACGATTCGTAGCGATGCGACCGGCCTGACCCGCTCCGCGACCACGAACGCATCCGGCGAGTACATCATTCGCAACCTGCCCGTAGGCACACAGGCGTACACCTTGACCGTTCGAGGCGCAGGCTTCGCCGACGAGCGCCGCTCCGGTGTATCGATCAACCTCGGCAGCACCGCGACTGAAAGCTTTGCGCTCTCGAGCGGCGCTGAGATGGAAGAGATCGTGACCTTTGGCACCCAGCAGGCGGTGGCGCAGGTTGCCGTAGGCCCGAATTCAACTTTCGGTCTTGAGTCGCTGGAAACGGCTCCGGCCATCAACCGCAACATCGTTGATGTAGTTCGCGCCGACCCGCGTATCTACGTGGACGAGTCGCGCGGCGACATCAATGCCGTGCAGTGTGCCGGCAAGAATTCCCGCTACAACAGCCTGACCGTCGACGGCGTGCGCATGAACGACGCCTTCGGCCTGAACTCGAACGGCTACCCGACCGAGCGCATGCCGTTTTCCTACGATGCGATCAGCCAGGTATCGGTCGAGCTCGCGCCGTTCGACGTTATTTACGGCGGCTTTTCGGCCTGTAACATTAACGCGGTCACGAAGTCGGGTTCGAACGATTTCTACGGCGGCGCGTTTTACGACTTCACGAATGACGGCCTGCGCGCCGACGAACTCGAGGGCGACAGCATCACGACGGGTAGCTATGACGAGCAACGCTATGGCGTGAACTTCGGCGGCCCGATCATCCAGGACAAGCTGTTCTTCTTCGTCGCGGCGGAGAAACTCGACGGCGCCAACCTGTTCGATCGCGGGCCGATCGGTTCGGGTGCCGTCAACGAAGTACTGGTTTCGCAGTTCGAACTCGACGAGATCGTGAGAATCGCAAACGATGTCTACCAGTACGATCCGGGCACCATTCCCTCATCGCTCGATCATGGCGACGAAAAGCTGCTGGTCAAGCTCGACTGGAACATCAACGACACCCATCGCCTCGCTTACACATACACCTGGAACGACGGCGAGAACTTCTCGCAGTCGGACGGCGACCAGAATGAGATCGAATTTTCGAACCACATCTATGAGCGTGGCGCCGAGCTGACCTCTCACGTCGCAACCCTGTACTCCGACTGGACCGACCGTTTCTCGACCGAGGTTCGCTTCGGCTACCTCGAGCTGGACAACCGCCAGATCTCCGTCGGCGGCACGGACTTCGGCGAGATCCGCATCGAACTCGACGACGTCGACGTGTACATTGGTGGTGATGACAGCCGCCAGTCCAACAAGCTCGATTACGACGTGACGACGGTGGCCCTTCGCGGCAACTACGATCTCGACAATCACAGCCTGACCTTCGGCTACGAGCTTGAGGCGCTGAGCATCTTCAACCTGTTCATCCAGCACACGGAGACAGAGCTGCGTTTCAACAGCCTCGCCGATTTCGAGAACCTGTTTGCCGATGACATCTACTACAACAACTCGCCGGCGCACATCCCGAACAATGCCGCGGCCGACTGGGGTTATGATGTCAACACGGTCTACCTCCAGGACGAATTCATGATCGGCGACCGGCTGACACTGGTCGCCGGCGTGCGCCACGACTGGTACACGACCAGCGACGAACCGGCTCTGAACTCGGACTTCCAGGCCGACTACGGCTTCGGCAACAACCAGACGCTGGACGGCGAAGGTCTGACGCAACCGCGTCTCGGCTTCACGTTCGACTGGGACGATTCGACGAGCCTGCACGGCGGCATCGGCCTGTACTCGGGTGGCAACCCCAACGTCTGGTTGTCGAACACCTACTCGGCTGACAACACCCGGCAGTTCGGCGGCTACGCTTGCCGACTACGACCTGACCGCTGAGACTTACTCGGCCTGCGAATCGGGTGTCCCGACCGGACCGGGCTGGTGTATCCCGGATGTCGTCTATGACCAGGTATCAACGGGCACGGGCAGCAACTTCGAGCTCAACTACCTCGATCCCAACTTCAAGTTGCCGAGTGAGCTCAAGGTTGCCTTCGGCGTCACGCACGTCCTCGAAAACGACATGACGATCGGCGCGGACATCCTGTTCACGGAGGCTTACGACTCGGCCATGATCATGCGCGGCGACCTGGTTGCAACGGGTAATGACGCCGACGGCTATCCGATCTATCCCGCACCCACCGTGACGCGAAGTTTCAAGCTGACTAACAGCAATCAGGAGCCGCAGTCGCTGGTCCTTTCGTTCGGGCTGGAGCAGGAGTTCGAGAACGGCTTCTACTACCGCCTCGGTTATGCGTACACGGACTCCGAGGACGTGCAGCCCATGACGAGCTCGGTTGCTTTCTCGAACTACCAGAACCGCGCGTTCTTCGATCCACAGGAAGATGTGATCTCGACCTCGAACTACGAGATCAAGAACCGCTTCTCTTTCGCCACGCGCTGGAAGAAGGAGCTGGCTAGCAACGTGGACCTGACCGTTGCGCTGTACGGCCATGTCAACTCAGGCCGTCCATACAGCTATGGGGTGAGGGGCAATTCAGCAGGGATTTATTCGTTTAGCTACTTGTACATTAATGACGAAGCAAGCGTGCTGGAGCCGGGTGACACGCGCAATGGCGAAACGGGCTCGTACTGGCGCAAGCTGGACGCTCGCGTGACGCTCGACTTTCCGGGCTTCGCGGATGAGCATCGTGCGTCGGCGTTCCTCGTGATCGACAACCTGACGAACCTGCTCAACGACGATTGGGGAATCCTGAGGCAACACAACTTCCCATATACCGTAACGCGGGGTACGTCAGAACCACGTATTGGCGATGCGTCCCGCTACGAAATCCGGTTCGGGGTTCAATACTCGTTCTGAGTCAAGTCTTGATCCAAAAAGGGCGGCCCTGCTTACAGTAGGGCCGCCCTTTTCTTGTTGGGGACATTCTTAAATGTTCACGCGTGAAGCTGGGCCTCGACCTGCTTGATCTCAGTGTCCTCCGGATCGTTGTTCGATGCGGAAACCGAGCGAGGCAACCAATTCGAGCATCCTGGTGTTGCTGCTCAATACCTGGCCGTCCATGGTGTCCAGGTCCCGATCCCGCGCGATCTCCATCAGGTTCTGCATCAGGTGATGACCAATACCGCGGCCTTGCCAGCGGTCTGACACGACCAGCGCGAATTCGCAGCTCTTCTTGTCCATGTTGGTCGTGTAGCGCGCGACGCCGATCTGCTCCTCCGCTGCGCCATTCGATATGACCGCAATCAGCGCCATGTCATTGTGGTAGTCGATCTGTGTAAACCGCACCAGCATTTCCGGGCTCAGTTCCTGCAGCGCATTCATGAAACGAAAATACTTGGCCTCGGTCGACAGCTCGCGCACGAACTTCGCTTCAATCTCTGCGTCTTCCGGCCGAATCGGACGAATGACCATATCGGTACCGTCGTTCAGCTGGATTTTCTTGACGAGGTGCACCGGGTACGGGTGTATGGCGAGATGGTGATAGGGATCGGTCGAAGGTTCCGGATAGTCGACAACGAGACGCGCATCGACAGCCAGGATCCCCTTGTCATCCATTATGAGCGGGTTGATGTCCATCTCCTGTATCCACGGCAGCTCACACGCCATGCTGGAAACGGCGAGCAACACATCGACCAGTTGATCCATATCAACGGGTGGCATCTGGCGAAACTGGCCCAGCAACCTGGAAACCTTCGTACGGTTGATTAGATCCAGCGCGAGGCGGCGATTCAGGGGAGGCAGCGAAATGGCTGAATCGCCCATGACCTCCACGCTCGTACCACCACTGCCGAAACTGATGACCGGACCGAAGACCGGGTCCCGGATAATTCCGATCATGAGTTCCCTGCCATTCGAACTCCGATACATCTTTTCGACCGTCACGCCGGCGATTTTTGCGTCGGGGACCTTCAGCATGACCTGGTCGATCAGATGCCGGTATGCACCGCGCACTTCCTGTGCAGAATTGATGTTGAGCCTCACTCCGCCGGCATCAGACTTGTGAGAGATGTCGTTGGAAAGCACCTTCATGGCGATCGGAAAGCCAATCGACTCGGCGATGACCAGGGCTTCATTGGCCGAATGGGCAACCCCGTTTCGCACGGTCGGTATGCGAAAGGCGTTCAGCACTGCCATCGATTCCGGCTCCGTCAGTACATTTCGTTGCTCCGTCAGAACGCCTTCGATGATCATGCGCGCCCCATCGCTGTCCGGCGGTTCCTGGCCTCTCGTCAGCCTGGCAGGCGTTTGCAGCAGCAGGCGCTGATTGCGGTTGTACCGCGCAAGGTAGGAAAACGCATCGACAGCGTTTTCCAGCATGCGGAAACTGGGAACATGAGCATTATTAAAGAGCTGCCGCGCTTCCTCTACCTGGCCCCCGCCCATCCAGCTGGTCATGATCGGTTTCTTATTCTTCTCGGCAGACTTGATGACCGCCTCGGCCACTTCAGTCGGCCGCGTCATGGCCTGCGGTGTCAGGATCACGATGGCGCCGTCTACGCCGGGATCCGCAAGGCAAATGTCCAGCGCCTGTTGATAGCGCTCCGGCGGCGCATCACCGATGATGTCGACCGGGTTGTTGTGTGACCAGACACCGGGCAGCACCTCGTTGAGGGCGGTCAAAGTATCGGCTGCAAGCTCACTCAATTCGATGCCCTGGTCCGTCGCCCGGTCGGCCGCCATCACACCGGGGCCGCCGCCGTTGGTGATAATGACGAGTCGCTCGGACGCCCGCGATAATGCAGAGACGACAGCGCTTTAGCGGAAGAAAACAGCTGGCTGATGGTTTCGACACGCAGTACACCGGAGCGTGACAGGGCTGCGGAAAAAGTCTCGTCACTCCCGACCAAAGCCCCCGTGTGCGACATGGAAGCCTCGGCGCCGGCCGCATGACGACCGACCTTGAGTGCTATGACCGGTTTGATGCGTGCCGCTGCGCGCAGGCTGCTCATGAAGCGCCGCGAGTCCTTGATGCCCTCGATGTAGAGCAGGATGGCCTTCGTGCGTGGATCCGACACGAGATAGTCCAGGAAATCACCAAAATCGAGGTCCGCGGCTATTCCCGTGGACACAACGGCCGAGAAACCAATGTCGTTCGCCTCAGCCCAGTCGAGAATGGCGGTGCAGATGGCACCGGACTGTGACACCAACGCCAGGTTTCCGGGCTTCGCATCGTTGTTGCCGAACGTGATGTTGAGGCCAATGTCCGGACGAATAAGCCCTAAGCAGTTGGGACCCATGAGACGAATGCCATACCGCCTGACCAGCTCGGATCACACGGTCTTCGAGCCGCCGTCCTTCTTTGCCTGTCTCGCGAAAACCGGCCGACAGTATCAGCATCATCTTGACGCCGCGCTCGCCGCAAGCCTCGACGATTGCGGGGATGCTGCTCGCAGGAGTCGCAACAACCACGAGGTCAACGAGTTCTTCAATTTCGTCCAGCGATGAGAACGCCTTCTCGCCCTGCACTACGTCACGCTTCGAATTGATCGCGTAGATACGGCCCTTGAAGCCCGAATTCATGAGATTTTTGAAGACAACTCCACCAACAGAATCCACCCTGTCGCTCGCGCCGTACAGTGCAACGCTCTCCGGTGTAAAAAGAGAGGCCAGGTAGTGCGTGTTCATCGTCAATGTCTTCTCCGGGTTCCTGTTGCCGCCGCGACCTTATAGACTAGCCTGTGACCCGCCCACAATAAGGGAAAACAACATTGGCTATTGCCTACGTCAGTCACCGGGAATGCCTGCAACATGATACCGGCGAGGGCCATCCGGAAAACGCACGACGCATTTCGGCAATCGAAGATCAGCTCGTTGCTACGGGCTTGCTGGATGTGCTGCGCTATTTCGATGCGCCGGAGGTGACGGCGGATCAGCTGCTGCGCGTGCATACGCCCGCGTATCTCGAGGCCCTGGCAGCGATGTCACCCGCCAGCGGCTACGTGCGCGTCGATCCGGATACGGTCATCAGCCCGGGATCCCTGCAAGCGGCGCGGCGGGCCGCGGGCGCGGTCGTTGCCGCGACCGACCTTGTGGTGAGCGGCGAGATGGAATCAGCCTTTTGCTGCGTACGGCCACCGGGCCATCATGCCGAAAGCAAGCGTGGCATGGGGTTTTGCCTGTACAACAATATCGCCGTGGGCGCGGCGCACGCACTGGAAGCGCATGGATTGGCGAGAATCGCCATAGTCGATTTTGACGTGCACCATGGCAACGGCACCGAAGATATCTTCAAGGACGAAAATCGGGTGCTGTTCTGTTCAACGTTTCAGCATCCTTTTTATCCATTCACCGCTTTGCTCGAACCAGCCGACAATCGCGTCAATGTTCCCTTGCAGGCAGGTGCCGCGAGTGACGAATTTCGTGCGGCAGTCACCGATCACTGGCTGCCTGCGCTCGACAGCTTTGCGCCCGAAATGGTTTTTGTTTCAGCGGGCTTCGACGCGCACAGGGATGACGATATGTCTCAGGTCAACCTCACCGATGCCGATTTCACCTGGGTGACAGAACGAATCGTCGAGGTTGCTGCAAAGTCGGCATCCGGTCGCGTTGTCTCCGCACTCGAGGGCGGCTACGAATTGCGCAGCCTGGCAAGATGCGTGGAATCGCACATCCGCGTGCTCATGGGGTATTGATAATCTCAGTGGAAGCAGGATTCCTTGCTTTCCTTGAGCTCATGAAACCGCGGGTTTTCCGGATCCACCGGCGCACCGACTTTCTTGCCCTGCGCCTGAGCTCGTCAGAACGCCGTCCAGGACCAGGTACTTGAGTCTCGAACCCGGCGGTGTTGCCGGTCGATCCTTCGGAATGTCGTAGCCATCGCCGCCGCCGTACAGGTAGTCGGGAACGACGACGCTGTACGTCTTTGTCAGCGATGATTTCCGCCAGCCGTCGCTCTGTCGGAACCTGCAGGCTGACAATTCGATCGCGCTCGTGGCGGCTACGATCGACGCACACGCGAAATCCCGAAACCTGGGGGAAATAGCCTTTGCTCGTCGACCGAACCCCGATAGCCCGCTTCCAGAACTTCGCGAAATTCGGCGCCGCGTCATCGTTGTCAGGCGCAGAAACGAGCGTGAAACCAAAGGTGCGGCCGATATCTTCGAAAAGAATGTCGTCCTTCGATGAAGTCATCGATTCGCAACGTGCCGCCGTTGATGAAAGCCAGGTCGGCTGTCTCGCCAAACGCGAGTTCGCATCTGGTCGACGATGAAATTCGCCCAATTGTTTCTTCATTCCTGACGGTCACCTCGCGGCCGTCGAGCGGCAGCGCCGCGGTGCCGATTCGCGCCTCGAGAAACGGAAACTTCTCCAGCAGCCGCCCGCGCCACTTGTTGGCGAGAATTTCGTACTCAGGATCGAGCGCAATGCTCTCATCGAGTTTGACCTTGCCGCTCGCGAACCGTCGCCTGGCCCGCGTTATCGAAATCGATGTCAATCACCCAGACGACCCGCGCATTGGACGCGCCTTTCATGACAATCGGCCGATGTGTCGCTGCCCGGGCTGTGCTCCGGCTCGTGTTCGTGCCCGCCAACGATGAAAGCGAGTTTGGGATGCTTCGCTTTCAGACCGGCGAGCTCGACGTCCTTCCACATGTGCAGATGCGTAACACCAATGATCAGATCGACACCCTTCGCTTCGAGCGTCTGCGATGGTCTTCCCGGCGACGCCCATGTAGTCGCCGTCGTTCTCGAGGTAATCGCGTTTGTTGCCGCCATCGATCGCGTTCAGCGTCAGCGAAAAAACGCCAATGGTCTTGTCGCCCGCCTGAAACGTGAATGCAGATCTGCAGTGCGCTATCGACATCGGCATCGCCGGTTTTAAAAACGTAGTTGTCGCCCAGCCAGTCGAATTGCGACGCTTTGACCGCGGCAATCAGCTGTTCCGGTCCGCGACGATCGAACTCGTGGTTTCCGGCAAGCCGCGTACATCGGCGCGACCGCATCCATGAAATTGAACGCGTCCACCATTTGCAGGCCATTCCACAGCTGGCTTTCGAGCGACGGATACAGGAAGTCGCCGCCGTGCAGAATTCGCACATCCCTGCCCTCGCTCTGCAATTCGCGAACGAGAGTTACGACACGACTGAATCCGCCGGCGTTACCGTCTTCGACGGCACCAACACGATAGGTGTCGTTGAGATGCACGAATGTCAGTCCCGGTGTGGCGGTTTGCGGAGCTGTCGCACACGCGGAAAGCACCAGGACAAGCGCAAAAAGTAGCAGTGAGAATCTCTTCATGCGAGCATGCTAACCTGATTTGGCCGCTGCTCGCATCAGGATAAACCATGACTCGATTGCACCTCGCTTTGACTATTGTAGTGTTATCCATGCTCGTCGCTTGTGCCTCCGCGCCGGCACCGGACCCGGAGGCGGCGTCGGCAGGCTACGATCCGCAGCAGGATCTGGGGCTCCTGTGGGTCAAGCATGCCGCTGAATACAGGGCAATTACGAAGCAGGCCTACCGCAGCGCCGAAGCCGCGTTGCCAGGCTACATTGCTGACACGTCCTGGAGCGCAATGCCCGGGCAAACCGATGCCGAAAAACTGCCGCCCGCGGTCATTCTCGATGTCGACGAAACTGTCGTAAGCAATGTCGATTTTCAGCTCGCCTTCGAGCGCCCTTTTACGAATCGCAAGTTGTACGATTTCTATCGTGAGCATGCCGCGATACCTGTGCCCGGCGTCGTCGAGTTCGTTGCGGCCGCGAGGAAAGCCGGTGTCGCCGTTTTCTTCGTCACCAATCGGCCGTGCGAATTGATCGACGACGATCCGGATCCTTGTCCACAAAAGCGTGGGGTAATAGAAGAGATTGAATCGATTGGTATCAGCACTGACGATGCGCATGTAATGTTGGCCGATGAAAATGACTGGGATCGAGCAAAGATCCGGCGCAGAGAATATATCGCCAGGACGCATCGGGTGATCATGCTGTTCGGCGACGATCTCGGCGATTTCGTGCCCTGCGTGCGCACGAAGCTGTACGGGCCGTGCACTGAACCAGCGACCAAAGCCAGCCGGGCACAGTTGGTTGAGGAGTACACAAATTATTGGGGCAATGGCTGGTATATCCTGCCGGGGCCGATGCACGGATCGTGGACATCGTTCAGGTGATGCCAAATCGAGGATAACTCGCTACACTCAAGCGGTAGTTTTGAAGGGGGAATCTAATGGCGAAAGTTAAGTGTGGTCTGATTCAGATGGCGCTCAAGGGCGATGGCTCGATGAGTCCTGAGGCTATTCGGGATCGCATGATCGAAGCGCATATTCCCTATATCGAAGACGCCGCAAAACAGGGCGTGCAGGTCCTTTGTTTCCAGGAAGTATTTACGCAGCCGTATTTTTGTCCGAGCCAGGACCGGAAATGGTATGCCGCGGCAGAGAAAATTCCGGACGGCTACACGACCAAACTCATGCAGGAGTATGCGAAAAAGCACAACATGGTCATTGTCGTGCCGATATACGAAGAACACATGACCGGTGTTTATTACAACACGGCCGCCGTCATTGACGCTGACGGCAAGTATCTCGGCAAATATCGAAAGACGCATATCCCGCAGGTCGATCCCGGCTTTTTCGAGAAGTTTTTCTTCAAGCCCGGCGACAGCGGCTACCCGGTATTCGACACGGCCTACGTCAAGCTCGGCGTGTACATCTGCTACGACCGGCATTTTCCCGAAGGTTGGCGAGCGCTTGCGCTCAACGGCGCCGAATACATCGTCAATCCGTCGGCCACTGTCGCCGGACTCAGCAAGTATCTGTGGGAGCTGGAGCAGCCGGCCTCGGCCGCCGCCAACGGCGTCTTTATCGGCGCGATCAACCGCATTGGCACCGAAGAACCCTGGGCGAAGCAGATGGGTGAGTTTTACGGCTCCAGCTACATCGTCAATCCTCGCGGCGCGATCGAAGCCCAGGCCAGCTACGGCGACGATGAACTGCTGGTGCACGAAATCGACCTCGACATGATTCGCGAAGTCCGGGACACCTGGCAATTCTTCCGTGACCGCAGGCCGGAAACCTACGGTCCCCTGACGGATAACTAGCAAACCGTCGACCGGCACTTCCTTGAGGGAGGAAACCGATGTCCGAGCGTTTAGCGGTCAGTAAGCTGCGTACAGTTGGCGAACACATCGAACTCGATGTCGGCGACGATATTGCCAACAGCCCGCGCTACAACGACGACATCGCCCCGACGCGGGCCTCACAACGAACCTGGACGCGCTGGAACGTTGCGTCGCTGTGGGTGGGCATGGCCATCTGCGTGCCGACTTACACGCTGGGCGGCGTCCTCACGGCCTACTTCGGCCTGTCCGTGGCGGAAGCCCTGTGGACCATCCTGATCGCGAATATCATCGTGCTGATTCCGCTGACGCTCAATGCGTATCCCGGAACCCGCTACGGCATCCCCTGCCCGGTCGTCATGCGCGCCTCGTTCGGCATCATCGGCTCGAACGTACCTTCGCTGATCCGCGCTATCGTCGCCTGCGGCTGGTTCGGCATCCAGACCTTGTTCGGCGGTATCGCGATTCACCTGATGTTGTCCGCGATGTTCGACGGTTGGGCGGCGCTGGGCGGCGTGGGCGAAGTCCTCGGTTTCTTCATCTTCTGGGTCGCCAACCTCGCCGTCGTCATCCGCGGCTCGGAGTCCATCAAACATCTCGAAGCACTCGCCGCGCCGCTGCTGCTGATTGTGGCGATCGGCCTGGTGTTCTGGGCACTGCCGAAAATCTCCCTCAGCGAAGTGCTGTCCACGCCGGCTACGCGGCCCGCGGGCGCGCCGTTTTTCGGCTATTTCATGGCCGGCCTTACTGCGATGGTCGGCTTCTGGGCCACGCTGTCGCTGAACATCCCCGATTTCAGCCGCTTCGCAAGAACGCAGCGCAGCCAGGTGCTGGGGCAGATCATCGGTCTGCCGCTGACAATGCTGCTGTTTGCCGGTCTCGGCGTGGTGCTCACGGCCGCGTCGGTCGAGCTCACGGGCGAGGCGATTTCCGACCCCATCAACCTGATCGGCCGCATCGACAATAACTTCATGGTCGTGATCGCGATGCTCATGATTATCCTGGCGACGATCTCGACCAACACGGCCGCGAATATCGTGTCGCCCACAAACGTGTTTCAGAACCTGGCTCCGAAGATTATCGACGAAAAACGTGGTGTGCTGATCACCGGTTTTATCGGCGTTCTGCTCATGAGCTGGGAGCTTTTGAAGAAGATGGGCTGGCTTGATACGGACGTAAGCGTCGAGAGTCTCTACTCCAACTGGCTGCTGGGCTACTCCAGCCTGCTCGGGCCCATTGCAGGTATCATGATCGTCGACTATTTTCTTATCAAGAAACAGGCCTACAATCTGCTGGCGCTGTATCAGGACAACGCGGGATACCCGGCCTGGAACAAATCGGGCTTTATTGCGTTCCTGGTACCGGTCGCTTTGACACTAATCGCCGTTACGACGGGTAAGCTGGGCTGGTTCTACGACTACGGCTGGTTTACGGGCTCGATTCTCGGCGGTCTCATTTATTACTTCGTCGCACGCGGCGAAATCGGGAGTTCATCATGACGGTACTCATCAAAGGCGGCACTGTCGTCAACGCAGAACAATCTTTTCGGGCGGACGTGCTTTGCCAGGACGGTGTCATTACCGGCGTGGGCAAAGATCTCGACGCGCCGAAAGGTGCAACCGTCGTCGATGCGGGTGGCCAGTACGTGATGCCGGGCGGCATTGACCCGCACACGCACATGCAGCTGCCCTTCATGGGCACGGTGACGAGCGAAGACTTCTATACCGGCACCGCGGCGGGCCTTGCCGGTGGCACGACGATGATCATCGACTTCGCCATACCCAACCCACAGCAGAACGTCATGGAGACCTACATGCAGTGGCGTGAGTGGGCTGAGAAGTCCGTTTCGGATTATTCCTTCCATGTTGCGATCACCTGGTGGGACGACACTGTTCACAAGGACATGGGCACGCTCGTTCGTGATCATGGCGTGAACAGCTTCAAGCATTTCATGGCGTACAAGGGCGCCATCATGGCCGACGACGAAATTCTCGTGAACAGTTTTTCGCGTGCGCTCGAGCTCGGCGCAATTCCGACGGTGCACGCCGAGAACGGTGAGCTGGTTTTTCGCCTGCAAAAAGAACTGTTCGAGAAAGGTATTACGGGCCCGGAAGCTCACCCGCTGTCGCGCCCCCCGGAGGTCGAAGGAGAGGCGGCCAATCGCGCGATACGAATTGCAGAAGTACTGCGCGTGCCGCTGTACGTCGTGCACAACTCCTGCCGGCAGTCACTCGAAGCCATTACGCGTGCTCGCAATGAAGGCCAGCGGGTCTTCGGTGAAGTACTGGCCGGGCACCTGCTGATCGACGATTCGGTCTACCGTGACCCGGACTTTGAAGTAGCCGCGGCGCACGTCATGAGCCCGCCGTTCCGCTCGAAGGAAAACCAGGAAGCGCTCTGGCATGGCCTGCAGTCGGGCAACCTGCAGACGACCGCCACTGATCACTGCTGTTTCTGTGCCGATCAGAAAGCAGCCGGCAAGGACGATTTCCGCATCATACCGAACGGAACCGCCGGTATCGAAAACCGCATGGAAGTGCTGTGGCACCACGGTGTCGGCACCGGTCGACTCACCATGAACGAGTTCGTCAAAGTCACCTCGACCAACGCCGCACAAATATTCAATATCTACCCGAGAAAAGGCAGCGTTTCAGTCGGCGCCGATGCCGATATCGTCGTGTGGGATCCGGCGGCGAGCAAGACGATCTCGGCGAAGACGCATCATCAGAAGATCGACTACAACATTTTTGAAGGCATGACGGTCACGGGCTGCGCGTCACACACGATAAGCCGTGGCCGCGTCGTCTATGCCGACGGTAAACTCAATGTCGAACGCGGCGCGGGGCGCTACGTCGACCGTCCGCCGTTCGCCCCGTACTACGACGCGCTGAAGATCCAGGCGAAACAAGCCGAGCCGGTAGCGGTTCGGCGCTGATTGCGCTACTCCGATGAGCAAAAGCGAACAGCAAGCTGATATCCGCAGCAACCGCCTCGACAAAGACGAGATTGCGCGAAATTTTGGCGACCTGCATCCGCCGCTGTCTCGCTCCGAAGCGCTGATCGCGGCCGATCGCTGTTATTTCTGCTATGACGCGCCCTGCACCACGGCTTGCCCAACGGGCATTGACATACCGGGCTTCATTCAGAAAATTCGCAGCGACAACATTCGCGGTTCCGCGCACACCATTCTCAGGGAAAACATCATGGGCGGCATGTGCGCGCGTGTCTGTCCGACCGAGGTGCTTTGCGAAGAAGCCTGCGTCAGAAACACGCATGAAGAAAAGCCCGTGGAAATCGGGCTGCTGCAACGCTACGCGACCGATCCGATCTTCGACCAGGAAACTCCGCTTTTTTCCCGGGCGCCTGCCACGGGCAAGAAGGTTGCGGTAGTTGGTGCCGGTCCCGCGGGCCTGTCCTGCGCGCATCGGCTTGCGATGCTTGGTCACGACGTCGTTGTTCTCAATCGTGACGACAAACCCGGCGGACTGAACGAGTATGGCATCGCCGCGTACAAGACGATCGATGATTTTGCGCAGAAGGAAGTCGAGTACATTTTGTCGATCGGTGGTATCGAACTTCGCAATGGCGAAACACTCGGCAAGGACTTCACGCTGCAGGAGCTTCGTGATGCCTATGACGCAGTATTCATCGGTATCGGTCTCGGATCGACGAATGCGCTCGGCCTCGACCGCGAATCGCTGTCGGGCGTCGGCAGTGCCATTGAGTACATCGCGGAAATCCGCCAGGCGGATGACCTCGGCAAGCTGCCCGTCGGACGCCGGGTTGTGGTGATCGGCGGCGGCATGACGGCCATCGATATTGCCGTGCAAAGCAAACGCCTGGGCGCCGAGGTCGTCGACCTCGTCTACCGCCGCGGGCCTGAGCAGATGGGTGCCAGCCAGTACGAACAGGACCTGGCTCAAACCAATGGTGTCACGATTCATCACTGGGCGAAGCCGGTCGAGCTGCTCGGCGACGACCACGTTACAACCATCCGCTTTGAGCGGACGGCGCTCGACGGCGACGGCCGTTTGTCATCACAAGGCAATCGCATTCGAGCTGACCGCAGACACGGTGTTCAAGGCCATTGGTCAAATACTCGACGTGGGCGTGCTCGGTAATACTGCCTGGGCTCGAATTTCGACATGATCGTATCGTCATCAACGAGGCCTGCAGGACCACGCTTCGTGACGTCTGGGCAGGCGGTGACTGCGTTGCCGGCGGCGATGACCTCACCGTTACGGCCGTCCAGCAGGGCAAGGTCGCGGCCATCGATATCGACCGCAGGCTGAGGGGAGAATAGACATGGCGGACCTCAAAACGACATTCCTGGGCATCTCGTCACCGAATCCGTTCTGGCTCGCATCTGCGCCGCCGACCGACAAAGCCTACAACGTCAATCGCGCGTTCGAAGCCGGCTGGGGCGGCGCTGTCTGGAAGACGCTGGGCGAAGATCCGCACATCGTCAACGTCAGTGGCCCACGCTACGGTGCGATCCACAGCAACGAGCGGCGCGTCATCGGTTTCAATAACATCGAGCTGATTACCGACCGGCCGCTGCAGACCAATCTCGACGAGATGCGGCAGATCAAGAAAGACTGGCCGGATCGCGCTTTGGTTGCATCCGTCATGCTGCCGATGAACGAAGCGACCTGGGCGAAGTACCTGCCCATGGTCGAAGAAACCGGCATCGATGCGTTCGAACTCAATTTCGGTTGCCCGCACGGCATGTCCGAACGTGGCATGGGTGCGGCCGTCGGCCAGGTACCCGAGTACATTCAGATGGCCGCCGAGTGGGCGAAGAAAGCCGCGTCCGTGCCCGTCATTGTGAAGCTCACGCCTAACGTCACGAACATCCTGCCGCCGGCCAAAGCAGCGCTCGACGGTGGCGCCGATGCCGTTTCGTTGATCAACACGATTAATTCCATCATGCGCGTGGACTACGACTCACTAACGATGTACCCGACGACTGATGGCATGGGCACGCATGGTGGCTACTGCGGCGAAGCGGTTAAACCGATCGCTTTAAACATGGTGGCTGAAATTGCGCGCACGAAAGAGACCCGATCGCTTCCCATCTCGGGTATTGGCGGCATCACGGACTGGCGCGACGCCGTCGATTTCCTGGCCCTGGGCGCCAGCAATGTGCAGGTGTGCACGGCCGCGATGGTCTATGGCTTCAAGATTATCGACGACCTGGTTGACGGCCTGAGCCGCTTCCTCGATGACAAACAGCTGACCCTCGACGAACTGATCGGTAAAGCTGTGCCCAGCGTCACCGACTGGCAATACCTGAACCTGAATTACGTCGAGAAGGCCGTGATTGACCAGGATCTGTGCATCCAGTGTGGTCGCTGCCACGTCGTTTGCGAGGACACGTCGCACCAGGCCATCACGCATACGGTCAACGGCGAACGGCGCTTTGAAGTGATCGATTCTGAATGCGTTGGTTGCAACCTGTGCGTCAGCGTGTGTCCCGTCGACGGCTGCATTTCCATGCACCAGCTGACCGAGGGCAGCGACCCGAGAACCGGACAGCCGATCTCGATGGAAAAGGCCGACTGGACGACTCATCCGAATAACCCGATGCGGAAGACGAAATAACATGACCATACGGAACGACGATCTGATCAATGCGGCCAGGGAGGCCCGCAAGAACGCCTACAGCCGCTATTCGAAATACAGCGTCGGGGCCGCTATTGTCGACGATCAGGGCCGCCTGCACGTCGGCTGCAATGTCGAGAACGCCGCCTACAATCTCGGCAACTGCGCGGAGGCGGCCGCGATCGCCGCGATGGTGCAGGAAGGTGGCAAACGCATCGTTCGAATCGCGGTCGCGGGCGGCTATTCCGAGATCGGGCCCTGCACGCCCTGCGGCGGGTGCCGCCAGCGCATCAATGAATTCGCCGACAAGAACACGGTTGTCATTGTTATCGACGACAGCAAGGAATGGCAGGAATACTCGGCTGCCGAGCTGCTGCCCGAGTCCTTCCACCTCGACTAGGCGCGCCCCGCCAGCTTAGCCGCGGCCAAAATACGTGTCCGCGCCGGTCAGGAACATCTGGATGGCGATGGCGACAAGTATCATCCCCATGAGGCGCTCGATCGCGATGAGGCCCCGCGAACCCAGGCGCTCCGCCACCTGGCTGCCGAACAGGACGATCACCGCCGTGACCGCCCATGCGATCGAAATTGCGGCCAGCCACACGGGCCATCGCGTTGGCTCATCGCTCATCAGCAGCAGCTCCACTGCCAGCACAGACGGTCCGGCCACGTAGGGAATCGCGAGCGGTACGATGAAGGGCTCGCCATCAATGTCTTCCTGCGAGGTCCGTCCGCGAAGAGGAAATACCATTCGAAGCGCAATCAGAAAGAGAATGACGCCGCCGGCGATCGTCAATGCCGGACCGGAAATGCCGAGTACCTTCAAGAGCGGCTGCCCGAAGAACAGGAATATCACCATCACGGCGTACGCGATCAAAAGCTCGCGAACAACCACGCGTTTGCGCCGCGCCGGATCGACCTGTTTCAGGGCGGCAACAAAAAACGGCACGTTGCCAAACGGATCGATGACCAGGAACAGTAATACGGTTGCCGATGCCAGAGTCATTGCTGTTCTCTATTTTTTCGATGGCTCCGGAAACCCGCGATCGCGCATCAGGGCACCGATCTCGGCGTCGCGACCCCTGAAAGCACGATACGCGTCCGCCGGATCGACGGCATTGCGAACGGAAAAGAGATTATCGACGAGTCGTTTCGCGAGATCCTTGTCGTAGAAACCACCCGGCGCCTCTTTGAAGGCTTCGGCGGCGTCAGCCGTCAGCACATCGGCCCACATGTAGCCATAGTATCCGGCCGAATAGCCCTCGCCCGAGAAAATGTGGCCGAAGTGGGGGCTGCGGTGGCGCATGACGATTTCTTTCGGCATGCCAAGGTCTGCAAGCGTCGCTTTTTCGAAAGCGTCCGGGTCGAGCCCTTCGGGGTCGATCATGTGGTAGCGCAGGTCGACGAGCGCCGACGCAAGATACTCCGTCGTGCCGAAGCCCTGCATGAAGGTCGCGGCATCCTTGATTTTTTGCACGAGCTCGGCCGGCATCGGCTCACCGGTTTTGTAGTGCACCAGGTAGTTATCGATGACTTCGTCGGTCATCAGCCAGCGCTCAAGTAACTGCGACTGGAATTCGGTGTAGTCCCGCACGCCGCCGTTGAGCGTCGGATAAGCCACGTTGGACGACAGGCCGTGCAGCGCGTGTCCGAATTCATGGAAGAACGTCGTGGCATCGTCCCACGAAATGAGCACGGGCTTGCCTTCCTCGCCCTTCACGAAATTGGAGTTATTGGAGACAAGCGGCGTCTGTTTGCCGTTATAGGTCTCGTAATTTCGATAACCGGTTGCCCAGGCGCCCGATCGCTTGCCCTGCCGGGCGAATGGATCGAGATACCAGAGGCCGACATGCTCGCCCGAGGTCTTGTCCGTGACCTCCCAGACCTTTACATCCGGATGCCATACCGGCACCGAGCCTGCTGCGACCGGAGTGAACTTGAAATTGAAAAGTTCGCCCGCGACAAAAAACATGGCCTCGCGCAATTTGTCCAGCTGGAGATACTGCTTTACTTCGTCGGAATCGAGCGCGTAGCGGTCCTTGCGCAGCTTCTCCATGTAATAGCGGTAGTCCCACGGCTCGATGGTGATGTCAGCGCCTTCCGCGTCGGCAATCTTCTGCATATCGGCGACTTCCTCGCGCACGCGGCCTACGGCGGCAGGCCAGACCGCTTCCATCAGCGCCAGCGCACGCTCCGGCGTTTTGGCCATGCGATTCTGCAAGCGCCACGCCGCATAATTGTCGTAGTCGAGCAGCGCGACGCGTTCGTCGCGCAGTTTCACGATTTCGGCAATGATCGCGTTATTGTCGTGCTCATCACCATTGTCGCCGCGGCTATAATAGGTGCGCCAGACTTTTTCGCGAAGCTTGCGCTCGTCGGAGAAGGTCAGGAACGGATCCATTGACGAACGCGTATTCGTGATCGCATATTTGCCCGCCTGTCCGCGCTCCTCGGCCGCCGCTTTGGCTGCGGCAACGAAAGACTCAGGCAAACCGCCGAGCTGTTTTGCGTTGATGTAGGTTACGTAGCCTTCCTCGTCGGCGAGAACGTTGTTTGCAAACCGGGTGTAAAGCTCGGCGAGCCGCTGATTGATCGCCGCATAACGCTGTTTCGCTTCGCCCTGCAGCGTCGCCCCGTCGCTGGCAAAACCGTCATACGTGAGCCAGATGAGCCGCTGTTCATGCGGCGGCAGCGACTTGCTTTCGTCGCTTTCGTAAACGCTCTTGACGCGCTGGAAAAGGGCGTCGTTCTGCGTGATCTTCGACCGAATTCCGAAAGTACCGGCGCCATTTCCTGCTGGATATCGCGAAACTCCGGCGTCGACATATTGGAACTCCAGATGCCCCAATAGGCAAAGACGCGGCCCAGATCCTCGCCGGTGCGTTCGAGCGCGACGATAGTATTCGCGAAATCGGGTGGCTCGGGGTTATTCGCAATCGCATCCACTTCAGCGAGGTTGCGTGCCATGCCCGCTTCGAGTGCGGATTTGACACCGGCGACGTCCATGGTGCCGAAATGCGGCACCCCGCCATAGGGACCGGAGTACTCGGACAGCAGCACGTTGCCTGCATCGTTGTCCGCGTCCGCAGCCGGAATCGCGGCGAACAGCGCATCGGCCGCCTTGCCGATGTCAGCGGGAACGGCAATCATCGACGTTTGGGTTTGTGCCGTCGGCATGGCTGTTTCCTTTGATTCCCCGCAGCCGTAAACGGCTGTGATCAAGGCAAGTGATAATACGACGGTGATTATGCGCATGCGTGAGTTCCTGTGTTCAAGTACAGCTAAATTCGACGGAATCATACCGTAGTTGCTGTTCCAGCGAATGCTGATGCCAGAGTCATTGATCTCCTCCGACTGGCTGGTTATTGTCAGCGAACCTTCCCGGTATTACCGGCTATCCGACTGACAATCATCACAAAGGTTCGGCGACACATGATTCGCGATACCAAATTCTGGCTTTCAATGGCCGTATTCCAGGTCCTCTTCGGACTTGCCGTTTTCGCGATAACCCGCGATTTCTACAGGCAGGAGCCGGCAACGGTCAGCTCGCATCCAACGGCGGTCACTTCCCCAGGCAGCGTGTGGCCTCAAGGCATCACGGAATCGGACATCGCCCGGCTTGCGCCGGGAGCATTCGGTGAATCGAACATAGACGATCCGGCCGAAATATCGCGCCAGGCAGACCAGTTCTTTGCCGACCGGCAATTTCAGCAGGCGGCGAACGCGTACGAACGGCTGCTCAAATTCGACCCAAGCAACGCGGAAATATACAACAACCTGGGCCTGACGCTGCATTACCTGGGTCGTTCGGAAGAAGCCCTGCGCCGCCTGAATGAAGGAATTGCCGTAGATCCCGAGAATCAGAGAATCTGGCTGACGCTGGGTTTCGTCAATAGTCAGGTCGGCAATGTCGAGCAAGCGCGCAAGGCGCTCACAACCGCGACAGAAACAGGTAGCAATGAATCAATTCGGCAATCCGCGATGAATATGCTCGAAGCGCTGCCCTAGGATTCGGTCCGGGTCCTTCCAGGCAACGACATTTTCAAGACTAGATAACCGCAGATACCGGAAAGCAGCGACCCCGCGATAATACCAAGCCGCTCGTCGAACAGCAGGTTCACGCCGGTTTGTTCGAACGCCAGCGATCCGATGAACAGGCTCATCGTAAAACCGACGCCGCAAAGAAGTGCCGTACCGTAGATGTGCGTCCAACGTAAGTCGTCGGGCAGACGAGCAATGCCCAACATGACGCCCAGGCCACAGAGCACGAAAACACCTACCTGCTTGCCAACGAAAAGACCGGCCATTATTCCAAGTGGAACAGGGTGAAGGAACGATTCGAACGACAGGCCGCCCAGCGAAATTCCAGCGTTTGCAAAAGCAAAAACCGGAAGAATGCCAAAAGCAACGGCCGTATGAAGATCGTGTTCGATCTCGTGTAACGGAGACCGCTCCTTTTCCCGGTTCCGGAGCGGGATAAAAAGGGCCAATAGCACACCCGCCAGCGTGGCGTGAACGCCGGATTTGAGCACGGCGACCCACATGATGAGTCCAACAAAAACATAAGGAGCTAGTTCCAAAACGCCACGCCGATTGAGAGCCCACAGGACCGGCAGGCAGCATGCTGCCGTCACCAGCGCCGCGACCGAGAGATCGCTGGTATAAAACAGCGCAATAATCGCAATGGCACCAACGTCATCGAATATCGCTACCGAAACCAGGAAGATCTTGAGCGAGAGCGGCACACGACTGCCGAGCATGGCGAGTATCGCCAGTGCAAACGCAATATCGGTCGCGGCCGGAATCGCCCAGCCCTGCAGCGCCGTGCTGTCGCCCTGGTTGACCCAGATGTAGATGGCCGCGGGAAAAAGCATCCCACCGAACGCGCCGAGCGCTGGCAAAACAATTTCCCTGGGATCTGACAGCTGGCCCTCGAGGACTTCCCGCTTGAGCTCCAGGCCAACCAGGAAAAAGAAGATGGCCATCAGCCCGTCATTGATCCACAGCAGGAGCGGTTTCTCGATTTCCAGGGCGCCGACGCGGACGCCAACGGGCAGATCAATCAGCGAGCCATAGAGTGGCGCCAGAGGCGAGTTGGCGATAAACATCGCCAGCACGGCGGCCGCGACAAGGAGAATACCGCTGGCCGTTTCAAGTTTCAGGAAGTCACGAAATGCGTCAATCATCAATCAGGTATCCCGGTTTTCAACATGAACATTCTACGTACGGCCGCTACCTTACATAACCCCCGACGCAGTTAAAGTCCTATTTCGTGATGCAGACAAACGAATTTCGCCGTGGTTTCTGGCAAATTGTAACAACGTATATCAATACCGATTGGATAAGCCGAACGGTGTGACATATGACGTCATGACTCGAGGGAGTTAGGTCATGCTAAGAGCCAACTGGATGGTGCTTTTGATTGTCGGCACGCTGCTTCCGGCAGCAGCTCTTGCTGATGATGCGACGATCTCCCGCGCCGAGGGCAAACAAGCACCGGTACCGGCCCTCTCGCTTGAGTCGCTGCATGCGCAATCCGCGTATGCGCCGCGCTGGCAGCTGACCCATCCGATCGAAACCATGACCTATGCCGATGACTGGTCCCAACCGATGAGCAATTTCGATTTTCAGGACTCCGGTATCCTGGGACGCGCCAGCAAGCTCCGCGGCCTGTCTTTCCTGACCCTTGCCGAGCTTGGACGAGCACGACTGTTCCTGGGCGTCAATAAAGAAGGCCTGGTGGGACTACACTTCCGCGCCTTTTCGAGTCGCAGCAATGGGCGCTACCTGGAATTGGCCCGCATGCCATACCTGAAAAACGACAAGCCGGATACCGAAACGGAATAGTCCCGGCTGGCGTAATCCCTTACAACCACTCCAACACTGAATCGCGATCCGGCAATGACGGTTGCGCACCCATTTTCATGGTCGCAACGGCGCCAGCCGCACAGGCATAGCGCAATGCCTGTTCCGGCTCCCGCCCTTCCACGAGCGAAACCGTAAGCGCTGCCGTAAAGGTGTCGCCGGCACCCGTTGTATCTACCGCCTGCACGCCTGGCGGCTTCGCTTCTGCAATAAGCTGCCCGTCTCGCGAAAGGGTTGCAATGCCAGCACCGTGCGTGGTCGCAACAAGTCCGGCACAGGCCCGGAGCGACCCGCCGTACCAGTTCGACTCCGTTTCGTTGACAACGACAAGGTCGGCGCGCTGCAAGACCTCAACGTCGATTTCCGCCGCCGGGGCAAGGTTGATGCAAAAAAAGCCTCCGAATGTCCTGGCCGCTTCGACGACAACGGGTACCGGAACTTCGAGCTGGCAGATCAGCGCATCCGCGCGGATGGCCTCGACGTCATCCGGCATGAGCATTCGATTTGCGCCGGGCGCAACAATGATATGGTTTTCGCCGGAAGGCGCGACTGCGATCAAAGCGGTGCCTGTGGTCGCACCTTCAATGCGCCGGCATTTCGAGAGGTCGACGCCGCCTTGCCGTAAGAGCTCGAGAGCCTCGTCAGCCGCTGCGTCATCGCCAACGCGAGCTATCAAGCTGACGTCTGCACCAAGGCGCTGTGCTGCAAGCGCCTGGTTGGCGCCCTTCCCGCCCGGGAAACGACTCAACTCTGCACCAGTCACCGTTTCACCCGGCGCCGGCAGTCGCGAAACGCTGGCGACGATATCGACGTTTACGGAACCAACTACAACGATGGATGACATTCTTTGTTACCGTCCAAACCGGGCGAGCCGGTCTGCCAATAGTTCGAAAAAACCGTCCGCATCGACGGCGTGCGTCCAGTGCACGTTGTGCGGCCGGTCGGTAACATGCCAGAAATCGACCGCTGTATGCCCCATCGTCAATTCCGATCCCGTTTCGACGGAGAGATTGCACATCCGGGTCTGAAAAAGTTCCGGCTTGAGCAGCCAGGCGATCGTGCACGGATCATGGAGTGGCGCACCTTCTGATCCGTATTTCTTGGTGTCATAACGGTGGAAAAAGCCGAGCATCCCGGCGGTCGCTTCTGCTACGGGGTTTTCGAGGGCCCGGATGCCTGCAACGCGTTCACGTGTCGACAGAACCTGGTGAGTTACATCGAGCCCCATGACCGTAATGGGCCTGCCACATGCGAACACGATTTCGGCCGCCTGCGGATCCGCCAGGATATTGAACTCCGCCGAAGGTGAGCGATTGCCACCTTCGCGCATCGCGCCGCCCATGACCACGATCTCTTTCACGTGCCGCAGTATTCCTGGTTCCTTCTCAATGGCTGTGCCAACGTTCGACAATGGCCCTGTTGGTGCCAGCGTAACCGAGTGTTTGTCTGCGTCGAGAAGTGTTTCCACGATGAATTCGACCGCGTGCTTTTCCTGCAATGGCGTATCCGGCTCAAAAACATTCACTCCATCGATACCGGTATTGCCATGAATATATTCGGCTGTGATCGCCTCTCGAACCATGGGTTTCTCACAGCCCGCAAACACAGGGATATCCGCGCGCCCGGCAATGTCGCACATCATGCGTGCATTGCGCTGCGTGAGCGCAAGCGGCACGTTGCCGGCGACCGTGGTGATACCAAGAATGTCCAGCTCATCGGGCGATGCCATGGCAAGAAACAGCGCTACGGCGTCGTCCTGGCCCGGATCGCAGTCGATAATGATTGGGCGTGGCGCCACGTGTCAGAACGTCAGCAGCAGCCCGGCCAATGCCGCACTCATGAGGTTCGACAGCGACGCGGCCAAAACGGCCTTGATACCCAGCACACCGATCAGGTCGCGCTTCTCCGGAACAAGCACGCCCAGGCCGCCAAGGAGGATCGCGATGGATGACAAATTCGCGAAACCGCAGAGTGAAAATGTCACGACCGCGTGCGTTCGTTCACTCATGCCGGCGAGTCGCTCCGTGAGGTGACTGAATGCGACAAATTCGTTGAGAATCAGTTTCTCGCCGAACAATGCGCCGGCGGCCTGTGCCTCAGACCAGGGAACGCTGAGCAGGAACATGAGAGGCCTGAAAATCCAGCCGAGGATCTTCTCCAATGTCAGCTCGTAGCCAAACAACCCGGAAATGCCACCGACGATGCCGTTGAACAGGGCGATCAGGGCAACGAACGCGATCAGCATCGCGCCGATATTCGCCGCCAGGCGCAGACCGTCGGTCGTGCCCGATGCAGCCGCGAGAATGACGTTGCGGTGCTGACTCGGCTCCATGACGAGCTTCTCATGTTCACCGGCTTTGACGATGTGTTCGTCCGGCATCAGTGATCTTCGCCATCAGCAGGCCACCCGGGGCGGCCATGAACGCGGCAGCGAGCAGGTATTTGAGTTCCGCGCCCATGAGGACGTAGCCGGCCAGGACCGTTCCCGCGATGGAAGCGAGGCCCGAGACCATGACCGCAAACATCTGCGGCTCCGTCAGGTTCTTCAGGTAAGGCCGGACAACGAGTGGTGCCTCGGTCTGACCAACGAAGACGTTGGCGGCGGCGTTCATCGATTCAACGGCACCGGTACCGATTACCTTGTGCAGAAAACCGCCGACGAGTTTTACAACCCACTCCATGATACGAAGGTGATACATGACGGACATCAGAGCGGCGAAGAAGATGATGATCGGCAGGACGTTAATAGCAAAACTGAAACCGACAACATTGGTGTCGGCGAGTGGACCGAATACCATGTCGATGCCGGCTTTCGAATAGCCGATTACTTTTAGTACGCCGGTACTCAGCGTATCAATCACGGCCCGGCCCGCGTCGAAATAAAGAACGAACGCGGCGATCGCAACCTGCAGGCCGAATGCGGCACCAACGATACGCAGGTTGATCGCTTTGCGGTTACTTGAGAAAGCGAACGCGATGCCAAGTATCGCGACAATTCCGAAGAGTCCGATCAGGTTGGTCGGCATAGTCTTCCCCCAGGCGATTTATTATTGTCGAGCGGCCCTTAGCATACCGTAAAGTGGCAACTCAGCCGGCGAGAATCTCGCAAATAACGGGTCTGCTGGCAGGGGCATCTTCACTCAACGTGTAAGCTGCGAGCAGGTTTTTCTCCGCCTGCATCGCATCGGACTCGCTGGCGGCGTGAATCACCGCAAGTGGTGTAGCCGAATCGACGCGTGTGCCAATTGGCGCAATATCGCTGAAGCCGACCGATAGATCCAGACGTTCGCCCACTTTGCGTCGGCCACCGCCGAGTTCGATTAATGCGTTACCGACCGCACGCGCATTCACGCGTGCCACGATCCCGTCTGCATGTACGGATCGTACGACCGGCGCTTTGACGAGGTGCTGTTCGTAGTTTTCGACCAGGTCCGCGGGCCCACCAAGCGCTGTCACCATGCGAGCGAAAGTTTCCGCGGCACGACCGCTTGTAACCGCTTGCTCACATCGGACGCGTGCTTTGTCGCGATCTTGCTCGATGCCGCCAACGACCAGCATTTCGGCGCATAGGGAGAGCGTCACTTCATCCAGCCGGACATCGCGCCGTTCGTTTCTGAGATAGAGGATCGATTCCTCTATTTCGAGCGCATTACCGACGGTCGTGCCCAGCACTTCGTTCATGTCCGTTATAAGGGCGTGTGTCTTCAGCCCTGCTTTCGCTGCTGTAGCTATAACGCTCTGTGCGAGTTCCTGCGCGCGTTCCAGCGTTTCCATGAAAGCGCCGCTGCCGAATTTTACGTCCATTACAAGACCCTGCAGCCCCGCAGCAATCTTTTTAGACAAAATCGAGGCCGTAATCAGCGGCACCGACTCAACGGTTCCGGTTACGTCACGAATCGAATAGAAGCGGCGGTCAGCCGGTGCGAGATCCGCCGTCTGACCGATAATTGCACAGCCAACCTCTTTCACTGTTTTGCGAAACGTGTCGAAATCGGGCGTTGCGTCGTACCCCGGTATGCACTCGGCCTTATCCGTCGTACCGCCGGTATGCCCGAGGCCGCGGCCGGAAATCATCGGCACATAGCAACCGCATGCGGCCGCAATCGGCGCCAGCATGAAGCTGACTTTGTCGCCGACACCGCCCGTCGAGTGCTTGTCGATTACCGGTCCATCAAGAGCTTCTTTCGACCAGTCAAGGACCGTACCCGAAGCCGCCATCGCCAGCGTCAGCTTGCCGGCCTCTTCGAAACTCATTGAATTAAGGAATATTGCCATCGCGAGCGAAGACACCTGCTCTGCGGGCAGGCTGTTGTCGGCAAGCCCGTCGACAAAGAACTGGATTTCGTCGGCGGACAGTTCGCCACCGTCGCGTTTTTTCCGAATTACGTCGGTGAATAGCATGCGGGCCCTTAATCGAATCCGCGCAACGGCAGATGATCGCCGCGTTGCAACCAGTTCTCATCCGGATAGCGGGCTTTGCGGTCGATAACGTGCAACGTGTAGGCGTGACGTGATTTGGATGACCGATTCGCCGCGCTCAGGTGCGGCGCACGGCCATCGAAAATGACCAGCGTGCCGGCGGGCGCTTCAGCCGGCCGTTTTTTCTCTTCCGGCCACGGCGTATCGTCCAGGGTCTCGGTAACGAGCTTGCCGTCGGCACCCCGGTAATTGCGTTTCTTTAGCGGCAACTTGTGACCACCCGGAATGAACTGCATGCAACCGTTCTCCAGGGTTGCGTCTTCCAGGGCGAACCAGAAGCCAACGCAGGACTCCGGTTCGGTGTAGATGTAGGTCGAGTCCTGGTGACAGACGACTTCGCCGCCGATATTCGGCGGCTTGAAAATATACATCGACTGCAAAACGGCGGGCTCCACAAAGCCGATTCGTTTTACGACCTCTGCGAGTTCGGGTGTCCGCGAAAACCGATCGAACACGGGGTCCAGGTCATGCATAGCATGTCCCATCTTGTTAAGACTGTGCTTTTTTTCCTGCCGCAGCTTGCCGTCATCGTCGAACGCATCGTCTTCCAGAAAAAAACGAATCTTGTCGCCGGATTCGATGAAATAGTCATCGTCGAGCTGTGTCTGCTCCGTCGTCGAGAAGACGCTGCGTACTTCCTGTGGATCAAACGCTTCAACCAGTTCCGCGGCCCGCGCGCGCAGTGCGTCGCAGGCGTCTACGCTGACGAAATCACGCAGCACGAGCACGCCGGCATCTTTGAAGGCGGCGAGCATCTCATCCGAGAGTCGGCCACCCGCCGGAGCTGCGTAGGAGGAACTTCGAGCTGTAGTTCTTCAGGTCATTTTTCGCAGATCAACACCTTAGAGCACGATACTTCGGCGCAGACAAGTCAGACGATCAGCTATAATTTGGCGTACACAAGGGTTCTGAGCATATCGAAGCCGCTAACAACATCGAAACCTTCTCAGGGGGAGACAACATGAAGAACAGCAGGTTTACTGTACGTTGCTAGCCGCGAGCGGAATGCTGTTGGATGTCGTCCCGGTCGCGTTTGCACAGGAAGCACGAGTCGTTGATCGAAGAAATCACGGTCACGGCGACCAAACGTGAGCAGAAGCATCTACGAAGTTCCGATCGCGGTGAGCGCTTTCGAAGGCGACAAACTCGCGCAACAGGGCATCGTCGACATAGTCGACATCGGTAAATTCGTGCCGAATATGAATGTCACCGGCTTCTCGGCAGGTCATGTTTCGTCAGTCAACCTGTTTATTCGCGGCATCGGCATTCAGGACCACCTGATCGCAGTTGATCCCGGTGTCAGCGTATACGTCGACGGTGTTTATCTCGGCCGTCAGGTGGGTCAAAACTGGAGCCTGTCGAATATCGAACGCGTCGAAGTGCTGCGTGGCCCACAGGGCACGCTGTACGGTCGCAATTCGATCGGTGGCGCCGTCAACATCATCACCAAGACACCGGGTGAAGACCCAGGCGCCAAAGTCGGCCTGGAAATTGGCTCTCGCGGACGCCTGAACGGCGACTTCTACGCCGATTGGAACCTGTCCGATAGCTCGGCAATGTCGTTCACCGGCGGATTCAAGCACCGCGACGGCATCGGCGACTTTGTCAACCTGCCTAATGCCGGCGTCAAGGTCGGCGAAATGCAGGAAGTCTACGGCAGACTTACCTATCGCTATGCTCCGAGCGACGACTTCTCGATCGTGTTTTCAGCAGACGCAAATGACGGCAAAGGCGGCCTGCGTCCCTACACAACCTTGATTGACGAAGCCCCGTTCGGCGATTTCTCCCTTTTTACGGCATTTGGATTCACTAACGACGATCTTCCCTCTGACCCTTACGACAACGCCACGCTGCAGGCCAGCCAGACGCGCGTTTCCAATAGCGCCTCGGGCCTCTCCATAACAGCCGACTGGGCGTTCAATGACGAGTTGTCGGGCAAGGTTATCGCAAGCACTCGCAGTTCCGAGTACAAGGCCGGCCTTGACGACGACAGCCTCCCGGCAGATATCTTCTCCTACCCCGAGGTCGGTGAGGCGGATCAGACATCGGTCGAGTTCCAGGTCAACGGTGACTATGGCGGCTGGGACTTTGTTTCAGGGCTCTTCTACTTTGAGGAAGACGGGTACAATTTCCAGAACGGATACAATTTTGCGGGGTTCGGAGCGGCTGACTTCCGGACGGACGGAGAGGTTACGAGCATCGCACTCTTCGGCAACTTCGGTTTCAACCTGTCCGATACGCTGCGCATGGCGGCCGGCCTGCGTTTCACCGATGACGACAAGGACGCGTTCACGCAATGCTGTATCGGGGATGTCTTCGGCAAAGCGAGCTTCGATGAGATTAGCTGGGACCTGTCAGCCAATTGGACCCTTAACAACGGCCTGAATGTATATGGCGCCATCCAGAGTGGTTACCAGTCCGGACAGTTCCCGGCGCGTCCATTCTGCCTGTTCGGCGATCCTGACTGTTTCGTTGCAACGAAAAACGTCACAGCTGTGAACTACGAGGTTGGCATCAAGGGGCAGGTAGCAGACTGGCTGCAAATGAGCGCGGCTGTGTTCACGACAAATTACACGGATCTCGTGTACCAGGTCAGCGAGTCAAGCGCTGGCGGGTTCTCGACCTTCGGGGTCGAAGTCGACCAGACGTCGACCGGCTTCGAATGGGAGAGCACGATGCTCTTCAGCGACAGTTTCCTGTTGCACGCCACGCTCGGCTATATCGACGCCGATGTAGACCGTGACCCTGTCACCGGAATCAAGGGCGTAGCGCCATTGACGCCGGAACTCACGTATTCGCTAAGTCCGGAGTTCCAGGTGCCACTGCAGGGCGGTGCCTTAGTCACGTTGCGCGCCGATTTCTCTTATCGTGACGAAATGTGGGGGGAGCCGACCAATGATCTCACTCGCTTCACGAAGATCGAGGATCGCACCATAACCAATGTCAACATTGCTTATACGTCGGCCGACGAAAGTTGGACGGCTGCGCTGTATGGCAGAAACATCAGTGACGAGCGATACACCAACGCGGCACTCTACGTGAGCGACTACATCCTGCGCATTTTGAGCAATGACGCAAGCGAATTCGGCCTGAGACTGACAAAGGACTTTTAGGCACAGAAAAGTCCGCGATAGAAGAGCCGGCCACATGACCGGCTCTTTTTTTGCACGTCAGATTCGCCATTTCCAGGTGCTACAATAGGCCGAACAGGAGACAAAATGATACGAATAAGCTACTGTTTTTTAACATTTTTCCTGATTTTTTTCCTGGCGTCCTGCGGTCCGAAACCTGCCTCCGACGAGGCGCCGGCAGCAGCCGATCAGGAGGGCAAAATCGATCTTATCGTCAGCGGCGACTACGTCGTCAGCATGGACGAGGCCGGCAGCGTCTATGAGAACGGCGCCGTCGCAATCGACGACGGCCTGATCCTGGCGATCGGTCCCGCCGAGGACATTCTTGCCGAGTATTCCGCCGTAAAAACGCTCGATGGCGAGCACCGCATCGTCATGCCCGGGCTCGTCAACGGCCATTCACACGCGGCCATGACACTGCTTCGTGGTGTCGCCGACGACCTGGCCCTCATGGACTGGCTCAACAATTACATTTTTCCGGCCGAGGTGGAGTTCGTCGACAGCGAATTTGTTCGTATCGGAACGGAGCTGGCCTGCTGGGAGATGATTCGTGGTGGTACCACGACGTTTGTTGACATGTACTACTACCCTGACACGATCGCTGAAGTGATCGATCGTTGCGGCATGCGCGCCTTGATTTCTGCGACGGTCATTGACCAGCGCAGTCCTGACGCCGAAGACGCCGGTGACTCCATTGAGAAGGGCATCGGATTCATTGAGCGATGGCAAGGCAAGAACGAACGCATTACGCCGATATTCGGCCCGCACGCGAATTACACACTTGACGCAGAGCAGTTAAGGGCAACTCGCGCGGCCGCGATGGAGCTTGGCGTGCCAATCAGCATCCACCTGTCGGAATCGCCGTTCGAGGTTCAGTACTCCAAAGACACGTACGGCATGTCCAGCATCATGTTACTCAACTCGATTGGCTTTCTGGACGGCCCGACGATCGCCGCGCATGTCGTTTGGCCAACGAAGGAAGAAATTCCGATCCTCGTGGAACGCAAGGTCGGCGTCATCCATAACCCAACATCGAACATGAAGATCGCTTCCGGCATTTCTCCGGTTGCTGAAATGCTCGCGGCAGGCGTCCGTGTCGGTCTTGGCACCGACGGTGCCGCGAGCAACAATGATCTCGATATGTGGGAAGAGATGCGCCTGGCATCCCTGCTGCAAAAAGTCGACCGCATGGACCCGGAGGTGATGTCGGCGACGACGGTACTCACGATGGCCACCCGCGGCGGCGCAACGGCAATCGGCCTTGGACAGATTACCGGTTCTCTCGAGGTTGGCAAGCACGCGGACCTGATCCAGGTGGCGTTTGATGACGTGCATCATGTACCCACTTACGACGTCATTTCGCACCTGGTCTATGTCACCGATGAACAGGACGTGACGTCTGTTGTTGTCGATGGGCAAGTCCTGATGGAAGACGGCGAATTTCTCACTATTGATACGGACCGCGTGAGGGCTGAAGCGAACGCGCTTGCCGCAAGAATCCAGGCGGCGCTGAAACAAAGAAATCAGTCGCCATAACAACAAGAAAGCTGAGGAGAAAATCATGTGGAAGAATATTGGTGCCGGTATCGCCGGTGTTGTTATCGCTTTTGCGATCGTTTGGCTTATTGAAATGGTCGGACACTCGGTCTACCCGCCGCCGCCCGACCTGGACTTTGCAGATCCTGATGCTATGCGAACCTATATCGAATCGCTGCCAGATTGGCGCGTTCCTGTTCGTTGCCGGTGCCTGGTTCGTCGCAACATTGTGCGGCACGTTCGCCGCTTGCAAGATCGGAGACGCCAAGCCGCTTGTTTTTGCCGGTGTCGTTGGTGGGCTCATGCTGATCGCTACCGCAGCAAATCTCATCATGATCCCTCACCCGCTCTGGTTCTCGATACTCGGTATCGTTGGCATCATCGTTGCGGCATGGCTCGGCATGACACTGGGCGCGGGATCGTCGAGCAACAGCGAGTGACAGCGATTCAGGATCAGCTGCCCCACAATCATTGTTATGGCTGTGGCGCTGAGAACGAAAAAGGCCTGCAAATCAAGAGCCACTGGCACGGCGACGAATGCGTCTGCCATTACATGCCGCGGCCCGAGCAATGTGCCGGGCCGGAGCAGTATGTTTACGGCGGCACAATTGCGAGCCTCGTCGACTGTCACAGTGTCGGGACGGCGCTTTCCAATTACTACAAACTGGAAGGTCGCGACGTCGGCGAAGTACCGGAGATCTGGTGCGTCACAGGACGCCTGACGGTTAACTACCTGGCGCCGACACCCATCGACAAGGAAATTGAAGTCAGGTCGACCATCGAGGAAGTCGGCGAGCGAAAAACGCGCGTAAAATCCCGGGTTTATTCAGGCGGAATCCAGACTGCAGAAGGTGAGGTCATCGCGATTCGTGTTCCTGATTCCTGGAAAGATGTGTCCAGCTGAGGCCTGATCATGAGCATTGAGTCCCTGAAATACCGTGTCAATCTTGCCAGTTCGAGCCTGGCAACCGCACTCCGAACCGGCGCTGGCGTTAATGCCCGGCCGGCCGCAAAAAAACCGCCCAAGCTGTTGGAGCTCTATGAGTTCGAAGGGTGCCCTTACTGCCGCCTCGTGCGCGAAGCGCTGACGGAACTGGATCTGGACGCCATGATTTATCCCTGCCCCAAGGGCGGCAAGCGATTCCGTCCGCGGGCCACGAAACTGGGCGGCAAGGCGCAGTTCCCGCTGCTCGTCGATCCCAATACCGGGGAGCAAATGTACGAGTCATTGGACATCATTGCCTATCTTTATGAAACCTACGCCAAGCGCCCATTACCCATGAAATGGCGTGTCGGACCGCTGCAAAAATTCGGCTCGACTGTCTCAGGCATCGCCCGGGGTATGAGCGGGGTGCGAGTTCGACTGTCCAAGCGGCCGGCCAAGCCATTGCAGTTATACAGCTTCGAATCAAGCCCGTTTGCGCGCCCGGTCCGTGACCTTCTGTGTGAGCTCGAGATTCCCTATATCCTGCGCTCAGCCGGACGAACTCGCGCCGCTGACTGGGTACCCCCCGCCATTCGGGATTCAATGAACTTGCAGTCAGGTCCCGATCAAAAAAACCGTAAAGCGTTGTTGAAGCGCGCAGGCCGGGTCTCGATTCCCTACCTGGTTGACCCGAACACCGGAGAAGAAATGGCCGAGTCTGAAGACATTGTTCGATACCTGACTGAGACCTACGCAACTGCCTGACATGAGAAAAATCCGCTGCAGATCCCGTTGCTCGAAAGATCAATTGTTCAGGAAGCTGGTACCGTAATCCATCGGTGACAATCCAAGATGCGCCGCGATGGTCTGCCCAATGTCGGCAAAGGTGTCGCGCAGGCCCAGAGACCCCGGCTTGATACCGGCACCGTAAGCAAGGACCGGAATGTGCTCCCTCGTGTGATCGCTGCCCGGCCAGGTCGGGTCGCAGCCGTGGTCTGCACAGAGAACCAGCAGGTCGTCATCCTGCATTTGCTGCATCAACTCGGGCAAACGTCGGTCGAAATACTCGAGTGCAGCAGCATAGCCTTCGACGTTACGACGATGCCCGTACAGCATGTCGAAGTCGACGAAATTAGTGAATACGATGGAATTGTCGCCGGCCTCTTTCATCGCCGACAGCGTTGCATCGAACAGCGCTTCGTTTCCCGTTGCCTTTATTTTTTTCGTGATGCCCCGGTGCGCATAAATATCGGCGATCTTCCCGATGCTGTATACGTCACCGCCGCTTTCGACCAGCTTGTCGAGCACCGTCGGTGCGTGCGGAGGAGTCGTCAGGTCGCGTCGATTGCCCGTGCGCACGTAGCTGTCGGGACCGTCACCGACGAACGGCCGCGCAATGACTCGCCCGATGTTGTACTTGTCGACGAGTTCGCGCGCGATATCGCACAGGTCATAAAGCTTTTGTAAACCGAACGCTTCTTCATGGCAGGCGATCTGGAACACGCTGTCGGCCGAGGTATAGACGATGGGCTTACCCGTGCGAACGTGCTCGTCGCCGAGTTCGGCAATAATCGTGGTGCCGGAGGAATGGCAGTTGCCGAGTACGCCCGGCAAATCCGCCCTGGCGATGAGCTCTTCGAGCAACTCGCCTGGAAACGTGTCCGTTTTACGCGTGAAGTATCCCCAATCGAATAACACCGGTACGCCGGCGATTTCCCAGTGACCGCTGGGCGTATCCTTACCACTCGAGAGTTCGGCCGCGTGACCGTAAGCGCCGATAATTTCGATATTCTCCTCGACACCTGCCGGAAATTCACCCGTGCTCTCTTTGCTGGCGTGCATGAGCCCCAGTTTCGAGAGATTCGGGAGCTGCAACGGACCTTCGGCTGATTTTGCGCGCACACGCGCGATGTTCCCGAGCGTATCGGATCCGATATCGCCAAACTTATCTGCATCAGCCGTCGCGCCGATACCGAAAGAATCGAGTACGAGAATAATTGCCCTTGCCATACAACACTCCGGCTCACTGCAAGGCGAAGAAGAACCCGGCCAGCGACGCATTCATGAGGTTAACAAGTGTACCTCCAATAACGGCCCGGAGGCCAAGCCGCGCGATATCATGCCGCCTTGTCGGGGCGATCGCCCCGAGACCACCAAGCAGAATGGCGATGGAAGCGAGATTAGAGAAGCCACAAAGCGCGAAGGTGACCACCAGCTGCGTATACGGCGACAAGGTGTCCTTGATCTCGACGAAGCTGACGTACGCGTAGAACTCGTTGATCACGAGCTTCTGCCCGATCAGGCTGCCGGCCTGCGTCGCCTCTGCCCACGGCACGCCCAGAAGGAACGCAATGGGCGAAAACACCTGGCCCAGCAGCCACTGCAACGTGAGATCGTCAAAGCCGAACCAGGCACCGACGCCGGACAGCATGCCGTTAACCATGTAGATCAGGCCAACGAAGGCGATCAGCATGGCGCCGACAGCCATGGCAACCTGCATGCCGGTCATCGCACCGTTGCCGATGGCCTCGAAGATGTTGACGGGTTCGTTTGCTTCGTCGACGAGCTCGGTGTGCGGCCGTTCATCGTGGGGCTCTGTCTCCGGCATCAGGATTTTGGCCATCATCAGGGCACCGGGCGCTGCCATGAAACTGGCGGTGATCAGATATTTCAGCTCCACGCCCATCTGCGCGTAACCCATCATCACGGCGCCGGCAATCGTCGCACAGCCGCCGGTCATGACGGCGAACAATTCGGACTGCGTCATGCCCGCCAGGTAAGGTTTGACGACGAGCGGTGCATCCGTGTGGCCGACAAAAATATTTGAGACCGCCGACACCGATTCAGCATGACTGGTTTGCAGTAACTTGTGCAGCCAGCCACCGAAAACACCGACCACGCGCTGCATCACGCCCAGGTAATACAGCACCGACATCAGCGCCGCAAAAAACACGATGACGGGGAGTACGTTGAACGCGATCGTGAAACCGAGCGTTGCCTGGACGTTTGAACCGAATACGAAAGCGATGCCGTCATTTCCATAGTTAATTACGGTTTGCACGCCCTTTACGACCTTGTCGAGCACGAGTCCCCCGGCCGGCACGAACAGCACCAGCGCTCCAATGACGGTCTGCACCAGGAAGGCCATCGAAATCGTGCGGATGTTTATCGCACGCCGGTTGTTCGATAACAGCAGGGCGATCGAAAAAATCGTGGCTACTCCAACCAGGCTCATGACTACTTGCATGACGTTTGATCCTCAAAAAACAAAAGGGCCCGATTAATCGGGCCCTTCGACAAAAAATGTA
This sequence comes from uncultured Gammaproteobacteria bacterium, assembly GCA_963841165.1. GTDB lineage: Bacteria > Pseudomonadota > Gammaproteobacteria > Steroidobacterales > Woeseiaceae > UBA1847. The sequence goes on along the minus strand of CAWJCA010000012.1, from coordinate 3,451 downwards.
TCACGGCTTAATGATGCGCTGGTGTCTGGGGTTCCATCGTGCTTTCACCGTAATACTCGACGCGCGTGTCCTCGATGTAGAGACCCTCATAGGACATCAACCAGATGAGCACGAGTATGGCAACCGGTGGCCCCAGGATCGCGAGCTTCAGCGCAAGCCGCTCCCATTTCATGTGCATGAAAATCGCAACGATGAACCCGGCTTTCACAAACATGAAAACTAGAATCAGCGTCCAGCGCAGTGCTCCCTGCAGCTGCATGTAGTCCACCATGTAGGAAAAGAAACTGACTACAAAGAGCAGCCCCCAGATCCAGAAATAGACACTGAGAGGATGTTGCTGTCCTTCTTCCGCCATAGCAAAGACTCCTGAGGTCCCTTACCAGAGATAGAAAAATGCGAAAATGAATACCCAGACGAGATCGACGAAGTGCCAATACAGGCCCGTGATTTCGACGATCTCATAGTTGCCGCCATGCTTTTCGTAAAAACCGTTTTTGACCCTGAACGCTACGACCAAGAGATAAATAACACCGGCCGATACATGCATGCCGTGAAAGCCCGTGATCATGAAGAAGCTCGAACCGAATTGTGCCGCGCCGAACGGGTTACCCCATGGACGAACGCCTTCCGATATCAGCTTCGTCCACTCGAAAGCCTGCATGCCCACGAAAGACGCACCGAGAATAGCCGTCGCGACCATGAGCCAGAAAGTCTTGTTGCGGTCCTTGCGGTAGCCCATGTTCACGGCCATCGCCATCGTGCCGGATGACGTGATCAGGATAAACGTCATGATCGCGATCAGCACCAATGGGATTGAAGTGCCGAACAGGGTCAGCGCGAATACCTCGCTGGGAATCGGCCACGGATCCGTCGAGGAGATCCGCACGGACATATAGCTAACGAGGAAACAGCTGAAAATAAAAGTATCGCTGAGCAGGAATATCCACATCATGGCCTTGCCCCAGGGCACGCCAAACACCTGCTTGTCTCGCGAGAAATCGTCCGCTACACCTTTTGTGCCGGGCGCTTCCGCTCCACTACTCAATACCGCTTCAGACATAGGGACCTCTTAGGTCGATAACAGCAATCCAAAAAGAACCAGCCAGACGAGCAACAGGAAGTGCCAGTAGATCGTGCACAGCTCAATGCTGCGGGCAATTACCAGCGCATCACCCCTGCCAAGGACGACTTTGGCGGTCGCCCTGGCCCACACGTACATGCCACCAATGATGTGCACGGCGTGAGCGCCCGTCAGAAAATAGAAAAATGCGTTCGCGGGATTGCTCGTAATGAACTGTCCCGATGATTGCAGTTGCTGCCAGGCGACGAGCTGGCCGACGACGAAAGCGGTCGTCAGCAGACCTGTCAGGAGCAAACCGGGCGCAAGCCTCGATTGCTGATCCTTCACGGCGGCATTACGCGTCCATTGAAAAACAATACTCGCCAATATCAGCATGACGGTATTGGTCCACAACAGCTGCGGCTCAGTTAACGGCACCCAGTCGCCGAGTTCCATGCGCAAGGCATAGGCACTCAGGATAAGGGCAAAGAACGAGGAAACGACCGCCAGCAATCCGAGTAATGCGATGAGCCTGGTGTTGGTTCCCAACGGCCCGTGGTGGGCCGTCTCGCCAACAACCTCAGCAACCCAGGGCTGCGTGTTAAACGACTGCTTCAGCAGCCAGCCGAGCAGCGTGGCGAGTATTATCGCCAGGAAACCGAGCGCGATCGTCATTGCTGCTCCCTGCTATGCGACAGCAGCTTCACTAGTGCGCCCCGCCATGACTTCGACCGGCCGGTGCATCTTCGGCCGACACGTTCTGCGGAATAAAGTCTTCCTCGTAGCCCGGCACGCTGTAGTCATACGCCCAGCGATGCACGACCGGCAGCTCGTGACCCCAGTTGCCGTGTTTCGGCGGGTGGTCCGGCGTCTGCCATTCCAGTGTTGTCGCATGCCAGGGATTCGGATCAGACTTGGGCCCTTTGGTGAGGCTCCAGATCATGTTGATGAAGAACAACACCTGGGATACCGCGACAAACAGCGCCGATACCGTGATCCAGGCGTTCAGGTCCTGTGCGGATTCCGGCATGAACTCGGTGTTGCCCATCGCGAAGTAACGCCGCGGCACGCCCTGGAAGCCGAGGTAATGCATCGGCAGGTATATCGAGTACGTGCCTATGAAGGTCATCCAGAAATGCCATCTGCCCAACGTCTCGTTGTACATCCTCCCGGAGATCTTGGGCCACCAGTGATAAATGGCGCCGAATACGACGAGTATTGGCGACACACCCATGACCATGTGGAAATGTGCAACAACGAAATAGGTGTCCGACAACGGCAGGTCAATCGTGACGTTGCCAAGGAACAATCCTGTCAGGCCACCGTGGATAAACGTAAATATGAAACCGATGGCGAACAACATCGGCACCCTGAGATGGATGTTGCCCTCCCAGAGTGTCAGCACCCAGTTATAGACCTTGATGGCAGTCGGTACCGCGATGATCAGCGTCGTGGTCGCAAAGAAGAAACCGAAGTATGGATTCATGCCGCTGACGTACATGTGGTGCGCCCATACGACGAAACTCAAACCGCCGATAGCGACGATCGCCCAGACCATCATGCGATAGCCAAAAATGTTCTTGCGCGCGTGCGTACTAAGCAAATCGGACACAATGCCGAACGCAGGCAAGGCCACGATGTAAACCTCCGGATGACCGAAGAACCAGAACAGGTGCTGGAACAGTATCGGGCTGCCGCCGGTATAGCCCGGGTCCGCACCCATCGAACTGATAGCCGGCATGAAGAAACTCGTGTGCAGTGTCTTGTCGAACAGCATCATGATGGCGCTCACCAGCAGCGCCGGAAAAGCAAGCAGGCCGAGAACCGTTGCGATGAAAATGCCCCATACTGAAAGCGGCATACGCATGAGCGTCATGCCCCTGCAGCGTGCCTGCAGCACGGTCGTGACATAGTTCAGGCCACCCATCGTGAACGCAACGATGAATACGGCTAGGGACAGAAGCATCAGCAAAATGCCCCAGTCGACGCCGGGCGTTCCCGGCATGATTGCCTGCGGCGGATACAGCGTCCAGCCGGCTCCCGTGGACCCGCCGGGCACAAAGAAACTCGCGACAAGAATGATGACCGACAGAAGGTACACCCAGTAGCTGAGCATGTTCAGGTAAGGAAACACCATGTCGCGCGAACCAACCATGAGCGGAATCAGGTAGTTACCGAAACCGCCCAGGAACAATGCCGTTAGCAAATAAATCACCATGATCATGCCGTGCATGGTGATGAACTGGTAATAGTTTTCCGGGTTGATAAACGAGAACTGATCCGGGAAGCCAAGCTGAAGTCGCATCAATGCCGATAGCCCCAGTGCAATCAGGCCGACAAAGATTGCGGTCAGGCTGTACTGGATGGCAATGACCTTGTGGTCCTGGCTCC